>CAZRGT010000053.1:0-86679 GCA_964599725.1 uncultured Gemmatimonadaceae bacterium | reverse complement strand
GCCCCAGCCGCGGTGCCACCAGGACGCCGGCCAGCGCGATGACGGCCACCGTGACGTATGCGCCGCGGGGCACCTGAACGATCCGCGACAACAGCGCCTGGTAGCGGCTCTGGAGCCACCGCGCCATCGGCGACCCATGCTCCTTGAGCGGCGCGTTGCGCAGCAGCATCAGGCCCATCGCCGGGGTGACGGTCAAGGCAACCAGCAGGGAGGCCAGCACCGCGAGCCCGTACGAAATGGCCAGCGGCCGGAAGAACGCGCCCGAGAGACCCTGCATGAAGAACACCGGGAGCAGAGCCACTACGTCGATCAGCGTGGCGTAAATGATGGCGCTGCGCACCTCGAGCGAGCCCTCGAGGATGATCCGGGCGGTCGACTTGGTGCTGCCCTCCTTGCGGTGCTGGCGCAAGCGTCGCGTGATGTTTTCGACGTCGATGATGGCGTCGTCCACGACGACCCCGACGGCGATCACGAACCCCGCCAGCACCATCGTGTTGACCGTCGCGCCGCGCAGGTACAGCACGATCGCTCCGGCCAAGAGTGACAACGGGATCGCCACGACGCTGATCAGGGCCGGACGCCAGTCGAACAAGAAGAACGCGAGCACCAGGATCACGAGCACGCAGGCGATCAGCAGCGCCCGGTTGAGATTGTGGACCGACAGCTCGATGTAGGTGGCCGGCCGGAAGATCTTGGAGTCGATCTCGATTCCGGGAAGCCCGGGCCGGAGCTCCTCGAGCGCCGCGTCCACGCCCCGCGTCACTTCCAGCGTGTTCGCCCACGGGAGTTTCTCGACGATCAGCATGAGGCCGGGACCGTCGTTGATGACGGCGTCCCCGACCAACGGCCACGTATCCCACACGATGTTGGCCACGTCACCGAGGCGCACCGTCTTGCCGTTGACCACCTGGACGGGGACGCGGGCCACGTCCTCCGGATCGATGACCGGCTGGACGTGCAGCATCGAGAGCCGCTGATTGGGGGTGTCGATGAACCCCTCGGTCTGCGTCTTCGACGAGGCCGAGTACGGCACCAGCCCGAAGTCGAGGGTTTCGGAGGTGACTTCGTGGATGCGGTTCATCGACACGCCGTGCCGGCGCGCCCGCTCCGGATCGACCTGGATCGTGAACATCTTGATCCGCTCGCCCCACATCGGCACGTTGGCCACGCCGGGGACCTGGAGTAGGCGGAACTTGATGGTCCAGTAGGCGATCATCGACAAATCCATCAGGTCGTACTGTGTCGAGGACAGCCCGATCTTCATCACCCGACTCGTCGCCGAGAGCGGCTGGAGCATCACGGGAGCCGCCGTCGCCGAGGATGGCAGGTTGGCGATCGCCAGGTTGAGGCGCTCCTGGACCAGCTGGCGTGCATAGAGGATGTCAGTGCCGCGCTTGAACTGGAGCACGATCTGTGAGAGTCCGTTCACCGACCTGGACCGCACCACGTCGAGCTCCGGCGTGCCCATGAGCACCAACTCCATCGGGTTGGTGATCTGGTCCTCGACCTCGGCGGAGGACATGCCCTGGCCTTCGGTCTGCACTTCCACCTTGGGCGGCGCGAACTCCGGAAAGACGTCCACCGGCATGTGGCGCAGCCGCGAGATCCCGAAGAACATCATCGCCGCAGCCCCGGCGACCACGATGTACCGGAACTTGAGGCTCGAGGAAACGATCCATTGCATCATTGGCGGCAGTCTCCCTCAGCAGTCAGTGACCAATCTCGAATTCAGCTCCGAACAACTCCTGCCCGCCCACCGTGACCACCTGCGTACCCGCCGGCAGACCGTCCGTCAGTACCGCCAGGTCGCCCTCGATGTAGTCCACCGTGATGCGATGGCGGACGAAGACGAGGGTCGCCGGGCTGGTGTACACCCACGTGTTGCCCTTCGCGTCGTACAGCACCGCCGCGTAGGGCACCACCATGCGCCGGCCCGAGCGCGCCGTGGCGACCTCACGCGCGGCGGCGGTCTGAATGTCGAGGCGCTGAGCCGCGCGCTCGGTCAGCGTCACGCGGGCCAGCTCCGACCCTTCGACATGCTCGATCGTGGCCGGCTTGATCTTGGCCGGCGCGGCGGCTTTCTGGTGGCACGCCGTCAGCCCGAGCCCTACCGCCACCAGGGGCACCATCAACCTGCGATTGCGGTGCTGCATATCTCCTCCCTCTTTCGTTGTCGTAACCGTCGGTTCCGAATCGTACCGCTCAGCTGGCTTCGCCCGCGTCGATCTGCCGGCGCCGGTTGCGGTACACCAGCAGGATGATCACCGCGAGCACCACGGGCCCCCCGATGGCATACGGCAGCACGCCGCCGGGATTGAGCTTGGTAAACGGCGTCACCGTCACGTGAATGCCCGAGCTCGCCACCGGCTGGCTGGTGACGTCGGGACCGGCCGGGGACGGAATGGCGACCATGTACACCATGAAGTCGCCGTCGAGAATGGCATTGATCCGCCAGGACAGCGTATCGGATTGGCCCGGGGCCAGCCCGTCGTGGTACTGTGTCCGCTGCGGTGACCAATCCTCGGGATCGACCACGTCTCCCTTGGCGTTGAGATTGATGATGTTCATCGCCACGATCAGCGGTGTCGACGGCGTGGCCCCATGGTTGGTGAGGACTGTCTGGTACAGAATCGTGGATCCCGCCTGCACCGTCTTGGCGCCCACGTCGATCGAGACGCCCAGCCAGCCTTGCGCCGGCGGCGTCGCCGCCTGGGCGCCCAGTGGCGTCGCACGCCACATACTCGTGATGAGGGAGGCAAGCAGGAACATGCCGACGGCGCCGCTCCGCGCGAATCGTGAGCGGGGCTCTCTGCCGGGCTCAAGCCGGAGACCTCCGCCGGCGTACCAGAACAGCGGCACGAAGCTGGCTGCGAATATCAGGGGCGACAGCAGGAAATCCCGCATTTCCTCGAGCGTCCGATTGTTCACGAGGATGCTGGCCAGAAAGTGCCGCTGAGCCGCCAGCGGATCAATCTTTTGCATCATCAACCCCATAAAGCCACCTTGGGCATGCCCAGACAGTTGGGTTGGGAGTAGGAACAACAGGAAGAGGACCAGGCTCATGAACATGCTGGTCTTGTTGTTTTGGCACCAAAAACTCACGAACATCCCGAGCGCGGTGAATCCCAAACTCAAGAGGGTCCCCAGCAGGGCCCCCCAGCGCACGCCTTGCCCGAACACTTCATCGCCCTGGGAGAGCACACGCATGTAGGGGATGGCGATCAGCAGGGCCACGGGCCAGGGCGAAATGGCGGCCAAGAACTTCCCCACCACCATCTGCCGGCGACTCGCCGGAGTCAGCAGCAGCGCCTCGAGGGTCGCGCGATCCCGCTCGCCGCTCAGGCTGTCCGCCCCGATGATCAGGCACATGAACACGCCGACGATCGTGACGAGCTTCAGCAGCTCGAACACCATCTCCTTGGGCGGCATGAAGTTCTGCACGCTGCCTTTGACCGTCAGGTACGTGTAGACGCTCACCAGGATCGTATAGCCGATGATGAGGTTGAGCGCCTTGCCGCCGATCCAGAGATCGCGCAGCTCCTTCTTGCACACGACCCACCAAGTGTTGGGGCTCATGGCTTCGAACCGGATTTGAGTGCGGCGGCCGGTCTCCAGGCGGTCCAGCGACGCCACGCCGCCTGCAGCCGGGCGGCCACGCCCGCTTCGAGCCGCAGACTGCGATGGCCGTAAAGGAACAGCGCTCCCAGGACGAGCAGCGGGAAGGCCACCGGGAGAGTGAGCTGGTACGCCACCTCGGCCGGCCGAGCGCCAAACATCATGACGTTCCCCAGGAAGCTGGCCGCGGCGTCCCACGGGTTGACCCACAAATACACGGCCGCGCGCTTGAGCTCGGCCGCGGTGGCCGTTCGGCCGGGTCGCGCCAGCTCGGTGGGAATGAGCATCAGAAGAAAGAGACCAAGGCTCACGAACATGGCGCCCTTGTTGGTGTTGCTCCAAATGCTGACGAGCATCCCAAGGCCGGCCACAGCGGGGGCCAACAGAGTCCCCAGCACGGTGCCCCACAGCAACGCCTGCCCGAACACTGGATCACCCTTGGAGAGCACGGCCCAGTAGGGAATGCTGATCGCAAGTGCTATGGGCCAGGGGGAAACGGCGGCGAGCAGCTTGCCGAGCAACAGCTGGCGGCGACTTGCTGGTGTCAACAACAGCGCCTCGAGGGTGCCGCGTTCCCGCTCGCCACAGATGCTGTCCGCACCGATCAGCAGGCCGATGAACAGGGCCACCGCGATGGAGGCCTTGACGATCTCTGCCACCATTTCCGTGCGGGGCAGCAGCTGCACCTCCGCGTTGCTGGCGAGCAGAAACGAATAGAGCCCCAGCATCACGCTGTACACGAGGATCAGGTGCAGCGCTTTGCCGCCGATCCAGAGATCGCGCAGCTCGCGCGCGCAGATCACCCACCACGCGGCCTTCACTTGATGCCTTCGGCAGTCAGGTGTAGGAACACGTCCTGGAGCCGGCCACCCTGGGGCTCGAAGCTCAGGACGGTGATGTCGGCGCGGATCAGGGTTTCCAGGATCCGGTTGTTGACGGCGTGCTCCTCTCCGGACAGGCCGTTCAGCTCCACCCGCAGCCACCCCGGCGTGGCGCCGGCCGGGGCCACGTTCTTGACGGCCGGAATCGTTTCCAGGGCCCGCAGCGAGGCCTCCACCGACGCTGCGGGAACACGCACCCGGACGACGTCCTGCTCAGCGTGGCCGATGACATCGGCCACGTGTCCCGACGCCACCACTTCACCGGAGCTGAGAATGACCACGTCATCGCACACCTGTTCCACTTCCGCCAGCAGATGGCTGCACAGCACCACGCCGGCGTTTCGCTCCCGGGCGATCCGCCGCACCAGCTCGCGCAGCTCCTGTTGACCGCGAGGATCCAGGCCGAGGGTCGGCTCATCGAGGAAGACGACGGCGGGATCGTTGACCAGCGCGCGCGCCAGGCCCAGCCGCTGCCGCATGCCGTGGCTGTAGGTCCCGACGAGCGATTTGGTTCTCTTCTCCAGGCCCACTTCGTCCAGCAGCGCCAGACCGTGCGTCCGGGCGTCCTTCGCGGAGCGCCCATACAGCTGCCCGAAGAACGTCACGTACTCGACGGCGGTCATTTGCTTGGGTAGCCCGAAACTCTCCGGCAGCACACCGATTCTGCGGCGGATGCGCTCCGGGTATTCGTGACCGATGCCGTCGACCGAGAACCGGCCGGAATCGGGCTGGAGGATGGTCGTGAGGATGCGGATCGACGTGGTCTTCCCCGCGCCGTTCGGCCCGAGGAAGCCCAGCAGCCGTCCGGCCTTGAGCGAGAACGACAGCCCGCGCAGGGCAGGTCTGGGCCCGTACGATTTCCGCAAGTCCGAGGCGACCAGGACCTCGGCTACCGGGTTTTCAGCCACACGTGCGCTCCTCTCGGTTGCTCGTTCTGGCGTTGCGTCACTCATGCTTCTGCCTTGAGCTCTCTCGAGACCCTTCTTGCGTCCGCAGCGAAACCGATGCCCGACTTACGCCCATACCGCAGGTACACGGCGGGAACGACGTGCAAGGTAAACAGTGTCGCCGTGACGAGACCGCCGAGAATCACCACCGCGATCGGGTGCACGATCTCGAGCCCGGCGATCTCTCCGAGCACCACCAGGGGCACCATGGCCGCCGCCGTGGTCACGAGCGTCGTCACGATCGGCGCGAAGCGCTCCCGGGTCCCGCGCATGATGAGTCCCGGCCCGAACGGCTCGCCTTCATGTTTCTCGAGCTCCTGATAGCGCCGGATCAGCAGGATGCCGTGGCGCACCGCAATGGCGAACACACCGAGGAACCCCATGAGCGAGCCGAGCGAGAACACGCCGCCGTCGAGCCCAGCGCCAAGTACGCCGCCCGCCAGCGCCACCGGCAGGGACAGGAGGAACACCAGCGCGAGACGCCAGTTTCGGAACGCGGCCTGCAGCAGCAGCAGGATGCCGATCAGGACGGCGAGCGCGAAGGTAAGCATGCGCTCCAGGGCGGCCTCCCGCTCGGCCGACTCGCCCAGCACGGCCGGGTAGTACTCGACCGGGAACTGCATGTTGTCGAGGCGACCCTCGACATCGTCCACGACAGAGGCAAGATCGCGCCCGCGCACATCGGCGAGGACATCGATGCGATTCTGCAGCGCCTCATGGTAGATGACGGTCGGTGCGGGCGCGATGCGCACGTCGGCCACTTCACCGAGGCGCACGTGACCGCCGCGAGGGGTATCGAGCAGAAGATTGCGAACGTCACTCACACTGTTGCGCAGCTCGGGCGTTCCCCACACGACGACGTCGTACATTTTCTGTTCCTCGAAAAGGAACCCGACGTTCAGACCTGCGTACATGGTGGCCGCCGCCCGCCGCACGTCGCCCGGCTTCAGTCCATGGGGTGCGGCCGCGGCGAGGTTGACCTGGATTTGCACCTGGGGTTGCTCGACATACCCGTCCACCCGCACGTCGACCAGGCCATCGATCGACGCCAGCGCCTGGCGCACTTCGTCCGCCTTGGCGCGCAGCACATCGCGATTCTTGCCGTAGACGCGCACGACGACCGATTGGCTCGCCCCGGCCAGCACTTCCCGGATGCGGCCGCTGAGGTAGCTCTGCACGTTGTTCGCAAGCCCGGGATAGCCGTCGACCGCTGCTTGAATGGCGGCCACCGTCGCGTCGTAATCGGCCTTGGGATCGATGCCGACCCACACCTGGCTCGCGTTCACATCCACGACCTGATCGCCCGTGATGGCGCGTCCCACGTGCACATAGGCGCCGCTGACGCCTGGAATGGACCGCAGCTCGCGGCTGGCCAGCGACATCACGCGAATCATTTCCGGGTGGGACGTGCCGGGTGCTCCCGCCCATTCGATCCGCAGATGCCGCTCCTTGAACGATGGCAGCAGCGATTGCGTGAGCCACGGCCACACACCGACACCGACCGCCACGATGGTCACGGCCGCGACGAACGCGCGCCGCGGTGCGGCCACGGTCCGCGCCAGCATCCTTTCATAGCCGCGTTGCAGCCAGGCGATGAACGGTGAGACACGCTGTTGCAGCGGCCGGCGCCGCAACAGCAGGAACCCGAGCGCCGGGGTGACGGTCATCGCGACCACCATGGCGGCCAGCAGCGCCATGGTGAAAGAGAGGGCGAGCGGCTGGAAGAACGCGCCCGCCAGGCCTTCCATGAGGAACACGGGCACCACCGCGAGCAGCAGAATCGCCGTGGCGTAGAGGATGGGCAAGCGGATCTCATGCGTCGACTCGACGACGACCCCGCTTTCTGTCGTCGGCTCCTCGCGACGCCGAACCCGCCGCAGCATGGAGTCGACGCCGAGAATGGCATCATCGACGACGGCCGCGAGGGCGATCACGAGCCCCGTCAGGACCACCGTATTGAGAGTGCCGCCCGTGAGGCCGACCAACGCCACCGCGGCTACGAGCGACAGCGGGATCACGACCAAACTGATCAAGGCGGCACGCCAGTCGTACAGCAGAGCCCCGAGGATCAGCACGGCGAGGACCGCGGTGATGATCAGCGCCGTGCGCAAATTGGCGAATGACGCCTCGATGAAACTGGCCGACCGGAAGATCGAGGCGTCCAGCTCCACGCCGGGCAGCCCGGGCCGCAGCTCGGCCAACGCCGCTTCAATCCCGCGCGTCACATCCAGGGTGTTGGTTCCTGGAAGCTTCTCGACGACGAGCAGCAGGCCGGGACCGTCGGTGAGGAGCGCGTCCCCGATGAGCGGTGGATGCCCTTCCACGACGGTGGCCACGTCCCCGAGACGCAGCGACGAGCCCTCGACCGCCACCTTGGCCAGGTCCTGCGGCGTGGACAGGGGCAACACATGGCGGACCTCAAGTCGTTGCTGGGGACCATCGATCCACCCTCCCGAACCGGGGAAGGACGCTTCGAGGAAGGTCAACGGGGAGATCCACAAGGCGTTCCCGGCGGTCTGGATGATTTGGCTCTGGGTCACGCCGCGCGCGCGCAGCCGCTCCGGATCGATCTGGACCTGCAGCTGCCGATCCCGATCGCCCCATACCGCCACGTTGGCCACGCCGGGGACGCCCAACAACCTGGGCTTGATCGTCCACCGGGTGAGGACGGAGAGGTCAATCAGGGACACGTCCTTCGACGACAGCCCGATCATCGCGACCCGGCTCGTCGCCGACATCGGCTGCATCATGACCGGCGGCTTGGACGCGTTGGGGAGCGCATACGCCAACGTCAGGCGCTCCTGCACCATCTGC
Source organism: uncultured Gemmatimonadaceae bacterium (assembly GCA_964599725.1). Lineage (GTDB taxonomy): Bacteria > Gemmatimonadota > Gemmatimonadetes > Gemmatimonadales > GWC2-71-9 > DASTHG01. The sequence goes on along the minus strand of CAZRGT010000053.1, from coordinate 78,422 downwards.
CGCGCCCGCATCAGATCCGTCCCGGGCAGGAAGATCATGACGACGGACGACAGTCCGGGAACCGTCCTGGAACGCATCGTTTGCAGCCACGGCACTCCCGCGACCAATTCCTCCACGTTCAGCGTGACGAGGTCTTCCACCTCGTTCGCCGAAAGCCCCAGGGCTTCCGTCTGAATCTCGACGTACGGCGGCGCGAACTCGGGCAGCACGTCGACCGGCATGTTCCGCACTCGCCCGACGCCGATGACCATGATCACCGCTGCGGCGGCAATTACCAGGACCCGGAGCCTCAGGCTCGCTTCAACGATTCGACGTATCATCGCTGGAAACCTCAGTGTGGTGTCCGATCCAGGCACGCCTGGTCACGGACGTTCTCCGCCGGGCGCCTGTTCCGCCGGTGGGGTGTGAGCGTAGACGGTCTTGCTGCGCTGATAGGCGTTTCTTTCCATCTCGAGCGCACTCGCGCGCATCTCGGCCAGGCCCGCGGCGTCGAGTTGCTCGACCCTCGTCAACTCCAGGGTCTCCTTCGTCTTCTCTCCCGCTCCTCGCCACCCGACGCGAACGTTGCCCAGGCCGCGCGCGTAGTACTTGAGCTGTTGGGCACCCGCCTCTCCCGCGCTGGTCTCGGCGATGACCAGCACGTCCTCGTAACAAGCCACGGGGACGCAGGTCTTCTGGCCCATCTGGTCCACGTGCCCGCGATCCGTCCAGTTGACGGCGGGTCCCCACCCCTCGGCATAGCTCGGCGTCCCAAGCTGCGGGTTTGCCAGCATCATGATGCCCGCTCTGGCAGATTCGAAGCCGTGGATCCAGGCGGGAGCCGCGACGAACTTGCCGCCGTCGTATTCCTCCGGGTACTCACCCATGCGCCAGACGGTGCCGGCGCTGTCCTGCGCAAAAAAGGCGAGCTCCGCTTCGACCAGCTCGCCATCGCTATAGTCCAGGTCCCAGGTGACCACCGTTCGGACGCCGCCGATCAGCTTGGTCAGGTCGGTCACGTTGATCACGACGCGATGCGGAACGGCCGAGCCGTCATCCTCGATGGTGGTCCCCTCATAGACGAACCGCGTTCCTGGTTTCAGGGGGATCCACTGATTGTCGATTTGATGTGAGCGTCCGAACCGGCCGGCATCGAAGCCCTCGAGCGACTTGGTGTCCTGTGCGGCACACGCGATGAACAACCCGACGCACCACACGGTCGCCAACGAAGACGCGAACGCTCTAGAAGCGGTAGTCATGCCACCTCGGTGTGGTGTGTTCGTATGTCAGAGACCGCCACCGCAGGGGCCTAACGCAAAAACCGGGCTCCGCGACGTCCTCGAGTTTCTGCCCCGACAATGGGTCGAGCGGCGATTCCGGTCGCACGGGCACTTTCGCCACGTCAGACATGCAACGCACGGCGCCAGCGACCGGTCGCTCCGCATGCGGTAGATACAGGCGCCTATAACTCTCGGTGACAGCGTCTATTGCCGGGCCTTTGCAGCACTTGCCGCCAGGGCGCCACAGCCTGGGCGGCGCTATCCCGGTTCCGGCATGGCCGGTATCTTGCTGATATTGCTACGGATGGCCTCGCGATGAGCGTACGCACGCTGCACGGGTTATGGGGCGCCGGTATCACCGCGGCCGGGAGCGGGAGGCTGGTGGACGCCAACTACGCCCCCCGCATCCGCGCCGAGCGCCTGATCGCGACCATCCGGGTCGTGCTGGCGCTGTTCTTCCTCCTGGCCGTCTGGCTGGATCCCGACACACCGGCCACCCACGCGCGGCCGACGTACCTGCTGCTGCTCGCGTACGTGAGCTACGCGCTGATCGTGGCGTCGGTCGCCTGGCTGGCGCACGGCCCTCTCTTCCGGCTGGGCCCCGTCACCCACGTGCTGGATCTGTTGCTGTTTTCCCTCCTGACCTATTTGACGGAGGGTCCGACAAGCCCCTTCTTCATGTATTTCACCTTCGTCATCGTGGCCGCCACGCTGCGCTGGCAATGGCGCGGCGCCCTGTGGACCGCAGCTGTCGCCCTCGTCACATACAACGGCATCGGCATCTTCGCCGCCGAGGTCCTGAACGAACCGGCGTTCGAGGAGGACCGACTCGTCATCCGGAGCCTCTACCTGGCCGTGATGGCCGGATTGCTCGGCTACCTCGGCGCATACGAAGAGCGGCGGCGGCGCGAAATGTCCGAGCTCGCCGCCTGGCCGCCCCATCGAGCCCGGGGGTCGGAGCTGCCGCAACCGGAGGTGCTCGAAAGCACCGCGCGGATTCTCGGTGCGCCGCGGGTCCTGCTCGCCTGGGAAGAGCCGGATGAGCCGTGGCTGCACCTCGCCACCTGGTGCGACGGTGAGTTCCGCTCGTGGCGCGAGGCGCCCGAGACGTTCCAGCCGGTGGTCGCCGAGCCGCTCACCGACCTGACCTTCCTGGCGAAGGACGTTCACGCGCCGGAGCCGGTCGTCTTGCACTACTCGTCACACATCCCGCGCGGCTGGCGTGCCGCGCCGATCCACCCCGAGCTGGTGCGGCGGTTCGCCATGACGACGGTGCTGTGCCTTCCGCTCCGGGGGGAATGTCTGGAGGGGCATCTGTTTGCGCTGGACAAGCCCCGCATGACGGGAGATGATCTGCTGCTGGGAGAGGTCGTCGCGCATGAAGTAGCGTCCTCGATGGATCAATCCCTGTTGTCCCGGCGGGTGCGCCAGGCAGCCGTGGCCGACGAACGCATGCGCCTGTCGCGCGACCTGCATGACGGCGTGCTGCAGTCGCTGACCGGCGCCGCCCTGCAGCTCGAGACCGTGCAGCGACTGTGGGAGTCGGAGCCCCAGGCTGCCCGGGAGCGGTTGGCGGCGATCCAGCGGCTCATCGTCGACGAGCAACGCGACCTGCGCGGCTTCATTCGCCTCTCGAAGCTCGCGACGGCCGGCCTCACGGCGGGGAACGCGGACCTGAATACCACCCTGCGCCACCTGGTCACGCGGCTGGAGGGCCTGTGGGGGCTGCGCGTGGAGCTGCACCTGGAGCGTCACGCCGATAGCTCGTTCGACACGCTCGCGTACGATATCTGTTTTATCGTCCAGGAAGCCCTCGTCAACGCCGCGCGACACGCCGCGGCCTCCGAAGTCCGCGTGGCTGTCGGCCGGGAGAACGGGAGCGTGCATGTCGCCGTGGCCGACAATGGCGGCGGGTTCCCCTTCGTGGGTGAATACGACCACGCCAGGCTCGACGCGCTGCAACTCGGTCCGGTGATGCTGAAAGAGCGGGTCAAATCGCTGGGGGGGACGCTCGCCATCCATTCCAGCCCGGCCGGCGCCCGTCTCGACATCCGTCTGCCGCAGCGCCACGAGGACGGATAGCGTGCCCATCCGCCTCGTGCTCGCCGACGATCACCCCATCGTGCTGGACGGATTGGAGAATCTGTTCAACCTGGAGCCCGATTTTCGGGTGGTGGCGCGCTGCGTGAACGGCGATGAGTGCCTGGAGGCGGTGCGTCGCTACCAGCCGGACGTGCTGGTGCTCGACATCCGCATGCCCGGTAAGGACGGCCTCGCGGTGCTGCGCGAGCTGCATCGGGAAAAGCAGCCCACCAAGGTGGTGCTCCTCGCGGCGGCGCTGGAGGAAGAGGAGGTGCTGGAGGCCCCCCGGCTCGGTGTGCGCGGCATGGTGCTGAAGGAGCTGGCGCCCAAAATGGTCGTCCAATGCGTCCGCAAGGTCCACGCGGGCGAGCGGTGGCTCGAAAAGCAGGCGTTCGGCCGCGCGCTGGAGACGCTGCTGCGACGCGAAGCCGGCGGACGGGAGGTGGGCAGCGTGCTCACCCCGCGCGAGATCGAGATGGTGGGCATGGTGGCCCGCGGACTCCGCAACCGGGAAATGTCGGAGCGGATGGCCATCAGCGAAGGGACCGTCAAGATCCACCTGCACAACATCTATCGAAAACTGAAGGTGGAGAACCGCGTGGAGCTGATCCTCTACGCGCAGTCCAAGCGACTGGTCTGAGCGCTATTGCGGAGGGGGTCGGCGGGCCGTAGCCTAGGTCTCGTGTCGCCTCCGAACGCTTCCCGTTCATCCCGCGATCCTGGGATCGCGCTGGATACCCCCGTCGTGATCGACACCGATCCCGGGATCGACGACACCCTCGCCCTCCTGCTGGCGCTCAATTCCCCCGAGCTCGACGTGCGGGGGATCGCTGTTTCCTACGGCAATACGGTGGTCGAGCACGCCCACCGCAATGCACTGGAGATCCTGCGTCGCACCGGCAAGCGGCTCCCGGTCGCGATCAGCGCTCGTCGGCCGCTCGTACGACCGCTGGCCACGGCGCACGAAACCCACGGCCCGTCGGGCCTCGGAGACGCTCAGGTCCCACCCGCAGGTGTGATCCTCGATTACGTGAAGCCGTTGGAGCGACTGCTGGACGAGCAGCCCGAACCGGTGACGCTCGTGACGCTCGGCCCAGTGACGGGATTGGCCCTCGCCCTGCGCCGCGAGCCGGTCGTCGTGCGCGCCAAGGTGGCGCGTCACATCGCCATGATCGGCAACCTGCGCGCCGCGGGGAACACGACCCGCTACGCCGAATTCAACGCCTGGTGCGATCCGGAGGCCTTGCAGGAGGTGCTGCGCGCCGAGCTGCCCACCGAGCTCGTCGGCCTGGACGTGACCCGCAAGCTGGTGCTCACGGGAGCGGAGATCGAGCGACTCGGTCGCACGGATGACCCGTTGGCCCGCTGGCTGTACGCAGCGCTCCGGGTGTATCACGCGTTTCACCGCCGGTACGATCAGCTCGACGGCTGTGTGATCAACGACGTCCTGCCGATCGCCGAGCTCATCGCTCCCGGCATGATGGACTTCGAATCGCTCCAGCTCACCGTGGACGTGGAGGACGGCGAGCAGCGCGGCCGCACCCGTATCGATCCCCATGGCGCGCGCGCCCGCATGGCGACGGGGGTGCGCCCCGAGATCGCGCGTCGGCTGCTCGCCGAGCGCGTGCTTTCCGCGCCGGTCGCGGCGGGGGCCGCGCGATGACCGGGACGCCCGGCGACCTGCCCCAGAAGGTGGCCGTCATCGGAGCCGGGGGGATCGGTGGCGGGTGGGCCGCGTTGTGCGCCTCGGCGGGATGGCCGGTCGTCATCTACGACACGAACGCGCACGCGGTCGAAGACGCGCTGGAGGAGATCCCCCGACGCGCGCGCTCTCTCATCGCGCTCGATCGCGCCACTCCGGGCATCGTGGAACGCGGCCTGCTCGAGCTGCGGCAGGCGAAGAGCCTCCTGCAGGCGGTGCGCGGGGCCGATTGGGTGATCGAAGCGATTCACGAAGACCTGGGAGCCAAGCAACGCCTGCTCGAATCGATCGAGCAGGTCGCGGATCCGCAGGCGATCGTGACGAGCAGCTCGAGCGGCTTGGCGCCCGGCGACCTGTTCGGACGCCTGCTGCAAGGCTCGCGGTGCCTCGTGGCCCATCCATTGAATCCCCCCGAGCTGTTGCCGCTGGTGGAGCTCGTGCCGTCGGAGGAGACCGATCCCGCGGCGATCGAGCGCGCCACGGCGTACCTGCGGGCCCTGGGCCGCATGCCGATCGTGCTGCGCAGGGCGGTGCCGGGATACGTCGTGGGTCGCATCGCTGCGGCCGTCTGGCGCGAGTGCATCGACCTCGTGCTCACCGGCGTCATCGACGTCTCGGACCTGGACCGGGCCGTGTCGCTCGGGCCCGGCCTCGGCTGGGCGGCGGCGGGGCCCCATCTCACTTATCACCTTGGCGCCGGGGCCGGCGGGGTCAGCATCTTCCTGCAGCACCTGCTGACGAGCTTCGAGACAATGTGGGGGGAGCTGGCCTCGTGGGAGCGCCTCGAGCCGAAGCAGCAGCGGGCGTTGATCGCGGCGATCGAAAAAGCATACGAAGGAAAGGTGGAGATGCTGCGGGGAGCACGAGACAGGAGGCTCGGAGCCATACTGCGGGCATTGGAGCAGGCACGAACCACGTAGTTACGCCTTTGGCTTCCCAACTCTCACCATTAGTACCGGCACCATGCTCGTGTGCCTGACTTCACTGGCCACACTACCCCGCACTACGTCGTTCAGCCCCCGATGGCCGTGGGTCGCCATGGCGATCAGGTCGCAGCGCTCCCGGGCCGCGGCGTCGGCAATCTCCTTGGCGGGCTCGCCGGCCGCGAACACCGCCTCGCAGTCGAGGCCTTCCGCCTGGAGGGCGCCCGTGATGCGCTCCAGGTACTCACGATCGTCCCGCATCTCTTCCGATTCCCGGAGATCGAGCTGCTTGATGTTGCGCGCCACCCACCCGTCAGCGACGTGGATCAGGACCAGCGACGCCCGGCTCTCACGCGCCAGCGGGCGGACGTAGTCCAGGATCGTGTCGTCCGTGGCGGTGTGCTCCAGCGGGACCAGGATACGCCGGAACATCAGCTCAACCAGCCGCGCACTGTCTGGAATAGGAGCCAGGCATTCAGCGACGCGATGATCGCGGCGACCGTGTAGGCGAGCGCTTGCAGCCACCCCGAGTTCACAAACTCGCCCATCTTGGCCCGCTCGGAGGTGAAACGCACCAGCGGGATCACCGCGAACGACAGCTGTACGCTCAGGATCACCTGGCTGAGAATGAGGAGCTGCGCCGTGCCGTGCTCCCCGAAAAAGATAGCCGTCAGCGCGGCGGGCACAATCGCGATCAGACGCGTGATCAGCCGCCGCAGCCAAGGCCGGATGCGGATGTTCAGGAAGCCTTCCATCACGATCTGGCCGGCCAGCGTGCCCGTGATGGTCGAGTTTTGTCCCGAGGCGAGCAGCGCCAGGGCGAAGACCGCGCTCGCGCCGGCGACGCCAAGCAACGGCGTGAGCAACTCGTACGCCTGCTGGATCTCGGCCACCTGGGTGTTCCCCGAGCGGTGGAACGTCGCCGCCGCCACGATCAGGATCGCGGCGTTGATGAACAGCGCGAACGAGAGCGCGATCGTGGAATCGAGGAACGCGAACCGCACCGCGGTCCGCCTGCCCGCCGGTGTTTCGTCGTACGCACGCGTCTGCACAATTGAGGAGTGCAGATACAGGTTGTGCGGCATTACCGTGGCGCCGAGGATGCCGATCGCGATGTAGAGTTTGTCGGGGTCGGTGAGGATGGAGAGGCGCGGCAGGAACCCCGCCGCGACCGCGCCCGCGTCAGGCCGGGAAATCAGGATCTCGAACAAGAAGCAGAGGGCAACCGTCGCGATCAACGTGATCACCAGAACCTCGAGCAGGCGGAATCCCTTGTTTTGGAGATAGAGCACGAGCAGCACGTCCAGTGCGGTAATCCCGATCCCCCACGGCAGCGGAATCCCGAACAACAAGTTCAGCCCGATCGCTGACCCAATCACCTCCGCCAAATCGCAGGCCGCGATCGCGATCTCGCACAGCAGCCACAACCCGATGTTCACCGGACGCGAATAATGATCGCGGCACGCCTGGGCGAGATCGCGGCCGGTGACAATGCCGAGTTTGGCCGCAAGCCCCTGCAGCAGGATCGCCATCAGGTTGGAGATGAGGATGACGCTGAGCAGCGTGTAGCCGAATCGGGATCCGCCGGCCAGGTCGGTGGCCCAGTTCCCGGGGTCCATGTACCCGACCGCGACCAGGTACCCCGGCCCCGCGAATGCCAGCGCCTTGCGCCACCAGGTGGCGTGGCCCACCGGCACGGTGCGATAGACTTCCTGGAGACTCGGCGCGAGGCGCGGTCGGCGCCATCCAGCCTCTGTCACCGGTGCCGCGTCCCGGGGCTCAGACACGGTAGTGCGCTCTCACCAATCCCGTTCCTTCAGAAGTAGGTCGCCAGGCCGAACTGGAACCCGGCTCGCCTGACGGTGGCGTTGCCCTGCAGGTCGCGAATCCACTCGTGGCGGTAATTCGCTTTCAGCACGGTGCCCGCGACCGGGCGGAAGGTGACACCGGTGACCAGCGCGGTGACCTCGTCGCCGATCGCGTCTCCGGTGCTGATGAACGTGCCACGATTGTAGTCCACCCGCTCGACGCGCAGCACCCCGTTCACCACCGCCTCCGTGAGCCCGCGGATCCGCGGTCGGAACAGCGAGGCCACCGCGTCGAGATGGAATCCCCACTGCCGCTCACCGAACACCTCGCGGAGGTCGGCCGGGACGTCGATCCAGGCGAACGCCATCTCGCCCCGGAGGCTGACCGGCCCCAGCTCGGTGGTGAGATCGAGCGCTGCCAGGTGGACGTCCCGCCGCTCGTCGATCCGCACCCCCTCCGATCGATAGGTGTTGTACGGTCCGCCGTAGTAGGAAAGTCCAAGCTCCCCGAGGACCCGGCGCCGGAACCCGATCCGCCCCGAGACGCTCGACCGTCCGTTGTTGTCCTGCCCCACCAGGCCGTGGCCCTTGCCGCTCGCCAGGCGCGTCCGGCCGTGTTCGTTGACGACGATCCCGTCCCCGAGCCCGTTCGTGAAGTAGACATCGTAGGTGATCGTGAAGGCGCGCGGGAACAGCCTGCCATGGGCGCCGAAGCCGACCTCCGACAGCGTCGCTGGAATGATCTCGGTGGAGACCAACGGGCGCTCGACGACTTCCCAGCGCGGTGAGTCGTGATTGACGTTGAACGCGCCGACGGGCGGGAGGATGATTCCGCCGCGCAACACGAAGGACGGGTTCACCTGGAAGTCGAGCAGCGCCGTCTCGAGCGTGATCTCCTCGGTGCCGTGCTCGAACTCGAGCTCCGAGATGATCCGGATGCGCGAGCCGATGGACGAAAAGAGGAAGACGTTGAAGCGACGAAGCTCCGTCGAGAAGCCGTCGGAGACGCCGTCCTCCCGGAAGTAGTTCGTGTTTCCCTCGAGATACCCGCCGATCGCGGTGCGGCCCACCGAGGCGAGAAAGGGCCGGTTGTACACTCCGCCCTGCACCGGGACACTGTCGATCCTGGCCCGGATGCGTCGTGGGGTCGAATCGGGCTCCTGAGCGGCGAGCGGGACCGCCGTCAGCACAAGGCACGCGACGCCCGGCAGGAATCGCCTCACGTCCCTACCGCGTCGGCAGGCGTGAGCGCGATGTACAGGTTGCCATCCTGCGTCTCGACCGGGAAACGGATCAGAGGGAATTGCGTCGGGCCCTTGAGGATGCCACCCGCGTTGTCGTACTCGCTCCCGTGACACGGACAGACGAGGTGCTCGCCCGCGGGTTCAACCTGACACCCCCGGTGCATACACCGGGTGAGCACCGCGGTGAACCGGCCGTCCGCATGCCGGTACAGATAGATCGGCATGGGAAGATTAGGCGCGTCCACCAGGGCGAACGGTCCGGCGCCGAACTCGGCCAGGCTCACAACCAACCGCCCGCTCTCGAGTCCACCGCCCACGTAGTAGAACCTCGCGCAGGCACCGGCCACCAGCGGCAGTGCACCCACCACGCCCGATAGCTGTCCGACAAACACGCGGCGCGAGACCATCACAGCGACTCCAGGAAGCGAAGCAGGAGGTCCTGCTGCGCCGGGGTGAGGGCACTGAACGCGGCGCGACTGGCCGCGCCCTCACCCCCGTGAAACCCGATCGCCTCGCGCAGGCTCTTCGCGCGTCCATCGTGCAGGAGGTGTATGCGCCCACCCTGCGACGCCGCGGCCAGCCCGATCCCCCACAGCGGCGGGGTGCGCCACTCCGACGTGAGCGCGACTCCTTCGGTGTATGCGTCGTCCAGTTCCGCCCCCATATCGTGGAGCAGGAGGTCGGTGTACGGATGAAATTCGACGCGATCCAGCGGGGCGATCGCGGATGCGCCGGTGCGGAGCGTGGAAACGTGGCACCCTCCACAGCCGGCTTGGGCGAAGAGCGCTTCGCCTGCCAGCACGTCCTGGGCGCCCGCATTGCGCCGGGGTGGCGGCCGCAGGGTCTTGAGGTAAAACACGACGGCGCCCACCGTGCTCGACCTGATCTCCGGGTCGGGCACGTCGTCGCTGGCGAAGTTGCCCACCTGCCGGTTGAACAGGTCCGTCGGTATCAGCTCGGTCGTCAGCCCCATGTCCTCGTGGTAGGCGGTGACGGTCTGGTGCAGCAGGTTGACGCTCACCCCTTTCTTTCCAAACCGCCCGATGTACTTCCCCGCGATCGGCACCCCGCGGGTCGGGGCCCCGTCGGCGACCAATGCCTCGAGCGAGGTGACTTCTACCAGGAGGTCGTTCTCATCGAGGAGCTGGACTCGGCCGGAAATCCCGTCACCGTCGGCATCGCTGGAATCCGTGAGCCTCAGCAGCGTGGTGTCGTCCACCGCCTCCAGCAGGCCCAGACCCGTCACGGCAGGAGCTGTGAAGACCGCCACGCCCGTGGTACCGTTCGGTATGACTTCCGCGATGTAGCCCGGCACCGCGCGGTTCTGGATCTGCGGGCCCCCAAACGCCCGCATCGGATCGAACCCGCCGGCCCCCATGCGGCCGAATCGGGTGAGGTTGAAGACCGGATGCCCCTTGCCATCGCCCACGTGACACGCACCGCACGCAGTGGCGACGAAGAGCGGCCCCGCGCCCTCTCCGGCACTCACCACCCGATTGAACTGTTCGTCCCCTTTGGCAAAGGTGGCGAGCTGCGCGCCATTCAGGCCGCCGATAGGCCCATCGAGCACCTCCGCGTCTCTGGGCGCCGAGGGAAGCAGTGTGTCGCAGGCCGCGAGCCCGAGGCCAAGTAGCGCGACCCCCACCCACACGCGTCGGCTCATTGGGATAGCTCTCGGCACCACAGATTCTGCGCCAGCTCGCGACCCACCACTCGGGCACTGCCGGAGGCACTGAGAAAAACCGTCGTCGGTCCGTTGAACGGTTGACGGTCGGTGACCGACACGCGCACCCCAGGCACCAGTCCCTGCTCCGCGAAGTAGCGCAGGCGGGCGGCGTCCTGTGTTCCCACTTGCCGCAGCTCGAGGGCGGCGCCGACGGCGGCATCGGCGAGAGACACGAACTCGGTTTCCTCGATATCGCCCGTGGCGGTGGGAATCGGATCCCCGTGCGGGTCGTAGCGGGGATCACCCAGGGCTGCCGCCATGCGCTCGATCAAGTCATCGGACACCGCATGCTCCAACCGCTCCGCTTCGTTGTGCACGTTGTCCCAGTCGTAGCCGAGGTTGCGGGTCAGGTACAACTCGAGCACTCGATGCCGGCGAATCATTTTGAGGGCCGCCCGCCGTCCCTGCGCGGTGAGCTGCACACCGCGATAGGGCACGTGCTCGATCAGGCCCATCTCCGAGAGCCGCTTTACCATGGCGCTTACCGACGGCGCGCTCAGCGTGAGCAACCCGGCGATGTCGCTGGTCGTGGCGAATCCGCCTTGGGCCGAAAGCCGGTAAATGGCCTTGAGGTAGTCCTCGACCGACCGAGTCAGGAAAGGCTCTTGCGCTGTTATGCCTGCTGGCATAATCCCTCTTAACTCAATGCCCAAATGTGGCTTTAGTATATGCTAATATGACTATGTATGCAAGCTAATATGACGATTAGTTGGAGCTATTGCAGGATCAGATTCGAACACCGTCCGGCGAGAAACCGGACATTCTGCCTAGGCGGTGTAGCCGACGAGCTCCAGAAAGGGAGTGAGAATGCGTTCGGTCATGCCCCAGATGACCTCATCGCCAAGATCGTAGGCGGGAAACACCCGCTTGACCCCGCGCACATGGAGCGTCACCTCGCGACGCACGCCGGGGGCCACCAGACGGTCGAGCGACACCCAGAATGCGTGCTCCACTTCTTCGCTCGGGGTCAGGCGTGGCGGCGACGACAGCGCAAACACGAACGGACGCACTCGCACCGGCGGCAGCGTCGGGGTCCGCGGATAGAGATCGTCCAGTACGCCGAGGCGTTCGGCACCGGACAAGTCGATCCCGGTCTCCTCCCGCGTCTCCCGCGTGGCGGTGACGAAGAGATCCAGGTCGGTCGGTTCGGACCGTCCGCCCGGCAGCGCGACCTGCCGCGACCACGGATCGCCCACGCGCTCGGCCCGCTTGATGAACAGGGCCTCGAGACCGGAGGAGCGCTCGAGCAGGATCAGGGCGACCGCCGCGGGCCTTGCCTCTGGTGCATCGACCGCCCGGGCGACGTACTGGGAGAGTGCGGTGCGCACGCGTGCCAGGGTCATCGAAGCCTTGATCGGGGGCGCCATCTCGTCTCACCGCCCTTGACCGCCCGTGATCGCACCCAGAGAATCTAGCTCGTGCGCAATCATCTCTGGATGGCCGTCGGACTCGTCGCCGGACTCGCCACGGGCCTCGTCGCCGCGGCGACGCAGAGCTCCACCTTGCTCGCCGTCACCCATGCGCTGCGACCGGTGGGGACCCTGTTCCTGAACCTGCTCTCGATGTGTGCGATCCCGCTGGTGATCGGCGCGGTGTTCGCCGGGGTGGCCGGGCTCGGGGATCTCCGCCAAGTCGGACGGCTCGGCGCCCGGACCCTGGTCTTCTTCTGGGGGACCGCAGTCGCCGCCATCGCGATCGGCTTCGCCGTCTCCGCCCTCGTGCTGCCGCTCGCCCCGATCGCTCCGGAGCAGCAGGCGTCGCTGCGGCAGCTTGCCGGCGCTGATACCACCATGGCGCAGCGCGCTGCCGATCTGCCGAGGGGTATCGCGTTCCTGGTGGAGCTCGTGCCGCGGAACCCGATCCGGGCCGCCGTGGACGGGAGTCTCCTGCCCCTCATTGTATTCGTGATCGCCCTCGCCGCGGCCGCGGCCGCGCTGCCGGAAGATCGGCGTCGCCCGCTCACGGACCTCGCCGACACGCTCACCCAGGTCATGATCCGCATCGTACACTGGGTGTTGCTGCTCGCCCCGCTCGGGATCTTCGCCCTCGTCAGCTCCACCGCGGCGCAGTTCGGGTGGTCGTTGGTACGGGCGATGCTGGTGTTCGTGCTGGCGCTGCTTGTGGGGCTCGCGGTGTTGATCGTCGGAGTCCTGGTGCCGGCCGCGGTGCTGATCGGCCGCCAGCGGCCGCTCGGGTTCCTGAAAACATCGCTTCCCTCGATGGCGATGGGATTCTCGACCACGTCTTCCCTCGCCACCCTCCCCGTGATGCTCGAGGCGGCCGACGAGCTCCGGCTGCCCCGCCGCGTGTCCGGATTCGTGTTGCCCCTGGGCGCGAGCCTCAACCGTCCCGGCAGCGCTCTGTATCAAGCCGTGGCCGTGTGCTTCATCGCCGGGCTGTACGGCATCCCGTTGGGTCTCGGCGTGGGACTGCAGGCGGCGGCCGCCGTGTTCTTCGCCTCGCTCACGGTCGCGAGCGTCCCCTCGGCGTCGATCGTGAGCCTGGCGCCCGTCTTCCTGCAGATCGGACTGCCACTCGGAGGGTTGAGCCTGCTGATCGGTCTCGATCGGGTGCCCGACATGTTTCGCACCATGACCAACGTCACCGGTCACCTCACCGCGGCGGCCACGGTGGCTGGCCCGGAGCGCGATCCCGCGCGATGACGTCGTGGCTCCTCGCCGCACCCTGGATCGTGGTGCTGCTGCTCGTGGTCCGTCGCTACGCCGTGCGCAGTCCCCGCTTGTGGGAATTCGGCCCGCGCCCGAGCGGCCCGCTGCTCTCGGTGATCATCCCCGCCCGCAACGAGGCGTTGAACATCGAGCGCTGCGTCCGGTCGATCCTGGCCGCCGCCTATCACCCGTTGGAAGTCATCGTCGTCGACGACCGGTCGACCGACGGCACGGCCGGCATTGCGGAATGGCTCGCGGCGGCTCCCGAGGTGAAGGGACGGCTGCGCGTCGTGCGCGGCGCGGAGCTGCCCGCCGGATGGTTCGGGAAACAGTGGGCGATCGTGCAAGGATATGGCGTCGCGGCCGGGGAGCTGCTGTTGTTCGCCGATGCCGACACGAAACACGAGCCGGAGCTGATCCCGCGCGCCGTCTCGGTGCTCCGGACGGAGCACGTAGATCTGGTCTCGGTCCTGCCGCGCCAGGAGATGGAATCGTTCTGGGAACGGCTGGTGCAGCCCCATGTCTTCCTCGCGCTGCAGTCCCGGGTAGGCGACCTGCGAGACGTGAACCGGACGCGCATCGTCTGGAACGCCATCGCCAACGGCCAGTTCATCCTCACGAACCGCCCGGCCTACGAGTCGGTCGGCACGCACGCGGCCGTCAAGGATTCCGTCGCCGAAGACATGATGTTGGCGCAGACCTACGTGCGCGCGGGTCGCGACATCTTCCTCGTCTATGCCGAAGAGTTCATGAGCACCCGCATGTACCGCTCGCTGCGGGAGATCATCGATGGCTGGTCCAAGAACCTGGCGCTCGGCGCGCCGATGATGGTCCCGCCGATTGCGTGGGTCCGCCGGCTGCTGCCGTACCTGATGTGGCTTCCGGTGCTCGCCTGGATCGGCCCGCCGCTGGCCTGGCTCGTCTGGCGCCAGAACTGGCTGTTGCTCGCGACGCTGGCTTCGCTTGCGACCTGGCTCGAGATCTACCGGCGCGAACACGCCCCGCTCTGGTATGCCCTCTTGTACCCGATCGGCGCCTCCATTGTCGCCTACATCATGCTGCGGTCGGCCTGGAGGGGTGATCGAAAGGTGGAATGGCGGGGACGGATCTATCGCCCCCGACGGGTACCCCCACTTTAGGCCGCTCCCGGGGCCCTGTTCAGCCTGCAACCTTCGCGCCTTCTTTACCTATCCAATGACCCGAACCCGGCACCAGGTGCGGGAGTGTCGACCCTGACCATTGATGCGATCACGGCGGCGATGGACGCGGAAACGGCGGACGTAGCGCTCGCGCAAAGTGGTGACGGCCGAGCCTTCGAACGGCTGTACCGCACGCACGTCCCGCGCGTTCACGGTTTGGTGCGCCGCATGCTGGATGGCGTCGACACCGACGACGTCGCGCAGGACGTGTTCGTCCGGGCGTGGGAGAAGCTGCACACGTTCCGCGGCGAAGCGGCGTTCGGCACCTGGCTGCATCGTCTCGCGGTGAACGTGATCCTCGCGCGGCGCAAGACATTGGGGGGCGAGCGGCGCCGCTTCCACGAGGACGGCGAAGTGCTGGACCTGGTCGCCGGTCGGACGGACCCACCGGAGCACGGTGTGGACTTCGAAGCGGCGATCGGCCGGCTTCCGGAGGGCGCCCGGCAGGTGTTCCTGCTCCACGACGTGCAGGGATTCCGGCACGAAGAGATCGCGCAGCTGCTTGGCATCGTCGCCGGGACGTCGAAATCGCAGCTGCATCACGCGCGTATGGCGCTACGGAAGCACCTCGAACGATAGCCCGAGCAGGAGCGTTGACATGAACGATCAGTGGACCGACAGACTGTCCGAGTATCTCGACGGTGAGCTGGATGCTCCGCAGCGGGCCGCGCTCGAGACCCACCTCGCGGGCTGCGCGACGTGCGCGCGCACCCTCGCCGAGCTGCAGGGCGTAGTCGGGCGCGCCCAGGCGCTGGACGACCGGCCCCCGGCGAACGACCTGTGGCCCGGGATCGCCGCTCGCATCGGCGTCTCGACCGACGATCTGTCCCGGCGCCGGGCCCAGCGACGGGTGAGCTTCACCATCCCCCAGCTGATCGCGGCGAGCCTGCTCTTGATTGCCGCATCGGCCGGCGTCGTTGGACTCGTCCTTCATCGCGGTGGAGAGAAGGAACCGGTGACCGGGACCCCAGCGCCGCGGGTCCAGTCGGTCAACTGGAGCACGCGGGCGGACACGAGCGCGGACCACGCCGTGGCGGAGCTGCGGCAGGCGCTCGCACTGGGACAACGGAGCGGGCGGCTCAATCCCGCGACCGCGCGAAAGATCGAGCACAGTCTCGCCGTCATCGATACGGCGATCGCGGAAGCCCGGCGCGCCCTGGTGCTCGATCCCAACAGCACCTACTTGAACCATCACCTGGCCGACACCATGCGGCTCAAACTGCAATTCCTGCGGGAGGCGAATCGTATCGCCACCGCACGCACGTAGAGAGGGGTTGGCAATGCTGTCCCTTTTGTTCGCTGTCGCGAGCCTGGCGTTGGCCCAGGACACCGATACCACGTTCGCGGTCCGCCAGGGACAGCGACTCGAGGTCAGCGATTTCGGCGGCGAGGTCATCATTAAGGCCTGGCGGCAGAGCTCAGTGCGGGTCCGCGCGACGCATTCGAGCCGTGAACGCGTGTTGATCTCCACGGATGGGCCGACGGTCAGCATCGGCGGCAGCTCCCGCCACGGCCCCGCCATGGTGGATTACCAGATCCTGGTCCCGGCCTGGATGCCGCTGTCGGTGTCCGGTACCCCCTCAGCCGCAGTGACCATCGAGGGGACGGACGCCGAGGTGACGGTTGAAACCGTGGAGGGGTCGGTGCGCGTCGTCGGAGGACGGGGAAACATTTCGCTTCATTCGGTCGAAGGGGAGGTGTCGCTCGAAGGCGCCTCCGGGCACATCGAGCTGAACAGCGTCGATGGGAGCATCGAATTGAGGGAAAGCTCGGGCGACATCCTCGCCGAAACCGTGGACGGAGCCATTACCCTGCTCGACATCGAATCGTCGGACGTTGACGCGAGCACGGTGGATGGGAGCATCGAGTACGACGGCACCATCAAGGACGGTGGCCGCTACCGCTTCCAGTCCCACGACGGCGATGTGACAGTTTCAGTGCCCGAGCGGGCCAACGTCACCGTCTCCGTGGCGACGTTCAGCGGCAGTTTCGACTCCAGCTTCCCGGTGACGTTGAAGGACAAGACGAAGCATCGTTTCAATTTCACGCTCGGGTCGGGGAGCGCACGCCTGGAGCTCGAGTCCTTCGACGGATCCATCAGACTGCGCCGCCCCGGGCAGGTTCATGAACCGGACACCCAGGAGTAACGATATGTGCCTCACTACCCGTTGGCTGATGCTGCTCGTCGCCGCACCACTCGTGGCCGCGCCGGTGACGGCTCAGGACTTCCACTGGAATGGACGTCTCGCCGCCGGCAAGCGGCTCGAGATCAAGGGCGTGAATGGCAGCATCCGCGCCGTGGCCGCTACGGGCGACGAAATCGACGTCACCG
Source organism: uncultured Gemmatimonadaceae bacterium (assembly GCA_964599725.1). Classification (GTDB taxonomy): domain Bacteria; phylum Gemmatimonadota; class Gemmatimonadetes; order Gemmatimonadales; family GWC2-71-9; genus DASTHG01. Next base: position 61,478 of record CAZRGT010000053.1, on the reverse strand, counting down.
CCCGCAAGACCTCGCGTCGCTCCGATCGCGACGAAGTGGAGATCAAGGTCGTGCCGTTCGAGGATGGCGTGACGATCTGCGCCGTCTACCCCACTCCGCGACGCTCCCGGCGCGAGAACCGCTGCGAGCCCGGCGACGATTGGAGCTCATCCAGCGAGAACAACGACGTCACGGTGGACTTCACGATCAAGCTGCCGGCCGGCATCGTGTTCGACGGCCGCACCGTGAACGGCGACGTCGAGGCCCAGGACTTGGGCGCGGACGCCGCGGTGAGCACCGTGAACGGCAGCGTCGATGTGTCGGCCGCGGGTCACGTCGAGGCGAGCACAGTGAACGGCTCGATCCGGGCGACCGTGGGGCGGGCGGACTGGACCGGGGACGCGGAATTCACCACCGTCAACGGCGGCATCACGCTTACCCTCCCGGACGGTGTCAGCGCCGAGGTTCGGGCCGAGACGGTGAACGGGGACTTGGAGACCGACTTCCCCCTGACGGTGTCGGGTCGGTTCGGTCCCCGGCGCATGCGCGGGACGATCGGCGGCGGCGGCAATCGAACGCTCGAATTGTCCACGGTGAACGGCAGCATTCGTATCCGCAAAGCCTAGTACCAGCCGGGAACGGGGCGCCGGGAGCCAGACTCCCGGCACCCGCGGTTTTTCGATCTCTGCTGCGGCAAACCGGTACCGCTTCCATCGGTCCATAGTAGCATCGTAGGGCCCTTCGAACCGAGGGGCCCGTGGTGCTTCGGGAACTTCTCACCCGCACCGAGCAGATCTCTGATCTTCGCGACGTGTTTCGCGCGCTCGGCTACCAAGCGGCGTGGGAGACCGTTCCACCCGGGCCCTGGCTCGGCTCGACCGAGGCGGCCGCAGCCGGTGTGACGGCGGCGGCGCTTGTCGCCCGACACGACGCGTTTCGGGTGATCGCCCTTGCCTCTCCGGTCCCGGAGGCCGCCGCCCGCGCCGCCGCTCGGCGACTCGCCGCCGGCGCCGACCGGGGGCTCGCCTGTGCGATGGGAGGTACGCCGCGACGGATCGTGCTCGCCGCCTGGCGGGCGACGGCGCTCGGCACGCTCGGGCTCCGCCTGGCGCCGATTACCCTGGACCGGCCGGGCGCCGCCGCCCTTGCCACACTGGAGCGCCTGGCCCCGGAGCCGGGCGAGTCGGCGCTGGCATTGTCGCTCCGCGTCGGAGACGTACTCGCCAGCGAGACCGTGACCGTCCGCTTCTTCCGTGCGTTCCGGTCGACGCTCGATCGCTTCACCGATTCCCTGCCGGCGCCGAAGGCGCGCGCCGAGCGGCACGCGCTCGCGCTGACTGCTCTGACCCGCGTGCTGTTTCTCTACTTCGTTCAGGAGCACGGGTGGCTAGACGGCGATCGTCGCTACCTGCCGCGGCTGTTCGAGCGGACGCTCGCCCGTGGACGGCATTTCCACCGTGCCGCATTGCACCCGCTCTGCTTTGGCGCCCTGAACCGGCCGGCCGCCGGGCGTTCTGCACCGGCGCAGGCACTGGGTCGACTCCCGTTTCTGAACGGTGGTCTGTTCGAGCCGACGCCATTGGAGCGCCGCGCGGGCCCCGCCGTATGGGACAATGCCTCCTGGCGCGACGCCTTCGACCAGGTGTTCGAGCGGTTTCATTTCACCGTGCGCGAAGGCGATACCGAACCACACATCGCTCCCGACATGCTGGGGCGCGTATTCGAAGGCGTGATGGAGCCAGGTGAGCGGCGCGCGAGCGGCAGCTATTACACACCCTCCACGCTGGTGCGCGACCTCGTCCGCGCGACACTCGCTGCCGCGCTGATACACCGCCTGGGACTCGCTCGCGGGACCGCCGAGCGGTGGGTATACCACGGTGTCCCTCCCGCCGAGCCACCCGACGTGAGCAAGCTGCGGGTGCTCGATCCCGCGGTTGGATCCGGGGCATTCCTGCTCGGCGCGCTGGAGGAGCTGGCCCGATTGCGGGTCTCCGCGGGTGAGCCCGATACCGCGGCGCTGCGTCGCGATATCATCGCGCATTCGCTCTACGGGGTCGATCTCTCGTCGACGGCGGTGCGCCTGGCCGAGCTGCGACTGTGGCTCGCGCTCGTAGCCCAGGATGCCGTCACGGACCCCGGGGCGGTCGCCCCGCTCCCGAATCTGGACGGCCACCTCCGACAGGGCGACGCGCTCCTCGACCCCTACACCGTGGCTGCGAACCTCGCGGGAACGGCTGCCGCCGCTCCATCCCTCACCCGTGAAGCCTTCCTCCTCACCGACCGGCGACGCGCGCTGTTTTCCATGAGTGGGGGAGCCAAGCGAGAGGCCACACGCGCACTGGCGCGCGCGGAGCACGACCTCGCGCAGGCGCTGTACGACCGGGCGCTGCTCGCTTTGGAGGCGCGTATCCGGGAGATCGCGGCCCGCGCCAGGAGTCGCGACCTGTTCGGCCACCGAGTCGGACTCGACTCCGCACAGCACGTCGCGCTCCGCCGGCTCCGGCTGGCGCGGACGGAGCTGCGCACCGCGCGGCGCCGCATGGCGCGCGAAGAGGGCGCGCCGTTCTTCAGCGTCGAATCCCATTTCGGCGACCACCTCGCGGTAGGAGGGTTCGATATCGTGCTGGGAAACCCTCCCTGGGTGCGCGGTGAGCGCCTGCCCGCTCGGGTGCGCGAAATCCTCGCTCACCGCTACCCGACGTGGCGCCCTGCGTCGTCGGGTCGCTTCGCGCACGTGCCGGATCTCTCGGTGGCGTTCTACGAGCGCGCCCTCGAGCTCGCGGCTCCGGGTGGCGTCGTCGGGATGCTGGTGCCGGCGAAGTTGGCGACGGCGGGGTACGCCGAGGCGCTGCGTCGCCGCTTGGCCGGGGCGACGCAGCTCGAGCGTGTCGCCCCACTCGACGATGCGGCTGCCGCCTTCGGCGCGGCGGTTTACCCGATGGCACTCGTCGCGGCACGCCGGGATCCTGAGCCGACCGCGTCCGTCTGTTGTGCCCTGGGGTCCGATCCGCCCGGACCGCCGTTGCCACAGCGTCTGTTGCAGGCTCCCGGCCCCTGGATCCTGGTCCCTGACGCCGGTGCCGTGGCGCGGCGTCTGGCGCGCGATTGCCCCGCCATCCGGGACCGCTGGTCCCCCAGCCTGGGCGTGAAGACCGGCGCCGACGCCGTCTATCTGGTGCCCGAGGCCGTGCAGGGCGCTCGACCCGCCGTGCGGGGGCGGGACCTCGCCCGCTGGCTCGCCACCCCACGTCTCTTCCTGCTATGGCCACACGACAGCATCGGCCGGCCGCTGGCGCGCCTCGAGGGTCCGCTCGCGCTCCGACTCACGCCGCATCTCGAACGCCTGAAACGGCGGACCGACTACCGGGGCGGACCGGCCTGGCAGCTGTTTCGTACGAAACTCGCGCTCTTCCCACACCGTGTCCTGTGGCGCGACTTGTCGCGTGAGCTGACCGCCGTCGTGCCGCCGCCTGAAGTGGTCCCGCTCAACACGGTGTACGGTATCGTCACCCGCACCGCGGACGACGCTCATGCGCTCGCCGCGCTGCTGAATACCCCCTGGTGCACGGCCCTCGCGCGGCTGGGCGCCGACCAGGCCCGTGGCGGCTTCCGGCGCTTCAACGCCGGCGTGGTGGGGGCACTCCCGTTGCCGGTCACAAACCAGAGCGCGTGGGCCGCCTTGGCCGAGCATGGCCGGCGCTGCGAGCCGGCCGACGCGCTCGCCGCCGACCTGTACCACCTCGATGCCGCCGACCGCCGCGCCCTCGCGCGTCTCGTTCCGAATCCTCGCTGAGGAGCTTCGGGTACCGGATGAGCCGCTCGCCCTCCTGCTCCGCGGCGGACCCGAGACGACGCCGGCGGCGGCGTGCGGAGCAGCAGCGCGGGCCTTGCTCGACCTCACGGCGCCAACGCCCGGCGCGCCGTCGTGGCTCGCGCCTCACCAGATCTCCGCCCACGACCGCCTGACCGCGATCGTGACCCGGCACGGCGGCGCGGTGCTGGCCGACGCCGTAGGACTCGGCAAGTCGTACGTCGCGCTGGCGGTCGCGCACACGCTGGGCGCGGAGCCGATCCTCGTCGTTCCCGCGGTCCTCGTCCCGCAGTGGCGGGCGCTCATGGACCGGCTCGCCGTGCCGGGGCGCATCTGCAGTCACGAGCGACTGAGCCGCGAACCCGGTAGTCCCAGGTGGCATCACGGCCACGGCCCCGCACCGCTGTGCATCGTCGACGAGGCCCATCACTTCCGGAATCCGCACGCCCGCCGCTACCGCGCGTTGGCGCAGCGGGTCGTCGGCAGCCGCCTGCTGCTCGTGTCCGCGACCCCGGTGCATCATCGGGCTGCCGAGCTCTTGCACCTGCTCCGGCTGTTCCTCCGGGACGATGCGTTGGTGGCGCTCGGCGTGCCGTCGCTGGCTCGCGCGGCCCGCGACGGCGATCCGGGCCAAGCGACCCTCGCCGCGGTGGCGCGGTTCGTCGTCGCGAGGTCGCGGCACCGCGTCACCACGGCCTGGAGTGGCCTCGCATTCCCCAGGCGCACCGAGCCGGTGACGATCAGGGCCGCACCGGCGGCGACGGAAATCGTCGACGAGCTCGCCCGGGGGATCGCCGTGCTGCGCCCGCCGGGCGGCGTAGGACCGCTGTTTCGGCTGACCCTGATGCGCCGGCTGGCTTCGAGCGTCCCCGCCTTGCGGGAGAGTCTCAAACGGTACGAGGCGTTCTGCGCGGTGCAGCGCGACGCAGCGGCAGCGGGTTGCAGTCTCCCGTCGCGTCTATTCCGGCGGCTGTTTCCGATGACAGCCGGAGCCGACCTTCAGCTCGCGTTTCTACCGTTGTTGCTCGAGGCGAGCACGACGCCTGTAGGCGATCCCGACGCTGGCGATCACGTGCGCCGTCTGCTCGAGCGCGCGCGCACAGAGGCCGACCCCAAGTCCGACGCGCTCGAACGACTCCTGGCGGACTCGCCGGCCAAGACGATCGTGTTCGCGGACGCGGTCGCGACGGTACACCACTTGCGCCGGCGCCTCGCAGCCACGTTCCGGATCGGAGCGGTCGCCGGGTCGGCGGGCTGGCTCGGCCTCGGTCGCGTCACGCGGCGCGAGGTGCTCGAGGCGTTCGCGCCGCGTGCGCACGGCGTCGCGCCGCCACGAACGCTGTCTCAAGTCGACATCCTGATCGCCACCGATTTGGTGGGAGAAGGGCTCAACCTGCAGGACGCCGAGCGCGTGGTGCACTACGACCTGCCCTGGAGTCCCGCTCGACTGGCGCAGCGCGTGGGGCGAGTGGACCGACTCGCGTCTCCCCATGAGAGTGTCGCAACCGTCGCGTTCCTTCCGCCTGAGCCGCTCGCGTCCGCGATCGCGTTCGAGCAGCGCCTGGCGCGGAAGGTCGTCGCTCAGCTCTCGGCTGGCGCGGCGCAGGTCGAGACGCTCCACAGCATACACCGTGGGGACGCGCCCCTCGACTGGTGCGACCGGCTCCAGCCGCTGGCATCTCTCCCTGGGGGAGCCGACGGGATCGGTGCGGTCGGGGCGGCCTCAACGCGCGGCGACGCCTGCGTGCTGGTCATGCGTCTGGGCGAACTGGTGGAGGCGATCGTCGTGGAGCGAGGCGTCGCGACCGCGAACGCGGGGCGAGCGGCGAGCCTCTTGGAGGAGGCCGCCTACGCGCCCCCGCTCCCGGTCGACCGCACCATGCTCGATCAGGCGATTCGCATCGCCGCCCCACTCCTGCGGGACCGATGCGCGGCCATTGCCGCCGCCCGCTGGCGCACGGCCGATCGCGATGGCGTCGGCCGGCGTCTCGTTCCGCTCGTCCTCGCATCCGCGCGTCGTGCCGCGCGTGCCGGCCACGGAGAGCGGCTCGCCCGGCTCGATGCCCTCGTGGCCCGGCTGTCCGGCGGCCAGGCGGCGGGGGAAGCTGTCCTGCTGGAGCAGCTACTTGAGCGCCGGCGGCCGCTCGATGTCGACGACCTGCTTGCCTGGCACGACCATCTGCCGCCCCTGACCGAAGGGGTCGACACACCGGAGGCGCAACTTGTCGCCGCCGTCATGCTCGTCGGCCCGGCCTAGCGCGCCCTCAAACGCGCCCGAATCTCGACCTTTTCCGGACCATGGGTTGTCTCGTTTTGGGGTTCGAGGACACTTTTAGTGTCCAATGCGACGCCCTGCCCTGCCCCTCCGGGTCTATGTCGACCGCCTGCGCGGCCTCTACGGCCGTCCCAAACGACCCATTCCCAGCGGCCCATTCGAGTGGATCATCTGGGAGCACGTGGCGGCCGTGCCGGATGACGAGCAACGGGCATTGGTGTTCCGGACGCTGCGCCAGAAGATCGGGACCACACCGCAGGCCATCCTGCGGACTCCGAAGCCGAGGATGCTCGAGCTCCTGGCCCCGGGTGGACCGAACCCCGGTGCCCGCCTCGCTCGGCTCCACGAAGCGGCGGAGCTGATGATCGAGATCGGGCTGGCGCGCGTGCGCACGCTCGTGCGGGAGTCGCCGGTGGAGGCGAAAAAGCTCCTGAAGCGGTTCACGGGCATCGGCGAATCGGGGGCGGACCGTATCCTGCTGTTCTGCCGCACTCAGGCCGCGCTCGCGCCGGACGCGAACGGAATGCGCGTGCTCGGCCGGCTCGGGTATGGCAAGCCGAACGCGACCGGACCGGCCGCCTACCGCCAGATCGGTGAAGCGCTCGCTCCCGAGCTGTCGCGCGACTATAACTGGCTGATCCAAGCGCACCAGCTGCTCCGTCGGCATGGGCAGGATGTCTGCCGCGCCACTCCGCGCTGCGACGCATGTCCGCTCGCCCCCGATTGCGCCTGGTTCCGGCGCAGCGGCCGGTAGGCCGGCGCGGTGGCGCTGACGACGTTCCTGTTCGATCTCGATGGCACCCTGATCGACTCGATCGAGTTGATCCTGCGCTCTTATCGTCACACCATGCGAACCCACCGCGGCGTAGAGCCGCCGGATGACGTCTGGATGGAAGGGCTCGGCACACCACTCTGGGTCCAGTTTCGTCACTGGACCGAAGACGAAACCGAGATCCGGGCCATGGTCGACACCTACCGCATTTACAACCTCGCGCACCACGACGAGCTGGTGCGGCCCTACGACGGCGTGGTCACCGAAGTGCGGCGGCTCCGCGAGGACGGCAAAGTGCTGGGCCTCGTGACCAGCAAAATGCGCGGCGGTGCGCTCAAGGGTCTATGCCTGGCTGGAATCGAAGATGCGTTCACGGTGGTCGTCGGCTCGGACGACGTCACCAACCCGAAACCACATCCTGAGCCGGTTCTCATCGCGCTCGAGCGGCTCGGTCGGACGCCGGACGAAGCCGTGTTCATTGGCGACTCGCGCCACGACCTCGAATGCGGCCGCGCGGCCGGCGTCGCCACCGCCGCCGTGCTGTGGGGCCCGTTCGACCGGGCGCATCTGCAGGACCTCGAGCCGGACTACTGGCTGGAGCAACCCCGCGATCTCGTGCAGCTCAGCTAGGAGCTTCCCGTGCCGTTCGTCACTTTCGATCTCGAGCGCTGGCAGAGCACCTGGGAAAACCGGGTTCGATTCAATCTGTCCGAATCCGGCGTGCACCCGTTGAGCGTGCGTGAGCTGATCACCCTCGCCGGTGCGTCCACCGAGCCGCTGCTCGATGTCCGGCTGGGGTACAGCCAGTCCAACGGCACCGACGCGCTCCGCGCGCGCATCGCCGCGCTCTATTCCGGCGCCTCGCCCGACCAGGTGCTGGTCACGACCGGCAGCGCAGAAGCGAACTACATCGCCGCCCTGCGACTGATCGAGCCGGGCGACTCGGTCGCGATGCTGCTGCCGAACTACCTCCAGCTCTGGGGTCACTCGCAGAACCTGGGCGCCCAGGTGCGCGGGTTCCGGCTACGCGAGGACCAGAACTGGGCGCCCGACGCGGCCGAGATCCGCGCCGCCATCGCGCCGGGTACGAAGCTCGTCGTCGTGACCAATCCGCACAATCCGACCGGATCGATTCTCGCCGACGCGGTGCGCCGGACGATTCTCGAGCGCACGGCGGAGGTAGGCGCGTGGCTGCTCGCCGACGAGGTCTACATCGGCGCCGAGCGCGACGGCCGGACGACGCAATCGTTCTGGGGCAGCTACGACCGGCTGGTTTGCGTGTCGGGACTCTCCAAGGCGTACGGGCTCCCCGGGCTGCGGATCGGTTGGCTCGTGGCGCCGCCCGAGCTCGTCGCCGACGCCTGGGCGCGTCACGACTACACCACCATCGGACCGTCCGGCGTCACCGATCATCTCGCGACGCTGGCGCTCGAGCCCGCGGTGCGTGAGCACCTGCTCGCGCGCACGCGCGGGATCCTGCGCGAGAACTACCCGGTGCTCGAGGCCTGGCTGCGCGAATTCGGGGACGCCTTCTCCTGGGTCCCGCCAAGCGCCGGGGCGATCTGTTTCGCCCGCTATCGACCGGCGGTGCCGGGCGAGGATCTGGTGGAGCGGGTGCGAGCTGCTGAAGACGTGCTGCTCGTGCCCGGAGAGCACTTCGGCATGCCCGGATACCTCCGCTTCGGCTACGGCAACGAGTCGGGCGAGCTGCGACACGCACTGGCCGCGGCCGGTGCCGGGCTGCGGCGCGCCTTCGGGGACTAGCGGTGCGGGTCGTGCCGCTGGAGGAGTTCCGGGACCACGTCTCCATAGCTGCGGCCGTGGCGGCGGGTTGGCGAAGATCACGGCCCGGGCGATTCTAGCCGAACGACCAGTATTACCATGGCGGATCTGACCGGCGTCGGGGTGCAGGATGCCGCGATCGCCGAACCCGTGGTGGAGGCTTTGGGCCTATAAAGACCGCCGAACGCGAGACCTCGGTCATCCGCGCGCCGCACGACGGCAGCGAAGTCGGCGTTTGCACGCTGGCGACCCCGGAGGACGTGCGCGCGGCGCTCGACGCCAGCGTGGCGGTGGCCCGCCCCTGCCGCGAGATGCCGGCCTACGAGCGGGCGCAGGCGTTGCGTGCCACGGCCGACGGACTGACCGCGCAACGGGAGTCGCTGTCGCGAACCCTCGCGCTGGAAGCCGGCAAGCCGATCGCCCAGGCGCGCGTGGAGCTCGATCGGTCCATCGCCGTATTCGCCGACGCTGCCGAGGAAGCCACCCGGATCGGCGGTGAGGTACTGCCCACCGACAGTGTCCCGATGGGGAAGGGGCGGTTGGCGCTGACGCGCCGCTTCCCGCTCTCGCCGATCACGGGGATCACGCCGTTCAACTTCCCCGTGTTGCTCGCCGCGCACAAAATCGCGCCGGCCATGGCGTGCGGTGCAACGATTACGATCAAGCCGCCGCCGCAGGATCCCCTGTCCACCTTGCAGATGATGGACATCATCAAGGCATCCGGGTATCCAGCGGGCGGCGTGAACGTCGTGCCCTGTCACGTCGAAGTGGCCCAGATCCTGATCGAGGATCCGCGGGTCCGGTTGATCACCTTCACCGGCAGCGCCGCGGCGGGCTGGGCGATTCGCGCCAAGGCCGGGACCAAGCGCGTGGCGCTCGAGCTGGGCGGCAACGCCGGTGTCATCGTCGAGCCCGACGCGGATCTCGCCTGGGCGGCCTCGCGCTGCGCGGTCGGCGGCTTTGGCTACGCCGGTCAGTCGTGCATCTCGACCCAGCGCATTTACGTGCACCAGGACGTCTACCGCCAGTTTCTCGACGCCTTTCTCCCCAAGGTGCGCGCCCTCAAGGTGGGCGACGTGCTGGACGAGCATACCGACGTCGGCCCGATGATCTCGACGGACGCGGCGCAACGAGTGGAGGGGTGGATCGCCGAAGCGCGGGCCGGCGGTGCCGAGATCGCGATCGGCGGGACGCGCCGTGGCGCGTTCCTCGATCCCACAGTGCTGCTCAAGACGACATCGGCGATGCAGGTGAACTGCGAAGAGGTGTTCGCGCCGCTCGTCACCGTCACGCCGTACACCCGGCTCGACGACGCCGTGGACGCGGTCAACAGCTCGCCGTACGGCCTGCAGGCCGGCGTGTTTACGCGCGACGTACAGACCCTGTTCCGGTTGCACGCCGAGCTGGACGTGGGCGGGGTGAACGGCAACGACATCCCGGGCTTCCGGGTGGACCGGCTGCCCTACGGAGGGGCCAAGGGGTCCGGCCTGGGGCGGGAAGGCGTGCGTTACGCGATCGAGGAGATGACCGAGCTGCGGGTGCTGACGATCAAGCTCGACTGAGATCTGCCACCGGCATCGGTCAGGGATTCACCGCGTGCAGCACGATGTAGGTCAGTCCCGCGATCCCCGCGGCGGCCGGGATGGTCAGGATCCAAGCCCAGACGATCCGTCCAGCCACCTGCCAGCGCACCGCCGTGAGCCGATGCGCCGTGCCGACGCCGGAGATCGCGCCGGTGATCGTGTGTGTGGTGCTCGCCGGAATGCCCGCGTAGGTGCAGATGAAGAGGAGCGCCGCCCCGCTCGTCTCGGCACAAAACCCGCCGAACGGCTTCAGCTTGGTCAGCCGCTGCCCCATCGTCTTCACGATGCGCCAGCCTCCCGCCATCGTGCCGAAAGCGATCGCGGCATGCGCGGCGAGAATGATCCAGAGCGGCACTTCGTAGGACGTGCGATGAAACGCCTGGATGGGGAAATTCACGAACCGTTCCTGCTCGGCCACGAGGAGGCCGACGATGATCCCCATCGTCTTTTGCGCGTCGTTGCCCCCGTGCCCGAGCGAGAAGGCCGCGGCCGAGCCCAGCTGTAAGACTCGGAAGGCCTTATCCACCCGCCGGGGCATGGCGCGACGGAGTGCCCAGGAGAGCGCCACCGTGAGCAGCAGCGCAAGTACAAGACCCAGCATGGGGGCGAGGAAAATGAACGAGATCGTGGCCACCCACTTGCCCGGCAGCACCAGGGCCGTGACGCCCGCCTTGGCGATGGCCGCCCCGGCCAGCCCCCCCATCAGGGCGTGAGAGGACGACGAGGGAATGCCGCCGTACCACGTGATGAGGTTCCAGGCGATAGCGCCGACCAGGGCGCCGAGCATCACTGTCGAGTCGACGACGGCGGGATCGATGACACCCTTGGCGATCGTTTTGGCGACGGCGGTCGAGAACACGAAGGCCGCGATGAAATTGAAGAACGCGGCCCACGCGACGGCGAAGCTGGGAGACAGCACCCGGGTCGAGACGACAGTCGCGATCGAGTTGGCCGCGTCGTGGAATCCGTTGATGAAGTCGAAGATGAGCGCGACCAGTACGATCGCGAGCACGAACCAGACGGCGCCGTCCATCAGGCGTGCTTCAGCGTGATGGATTCGACCACGTTGGCGACGTCCTCGGCCTGGTCGAGCGTGCCTTCGAGTTTGTCGTAGATCTCCTTCCACTTGACCAGCTCGATCGCGTTCGTCTCTTTCTCGAACAGCTGGCCCAAGGACTCGTGGTAGATCGCGTCGCCTTCTTCTTCCAGCTGCTTCGCTTCCACACAATACTTCATCACGTCGTCGCCCTTCTTGAGCCGACCCACCGCTTCTCCCAGGACCGCGGTCATCCGGCTGATCACCTCGGCGAGCTGCTTCACCCCCTGGGGCGCGGCCCCGAGATGGAAAATTTGTGCACGGCGCGCCGTACCATCGATCGCGTCCATCACGTCGTCCAGGTCCGACGCGAGCTGGTGAATGTCCTCGCGGTCGAGCGGCGTGATGAAGGTGCGGTCCAGCCGGTTGACCACCTCGTGCGTCACCTGATCACACTCGTGCTCGAGTCGCTTGATCGCTTCGACGATCGGCGTGCGCCGTTCCGGCGGCGTGTCGAACAGCTCGCGCAGCCGACCCGCGGCTTCGGTGGTTCGCTTGGCGACCTCGACGAACAGGTCGAAGAACTCTTCCTCTCGGGGCAGGAGGCGCACGGTGACCTCGTTGGGGTGGAAGCGGCCGCGCCGGCCGGCGCATAACATAGCGGTCCCTTCGGGCGGCCACTAGGTTAGGGCCTGTCCTCGCTCCCGGAGCGCAGCGCGATGGCGACCACGCAGCAACCGCAGACCGAGTTCGTCAAGGCGATCTCCCGTCTCGACGCCACGGCCCTGGTTGTCGGCTCGATGATCGGCTCGGGGATCTTCGTCGTGTCCGGCCAGATCACTCGGGACGTACACTCCCCGGGCCTCCTGCTTCTCGTCTGGACGGTGTCCGGCCTCGTGACGCTCCTGGGTGCGATCACCTATGGCGAGCTCGCGGCGATGTTCCCCAAGGCGGGAGGCCAGTATGTGTACCTGCGCGAGGGCATCTCCCCGCTGTTCGGATTCCTCTATGGATGGACCCTGTTCACCGTCATCCAGACCGCCACGATCGCCGCCGTGGCGGTCGCGTTCGCTCGGTTCACGGCGGTGCTGTTCCCAAGCCTGACCGAAACGGTTTTTCTCGGCGGCCAGGTCGGCGGCTATAGCCTTGGCGTCTCCTGGCAACGCCTGTTCGCCATCCTCTCGGTCGTCGTGCTCACCTGGATCAACGTGCGCGGCGTGCGTACCGCCGCGGTCATCCAGACCACCCTCACCGCCGTCAAGACGGCCGCGTTGGTCGTGCTGATCGTGCTGGGCATCACCATCGGTCGGAACGCCGATGCGATCGCGGCGAACTTCGGGGCCAACTTCTGGCCGGCGGACGGATTCGCCCTCGCCCTGCTGCCCGTGATCGGCGCCGCCATGGTCGGCTCGCTGTTCTCCATGGACGCGTGGAACAACGTCGGATTCGCCTCCGGGGAAATGAAGAACCCGGAGAAAGACCTCCCGTTCGCCATGGCCGCCGGCGTCCTCCTCGTCACGATCCTCTACATCCTCGCGAACGTCGCCTACCTCAACGTCCTGCCTGGGGACGTGATCGCCAAGACCTGGACCGAAGGCCGGCCCCCCGTCGGCACTGCGGCTCTGCAACAAATCTTCGGCGACCCCGGACTCAAGATCATGGCCGTGGCCATCATGATCTCGACCTTCGGGTGCAATAACGGCTTGATTCTCGCGGGGGCGCGCGTCTACTACGCCATGGCGCGCGACGCTCTGTTCTTCAAGTCCGCCGGCGTGCTGCACCCCACCCATCGCACTCCTTCGGTGGCGCTTGTGGCCCAGGCGGTATGGACCTGCTTGTTGTGCCTCTCGGGCACGTACGGTCAGCTACTCGACTACATCATCTTCGCCGCCGTGCTGTTCTACATGCTCACCGTCATCGGTTTGTTCGCGCTGCGGATGAAGCGGCCTGACCTGCCGCGCCCGGTGCGCGCTCCCGGCTACCCGTGGCTCCCCGGCGTCTATATCCTGCTCACCGGGCTCATCTGCGTGAACCTGCTCATCCAGAGGCCCACCTACACCTGGCCTGGCCTCATCATCGTTGCGCTCGGCGTACCGGTGTACTTCATCTGGAGGCGGTTCGTCGGAGTCGCAGCATAGGCTGGTCGGCGTAATGCCGTAGCTGGAAGTCCCACAATGACTTGAGGCTCTGTTGCGGGGCAGTGGTAGGAGCCTATATTGAAGGCGTACCCGAAGAAACACCGAACATTCGGAGACGCTCTCATGCCGCCCAATTATCCCCAACCCTCCCCGCTGCAGTTTTTCCCTCCCGCACAACCCGGCAGTCGGTGCCCAGATTGCGGCGGCAGCGTCGCGCCACAGTCCGGCTGCGTGTCGTGCCCGCAGTGCGGGTGGTCGCGGTGCAGCTAGTGGGCGGATGGACGGATAGCCGGATGGGCGGATCGAGCGATACGCTGGCGTTCTCCGGCGACAGTCGACAGCTGTCGTTGCCAGCCGCCCATCCGCCGATCCGTCGATCCGCCCTGCCGCTGCTGGACGAGCGTCTCCGCGGCACGAAGTTCGTCACGCTCCAACCGCGGTCCGTGCTCAACTCCCCCGAGCAGACCGGTATGGACTTCTGGTCGCTCAACCCGTACGTCGGCTGCGAGTTCGGGTGCACGTATTGCTACGCGCGCTACGCGCATCGGTTTGTGGTGCAGCGCGCGCACGATGCGGGAAAGCTCTCCGACGCCGCGCTCGCCGAGTTCCGGGGTCAGCACGGCTGGGAGGCGTTCGAGCAACGGATCTTCGTCAAGCGGCAGATTCTGTCGGTGCTCGAATCGGACCTGCGCAGGTTCTTCCGGCGCGTCCGCCAGCGACCCCGCGACACCATCGTCATCGGCACCGCGACCGACCCGTATCAGCCCGCTGAACGGCGCTTCCGGCTGACCCGCGCAGTGCTGGCGCGGTTGGCGCAGTGCGAGGGGTTGTCGATCGGACTCATCACCAAAAGCTCGCTCGTGGCGCGGGACGCCGATCTCTTCGCCCAGATCCAGCGGCACAACGACCTCGAGGTGCACGTCTCGTTGATCACACTGGACGTCGCGCTGATCCGGGCACTCGAGGCGCGCTCCCCGATGCCGGCGGTGCGACTGCGCGCGCTGCAGCGTCTGACCGATGCCGGAGTGAATGCGGGACTGATCGTGGCGCCGGTGCTGCCCGGGATCACGGACGACGTTCCTCGTCTCGAGGCGCTGTTTCGCGCGGCGCGCGCAGCCGGCGCCCGGTTCCTCACCGCGAGCCCGCTACGGCTCTATCCAGGCATCCGCGACCGGTTTCTGCCCGTGCTGGATGAGCACTTTCCCCAGCTGGCGAATCGCTACCGGCAGGCATATGGCAGCCGGGGCGCCGCGCCGGGCGCGTACGCCCGCGCGCTCGCGCGCCGCGTGCGACGACTGCAGGCGAAGTACGGCTTCCCCGTCCGGGGTATGCAGGATCGCTACGAGAAACGTCGGCCGCGACTTCAGGAAGAGCTACCGCTCTGACCAAACGCCTCCGCCAGCGCTCGAATCGTCCCCGGCGCGTTGCCCTCCGCCCGGTTGTTCACCACGATCAAAGCCTCGATGCGGCGGCGCACGGCTTCCGCCATGAGCCGCAGGAGGTCATGTCGCAATTCCGGCACCGGGTCCTGGACGCGCTGGTAGGGCTCGAACCGCTTCACGGCCTCTTCATACTTCCGACCCGGCTTCAAGAGCGCCCGGGCAACGGTGAAGTCGGCGGGGAATGTCCACTCGAGATCGAGCTGCGCGCCGATCGACGGCATTTCGGTCCACGAGTTGAAGACGTGGGCCACGCCGTGCTCCCGCAGCACGGCTCCGTGCAGATCGTGTAGCAGCTCCGCGTTACGCAGCTCCACGGCATAGCGGAAGTCCGTCGGCAGCTGAGTGAAGAAGCCATGCAGCTCTTCGGCCCAGGCGCCAATGTCGGGGAGGTCCTTGCCGCGCATCGCCTGAAACTCGAACACGAAGCAACCGGCGTGATCCCGAAACGCGCGACTGTAGGGGAGCAGCACGGCGTCCTTGAACAACTGGGCATCGAGGAAGTTTGGGTTGCGCTGGCCGGCCAAGTTGCCCCAGCGGCGATCCTGATTCAAGCGCCGCGCCGTGATCCGGTCCCACACCTTGCTCACGCACGGGAAGCCCGGTGGCAGAGCCTTGGCGTACGCGGTGAGCGTCTCTTCCGTGAGCGGTTCGTAGAACGCGCTGTCGATACCGACCGTGCGGAACAGCGGATAGCGACCGTATTCCTCGAGTCGTTTGGCGGGTTGGACGCCCCGATACGGACGATGGTAGACGTCGCCCGCCCACCCGTCGTAGGTCCAGGTGGAAGTACCGAAGCGGATATTCGCAGGGATGCGCTCGGCGAGGTCCGTCAGTTCGATCCGGGGCGCCGGAAGAGCGGCATCGAACAACCCCGGTTGCTGCCGCGCCGAGGTCACCCGCGATTCTCCGTCACCAGGCGGTTGACGTCGTCGGTGAGGGCGATGTCGGTCATCGCCGTGTACGTACCTGCGCCGCCCAATTCCGTCGCGACACGCCGCACCGCCCCAAGGGCCGCCCGCATCACGCCGGCACCCAGGCTCAAGCGGCTCACACCGAGACGCTCGAGCTCCGGAACGCTCGGCGCCCCTGGCCCACCGAGGATGTTGAGCGGGCCGCGGACCTCGCGCGCAAGCACGCCGATCGTGGCGGCGTCCTTCACCCCGGGGGCGAAGAGACACGCCGCCCCGGCTTCGCGATAGGCGTTCAGTCGCCGCACCGCGTGATCTACGCGGTTCACGGGCTCGCCGATCTGCTTCAGAAACACATCGGTGCGGGCGTTGATGACGATCGGGACGCCGGCCGCCGTGGCCGCCTCGCTCGCCGCCTGGATGCGTTCGACCTGCAGGGCCTGGTCGAACAGCTCGTCGTCCGCGGCGTCTTCCAGGTTCATGCCCACGGCGCCGGCGGCGACGACCGCCCGGGCTGTCGCGGCGGCGTCTTCAGGTCGCCGACCGTATCCGGCTTCCATGTCCGCCGTGACCGGTACGGACACATGCCAAACGATCCGCGCCACGGCTGCCGCCATCTCCTCCCGGCTGATCCGCTCGCCGTCGGGAAGCCCGAGTGTCCACGCGACCGCGGCGCTCGACGTCGCGAGAGCGGGAAACCCCGCCTGCTCCACCACCCGCGCGCTGACCACGTCCCAGATGTTCGGCAGCAGCAGCACGCGGGGACCGGCGTGCAAGCGTTGGAAGGTCTCGGCTTTTTCGCGCTGATTCATATTGGGGCTCCGTTCACTCATACCGTAGCATGGGCGGCGACGGGTCGCCATGGCAGCCCACGCCGCTGGGCGTACCGGTCCAGCCGGTCGAGCGCCGTCACGGTCAGCGTGACCGCCCCGTAGGATTCCTCCACCCGTCCCCGCATCACGTACGGCCCCGTGCCGAACAGCAGCGAGACGACTTTCCGATAGACGTCCGGAAAAATCACCGTCTCGATCAATCCCGTGCCGTCGTCGAAGGTGACGAACTCCATCGGCTCATCCTTGATCGTATGGACCGGCTTTCCCGTCGTGAGCATTCCGACGCACGTCACGCGCTGCCCCACGTGCGCGTGAAGCGCCGTCGCCGGCACCGGGTGAATGGCGCGCGTCGTGTCGGCGACGAGCGCCATCGGGTGGCACGAAGCGAGATAGCCGAGCACCGCGTATTCGTCGCGCAGCTGGCGGTCGGCGTCATACTCGACGAGGGGCGGCAGCAGGGCCGCGCCCTCGTGCTCGAAACCCAGTGCGCCCTGCGCCGCGACGCCGCGCCGCGGATCCGCATCCACGCGCCACATCATTTGTGGCCGCGTCATTCCCCGCGCGATCCCATCGCACGCCCCCGCCTGAACCAGCACGCGCAGGTCGCCGGGCCCCAGCGCCGCGCGGTGCCGCAGGTCGTCGAGCGAGCCGTAGGGACCGCCCCGCGCTCGCTCCTCCACGAGCGCCGCCAGCCCCGTGGCCGTGAGACCTTTCAGCGCCATCAACCCGATGCGCAGCTCACGCGCCCGGCCCGTGTAGCGCACGCCGCTCGCATTCACGTCGGGCGGCAGGATCGTGAGCCCCATGCGCCGTGCTTCGGCGATGTAGACGAACGGCGCGTAATAGCCGCCCTCGTTCGAGAGCACCCCCGCGATGAATTCCGCCGGATGGTGCGCCCGCAGGTAGCCCGACTGCAGCGCCACCTGGATGTAGGACGCCGAATGCCCTTTGCAGAACGAGTAGCCGGAGAAGGAGAGGATCATCGACCACACCTCGGCCGTGACCTTCGCGTCGACGCCCCGCCCCGCGGCGCCCGCACGGAATTGCTCTTCGTAAGCGCGCAGCTCTTTCATCGGCCGCTTCTTGGTCAGCGCCTTGCGGACGCCGTCCGCGTCCGCTACGTCCATCCCCGCGAGCGCCACGCACACGTTCACCACGTCCTCCTGGTACACCATCACGCCGAACGTCTCGGCCAGCACGTCGCGCAACACCGGGTGCGGCGGCTCGTAAGGCGCTCCGTGCAGCCGCGCAAGATAGGTGTTGATGTAGTGGTTCGAGGCGGGGCGAATGATGCTGGTATTCAGGACCAGCAGGTCGAACGTGTCGGACCGGCTCTTCTGACACAACAGCCGCGAGGCGGGCGATTCCGTGTAGAACACGCCCATGGTATCGCCCGCGCGGAACACGGCCTTCGTGGCTTCGTCGTCCGCCGGATGGCTCGAGGTATAGTCGATCGTCACGCCTTCGTTCGTGCGCACCGCCGCGATCGCGTCCCGGATCACCGCGAGCGAGCGGTTGCCCAGCAGATCGATCTTCACGAGCCCGGCGTCCTCGGTGCCGTCCTTCTCGAACTGGATCGTCGGCACGGAGAGGACGCCGTGACCGGTGTCGATCTGCTTCGCCGCGTATTGGACCGGGACATGGTTGGTCAGCACATCGGGGACGATCACGACGCCGCCCGGGTGCAGCGACAGGTTGCGCGGCAGTCCCACGATCGCTTCGGCCGCCTGCGCGATCTCGGGCCATGCCCCGCCCAGGGCGAGCGACTGGAAGTTAGGATGCGTCGTCAGGAGTCCGGGCAGCGGCCCGCCCTCCGACCACGGGATCCGTTTGGTCACCGCGCTGATCTCGCTCGCCGGTCGCCCGTAGACTTTGGCCACTTCCCGTAACGCCGCGCGCCGCTGGAAGGTGACGTGGTTCGCGACCATCGCGGAGCGCCCGCCGTCGTATTTCCGGAACACGTATTCGAGCGCCGCGTCACGCTCGTCCCACGGGAAATCGAGGTCGGCGTCCGGCGGATCCTTGCGGCCCGGATTGAGAAACCGCTCGAACACGAGCCCCTGCGCGAGCGGGTCCACGTGCGTGAGATTCAGGCAGTAACTGACGATCGAGTTGGCGACGCTGCCGCGACCACAGTGCGTGGGCGCGTGCGACACGATGTCGTGCACGACGAGGAAGTAGTCGGCGAACCCCTTCAGGGCGATGATCGCGAGCTCGTGCTCGATCCGTTGCCGTACGACGGGCGACGGCGTCTCGCCGCCATAGCGATGTTTTGCTCCCAGCTCGGTGAGCTCCCGTAACCTGGCGAGCGCTTCCCCGCCATGGCTCGCCGGGAGGATCACCCGCCCATCGGGCGGCTCGCCGCGACAGCGCTCGGCCAGCGCCGCGGCGTTGTCGAGCGCTTCGGGACAGTCGGGGAAGAGCCGGGCGATTTCCTGGACCGGCTTGAGCCAGGCGTCCCGCGGCCCCACCGCGTCCGGAGGAATAGTCGACAGCGTCGCGTTCGTGGTGATGGCGGCGAGCAACCGCTGACGCGCGTGATCCTGCGGATGGGCGAACCGCACGGCGTTGGTGGCGACCGGCGGCAACCCGCGCGCGCGCGCGAACGCCAGGGCGCGCTCGCGTCCGCGGCCGGGCACCAGCTCAACGTAGAGGTTCTCGGTCCCTGACTCCCGCGCTAGTTCTTCGAGGAGGTTTGTGTCGCTCGACAGAACCACCAAACCGCTGCGATCAGCTGATAGCTGATGGCTGATGGCGAAGTCACTCTCGCAATGCCGCGCCGTAATCACCCGACACATCGCCGCCCAGCCACCGGCATCCAGCGGCAGCAGCACCGCCCGCTCCGTCGCCGTTTCGAGCGACACACCGTAGACCGCCCGGAGCCCGTAGGCGCGTGTCACGCGACGGAAGTCCATGGCGCCATACACCCCGTTCGTGTCCGTGAGCGCGAGCGTCGCCATACCGCGCTCGAGCGCCGCTTCCGCCAGGGCTTCGAGCGACGACGCGCCGATGCCGCCACCGATGAGCGAGAACGCGGAATGGACATGGAGATGGAGGAAGTCGACGGGCATCGATGATTTCCGTCGCTAAAGCGACGGCTCGGCGCCCTTCAGGGCAACCCGCGCAGCGCCGAGCCACGGCTTCAGCCGCGGAACACGCGGTGAACGCATCGTCCTGTCATCACCGAGCATACCGGATACTCGCCGTCCCATATCTCCGCCGCACGCCGTCGATCGCCGCGTTGAGCGACTGGCGGCGCACGGCGGGGGGGACCGGATCGAACAGCGACAACTGCACGTCGCTGCCCGTGCCGAGGGCCACCGTGAGCCCCAACGCGGTGAGCGCGATGCGACGTGTGAGCAACCGGTCGGCGAGGGCGCGGGCGGCAGTCGTGAGCTCGACGTCCAGATCGGTGGCGGGCTCGAGCGGCGTGGCGCCCACGGCGTCGCGATGGTCGGCGTAGCGCGCGACCAGCTCCAGCCGGTCCGCGGTAACGTGCCGCAGGCGCAGGCTGCGCCCCAATTGCTCGGCGAGCCGGCGCAGCTCGGTCATCAGCAGGTCGCGGTCGTTCGTCTCCACCCGCAGCGTGGCCCGCGCCCGCATCGTCTCGCGTCGCGCGGGCGGGACGACGGGCCGCGGATCGATGCCGTTGGCGCGTGTGTGCAGCAACGCCCCGCGGCAACCGAGCACGCCTTCGACCTGGGCGCGCGTGAGTGACGCGAGCGTGCCGATGCGCTGCACGTTGTAGCGCTCCAGCTGCTCGCGCAGGACCGGGGTGGCGCCGGGGAGCGCCACGAGCGGATGCGGCGCCAGGAACGCCGACTCGTGGCCGGGACGCACGGCCACCACCGGCTCGGGCTTCAGCATGTGGGCGGCGACTTCGCTCACCACTTTGTTCGCCGCCAGCCCCACCGTGACCGGGAGGCCGAGGCGCCCCCAGATCTCGCGCCGGATGCGTGCCGCGATGTCGGTCGCGGGGCCGAACAACTTGAACGTGCCGCTCAAGTCGCCGTAGGCATGCCCCAGGGTGTGCGGCTCGATGATCGGCACGTAGGGATGGAGAATCCGCTCGAGCGCCGCCGCGGCGCGCCGGTAGAGTCCGTAGCGCGGCGGCAGGAGCACGAGATCGGGGCAACGGCGCAGCGCCTGGTAGATCGGCATCCCCGCCACGACGCCGGCAAGTGCCGCTTCGGGTGAGGCCGACCAGATGATCGCGCGATCAGTCCCGCCGGGCGCGAGTGCCACGGGTCGACCCGCGAGCCGCGCGCTTGGGTACGCCACACGCTCCACCGCGATCGGAAACGTGAGCGGATTGACGTACAGGACGGCGCGATCCATCGGGTCACTGCCAGGCTCTGGGAAAGAGAACGTGCCCGAATAAATACCGAAAGTCAATATACCAGAAAAGGCAATATTTATATGGATGTGGCGTTATAGTGTCGAGACACTGGTGCAGTCGACGGCGCATGCGCTCAGCCGTATCTTCGCGACCGCATGCCCGACTCCTCTGACCGTCCCCTCGGCATGGACCAGCCGATCAGCCGGCGGGATTTCCTCGACGGAATGGCGATCGCCGTGGGCGCCTCGCTGCTCCCCATCGGCTGTGGACCCTCTGAATCC
The DNA here is from genome assembly GCA_964599725.1 of uncultured Gemmatimonadaceae bacterium. GTDB lineage: Bacteria > Gemmatimonadota > Gemmatimonadetes > Gemmatimonadales > GWC2-71-9 > DASTHG01. The sequence goes on along the minus strand of CAZRGT010000053.1, from coordinate 40,299 downwards.
GACACGGCGTTCACCCCCGAGCGCGATCCGCGATACTACCCGCCGGCGCTCACGGGCATGCGCGGCAGTCATCCCGGCTCGTTCGAGATCGCTCACCAGCTGCGCGACGGAACTCTCGGTAAGACGATCGGGAAGGCACGCGACACGCGCGAGCACTATGACCTCGTCATCGTCGGCGCCGGCATCAGCGGGTTGTCAGCGGCGCATTTCTTCCGGAAGACACGCGGCGAAACGGCCAGAATCCTGCTGCTCGACAACCACGATGATTTCGGCGGCCACGCCAAGCGCAATGAGTTCGTCGTCGGCGACCGGCGCCTTGTTTCCTACGGTGGGACGGAATCGATCGAGAGCCCTGCGCAGTACAGCGACGTCGCCAAAGGTCTACTCGCAGACCTTGGCATCGACGTGCAGCGATTCTATACCGCCTTCGATCAGCACCGCTACGAGAGGCTCGGGCTTCGGCACGGCGTCTTCTTCGACCGCGAGACCTTCGGGACTGATCGCCTGCTGACGGACAGCGGGGACGAGGTCGATCACGCGTTCCTGGCGCGCGCGCCGCTCTCGGCCGCCGCGCGAGCGAACATCTTCCGGGTTTACCACGGCCGTCAGGACTACATGCGCGGTCTTACGTCGGCCGAGAAGAAGGCGCGGCTCGCCAAGCTCAGCTATCGCGACTACCTGCTCAACGTCGTGAAAGTCACTCCGGACGCGATCCCGTTCTTCCAAACGGGTACCCACGATCTCTACGGCGTCGGCATCGACGCCGTACCGGCGCTCGATTGCTGGGGACTCGCATACCCCGGCTTCTCGGGGCTGCAGCTCGACGCGGATGAGCCCAGCCCTGAGATCGGGCTCACGCCGCAGCTCCAGATGAACGAAGCAGAGCCCTACATCTTCCACTTTCCGGACGGCAGCGCGTCGGTGGCGCGCCTGCTGGTCCGACGGCTCGTGCCCGGGGCGTTAGCCGGGGCGACGATGGAAGACTCGATAACCGCCCGCCTGGACTACGCCAAGCTGGACGACGAAAGCGCCACGACGAGACTGCGGCTGAACAGTACCGTTATTCGCGTCCGCCACCTTGGGCGTCCGCAGACCGCGCGGGAAGTCGAGGTCACCTACGTGCGCGGCGGCAAGGCCTGGACGGTGCGAGCCGGCGCTTGTGTGCTCGCCGGATGGCACACCATGATCCCCTACCTCTGCCCCGAGCTGCCCGAGCCCCAACGACAGGCACTGGCCTACGCGGTGAAGGTGCCGCTCGTCTACACCAACGTCGCGCTGCGTGACTGGGAATCGTTCCAGCGACTCGGCGTATCCCAAGTCGTGGCGCCGGGGAGCTATTTCTTCCGGATGTCGCTCGACTTCCCGGTGGACATGGGCGACTATCGCTCGTCGCGCACGCCCGCCGAGCCGGCGGTGGTCAAGCTGTTCCGCACACCCTGCCAGCCGGGCCTGCCGGCGCGCGACCAGCATCGCGCCGGCCGCACGGAGCTCCTGGCCACGCCGTTCGACACCTTCGAGCGCAATTTGCGCGATCAGATGAGCCGGATGCTGGGCGCAGGCGGCTTCGATCCCGCGCGCGACATCACCGCCATCACCGTGAACCGCTGGTCACACGGCTACACGTACGAATACAACTCGTTGTGGGATGGGCCATGGCCGGAGGATCAGCAGCCCTGCGTCGTCGCGCGGCAGCCGTTCGGACGGATCACGATCGCCAACGCGGACGCGGGCGCGTTCGCGTACACCAACTCCGCCATCGACCAGGCATGGCGGGCGGTGCAAGAGCTGTCGGGGTAGCGGCGCGAATGTGACGCTCGTGGCCTCACGCTTCTAGACGATCAAGGTGGCGAGATGCTGCGCCGCCTTGGTGGCGCCAAGCCCCTGGTACAGCGCGACGGCCCGCTGACGCGCGGCGCGTGCCCCGGCTCGGTTCCCCTGGGCCTCCAGCGCTGCGCCCAGGTCGCGCTCGATCTCGGCCAGCGTGTGGGCGCTCCCGGAGCCGCGGGCCAGCGCGGCGGCGCGCTCGAGTATTTGCACCGCCTCCGGCACATCCCCCCGTGCCCGCGCTACCCCCGCTTGCAGGCGCCATACCTCCACCAGCCCCCCCGGATGCTGCAGCTGCTCGTAGGTCGCCGCAGCGCGCGCCAGCTCGGCAGCGGCCAGCGCCGTGTCGCCGGTCCAGAGGTGCAGCTCCGCGCGGCCGGCTAAGGCCTGCGCGGCGAGCCGCTCGTCCTGTACTTGGGTCGCGAGTCGCAGTGCTTGCTCAGCGGCGGAGAGGGCGCCAGGCACGTCGCCCAGATACAGCCGGCTGATCGAGATGTTGTGGTGCGTTTCGGCCATCCCCCGCACGAAGCCGGCCTGTTGGTAAGCGGCGAGCGCGAGCTGGTAGCTTGCCAGCGCAGCCTCCAGCTCACCACGTAGGTGGGCGATGATACCGAGGTTGTTCAACGACCGCGCCTGCGCGGCGTAGCTGTGCGTCTCACGGCACAGATCGAGCGCAGCCGAAAACCAGCGCTCGGCGTCTTCGGCGGCCCCGCGCTCCAGCGCGATGGCGCCGCGATTGTTCACAGCGCGCAGCTCGGCGTGCCGGTCGCCCCGGGCCCGGGCCACCTGGAGGGCTGTGTCGGCCCAGCGATCGGCGGTCTCGTGGTCCCCCAGCCGGCCGTACGCCTCCGCGGCGAGCAACGCGAGCGGCGTGCGCTCCGCCACTTCCTTAGGGGTCAGCTGACCCAGCCGGTCCACGACCTCGCGGTGCCGCCCACGCTCGCTGAGATCCCGAAGCTCCGTGAGGAGCGCGGATTCGTCACCAAGCGTTGTGGTCACACAGGATGCCTCACGCGGTTCACCAGGCCACCGCGAACTGCGAGAACGTGTGGAGGTTGGCGTCGATCTCGTCGAGATCCTCGAACTTGACGCCCCCCAACTTGAACCAGAGCGCGCCCGGCGCCGTCCGGGTCCACAGGTCGAGCTCCCCCTCGATCTCGACGTCGGTCGAGTCCTCCACGCCGTCGCTGTTGAAGTCCTTCTCACCGTTCAGGTACCGCACTCGGAGGCGCGCGGGATGCGCGGGGTCGAACTGCAGACCGGCGGGCTCGAAGTCGAAGAGGAACCGCGAGGGATCCACCACCGTCACCGTGATGAGGATCGAATCGCCGGTCTGGAAGAGGGTGCCGTCAGGCCTGCGGTACAAGCCGTCGCCCGGAACCTCGAACCGGAGGAACTCCTCCCCCGAGTCGCCCGGTAGCGCTCCCTGGTAAAACAGCTTCAGCTCGCGTCCATCCGCGACCTTCGCCCAGAAGCTGTCTTGGGTGGCGAGCAAGGGCGGCGACAGGGTGTCCTGCAGGACGATGTTCAGTTGGGCGTCGGGGACGCCGCCAGGTCCGTTGTTTTCTCCGCAAGCAGCAACGGCCAAGCCGGCGAGTAACCACAGCGTTCGTTTCATCAAACCGTTCCTGTAAGAGTCCGTGGACCTATATTCGCAAGCCTCGGGCCAGCATAACGTCTTGCAGGACTGGCAGATACTCAATGCCCTGTGGCTCGCGGCACTCCACCCTGTCTCAAACCGTATCAGTGCTTCTCGTCCGGCTCATCGTCCCGGTCCCTCTCCAATGCGCCTCGCTCGTCGGCAAGGAGCCGCTGCAAACGGGAGCGGGAAACACCCAGTCGCCGCGCCGCTTCGGAGCGGTTGCCGCCTGTCACGTCGAGCATCGCTCGCGCTGCCGCCCGTTGGATCGCACCCAGCGTGGCGGGAAACGGCAGCGGGCCGTGGGCAGGGAGCGGGGGAGCCTCCTCTAGCGCCATCTCATCCAGAGCCAAGCTCCCGGGCGATGACAGGAGCAGTGCCCGCTCGATCGTATTGCGCAGCTCCCGCACGTTGCCGGGCCACGCGTGGACCTGCAGCCTGCGGCGTACCTCCGGGGCGAGCGCTGGTTCGGGCAGACCGTATTGCGCGGCGAACTTGCGGAGGAAGAACTCGGCCAGCCGGATCGCGTCGTCGCCGCGCTCGCGCAGCGGCGGAATCGTCAGGGTGACGACATTGAGACGGTAGTACAGGTCCTCGCGGAACCGCCCGGCGCGAACCTCCGCGACCAGGTTTGCGTTGGTGGCCGCGATGATTCGGACGTCCACCCGGCGGCTGGCGGTCGCGCCGAGGCGCCGTACCGATTTCTGCTCCAGAGCGCGGAGCAGCTTGGACTGCACGAAGGGGGCAAGCTGGTGCACCTCGTCGAGGAACAGCGTCCCGCCCTCGGCCACCTCAAACAGTCCCGGCTTGGCCGTTCTCGCGTCGGTGAACGCGCCGCGCTCGTGCCCGAACAGCTCACTCTCGAGGAGCTGGGGGGGCAGGGCGGCGCAGTTGATCTCGACGAACGGGGCGGCCGCGCGCGGCCCCCCGTAGTGCAGCGCCCGCGCCACGAGCTCCTTGCCCGTCCCCGTCTCCCCGGCGATGAGCACGGTCGCCTCGGCATACGGAAGGATACGGGCCGCCCGCTCCAGGACAGCGCGGAGCGCAGGACTCTCCCCGACCATTTCACGAAAGGCATGTGCCTGCGCCTCGAGCTGCGCGAAACTGGCTCGTTGGAAGCCGGCTCGGCGTCGCTGGACCGCGGCCGCCAGCGTCTCGCGCAAGGCGTCGCGGTCGTCAGGGAGCGCGAAGTAGTCCGCTGCGCCGCTCGCGACCGCTCGGGCCGCGATGCGGTGCGAAGGTGCGGCGCCCACGGCGATGATCGGAGCATCGCCCGACAGCGTGAGCCCGGGGAGGAGGACCGGGAGATCCGCTTCGCGGCCGCCGGCCGCGACCAACACGAGGGCAGCACCCGCGGGCGCTGGAGCCCCAGACTCCGGCGACCACTCAATTACCGTGATGCCCTGCTCGTGGGCGAGCAGCGGCCAGAACTCTGCGAACGAGTCGCTGAAACGGACGACGAGGAGGAAGACATCGGGCAAAGGCATCGGCGGAGTACCAATCTGGCACGGTTCCATGTAATCTGGCTCGTTTCGAGTCAGGCCGCGCCGCCGCGAAGCAGCCGGCATCCGCCGGGCTCTACGCAAGTTAATGATTGACAACAACTTGTACTGGCCAACCTCGGAGAACGGAGCTTGCTCCTGCAGCCGGCGCCGGCGGGCGACCTGCTCACCCGGCAGGAATGAAACCACAAACCCTGATTGGGAGGCTGTATGCGCACGAAGTTCTTGGGTCTGAGCCTTGCCGCGGCTGCGGTCGCGGGGTCGCTGGCGTGTTCGGAGGGCACGCCGGCGAGCGTCGGGCTCTCCTTCTCCACACGCCCGGCGCCGGGCACGCCTCCATTGGCTTCCGTTGTGGGCGCCGGCCACAGGCCGTCGGCGTCGGTCGTGGCTGCCGGCGACAGCACGATCGTCACGCTCGGCAACGACACCGTCTTCATCCGCAGCGTCGAATTAGTCCTACGCGAGATCGAACTCAAGCGGATCGACGTCCCGCGGTGCCCGGACTCGCTCCCGGGCGATGACGCCTGCGAGGAGTTCGAGACCGGGCCCGAACTGGTGTCGCTCCCCCTCGGCAATGCGACGGAGGCCGCGGTGACGATCGCCGTCCCGCCCGGCACCTACGACGAGTTCGAGTTCAAGGTCCACAAGCCGTCCGCAAGCGACGATGCCGCGTTCCTCGCACGGCATCCCGACTTCGACGGCATCTCGATCCGGGTCATGGGCACGTACAGCGCCGCAGGGAGCCGGAGCGACTTCGTCTTCACGACGGATCTGGACAAGGAGCAGGAGCGCTTGCTGAGCCCGCCGCTCGTCGTGAGCGAAGGTACCGCCGTCAACCTGACCATGCGGGTGGACATCTCGAGCTGGTTCATGAACGTGGGCGGCACCGCGCTCGTGGACCCCGCCACCGCCAACAAGGGTGGCCAGAACGAAGGCGTCGTGAAGAACAACATCGAGCAATCCATCGAGGCGTTCCACGACGACGATCACGACGGCCTGGACGACGATAACGAAGAGTAGGGCGGATTGCCGGAGCAGGTTCCAACCTGTTGCCACGCCATTGGCGAACACGAGCGGCCAGCGTCACGCGACACTGGCCGCTTTCGCGCCGCCCTGGACGGCTGGCTGGCCCGCCATCCGCGGGTATCTTCGCGACCCGGCAGGCGAGAGAAGCAGGCTAGCCGACCGGGCCACCCAGCGGGTAACCCGGCCGGCACGTGGCCCCTACTGCATTTGTACTGCGAAGTTGATGGTCCCCGTGTAGTTCGCCAGGGTTACGCCAATCGTCCAGGCCCCTGCCGCTCCGGTCGGAGGGGTGATGTCCCCGCTAGCCGGGACGGGCCCGTTGTATTTGACGGTTCCGGCGGCGTCCTTGATGTTCAGAGTAATCGTCCCAGCCGTCGTGGACGTGGAGGGGTGAATGACGACGCTGCCGGAGGAACAACTCCAGGTGTACGTGAGGGCATCGCTGATGTCCTGCAGCCCGGTCGCCTGGAAGCTGAAAGCGACATTGGGCGTGTTCACCACCTGAGGCTGGTACCGTGGGGCGAGCGCGTTGTTGCTGCCACAGGCCGCCGTCAGCAGCGCCAGGGCGGACAGGGTGAGACGATAGCTGATGCGCAAGCTGCGATCCTCCGTCTGCGAGTGTGATCCGTCAAGCCGCGAACTTCACTTCGATGGCGGTGGTACTTGGTAGAATTAGTCAATCTATGGACCTGATGATAGCTATCGGTTCCCCAAATACGCCCTGACCATCGGCGCCACGCGCTGCCGCACCAGCGCGGTGCGCAGGGCATGGTCCTCCTCCGCGCCCGCCTCGACCAGCAACCGGGTCTCCTTGCCCTCCCGCGCCGCCACCGCCACCGCCACCGCCACTCCGTCGCGGTAGAGGATGCGATTCCCGGCGAGCGCCGCGACCGCCTCGCCCGGCACGATGATCCCGACCAGGTTCAAGGGATCGGCCCCACTCACCGCGACGAGCGCGCCCCTGGGCTCCTCGCGCCGCACCGCGCGCAGCGTCCCGACCGCCTCGGGGAGCGCGTATTGCTCGCCCGAGAACCCGCCGACGAACCGCCCGCCGCGGACCTCGCCTCGCGATTCCAGGCGCCGGTACACGCGCAGCACGTCACGCCACGGGACGGACAAGGCTTCACGCTCCACGACGCGCCGGAACACGACGCCGTAGCGCCGCAACAGCATCCACGCCACCGCCTCGGCGAGCTGCTCCTCGGGCAGAAGCGACGCCCGCTCGACGCGCGACCAGCGCCCTGCCGTCTCGACGCCGAATGGCGCGATGCGCCCGCGCCGCCGGTAGCCACCGATCGGGCGCCGTCGCTCCGAGGGGACGAGCAGCGCCCGCAGTCCCGCGAAGCTGTCCGACGCGATGAGCCCCCACGCCACCAGCTCGCCCAACGCCTTCTCCACTTCGCTGCGTAACAGGCCGGTGGCGTTCACCAAGTCGCCGAAGAACGACGCCCCGCGCTGCTCCAACGCATCGAGCGCGGCACGCCCGGAGTGCGAAAGCGGCAGCCCCGCGGGGTCCGGCTGCTCAGTCAGTGCACGCCAGATCTCCCCGCGCTCTCGGCGAAACAGCGCGATCGGGGTCGTACGAATAGGGCCAGCCTTTCTATTCCGCATTCCGCATTCCGCATTCCGCAATGCTTTCAACCGACCCCAGCCGATCTCCCCCGACAGACACAGACCGTCGAGCCAGAGTGGATCGTAGTCCGCGACACGGGCGGGCAACACGTCGCCCTCCCACGCGCCCGCGGGCAGCTCGAACCCGTCCAGCACGTCGAGCACCGCGGCCAGCCCTGCCGGCCCCTCGGCGCGCGTGTCCTCGCTCACCCGTTGCCAACGGAACAGGAAGCGCATGAAGTCTGCCGCGCTCACCGGCTCGATTTCCTTGCGCAGCCGGTCGAGGGTGTAGCGGTGAATCCGCGCCAGCAGTCGACGCTCGCACCATTCGAGAACCGTCACGCCGGGCGTAAAGCGTCCCCGGAGCACAAATCCTTCGTGCTCCAGCGCGCCGAGCCCGAACTCGACGTCGCCGGCGTCGAGACCGAGCGTGCGGGCGATGTCGCTCGCCGTGGTGGGTCCGGCGACTTCGAGGCGCCCACGCACTAGCTCGCGGATCGCATCCTCGCGCGTCCACGTCTTCGCGCGGTCCCGTTCCGGTGCCACGACCGGCGGCTCGCACACGGCGCCTGGATAGGCCGCTCCGAGCATCGGCAGCCGCTCGGCTGCGACCCAGAGCCGCGGCGTGGTTCGCAGAACACCAGCACGGCGGGCGTGCGCCAGTGCGTCGTAATGCACCGTCCACGACCGCTCCCCGCTCCCCGCTCCCCAGTCGCCTTCCGGGATTGCCCCCATGACGAGCAACGCGTCGTGCAGATCTTCAGCGCTGTTGACGTCAGGCGCCGCTTCCTCCCGCACCCGCTCGATGGCATCGAGATCGAGCTTGCCGAACTCTTCGGCGGTCTTCACGTCGAGCGAGCGGCGCGTCGCAACCGCCTGGGTGCGCCGCTCCTCGAGCGGGGCGTCGTCCAGAAACGCGTACGGCTTGGCGTTCAGGATCTCGTGCGCGATGGGCGATGGCTCGGTCGTGTCGCGGGCCACGAGCGCGTACCGCCCCGCCGCGATTCCCTCCAGCACCCGGATCAGCCCGCCCAGATCCATCGCCTCGGTAAGGCAGTCGGCAATCGTCTGACGGATGAGCGGGTGGTCCGGGATGTCGCGGTCGCCCGTCAGGTTCTCGGGGCAGGCGAGCTGATCGGGGAACACCGCCGCGGACAGATCCTCGGCTTCCATCCGCTGCAGCGGCGTCGGGACTTTGCGGCCGCCGCGAAACCGGAGCACGGCGAGGGCGCGTGTGGCGTTCCAGCGCCAGCGGCTCTGGAACATGGGAGCGACGAGCATCGCCTGGATCAGGACGTCCCGCACCGTGCCGGCGTTCAGGTAGCGGAACACGTCGTCCAGCGGGAAGCTGTGATGGGGACCGAGGGACAAGACGATCGCCTCGTCGGTCGCCGCGGCCTGCAGCTCGAAATTGAAAGAGCGACAGAACCGCTTGCGCAGCGCCAATCCCCACGCCTTGTTGACACGCGCGCCGAACGGCGCGTGCAGCACCAGCTGCATCCCGCCCGCCTCGTCGAAGAACCGTTCCAGGACGAGCGTCTCCTGGGTCGGCACGACGCCCAGGATCGCCCTTGTGGCCGCGAGGTACTCGACCATCTGACGCGCCGCCGCCTCCGTGACGCCCGTCGCCTCCATCAGCCAGCGGACGGCACCGGGCGCGTCCCCCAAGCGACGCTCGATGTCGCCCCGCAGCCGCGACACTTCCATCGACAGCTCGTCGGTGCGCGCCGGCGCCTCGCCCAACCAGAACGGCAACGTCGGGGGCTGACCGCGGGCGTCCGCGACCCGCACCTGTCCCGATTCGACCCTGAGGATGAGATACGAGGCGTTGCCGAGCTGGAAGATGTCGCCCGGAGCGCTCTCGATCGCAAAGTCCTCGTTCAGCGTGCCGACGAACGTTTCGGTCGGCTCCATGATGACCCGGTAGTCACCCAGATCCGGAATCGCCCCGCCCGACGTCAGAGCGGCGAGCCGCGCGCCGCGGCGGGCACGCAGGCGGCGATTGACGCCGTCGTAGTGGACGTAGGCGCCCCGGCGGCCGCGTCGGGTGGTGAACCCGTCGGCCAGCATGTGAACGACGTCGTCGAACTCCGGCCGCGGCAGATCGCGATACGGGTACGCCCCCCGCACCAGCGCGTACAACGCCTCCTCGTCCCAGTCCTCGCACGCCACTGCCGCGACGATCTGCTGCGCCAGAATGTCGAGCGGGCGTTCGGGGATGATCAGCCGATCGAGCGAGCCCTCGCGCGCCGCGCGCAACAGCGCGGTGCATTCGACGAGGTCGTCGCGCGACAGCGGGAAGATCCTCCCCTTTGGCACGGCGCCGAGCCGGTGCCCGGAGCGGCCCACGCGCTGCAACAGGGTCGCGATCGAGCGTGGCGTGGCGACCTGGCACACCAGATCGACCGACCCGATATCGATGCCCAGCTCGAGCGATGCCGTCGCGACCAGTGCCTTCAGCGTGCCTTGCTTGAGGCGCGTTTCCGCCTCGAGCCGCTTCTCGCGCGACAGGCTGCCGTGATGGCTCGTCACATGCTCCGCGCCGAGTCGCTCCGAAAGGTGCATGGTGAGCCGCTCGCACAGGCGACGCGCGTTCACGAACACGAGCGTGGTGCGGTGCTCCGCGATCAGCTGGGCGAGTCGCTCGTATACCTCTTCCCACACCTCGGCCGACATCACCGCCTCGAGCGGCGACGACGGAATCTCGAGCGCGAGATCGAGCGTGCGAACGTGACCCGAGTCGATGATCGCGGGGCTCAGCCGCTCGGTTCCCACCAGGAACCGCGCGATCTCCTCGATCGGCTTTTGCGTTGCGGAGAGACCGATGCGCTGCACCGGATGACGCGACAGCACGGCCAGGCGCTCGAGCGACAGAGCCAGATGGCTGCCGCGCTTGTCGCGCGCGGTGGCGTGAATCTCGTCCACGATCACGGTGCGTACGTTGCGCAGCATCTCGCGCGCCCGCTCGGAGGTGAGGATCAAGTACAGCGATTCGGGCGTGGTGACGAGGATGTGGGGCGGATGCTTGACCATCGCCTGGCGGTCCGCCGGCGAGGTGTCCCCGGTGCGCAGCAGCACGCGGATGTCCACGTCGCCAAGTCCCGCGGCCGCGAGCTCTTCCCGGATCCGCTCCAGCGGCTCGGTCAGGTTTTTCTGGATGTCGGCCGACAGCGCCTTCAGGGGAGAGACGTAGACGACCTGCGTCTCGTCGCGCAGCGTTCCTTCGATTCCTTGGCGGATCAGCGAGTCAACCGCAGCGAGGAAAGCGGCAAAGGTCTTGCCGGAGCCGGTCGGCGCCGCGATGAGGACGTCCCTACCCTCATGGATCGCCGGCCAGGCGCGCCGTTGCGGCTCGGTCGGCTCGGCGAAGGTGCGCTCGAACCATTGGCGGACGGCCGGGTGGAGCATCGACAGGGGCATGACTAGGTCAGCGTCGCAGCGAGCGACATCCCCCGCACGGCGGCGATCCGCTCCACGGTCTCCGCGATCTTGTTGTTGGGAGTCGAAGCGCCCGCCGTGATGCCGATCGTGACCGCCCCGGATGGCAGCCAATCGCTGCGCCGCGTTTCGTCTTTCGACCCGACCGGGAGGTGTCGAATCGCCCCCGTCTCGGACTCGATGCACAGCGCATCTTCGACATGATAGGTCGTCACCTTGGTCGCGCAAATCGCGGCCAGGTGCGTCGTGTTGCTCGAGTTGTACCCGCCGATCACCACCATCACGTCGAGCGGCGCTTCGATCAGCTTGAGCACGGCGTCCTGGCGGTCCTGGGTGGCCGAGCAAATGGTGTCGAACGTGCGGAAGTGCTCGGCCAACGCCGCTTCGCCCCATCGACGCGCGACGCTCTGGCGCAGCTCGACCGCGATCGCCAGTGACTCGTTGGACAACATCGTCGTCTGGTTCGCGACACCGACCTTGGCGAGATCGCGGTCGGGGTCGAAGCCCGGAGAGATCGCGTGGGCGAACTGCTCCAGCAACGCCGCGCGTTCGCCTTGCCCCTCGATGTAGCGGCACACCGCTTTCGCCTCGTCCATGTGCCGCACGATCAAGTATCGGCCTCCGGGATGTTTGGTCACCTGGCTGGCGGTGGCCTTGGTCTCCTCATGGAAGTACTTGCCGTGGATCACGGCGGTGTAGCCGTCCTTGGCGTAGGAGTCGACCCGCTTCCAGACGTTCAACACCGATCCGCAGGTCGTGTCCACCAGCACGCAGCCGATCTCCCGCAGCCTGGTGAGGTCCTGCACGGTGACACCGAAGGCCGGCAGGATCACGACGTCCGTCGCGGTCACCGTGCTGAAGTCAAACTCGCCGCCAGCTGAACGGAACAGAAACTCGACGCCCATGGCGCGCAGCTTCGAGTTGACATGCGGATTGTGGATGATCTCGCCCACCAGAAACGTGCGGCGGTCGGGGAACTTGGTCCGGGCCTCATACGCATACTCCACCGCCCGGTCCACCCCGTAGCAGAAGCCGAACTCGCGCGCCAGCCGGAACGTGAGATCGCCGACCGTCAGCGTGTAATCGTGCGCGCGGATCGCGTCGACGATGCGGCTGTGGTAGTCGGACGTGAGGGCGCCCTCGATGGCGTCCTTGAGCCCGAATCCCTTGCGGAAGTAGGTCTGCTCCACGCCTCAATCTAACGGCGTGCCACGACCGGCGCGCACGGCATCGAGCACGCGCTGGACCTTCCAGCCATCGCGAAAGCCCGCCGGCTCACCCTCGGACTCGCGCCCCGTGACGACGCCCGCAAGATCACGCATCAGACGCACGAACGAACGTGCCCACATGTTGTTGACCGCAGTCTGACCGACCAGGTCGTCAGGCGCACTGATGTCTTCCAACGGACCGCCGAGCTTCCCGATCTCGAGCTTCGTCTCGCCCGTGAGCAGCAGGGTGCCCTCGGATCCGGTGATCTGCGCCAGATGACCTGCGCCGTGATACGCGACAGCGGACAGGGTGACCGTGGCCACGACGCCGTCCCCCAACGTGAGGACGCCGCTCGCGAATTCATCGGCGGTCACCGCCCGGGTCGCGCCAGCCATGTCGCGGCGCTCACGCACGAACGTCTCAACCAGTCCCGCCACGTGCGACACTTCGCGCCCGGTCCAGAAGCGGCACAGATCGATCAGATGCGATCCCACCGCCCCCAGGATGCCGCCACCCTGCGCACGGTCGTACCACCAGGTCCACGGGGCGGCGGAGGTCTGGGGCCGGCCGTCGCCGCGCAGGTACGGCTTGAGCGTCAGCTCCAGGTGCCGCACTTCGCCAATCGCCCCGGACCGGATGAGCTCCCGCACCTTTCGACGATTCGGCTCGTAGCGCAGCTCATGGTCGATCCATGCCACCTGCGGCCGGCACCGCTCCGCCGCCTCGACCATGCGCCAGGCCTCCGTCGCGTCGAGGGCCATCGGCTTCTCGCACAAGACGTGCTTTCCCGCCTCGAGTGCGGCGATCGCGTACTCCACGTGACTGGGCGGCGTCGAAGACACGATGACCAGATCCACGTCGGGCGAACGTGCCAGCGCGACCCCATCGTCGAACACAGCCGGGATTCCAAAATCTCGGGCCGCCGCCTCCGCGTTGGCCCGCTGGCGGCTCGCAATCGCGACCGGTTTCACCCCGGGGACCAGGCGCAGCCCCGGCAACTGCACCCGCCGCGCGAAGCCGGCACCGATGATCCCGATGCGGAGCGTCACTGCAGAAGGCGGCAGGACACGGTGTCGGACTCCAGGGTCACCTGCTCCAGGGCCAGCTCGACGCTGCGCTGGCCCGCCGATGCCGATTCCACGCCGCGCCCGCGAACCTGCACCTGCAGCCGCGGCGTGGCGCTCGCCACCGTCGCGGCGCCATCGTCCAGCGTTACACCGTGCGCCACGTCGCCGACCATGAATCGCACGGACGCGATCGCGCCCCTGGTGGCGGCGGTGTCCCCGCGCGTCAGCAACGGGTAGGTCCCGGTATCCGGCGGCGCCCCGCCCCGCAGCCACACCAGAAGCCCCTGGCCACGTCGTTCGCCGTGTACCAGCAGGCTGGCTCCATCCGCGCACATCGTCGCCACCACGGGGACTTCAAAGCGGACGGTATCGGGCGTTCCGGAGAGGGCGACGCGCACGCGTCCGATGCCGCTGGACGCGGTCGGTGCGCCGCAGGCCACGGCGCACAGGGCCATCAGCGCGGCCCGGCTCACGTACTGGGCAGGCCGAGCGCCGACCGCGCAGCGGCGACGCTCAACGAGTGCGGCGCCAGAGCGGCGAGGAGTCCAGGCGGGAGCGGGCGCGGGCGCAGCGCTTTTCGGTCGACGCAGACGAGGACCATCCATCCGGTGGCGGCCAGCTCCCCGGTCCCGGCGAGCAACACGTCGAAATTGAGCGTCATGGAAGTCGTACCCACCTTGCCCACGTACGTCGCGACGCGGAGCCGGTCGTCCAACCGTGGGGGATGATAGAACTCGCTGTGGACGACACGCCGCGGAAGAAAGATGTCGTAGCGATCGAACACGTCCTTGTAGGCAAGCCCGCACGAGCGGAACAGCTCGGTTTCGGCGATCTCGAAGAAGCGGACGTAGGAGCCGTAGAAAATGATGCCCGCGAAGTCCACATCGGACCAGCGGACATACTCTTCGATGATGTAGGGCGTGGGGGGGGGGGCGACGGGGGACATCGCCCGGGGAAGCTAGAGCGGCCTAGGGAGCGGCGCCAGGACGGCTGGGTTCCTGATAGGTCCGGAGGCGGCGCCACAACGTGGTGCGACTGATCCCGAGCCGTCGCGCCGCTTCGGCGAGCCGACCACCCGTGACCGAGAGTGCATCGAGGATCGCCTGCCGCTCGCGGTCCGCCAGCGTGCCCGCCGCGCCGTTGCCACCGAGCAAGATCGCTTCGCCGATCTGCGTGCCCCCGTCGCGAAGCGGCAGGGCACGAGCGTCACGATTCAGCAGGATCCGCCGGGGATCCGGGCCGTCAGCCACCGCGAGCAAGCGCTGCGCGACGGGATTCGCGTACACGAGCTGGCCCCGAGCGTCGAACACGGCGATTCCCTGTTCGAGGGATTCCAGCACCGCGCGACCGAGCGCGTCCACCGGCCCCCGTACCACCCGACCGGGCGAAATGTTTCAGCGGCGCCGGGGACGGCGGCCGCCCCGCATCATGTGGGACCGCTCGCTCCTGGGCAGCTGCGTGAGCTGCCGCCGCATGTCCTCGAGCGACGCCGCCTGGATCGCCGGACGCTTCCCCCGGATCACCGTGAAGCGTAACGGGCGGTCGAGCACGGGGAGATCGTCCGGGCGCAAACGGCGCGCCTGGCCTTCCTTGAGTCGCAGCCGGACGACTCCCCCGCCCGGCTCGACATCGTAGTCGAGCGGAAGCCGGTCGCCGTAGAGATGGAGCGACGACGGCAGCGCATCGAGTTCGGCGCGAACCTCGGCCGGGATGATGGCGTCGGGGTCGAGCGCGAGACGCCGCTGGACAAAGGCCTCCCAACCGCCCACGCCGTCCACCTGCCGTGCGAGCTGCGCCGCGAGCCGCTCCGTGGCCGCCTCCGCCAGCGTGCCGCCCGAGCGGCGCCAGTACTCGCCGCACCGCTCGAGGGCGCGTCGCACGGCGCGCTGATCCGGATGGGCCGTACGACCTTGCAGCAGCGCGGCGACCAGCGCGGCTCGTGCCGATTCCGCCAGCGGTGGCGGGAACGGATCGGCCAACGGCTCGATGTCGCGCTCGAGCAGAAACCCGAAGTACTCCACCGTGCGAACCGCGACGAGCCGGGCGCGACCGCGGTGCTCGTCCAGCTCCACGACCGGGGCGCCGCGCCGCGCGTAGCGTTTGATCAACCGTTCGGGAATCTGTGTGCCTTCGATGCCCGCGCGCGGATTGCCGAACCGATCGGCGAAGTAGCGCAGGTTGCCCGCCACCGCCCCCCAACTGCCGCACACCGAGCCGCGGGAGACGCGCGCCTCACGACCGTCGGCGGTCGCTTCATCGATCACGAGATCGAACGGCTGGATGCGGGCCACGAGGTCCTGGAAAGCGGCGCAGACGCGCTCGTCGGCGATACCCAACCGCTCCGGCAACGGTCGTTCGATCTGTCGGTACACCGACGCGGTGCCGAGGGCGACGTCTTCCAACGCTTTGATGAGCACTCCGCGCCACTCCGCCCAACGATCGATCGTCTCGCGGAACAGATGCCGCGGCAATCCGTACACCTCTCCCAGATACCCGTGCTTGTTCACCGCCTCGGCGAACACGTTGTACGCGGTGAGGTGATCGCTGCCCGGGACGATCAGCCCCTTCAAGTTGCGTGTTTCCCGCGTCATGCGATGGAGCGAGTCGATGTTCGCCGACACCGCGACCACCGGCGCGAGCTCCGCCTGGGCGTGCACCAGCAATTCGCCCCAGGGTCGCTCCACCGGCATCGCTTCTACAGCCCGACCGTAGGTCGTGAGCCGACCGGCTTCCACCAACCCACGATCGGTCAACAGTCGGGCTGCCTCACGGTACGCCAGCCGATCGAGCGGCACGGGGAGATCGAGCTCCGCGGCGTCAACACCGAGCGCGGCACACGTGATCGCGACCCGCTCGGCCTCGCCCGCGAGCTGGAACTCGGGCGGTGTGGGCCGTAACGCCGAAAAGTCGAGGTTCCGGTCGCTCAACACGTATACCTCGCCGTCGGCGACCCGCCCGTGCACGCGTCCCGCCATCTGCAGGATTTCGTTGGCGCCGAGGTAAAGCCGGGTGAGCACGTTGCGACCGCGATCCACGACATTGGCGTAGCGCGCGTCGTAGATCACCACGGTGTCGAGCCCGCGGATGTTGAGCGCCGATTGGCCCGCCGCCGTCATGGCCAGGAGAAACGGACGCTGCACTTCGCCGTCCAGGAACGGCCGGATCACGCGGATCGGCTCGCCGCCGTGATAGAATGCGGCCGTGAGCGCCGGCCATTGCGCACCAAGCCGCGCGGCGAGCTCTTCCACCTCGGCGCGGGTGGGGACGAAGACCGCCACGCCGCGCCGCTCCTTGAGCACCCGCCGCACGAAGCGTTCGTCCAGAAAGTCACGCGGTTGCAGAGGGACGACCCGCACCCGGGCCGCGCGGGACGGATCGAAGGCCGTCGTCTCCAGCACCTCGGCCGATTCGAGATACCGGGCGTAAAACGCGGGATCGACCGTCGCCGACAACCAGATGAACCGGCATTCGGCACGCTTGCCCAGGGCGAGGCACAGCTCGAGCTCCGCGGAGGTCTGGTGAATCTCGTCCACCACGAGCGTATCCCGTTTCGTGATGAGACCGTCCTCGAACCAGCGCCGGGCGATGCCCGTGGTGATGATGACCACGTTCCAGAAGGGCGTGTCGGGGGTCGCCTCCCGCTCCCGGTTGACTACGCCGACGCGGAGCGGCGTGGCGAGGATCTGCTCGGCGATGGGGCGGATCGCCAGTGTCTTGCCGGTGCCGGTCCCGGCGACGATGCCGAACCCCAGCCCGGACTCGGCCAGCCGACGCACATCTTCGCCGTGCTCGCGCTCGAGCAGAGTATCGAGGTGCAACGCCGTGGCGAGCTCGATCGTCTCGCACGCCGCGCGGGTGGGAGCGATCACAATGACCCGCCCCGTGGCCGGCAGCGCGGCGAGGTAGGCCTGCGGATCGGGGGGAAGGAGGTGGTCGCGGGTGGGCGGCACGAGTGAATTCAACGAACGGAAGACCAAAAACGCAATCGACTAGTCCCCGAAGCTGATACCGATCTCGCGAGCGGTGGCGATCACGTCAGAATCGAGAGCGACGCGCTTCGGATTGGACAGCGCCTCCGCAATGGGCACCGAGACGACGTTCGGTGGCTGCAGCGCGACCATCATGCCGAACTTCCGCTCGGCCACGAGCCGCACCGCGGCCGCGCCGAAGCGCAATCCCAGCAGGCGATCGAACGTGGTGGGACTCCCGCCCCGCTGCAAGTGCCCCAACACCAGCGAGCGCGTTTCCTTCCCGGTGAGATGCTCGATCGACGCGGCCACCTTTTCGGCGATGCCGCCGAGCCGGCGACCCTCCGTGTCGAGGTAGCTCTCGGTGCCCCCCCGGGGCAACGCGCCCTCCGCCACCACCACGATGCTGAAGTGACGCCCCTGCGTTTCCCGCTCCCGAATCTTTTCGCACACCTTGGTGATGTCGAACGGAATCTCCGGTATGAGAATGACGTCGGCGGTGCCGGAGATCCCCGAGTGCAGTGCGATGAAGCCGGCATTGCGGCCCATCACCTCCACGACCATAACCCGCTCGTGGCTTTCCGCGGTGGAATGGAGCTTGTCGATAGCGTCGGTCGCCGTCCCCACGGCCGTATCGAAGCCGAACGTGGCCACAGTGCCGCCGACGTCGTTGTCGATGGTCTTGGGCACGCCCACGATCGGGAGGCCTTTGCTCATGAGGCGCTGGGCGATGGAGAGGGAGCCGTCACCGCCGATGACCACGAGCGCGTCGAGCTCGGACACCCGGAACGCCGTGACCACTTCATCGGAGCGGTCGCGCTCGGTCCAGGTCCCGTCGGGCCGTTGCTCGCGCCACTTGAACGGATCGCCGCGGTTGGTGGTTCCGAGAATCGTGCCGCCGGTGTGCGTGATGCCGCGGACCTCGCTCGCGCCCAGCGGCACAAGCAGGTCCTCCCCCAGGAGCCCGCCAAAGCCACGCCGCACGCCGACGCACTGCCAACCCCGGTTGACCGCCGAGAGCACCGCTCCCCGGATCACGGCGTTCAAGCCGGGGGCGTCGCCGCCTCCGGTAGAGATCGCAATCTTCACTGGTGAGTGCCGGACTCCCGCAGCAGCGGCACGATTTCCCCGGGCTTGGCGTGACGCTTGAGGGCTTTCTTGGAGAAGACGCGACGGCCATCCAGCTCGACTTCGAACACCCCGCCCGACGACTCGATCAGCCGGACTTCTGCCTGCGGAAACGCCACCCGAATCTCGGCCGCCAGACCGGCGGCCCGCGGTTCATAGTTTCAGACGACGCAAAACTCGATGGTCACGCGCATGGCGGGAACGATAGCGGCGCTTGACATGCCGCGCCACACGGCAGAATTTGCGCGCATCGCATGAGCCCGTCTCTCCGTCTCAGGACGGCGCCCGCGTCTCTCGTCCCCAGCGTCGTGGCGCTGGGTGCGTTGCTCGCCGTCGGGGTCGCGTTCTCCGGGTACGCAACCGGGCGGCTTTCCACCGGCGGCACTTTTCCTCTCGCCCTGCTCGGGCTCGTCGTCGCCGGCTCGCTGACACGACGGTTCGGGATCGCGCTGCCGGGCAACGGCTTTTCCTCTTATGTGCTGGGTGTCACCACGTATGCGGTGATGGAGCGCGGTTGGGAGTTCGCCGCGTTCGTGGCGCCCCTGCTCACGGTGCTGGGAGACGTCGTCCTGCGGCGTCTCCCGCTCCGCCTCGCCGGTTCCAACGCGACACACCTCACGGCCGGTTCGGCGCTCGCCGGCATCATCTACGAACAGCTCGGCGGTGCCACGGGACCGCTGGCGCTGGAACCGGACAACGTGGGACCGATCGCCGCGCTCGTCCTCCTCATGATGGTGATCGTCAACGGCTCGTTCTACCTCGAGCTCACCGTGAGCCGGGCCATCGCCTGGGTCGACGCTCGCTTAACGGCACGCTGGGAGACGGTCGTCTACTTCACCTCCGTCGGCCTCGCGCTGGCGTGGTTTTGGTTGTTGCACTCGTCCCTGTCGCTCGCCTCGGCACTGCTGATCGCGGCCGCCCTGGCGGGCGCGACGGTCGTATCGGCGTACGTCATCCGCCTGGGCGTTCACGCGGACGAGCTGTCGCTGGTGCAGCGGCTGTCCCTGGCGATCGCGACCGACATCAACCTGGCCCGCACCTTCAGCCACATTCAGGACTTCACCCGGCGACTGGTCGCCTGGGAGCACATCGGGTTCGCCCGCTTCGACCCGAAACGGCGGGAAATGGAGCTGGTGGCCGACACCGCGATGCGGGACGGCGTCACCGCCACCTTCCGCTTCGACGCCGATGCGGGCCTCACCGGTGAAGCGGTGCGCTTGCGCCGGCCGGTCGTGGCCCGCAACCTGGGCCGCGGCGACGCCATCTCCCCCGGCGGGGACCGGACCGGATCGGAAATCCTCGTTCCGCTGTTTCACGGCGAGCAGCTGATCGGCCTCTGGAGCATCCGCCATTCCGATCCATGGATGTATCGCGACAGCGACGCCGAAATCCTGAGCCTGGCGGCACCGCAGATCGCGCTCATCCTGGCACTGGAGCGCTCCATCCAGCCGGTGGTCGGTGCATCGGACCAGACGACGCAGTACGTGCAGACCATCACCGCCACCACGCAGGAAATCCACGCCTCCAGTCAGGAAGTCGCGGCCTCGGCGCAGCGAGCGAGCCAGGGCGCGCGTCAGGCCACGGAGCTGGTCGCCGCGGCAGCGACGGAATCGGGCGAGTTGCAACGCGGCGCCGTGGAGGTCGCTTCCGCCGGCGACCAGACGCGTGAAGCCGGAGAACAGGTGGAGCGAACGGCCGGCCGCGTCCGTGTCGCGACACAGGAAGCCGTGCGCCGCCTGACCGATCTCGGCCGTTCGACGGAAGAAGGCGCCGCGGAAATGGCGCGGCTTCGCGACGTGGCCGCGCGGGTCGAAAAGTTTTCGGAAGCGATCGGGTTCGTCGCGAACCAGACCAACCTGCTCGCGCTCAATGCCACGATCGAGGCAGCCCGTGCCGGGTCGCACGGCCACGGGTTCGCGGTGGTCGCCGAGGAAGTGCACAAGCTCGCCGACGAGGCGGGACGCGAAGCACGCAACGTGGGCAAGGCGGTCCAGGAAACGCTGCGCGCATTGGACCGGGCCGCCCAGCTCCTGGAGCGCATCCGCGCGGAGCTCGGCTCCGTCGTCGACACGTCGGCGGCGCTGCTTCCCGATCTCGACCGGATCACCGACGTCGCGGCGGGCACGGCCCGCGCAGGCAAGCGCGTCGCGGACGTCGCCCGGGCGACCGCCGAGCGAGCGTCGCGCATGACACAATCGTTGACCCAGGCCGAAGCTGGCGCTTCGGCCTCGACCCAGGAAGCCGAAACGGTGGCCGCCGCCGCCGCCGAGCAGATGCGGGCCATTGAAGACCTGGCCCAGGGCGCGACCGAGCTCTCCGGCGTCGCGGAGCGTCTCGCGCAGGCGGTGGACTTCATCCGTGGCCCGGACGCACAGCGCTAGTGTCACCTGGGCCACGCTGGTGGCCGCCCTGGCCTGCGGCGGCGAGGCCGCGGGCCCATCGCCATTCACTCCCCGCATCGACTACGTCGACGGAGCCATCGAGCCATTGCTGGTGCCTGGTGCGTCCATCGTGATCGAAGGATTCGGTTTCGGCGACAGCCAGGCCACCGGCTCGGTCCACTTCCGTCGAATCGGTAGCGGGACTCCGGCCGCCGTAGTCGACGCGTGGAGCGACCGCGCCATCCGGCTCTCGGTACCGGACAGCGCGGCCAGCGGGGCGCTGACCGTGACGTCCGCTGGCGGGCGCACGCTCACGGCAACCGTGCACGTGGTGCCGCGCGTCAGCTTTGATCCCGCGTCACTCACCTGGCAGGCGCGCACCGCGTTTCCCCGCGCCCCCGTAGGGGTGGCACTCACCACCGGTGTCGAACCCACGGGTGCCGTGCTCAACGTCACACTCTACGCCGCGGGAGGTGCGGAACCGCTCGGGGGCGATTCGGTCATGGTGCCGGGTTCGGCGGTCTTCGTCGCCCGCGCCGTTTCCGGTGGCACGATTGGCCCCTGGAGTCAACCGCGTGATTTGCCCGCGCCACGCGCGTTCGCGGCGGCGGCATTCGGCAATCGCTACAATTCACGCTTCGACGGCCGCGCCCTCTATGTGTTCGGAGGCAGCGATTCCTCTGGCCGGGCGCGCGCCACGGTGTTTCAGGCGCTGGCGACGAGCGACACCATCATCGGAGCCTTCGTCGCCATCGAGCCGCTCCCCGCGCCGCGTGCCGGGGCAATCGCCGTGGTCCGCCGCGGCCGGATTTACGTCATGGGAGGGGCGGATTCGCTGGGCCGCCCGCAGTCCAACGTGTTCGTCGGGCGCATCGGTGTCGATGGGCACGTCGACGGCTGGTACACTCAGCCTGCGCTCCCCATCCCCCGCGCGTATGGCGGTGGTGTGGTGCTGAACGATCACGTCGTCGTGTTCGGTGGGATTCAGGACAGCGCTCCGCTGGGCGGAGGGTTGGGCGCCGCGCCGCTCCGGCTCGCAGCCGCCGATACGGCCCGCGTGAGTCTCGCGTCCGGCTTCCTGAGCGGGGCATGGGCCGTCGCCGGCACGCCCCTGCCAGAAGGGCGTTCGCAATTCGCCACGTTACCGCTCGGCGACGCGGTCCTCATCGTCGGTGGCCTGTACGGCGGGGCGGCCACCAATTCCGCCGAGACGCTGGCGGCGGCGATCGGTGGAGATTCACTCGGCGGTTTTACCGGTCCGGTCGGCGCCAACTCGATCGCCGGCGCCGGTGGGGGAACGCTCATCGGACCGGCGGGTGCGAGCTGGATCGACGCGGATGGCTCGTGGCACGGCATCGTGCTCGGCGGAATCGATCTCGCGACCCGGCTGCGCCGCGACGGCGCATGGGGGTTCTGAAATGGTGATCAAGAGACACGCGCTCACCCTGCTCGCCCTCGCTACCGTCCCCGCCGTCTCCGACATCTCCGCGCAGCGGCCGAGTGGTGCAGAGTTCGGCGCCTTCGGGTCGCTCGCGTCCTTCACGCCGCGCTTCGACTTGCGGGCGGGCGTGGGGGGCGGTGGACGAATCGGGTATTTCTTCCGCCCCGCGTGGGAGATCGAGGTCGAGGTCGGCACGGAACGGGCGCCGAATCAGGGCGTCACCA
This sequence comes from uncultured Gemmatimonadaceae bacterium, assembly GCA_964599725.1. Classification (GTDB taxonomy): domain Bacteria; phylum Gemmatimonadota; class Gemmatimonadetes; order Gemmatimonadales; family GWC2-71-9; genus DASTHG01. The sequence continues at coordinate 17,841 of CAZRGT010000053.1, read as the reverse complement.
CCAACACGTCGCTCACGCTCGCCGGCGCGCATATCCTGTACAACGTCGGTGACGATCAGCCGACCTGGTACCTGCTCGGTGGCTATGCCCGGCCGCAGTTCCGCGGCACGCCACCCCGGCATTTCACCGACAATGCCGCGGTATTGGGGCTGGGGGGCCGGATGTTCCTCGCGAGCCGCCTCGCGTTGCGGGCCGATTTTCGCGCCCTGTACACCTTCAATTCCCACCTGCCCCCCAGCCGCGGCGCCGGTCACCTGGTGGCCACCGCCGGTGTGTCCTATTTCACGACGGGCGGCCCGCCGCCCGATACCGATCGCGACGCCGTGCCCAACGCGGGCGACGCGTGCCCGTACACCCCCTTCGGCGCCAGCGTCGACCGCATGGGCTGTCCTTCGGATTCGGACGCCGACGGCCATTGGGATGGGATGGATCGCTGCCCCGATACTCCGGCCGGCGTGTTCGTCGATTCCGTCGGTTGTCCGGTAGACTCCGACATCGACGGCGTTTTCGACGGCATTGACCAGTGTCCCAACACGCCGGCCGGCGTACCGGTGGACGCGCGCGGATGCCCGAAAGACGCCGACGGCGACGGTGTGAACGACACACGCGACCACTGTCCGGGAACGTCGGCCGGCGTCCCCGTTGACGACGTGGGGTGCCCAAAGGACACCGACCGGGACGGCGTCCCGGACAGCTTCGACCGCTGCCCCGGCACTCCGCCCGGCACGGCGGTCGACCCAACCGGGTGCCCGCTGGTGATGGATGCCGACGGCGACGGCGTGGATGACGATCACGACAAGTGTCCCAAGACCCCGTTGGGAACGGCCGTGGACGCGGTCGGATGTCAGATCCTGTTCAAAACCGAGCGCGAGCCGCTGGTTCTGCTGGGCGTGAATTTCGAGACTGGACGCTCGCGGCTGACTGTGACCTCCTACGACGCGCTCGATCAGGTCGCGGCGTCTCTCGTGGCGCATCCGGAGGTACGGGTCGAAATCGCCGGCTACACGGACAACACCGGATCGGCGGCGGTCAACAGACGGCTCTCCGCCGCCCGCGCCCTGGCGGTTCGGGCCCACCTCGCCCGAAAAGGCGTGGGACCGGAGCGCATGGAGGCCAAGGGCTACGGCCCGGCGAATCCGGTGGTCTCCAATGAAACGGCTGCCGGAAGGGCGGGGAACCGGCGCGTGGAGCTGCATCAACTGCCCTGACGCACCCCGGATGTCGCGCGGCGGCCCGGCGTTTCCTATTTTGCGGGGGAGGAGGCTTCACGTGCGCGCGATCATATCGGCCGGATTGCTCGCGGCAGGCGCCGCGACGACGCTTGTGGCCCAGCAGCACAATGACTTCGAGCTGGGGGTCTTCGGCGCCTACACGCGCTACGACCAGGCGTTCAACCTCGCCAACGGTCTGGGCGGAGGCGCGCGATTGACGTATTTCGTGACGGGCCACTTCGGCCTGGGCGCCGACGTCGTGTTCGAGCGCGAGCAAGACGTTCCCGGCTCGCCGGGCGCCACCATGGACCCGCTCATCGGCGGCGTCAACCTCGTGGTCCGACTTCCCTTGCTGGCCTACGTGGTCGCGGGGTACTCGCGTATCGATTTCGGCAAGAGCGCGCCCTTTTCGTTCACGGACGGCGGCTTCCACGGGGGGCTGGGGCTGCGAGTTCCGCTCGGGACCCGGGTCGGCGTGCTGCTGGAAGGGCGCGCCGTCTATTCGCCGTCCACGAAGGCGGCCGTCGCCACCGGCCACGCGACGCACATCGTGGGATTGATGGGATTCTCCTTCCTGCAATCCGGCTCCGCTCACCCCGCGCAGCCGAAAGGGCCGCGCGACACGGACGCCGACGGCGTGCCCGACAAGGGCGACGCGTGTCCCAATACGCCGCTCGGCGCCACGGTCGACGTGCGTGGCTGCCCGTCCGACGGCGATCAAGACGGCATCGTGGACGGCATCGACCAGTGCCCGAACACGCCCGCCGGCGCCAAGATCGACACGTTCGGGTGCCCGCTCGATGCTGATCGCGACCACGTGGCGGACGGCCTCGACCAGTGCCCCGACACACCGGCCGGCGCGACGGTGAACAGCGTCGGCTGCCCCGCCGACGTCGACCGCGACGGCGTGCTCGACGGCCTCGACCAGTGCCCGGACACGCCGTTGGGCGCCACGGTGGACGTGAGCGGCTGCCCCAAGGATTCCGACGGCGACAGGGTGTTCGACGGCATCGACAAGTGTCCCGATTCGCCCGCCGGGGTGATCGTGGACCCGACCGGCTGCTCCAAGGACGGCGACAACGACGGCGTGCCCGACGGACCCGACCAGTGCCCCAACACGCCGGTGGGGGTGAAAGTCGACCCCAGCGGGTGCCCGGTCGCCCGCGACTCCGATGGTGACGGCGTCGAGGACCGGCTGGACCGGTGCCCGGGCACACCTCTGAGAACGCCCGTGGACCAGGTGGGGTGCGTCATCCTGTTCAGGGAAGAGCGCACGCCCGGGGCACGCCCGACGCTGGTGCTGCGGGGGGTCAACTTCCAGACCGGCCGCTCGGCGCTGACGCCGGATTCCTACCGCGTGCTCGACCAGGTCGCGGCCTCGCTGGTGGCGAACCCGGAGATCAACATCGAGATCGCCGGATACACCGACAATACGGGCTCGGCGGCCATCAATACGCGTTTGTCGAATGGACGCGCGTTCGCCGTGCGGGCCTATCTCGCCCGGCGCGGCGTGGCCCCGTCCCGCATGGTGGCTCGCGGGTATGGCCCCACCAGTCCGGTCGCCACCAACACCACGGTTGCGGGGCGGGCCCAGAATCGGCGGGTCGAGCTCCACAAACTGCCCTGAGCCCAGTGACACACACGGACGCCGCAGACGCACGGTCGTGCGGCTGCTGCGTCCGTGCATTTTGCCGATTACTTTTCCCGCTCCTGTGACCCCGCATATGCCGTCGCGACTGCTGACGATCTCCCTGCTGGTCCTTTGCGCCCCGCCGCTCGCCGGCCAAGGAACGCCGCCGTCCATCCCCACCCCGCGCTCGGTGCTGGGCTTCGATCCGGGGGACGACCGCCGGCTCGCGGATTGGCCCACGCTGGTGCGCTACTATCAGGCCCTGGCCCGCGCCAGCGACCGGATCGACTACCGCGAGATCGGCAAGAGCACGCTCGGGGCTCCGTTCATCGCGTTGGCCATCTCGTCGCCGCAGAACCTGCGACGCCTCGATGTGTATCGCCGGAGCAATGCCCGCCTCGCCGATCCGCGCACGATGCGCACCAATCGCGAAGCCGTGACGGCCCTGCGCGACGGCCGGACGATGGTGCTGATCACTTCCGGCATTCACTCCGACGAAGTGGGCGGCAGCTTCACCCCGGCGCTGCTCGCCTACCGGCTCGCGACCGACACCAGCGCCGCGACTCGCGCCATTCTCGACGCCGTCGTGCTCTGGCTCGTGCCCTCGCTCAATCCCGACGGGGTCACGATCGTGGCGAAGTGGTACGCCCGCACCCTCGGCACGCCCGCCGAGGGCAGCGACCCGCCGGAGCTGTATCACGGCTACGTCGGGCACGATAACAACCGCGACTGGTATGCCTTCACCCAGGTCGAGACACGCCTGGTGGTCGATTCCCTCTACAGCGTGTGGCATCCCCAGATCGTGCTCGATCTGCACCAGCAGGGTTCGACCGGGTCCCGGCTGTTCCTGCCGCCATACCTCGACCCGATCGAGCCGGACGTGGATCCGCTGCTGGTAGACGGGATCAATGCCCTCGGTGGAGCGATCGCCTGGGAGCTCGGCGGGCAGGGCAAGACCGGCATCTCCGTGAACGCGATCTACGACGCGTGGACACCGGCTCGGGCCTACGGGCACTATCACGGCGCGGTCCGGATCCTGGCCGAAGCCGCCAGCGCGGATCTCGCGAGCCCTGTCCATGTGCCCTTCGACCGTCTGCAGGGCACGGCCCGCGGTTTCAACCCTCGGGAGCGGACCTGGAACTTCACCGCACCCTGGCCTGGTGGCCGCTGGACCCTGCGCGACATCGTCACCTACCACACCGACGCCGCCTACGCCCTGCTGCAACACGCCGCGCGTTATCGCGACCGCTGGCTCTCGAACTTCCTGTCCGTGAGCTGGCGCGGCGTGCGCGGCTGGCGCGGGTGGCCGTATGCGTACGTGATCCCCCGTCAGCAAGACTCGATGGCGGTGGCGACGTTGCTCGGCATTCTCGCTCGGGGCCAGGTGGAGATCCGGACCGCGCAACAACCGTTTACCACCGGCGGCCAGCGCTTCGCCGCCGGCAGCTACGTCGTCCTGCTGCGGCAACCCTACGCCGCCTTCGCCAAGACGCTGCTCGAGCCGCAACACTATCCCGACCGGCGCCTGTATCCCGGTGGCCCGCCGGAGCGCCCCTACGACGTCACCGCCCACACCCTGCCGCTGCTCTTGGGCGTCACCGCGGTGGTCGTCCAGGACACCCTCCGCGTGCCGCTTTCCGGTCCGATCGCGGCGCCACGCGCGACGCCGGGGTATCCCGGCTTCGCCGTGGGGGAGACCCCCCGCATCGGGGTGTACCGCTCTTATCAGGCGGCGATGGACGAGGGCTGGACCCGCTGGGTGTTCGACACCTGGAGGGTGCCGTATCTCTCTATCGTCGACTCGGTCGCGCGGGCGGGGAAGCTGAAGGAAAAACTCGACGTGCTGGTGCTGCCCGATCAACCGCCGCGCGACATCGCGGAGGGACTGCCGCAGCGTCGCTATCCGGCGCCCTACGCCGGCGGTCTCGGGCCGGACGGCATCCAGGCGCTGCGTCAATTCGTGACCGATGGTGGCACATTGGTCGCGCTGAACGACGCGAGTCGATTCGTGATCCAGGCGTTGCTGCTGCCGGTGCGCAACGTACTCGAGGGGGTGCCCGCCGAGGACTTCTATGCACCGGGGTCGATATTCCGCATCGCCATCGATCAGACGCACCCTATCGCGCGCGGCCTGGGAGCCGAAACAGCGGCCTGGTTCGAAGACGGACCTGCGTTCGACGTGCTCGACTCGACCCAGGTTCACGTCGTCGCCCGCTACCCAGACGACCCCGGCGACGTGCTTCTCTCCGGCTGGGTGCGCCATCCCGAACGCGTCGCGGGACGGGCGGCCCTGGTGGAAATCCGGGTGGGAGCCGGACGAGTCGTCCTGTTCGGCTTCCGGCCGCAATATCGCGGTCAGAGCCTGGCGACTTACCCCTTGCTGTTCAACAGCTTGCAACTGCACTGAGGAATTGTGACTTGGGCCGCTTGTCCGGGAGGGTCCGGTTTCCTATTGTGAACCCCCCTATGCGGTGGCGCTTGGTTGTTCTGTTCGCGTTTGGGGCCGCGCTCGGATCGAGACGCGGCCTTTTTGCACAGATCCCGCCCGACCGTCTGCTCGCGCCGGCGGATCAGAGTCGCGCCTCCCTGATCGGTATCGAGATCCGATTCGCGAAGCGGCGGGAGTATCAATTCACGCGACCGAATGCCGTGAAGGCGCTGTACGTCAACGCATGGGCGTTCGGCTCGAGCCGCTTGTGGCAGCTGGTGCGATTGGTCGACTCGACCGACGTGAACGCTCTGGTCGTAGATGTGAAGGACGACACCGGTTGCCTGCTGTACCGGTCGCGCGTCCCCACCGCGCGGGCGATCGGCGCGGACCGGTGCGCCCGCACCAACGACGTGCAGGCCCGACTCGACACGCTCCACGCCCACGGCGTCTACGCCATCGCCCGCATCGTCGTCGCGAAGGACCCGCTGCTCGCCGAACGGCGCCCCGCCTGGTCGGTGCGCGCGCGTGAGGGCGGGTTGTGGCGCGACCGCATTGGCAGCGCGTGGGTCGACACCTACAACGATTCGGTTTGGGTCTACGCCGGTGAGCTGGCCCGTGAGGCCGTGGGGCTCGGATTCGCGGAGGTCCAGTTCGACTACGTCCGTCTCCCTGACGAGCCCCAGGCGCGGATGGCGACGGCGATCTTCCCCGCCCGGCGGGTCGGAGAGACCCCGCGGGACGCGGTGCGCCGGCAGGTGCGCCTGCTCGCCGGTCTGGTCAAGCCGCTCGGCGTCCCGGTCACTTTCGACGTCTTTGGCCTCACCGCCTCCGTGACCACCGGCGATCTGGGCATCGGTCAGGTGTGGGAGGACTTCATGGGCGTCGCGGACGTCCTCCTGCCCATGGTGTATCCCAGCCATTACGCACGCGGCGCGTTCGGCTTTCATTCTCCCAACGCGCATCCCTACAGCGTCGTGAGACTCGCCCTCGCGGATGCCCTGGCCCGGACGGGGACCGAAAACTCGACCCAGATCCGGCCGTACCTCCAGGCGTTCACATTGGGACGTCGGTTGCCGCGCTACACAGCCGCCGAGATCCAGGCGCAGATTCGCGCCGCCCAGGACGCCGGGATCGACTCCTGGGTGCTGTGGAACCCCCGCAGCGTCTACCAAAGAGCCGCCCTCCCCCCCTATCGTTCGGACGCGGGCCGGCTCCGCGTGTCGGGGAGCGAATAGCACGACGGTCCCGCCCGCCTTTCAGGGGAGCTCGTCGTGACGAAGTCTGCTGTTGGATTTCTCCTGCTCGCGTTGACCGCCTGCACCGACGGCGGCACGGCGCCGACGCTCAACGTGGTGTCCGTAGGCGAGAAGGCCGCGGTGCAGCAGGCGCTCACGCTGTCGTTCGGCAGCGACAGCCTGTTCACCACCCTGTCCGGGTTCGTGTTGCCATTCATCGATCAGGCCACCCCGGTGCCGAACGCCCCGGGCGACACGACGAAGGTCGCTGCGTTTCACCTCGAAGTGGTCGCGGGCGCTCTCTCGGCGGGGGTCTTCGGCACGCTCGCCTGGCGCGGCTACGACGCGACCACGGGGACGGTGGATACGGTCTTCCTGGTGGTGGGAGCAGGTCTCATTCCACCGATCAACGATTCACTCAGCGAAGCGTTCGCGGTGAACCTCCTGGGATCCGGGACGGCCTGGATCATCGCGCAGGCGCCCGATTCGAGCATCCAGACCTGGCGCGCGCGAACCGGCGCCATCCACATCACCAGCGCGACGTTCGGCAGCGCGACCAGCGCCGACTTGGGTGGGGGGTTCACGATCGCCCGCTCTCGCGGGACGATCGTCGGCGACTATCACACCACGGCGAAGTTGGTCCCGGATTCGGCGACGACGGTCACGGCAGCGGTCGACTTCTCGGCAGGCGTGGAAGGAGTGCATCTCCGCGTGGAGGGAGCGCCCTGACAGGCGGGCGCTAGGACGTGGCGGCCGGTACGCCCTCGGGTCCCCACTCCGTGATGAAACCCGCGATCGCCGACGCGGCCACCGTATAGGGATTGGCGAGATACAGCTGACCCGGTCCGGAGCGGCCGGGGAAGTTCCGGTTGATGGCGCTGATCGTCACCTCGTCCTTGGTGCGCGACACGCCCGGCCCCGCGTTGATACAGGCTCCGCAGGACGGCTCGAGGAACTGCGCCCCCACGCGCTGGAATAGGTCCAGGTATCCCCGTTCTTCGCAATACCGTTTCACGTCCTGTGAGCCACACTGGATGAAAAAGCGCACGCCCGGCGCCACGCGCTCGCCCCGATCCGCCGCTTCTTTCAACACCCGGGCGTACATGTCCATGTCCGCCTTCTTGCCGGCGGTACACGACCCGGCGTAGGCGATTTCGACGCTCACTCGTCCGGACAGCTCGTCGATATGGAGTCCGTTGCCCGGGTCGCCGGGCAGGGCCACCATGGGGCGGATCGTCGCGGCGTCGATGTCGATGATTTCGCAGTAGCGGGCGTCGGGATCGCTCGCCAAACCGGCACACATCCGCTCGGCGTCGCCGCGAGACAGGCCCCGATACTCCATCAGGTACGCCACCGTCCGGGCGTCGGGCGCCACGTACCCCGTGAAGCCCCCGACTTCGGCCGTCATGTTGGTCATCGTGGCGCGCTCGTCCACCGACAGCGCCTCGATCGCATCGCCGGCGTATTCTACCAGCTTCCCGATCGCCTGTCCGTTCTTGACGTAGGGATGGCGCAGGATCTCGAGCATGAAGTCCTTCGCCGTCACGTTGGCCGGCTTGCGCCCGTGCACCACGACCCGCACCGTCTCCGGCACCGTCACACGAACGTCCCTGGTGATCCACGAGTTGAAGATCGCGGTCGTGCCAACGCCGAACGCGACGCACCCGACTGCGCCGGCATGCGGTGTGTGGGAGTCGGAGCCGATGATCACCTGGCCGGGGAGCGCATGCGCTTCGAGGATCTTGGAGTGGCAGATCGCCTCGGAGCCGTGCACGCCCAGGCGCTGCAGCTCGCCGTACAGCTTGATGCCCTGCTTCTCGGCGAATGCCCGCTGTTTCTTCTCGAGCTGGAGCGCCACGTCCAGTAACCCTTCCTTGATCCGTTCGGGCGTCATCGCCTCGCCGAGGAAGGTGAGATGGTCGCGGAAGAACAGCACCGATCCGGGATCGTTGACCCGCTCGTCCGCGCCTACCAGCTGCTCGAAGAAGATCGCGGCCATGGGCGTCACGTACTCGTGACTGAAGCGGATGTCCGTGGCGACGAACCCCTCGTCGCCCGGCTGAACCGCCGGGACGCCCACGGCGCCCGTCGCGAGATCCACCACCCAGTGCCGGGCGAGGATCTTCTCCCCCAACGTCATGGGTCGGGACGGTGTGGTCGGCGGGGTCACGCGCACCGCCCCCTGGAGGCGCGCCACATTGTAGGCGAACAGGCCTCCGAATTCGATGATGCCGCGGGTGATCTCCCCTTCGCCTTCCGTGAACCGGGTCAGCGGGATGTCCTCACCGCGCCGAAGCTTCTCGATGATCGAGAAGTCGGTTGTCGTCAGCACGCCCAGGTTCTGGCAGTTTTCCCGGTAGATACGCTCGATGTTCTCCGCCACGACGAGCTGGATCCCGGCGCACATCTCGGCATAGGGCGACTGCTCGCGCGACGAGCCTTTGCCGCGCCGCTTGCCGCTGACCGAGGCGACGAAGCCGCCACGCTTCACCGCGCCCCGGGTGACGGGGAATTCCTCTTCGCACTTCAGTCCGAGATACGGGAATTCCCCCAGGGTCTCATCGTAGTAGTAGCAGATGTAGGCGGGGGTGATCTCGTCGGTAGAGATGTCGTCGCGGAGCTTGATTGAGGGGGTCCACGGGATGTCTGCTCCATCCAGCTGCCGACGCACCAGGGCGGCGTCCTCGGCGAGGAAGAGCACCCGCCCCCGGAGCCTGACGCGATCGGGGAGTCTCTTGATCGCGCGCCGCTTCAAAGCCTCGATCATATGCACAAGATCGCCCCTTGCCCCATGCCGATCAAGCGCATTTCGTTCGTGCCATGCTCGTGTCGCTGTTATTGTTGCAAACCGCCGCGGCCGCCGCCACGGTCGGGCGCACTGCTCCGTTCAAGAGCCCGCGCGTGACGGAGAGTTCGGGCGTGGTGGTCAGCCGCGCGCACCCGGGTATTCTGTGGACGCACAACGACTCCGGAGACGGCCCCTATCTGTACGCGACCGACCTGCAGGGCAGGGATCGCGGGGCGATCCACGTGTCGGGGGCGAAGGCCGTCGATTGGGAAGATCTGGCGCTGGGACCGTGCCCGCGCCGCCCTGGTGACTGCCTGTACATTGGCGACACCGGTGACAACCAGGAGCGGCGGGCGAGCGTCACGATCTACGCCGTGCCCGAACCGGACCCGCCGCTCGCCGCCGCGGACACGCAGCGCTTCACGGCCGCCGCGCTCGCGCTGAAGTTCCGCTACCCCGACGGCTCGCACGACGTCGAAGCACTCTATGTCTCGCCGCGTGACACGGCGGTGTACCTCGTGTCCAAGGGTCGCGGCGGAACGGTGCGCTTGTATCGCATCGGCCACACGGCGTGGCAACCAGGCCGAGTGGCCACCGCTGAGCTGGTGCAGACCCTCCCGATCGCGATCGATCGATCGCGGGGACGCCTGGTGACCGGTGCGGCCGTACGAGCCGACGGGGCGATGGTAGCCGTTCGGACCTACGTCGACATCTATTTCTTTCGGTCCGGGGCGGATGGCCGACTCGTCCCCGGTCCGCACCCGCGTTGCTCCGTAGCTGGACTGGAGCGCGCGGGGGAAGCGATCACTTTCCGGGACGATTCCACCCTCGTCCTGGCGAGCGAAGCCGACCGAATCGGCCGCGGCGCCATCCGCGTGGTCCGCTGTCCTTTCTGAGGATGGCGTAAACCCTTTAACCGCAACAAGCTGTATCTCGTGCCGCGGGGGGCTGGCCTCGGAAAGCCTTCCCCGATAAGTTTGCGCCCGCTTTCCTTGCCGCTTGCCGTCCAATACCCGCCGCCCAGCGGAGCGCACACACTGGAACTCCCCGGCACGCATCGACTGCCCCTGACCTGGCTGTACGAGGCGGGTAGCCCGTCCATCCAGTTTCGTGCGCTCACCGAGATCGTTCCCGCTCACGCGCGCGACCCGGAGCGTGTCGCGGCCCTGCAGGCTGCCGTCCTGGCCGATCGCGGCGCCGTGGCGATTGCACGCAAACAGAAGGACACGGGGCTGTGGGGCGGCAATCTGCTCGGATATGGACCATCGAAGGCCTATGGGTGGAAAGAGGTCGGCACGGTCTTCCAGTACCGGCGCCTATTGGAGCTCGGCTGGCCGGCGGACCAGCGCCCCTTCAAGTTGGCCGACCGATTCCTGTTCCGGTTGCTGTCCCGGGACGAGGATCCGGCCTTACTGGTGGAGTTCCAGCGGCCGGGGAAGGCAGATCCTAAATTGGGGGTCTGGGCTCGCAACATGCTTCGCGAGGCCGCGGCCGCCGCTCTGGCCCGCGCGGGGCACGTCGAGGATCCCCGTTTACGCGGGGCGGCGCACAAGCTCGCGAGCGACATCTCGTTGTACCTTCGCAGTGAGCTGATCGAGAAGCCATTCCGCAAGCAGTCTGGAAAGACGATTCTGGATCCCCTGGCCACGCCCCCAACCATTTTTGGCATGGAAGTGCTCGCGCTCCTCCCCGCGGTGCAGCGAGAACGAGCTGGGTTCGTGGAGCGGCTCGCCACCTATTTCAGCAATCCGGCCCCCAAACGGGCCTTCTTCATCCTGGCTGGAAAGAAGTTCCTGAAGCCGACCTTCGAACTGCTGGGCGACCCGATGCGATCGGATGCGCAGGGCCACGTTCCCGACGTTCCATTCGCGGTGTATTGGCTCGAGCTCCTGGCCCGGCTCGGCGTGGTCCGGCAAATCCCCAGTGCCAGCAGGTCCCTAGCCCGGCTGTTCAGCGAGACCGACGACCAGGGGATCTGGAGCCCGAAGAACCTCCGCGCCTTGCCCAAGACCACCAGTCCGGTTGTGAGGCACTGGTTCCCGCTCGAAGGACCGGGCAAGAGCCCGGCGCAACGCCAGACCGACATCACGTTTCGCCTGGCGCTGATCGCGCGCCTCATGGGGATCCCAATCGAAGTGGTCTAGACAGCTTGCGCAGCTGCCAGGGTGATATTAGTAGTAGCAACTATTACTACCTCAGCGATTGACCTGACTCCATTCGGTTTCACGCCCACTGAGTCAAGGGTGTACGCCACTCTACTCGGCTTGGGGCCATCGACCGGATATGCCGCGGCGCGCGCGGCCGGGTTCGCGAGAGCCAACGCGTACGCCGCATTGGAAGGGCTGGTACGGCACGGCGCGGGCTTTCGAACGGCTGGTCGCCCAGCGCGCTACCGGGCCACTGATCCTCAGGTGCTGCTCATTCAGCTCGCGGCCGAGCAGAGTGAGCGACTGGAGCGGCTCACTCGGGCGCTGGCGGACATTCGCCAACCGGTCGAGCCGGTCACGCGGGCGCTCGAAGGCGCCCGGACGGTCGCCACCGTCGTGCAGCAAATCGTGGCACGAGCCGAGCGCACGGTGGACGGCGTACTGACCGCGGAGTTGTGGCAGCCCACTCTTCCCGCCTGGCGTCGGGCTTCGGCTCGAGCGACCCTCCACGTCCGCATCGCAGGTGACCCTGGCGACACCCAGGGGCTGGTATTCCCCCCCGCACCGACCGACCATCCGACTTTGCTTCTCGTAGACGGAGTGCACACACTGACGGCGTCCGCAAGTGACGGTGGCCTTCTTGGATTGTGGAGCTCGCATCCGTTGATCGCGGGGCTTGCGCGACTCGCTCTTGGACCGGCGTGAGACGGCGCTTAGGGATCCTGGCAGTCTGCGTTGGTTCCTGGCTCGGCGCCTGTCGAGCCGACCCGATCGCGCCGGCGCAGCGGTTTCCCGCCGGCACCTCTCTCACGGCCAAGTACGCCAGAGTGGATGGCAGCCGGATCCGCTACGTCGACACCGGCACGGGCCCGGCTGTGGTTCTGATCCACGGACTGGCGGCGTCCATCTACTCGTGGCGCCACACGATCATGCCGCTGGCGCACGGGGGCTACCGCGTGATCGCGTTCGACAACCGCGGGTTCGGCTTTTCCCAAGAGCCTGCCACCGGCTACTGGAACGCCGCCTACGTCGACCTGTTGTACGAGCTGTTGGACTCGCTGCAGATCGGGGATGCGGTGCTGGTGGGCCACTCGATGGGCGGCGCCATTGCCGCCGAGGCTGCGCTGGCCCAGCCTGCCCGGGTTCGTGGACTCGTGCTGGTGGACGCGGCCGGGCTGGGCGTGCGGTGGCCGTTCATGCTGCGAGTAGCCCGCTGGCCGATGGTCGGTGCGCTATTCGACAGGTTCCGGGGACGGGGGGCGACCGCCGGCATTCTGCGGATGCTATACGCCGATCCGTCACGCGTGACCGACCAGGACGTGGATCAGTACTACGCACCGCTGGCTGAGCCTGGGGCCGGCCGAGCGCTGCGCGGGGTGTTACGTGAATTCCGCTTCGACTTGTTGCGGGGGCGGATCGACTCGATCGCCGCTCCCACGCTCGTGATGTGGGGCAGCGCGGATCGGCTGATTCCCCCATCGGTCGGCCAGGTAGTGGTTTCGGAGCTGCCCCGAGGCGCATTCGTGCTGGTCCCCAGCGCCGGGCATGCGCTTCCAGAGGAGGCTCCTGAAGCATTCAATCGCACGTTACTGGCCTTTCTCCGGGAGGGGCTGCCTGGACCACCCCAGGACATGGCCACGGCTCCACCCTGGTGACGAGTGCGGAAGAGTAGTATGTTTATATCAACCGTTTGGTTGAGGTTTATTGGGTGGAGCCTAAGCTAAGCAATCACAGGGCGTTACGTATCGTAAAAGCGGCCCGAGAGGAGTTTTCCGAACTAGGCTACTCGGGCGCCAGAATGGACCGCATAGCGAAAGCCGCCGGCGTCAACAAGCAGCTGTTGTTTTACTACTTCCACTCCAAACGCGGGCTGTTCCAGACGGTCTTGAAGCGCGGAGTAAGTGAGCTGGAGAGTGCGCTCACGACGCTTCCCGCCCCCTCGGGCCGTCCGCTCGAACGCCTGCACAACGTGCTGTCGGCGCAGTTTGATTTCCTGGCGGACCATCCCGATCTGGTCACGCTGCTCGGTCACGCCGAGCGGGTCGACGCCGCACCGTTCGCGCCGGCGATTCGACGACTCGTGGTTCTGCTGGCGGAGGGCCAGGGACTGGGTCAGGTCCGAGATGACCTGGACCCACATCTTGCCGCCGCCCAGGCGCTTGTCCTGATGGTCGGGTACCTGCGGCTCGAATCGCTGATCGCCGCAAGCGCCCCACCACTCGGCGCGGACGAATCGACGTTGCGTGAGCGGTGGAAGCGAGCGGCAGTGGAACTGGTGGTGAACGGCGTGAAAGCCTAGGCCAACGCAGACACGGTGGCGGAACTACCGCGAGCCCCATACGTTCGCGGGGCCCCCCGCTTCGGAGAAGCCGGCATGGTTTCCCTCGTCTACGCCGCTCTGATCGCCTTGCAGCAACAGCCGCTCGACTCGGCGTACACCGCCGCTATTCAGCGCTTCACAAGCGAGCCGCGCTTCAACACCGAGCTGACCGATCACCTCCCGGCCGATCCACATGTCCCCACGCCGCAGCAGGTGCTGGGGTACGTGCCGGGCACCCCGGGCCGGCTATCGTATGTGGCGGACATCACGCGCTACTTCCGCGCGCTCGACGCAGCTTCGCCGCGCGTCGCGGTGTTCGACCTGGGCCGGAGCGACGAGGGGCGGCCCATGATCCTGGCGGCGATCGCCGACTCGGGCATCATCGCCCGACTGGACCAGTACCGCGCCATCACGGCGGCTCTGGCTGACCCGCGCGGGCTTTCGCCCGATAGCGCCCGGGTCCTCACCGCAACCGGCAAGCCGGTGTACTACGCCACCGGCTCGATTCATTCGCCTGAAACGGGCTCTCCCGAGATGCTGATGGAGCTGGCCTACCGACTGGCCGTAGAAGAAACCCCGCTCGTCCGACTGATCCGGGACAGTGTGATCACGCTCATCACGCCGGTCACTGAGGTGGACGGAAGGGACCGCATGGTGGACGTCTACCGCTACCGCAAGGCCCATCGCAACGTCGCCCCACCGCTTGTGTACTGGGGGAAGTACACGGCGCACGACAACAACCGCGACGCGATCGTCATGTCCCAGGTGCTCACCCGGACCATGATGCGGACGTTCCTGACTTGGCATCCGACGGTGCTGCACGATCTCCATGAGTCGGCGCCGTTCCTGTACACGTCCACCGGGACGGGGCCCTACAACCGCGAGCTCGACGCACTCGTGATCAACGAATGGCACGAGCTCGCCTACCAGGAGATCACCGAGCTGACCCGGCGCGGGCTACCGGGCGTCTGGACGCACGATTTCTATGACGGGTGGACGCCCAATTACATGTTCTGGGTCGCGAACGGGCACAATGCGATCGGGCGGTTCTACGAGACGTACACCTCGCGCGGGGCCGACTGCCACACCGTGAAACTGCCCGAGCGCTCGACCTCGGTGCAGTGGTTCCGCCCCAACCCGCCCCTGAACGGGGTCCGCTGGTGCATCCGGAACAACATCAACTACCAGCAGTCGGCGCTGCTCATCGCACTGAATTACATCGGCCGGAACGGGCATCGCTACCTGGAGCAGTTCTACCGCAAGGGGACGCGCGCCGTGGAGCGCGGGCGGGCGGCGGGGGGACCCAATGCCTTTCATATTCCCGCCGCGCAGGCGAGACCGGTGGAAGCCGCGAATCTGGTCAACCTGATTCGGTTTCACGGCCTCGAAGTCCATCGCGCCGACACTGCCATGACCCTGGGAGGCGTGACGATCGCCGCCGGGGACTACGTGGTGCGGCTCGATCAGCCCTACGGGCCCCTCGTGAAGGGGTACTTCAGCCGGCAGGAATACGGGGCCGACGATCCACGGCCCTACGACGACACGGGATGGACGTTGCAGCTGCTCCGCAACGTGGCCGTGCATCCAATCGCCGACACGACCGTCTTCACCGCGCCCCTGGCCAAGCTCGAGGCCGATGTGCGGGTCCAGGGGAGGCTGCGCGGCTCTCCCGAGGATGCCGCGGCGTTTGTCATCGCGCCCACGACCGAAAGCGGGCTGATCCGGTTTCGCATCGCGTTGCGGGACATCCGCATGTTCGCGAGCGAGACGACATTCACTGTGGACAGCACGACGTACGGCCGCGGCACGACCATCATCCCGGTCGCCGGTGGCGTCGCGCCCCGCGTGCGCGCCGCAGCCGAATCGCTGGGACTGACCGTGGACGCCGTGCGCTCACTCCCAGCCGTGCGGCGGCACGAGCTCGACCTGCCCCGGATTGGCCTCGTGCACTCGTGGCTCAGCACCCAGAACGAAGGCTGGGTTCGGTATGCCTTCGACGTCCTCGGCATCCCCTACACCTATCTCAGCGTGCAGCGCCTCCAAGACCGGGCGTTGCTGAACCGCTTCGACGTGCTGGTGCTCCCTTTCGTGACGAGCAACCCCCAGCAGATCGTGAACGGGCAGCCCCTGGTTGGGCCCAAGGTTCCCTGGCGGCGCAGCGCCGAAACGCCGAATCTGGGCGGGCTCGATTCGACTGACGACGTACGGCCCGGGATCGGGCTCCCAGGGATCAACGCCCTCACCGATTGGCTGCGCGCGGGCGGTGTGTTGCTGACCGAGGGCGCCACGAGCGCCGTCTTCACCGACTATGGAGTGACCCGCGGGATCGACGTGGTCGCGCCACGCTCGCTGCGAGCGAACGGCGGGATCTACCGCGCCACCGTGAAGGATGCCTCGAGCCCGATCGCCTACGGTTACGCGGACACCCTGGCCGTGTATTTCAACCAGACTCCCCTATTCCAGGTGGACACCGCGACCGAAGCACCGGAAGATCAGGATTCGACGATCACGCGGGAGATCAACCTGAGCCGGCCCCGCGTCGTGCTGGCGTTCCATGAAAAGAAGGATTCGCTCCGGCTATCCGGTCTTCTCGTCGCGGGGGAGGAACTGGCCGGGCGACCGGCCGTGCTGGACGCGCCGGTCGGACGTGGGCACGTGGTGATGTTCGCCATCCGGCCGTTCTGGCGCTGGGCCACCCAGGGCAGCTTCGCCCTTGCCTTCAACACGATCCTCAATTGGAACGACCTCTCGGTGGCCTGGCCGACGATCCTGAGGCCGGCGAAGGCGGTCGCGGCGGATCAGGAGGACGAGCTAGGACCCTAATTCTTCGACACCATCTTCGGCTCGATCGGCGCCGGACCCTCGAAGACGAGCCGCCCGGCCTCGAAGCGGGCGCCACGCAACGCAAGGGACAAGACTTCACCGAGGTCCTCGACCAGATGGACGTCCAACGACTGTCGAACGTCCTCGGGCAGGTCTTCCAGGTCCGCCTCGTTTTCCCTCGGCAGCACGACGGTGCGGATGCCCGCCCGCACGGCGCCGAGCACCTTTTCCTTCACCCCGCCGATCGGCAGCACCCGCCCGCGCAGGGTAATCTCCCCCGTCATTGCGAGGTCGTGCCGGACCGGGCGCCTGGACAGCGCCGACACCACGGCCGTCGCCATGGTCACGCCGGCCGACGGGCCGTCCTTGGGGATCGCCCCGGCCGGTACGTGAACGTGCAGGTCGACGTCCGCCAGGCTCTGATCGCTGATGCCGAGGCGGGCGGCATGCGACTTGGCATACGTCAAGGCCGCCCGGGCCGATTCCTTCATGACATCGCCGAGCTGACCCGTGAGCAGCAGCTCGCCCTTGCCGCGCATCACGCTCGTCTCCACGAACATGATGTCCCCGCCCATTGGCGTGTAATACATTCCCGTCGCTACGCCGATTTGGTCTTCCCCCGCTTTGCGCTCCGGATGGACTTTGGGACGGCCGAGCAAATCGTGCACGTCCTTGCGGTCGACCATGAGCTGCTGCACGGTCCCATCAGCGACCTTTCTGGCCACCTTGCGTCCGAGCTTCCCGATCTCGCGTTCCAGCTGACGCACACCGGATTCCCGTGTGTAACTCGAGATGATCTCGGCAAGGCCGTCGTCGGTGAGGGTGAGCATTCCCGCACTCAATCCGTTTTCGACGAGCTGCCGGGGCACGAGATACCGCTTCGCGATCTCCAGCTTTTCGCGCTCGGTATAACCCGCGAAATTGACCGTCTCGAGCCGATCGAGCAGCGGACCCGGGATGCTCTGGGCGAAATTCGCTGTGGCGATGAACAGGACCTCGGAGAGATCGAACGGCACGCCCAGATAATGGTCGGTGAACGAATCGTTCTGCGCCGGGTCCAGCACTTCCAGCAGGGCGGCGGCCGGGTCGCCCTGGAACGAGATCCCCAGCTTGTCCACTTCGTCGAGCAGGAAGACCGGGTTCTTCGCTCCCGCCTGTTTCATGCCCTGGATGATGCGACCCGGCATCGCACCCACGTAGGTGCGCCGGTGGCCGCGGATGTCGGCCTCGTCTCGTGCTCCGCCCAGCGAGATGCG
>CAZRGT010000052.1:0-49034 GCA_964599725.1 uncultured Gemmatimonadaceae bacterium | reverse complement strand
CCCCAATCGGGGTGCCCGCGCCGCGCCCCGCACAGCAGGTCCGCGATGTCCGCCCCGATGCGGTGGGGACAGTGGTGCGGGACATGGCTCCGGTCGCGCAGGCCGCGCCGCCCCTCCTCGTGGTAGCGGTCGAACCACTTGTAGCCGGTCTTCCGACTGATGCCGTAGCGGGCGCAGAGCTCCGTCCGGGTGTAGAGGCCCCGCCGTTCGTCGGCGATGAAGCGTTCGCGTTGTTCCACGGATGATGTCTCCAGCCAGGGCATCGACCAACCTCCCCCACCAAGGGTTGGCCGTGCAGTTTAGAGGGAGTGTCACCCATCATCCCGGTTCACTCTGTTACCTATCTACCCGGTTTGTACCCCTACTGCTGCTAACCACCAACACCAGCGTTGCGCCTCCAGTGCTCGGTGGGCCCTTTCAACAGGCGACCCCTGCACAACAGTTGCTGGCTTCAGCGCGAACGATGCGCTGTCGCTTCGGTCATGGAACGTCGACTCGGCTTGAGGCCGTCGCGATTGTCACAGAGCCGGATCCGTCCGAAGTGGAGGAGATCTATGACAACATTGATAGACTAGCTAAGAGGGCGAGAGGTATCGGCGGTGTTGCCGCGGTCGACGTTTCAGTCGCGTCATCTCTGGATGTTCTGACCTTCGTTGAGGTAACGCGAGCGGGTAATGCGGTCGCAACATCCGTATTCGCCTACCTCATTCCAGGCACGAACGACCTGGTAGCCACAACCTCACGCCACATGAACCTCCTCCCCGGTGGTATACTCGTCTCCCAGTTCTATGGAAAGTGTCGCGTGATCCCTGGCTGAGTGTCCAGTGGTTTGCCCGAGACCGCTGCCTAACCAGCGCAGAGCCTGTGTGAAAACGCCACCTTGGCAGAAGTGGCAGCGTGCAAAATCAACGACTTAGGGGTGCTCAGAACAATGTTTTCGCACAAGCTCCGCAGAGCCTGTGTGAAAACGCCACCTTGGCAGTGGAGCTGGCGGGCGCGGCCAAGCGAGGTAGAATTCCCATTCGTGCGCCAGCTAGGTGACGCGCACAGTGACCCGGCGGATTCCCTTTGATTCGGAAGCCAAACCATCACACAGAGGAGACTCGTCCATGAACCGCAAGGCACTGTTGAGGGTGCTCGGTGCACTCACCCTCGTTCTCGCTGTCGGTGTGACCGCCGAGGCCCAGCTTCCCAAGCACGGCAACTTCCGGGGTAATCTCGGCGTCCGGGCTGTCGGAACGGTTAATGAGATCGAGAAGGGGCACGTCTTTTTCGTGGGGGCGTTCTCTGGAGTGTTCTTCAACGACGTCGCCAATGGTTTCATGGACAAGAGTTCGGTGGAATGTCCGGGGGTGAACGACATCGTGAACGGACTCTCCATCGCGAATCATGGCTACTGCATCGTAACCGACAAGGATGGCGACAAGGCCTTCCTCGTGTGGAAGGGGCAGGACACTAGCCCGAATGTCGGTGGAGGCAGCCAGCAATGGACCGGCGGCACTGGAAAGTACAGCGGCATCAAGGGCAACGGCACGTACCGTTACACCGGGATCGGTACCACGTCGGCATACTCGGTCGTGTGGGAATGGGAGTGGCAATTGCCCTGAGTTGAATTGTCGGCCACAAGCTTCGGGTGGTTGAGCAACCGGCGCTTGAAGCTGTCTGGTCGGTCGTACGCGAATGCGCCGCTTCTGAAACGAGAGCCCCCCGTCAACATCGGCGGGGGCTCTCGTTTTTCGTATGGGCTCCGTTACGGCGCTGCCCCGCAGACTGCCCCGCAGACTGTTCGGGACTGACGAGGACTGCGCGGGACGAAAGCGCCGGAAACCTGCAGAAGATCATCGCTTGCGTTCCCATCAGTCTGCTGAGTCTGCACGCTCGGGAGAACTTTTAATCCGCAGGCCCCGGGTTCGATCCCCGGCCCGGTCATGCACTTTACGGCGCGACCCATAACGCCACTATGACGAGGAAAAATCTCTGTAGCTGCTACAGAGATTCCTCCGCTTGCTGCCTGAGGTCGACCAGGTGGTGTCGCTGAATCTGCACAGCCGCCATTCGAGTGGTTGCCTCGGGTGACGTACGGGTCGTCTTGGAGCACGCCGACGGTCGCACGGTCGAGGCGTTCGGTCCCATGAACGAAGCGCTGTGCCGCGCGGCCCTCAAGGCGGTGGCGAAGTAGACTCGTCCGCGAGGCGCGTTCCAGCGTTGCGACCAAGAGTCTGACGAAACCTCCCCCACGCGAATCGGGTATAACTGCGGTCCGTCGAACGATCTCGACCCCTGGTGGGAGGCGCTCCATGCGGATGCGAGTCATTCTGGTCATCGGTGCCTTTACAGCGTTGCTCGGTTGCAGCGGCAAGTCACCGACGTACGGAGGGGGCCCAGGAGGAAATGTCTGCACGCCGACGTCGACACAGGTGTGCATGATGAACCAGGCGTTCAGCGCGTCGAACCTGACGATCGCTCAGGGAACGGCGGTCACCTGGAAGAACGGCGATGCCGTTAACCACACTGTAACGAGCGCCATCGGCTCGGCCGATACCTACAACAGCGGCTACATTGCCGCGGGTGGTACGTTCAGCCACACCTTCGCAACGCCTGGCACCTTCGCCTACTACTGCTTTGTCCATGGGGTTGACGGCAACCCGCCAACGGGGATGCGCGGGACCATCACGGTGAACTGATTGCGGAGTGGGAGGCGGATGGAGCCGCTAGTGCGCGCGTCGGGTGACGTGCGCCTACCTTGGGACTCGCATTCGGATCGGCTCGCGACCGCTCGGGATACTCGGCACCGGGGTTCTCGCTCTCCAAACCCACGGCGTCTCGGACAAGAAATCCGTCCCACCGCGCGTGACTCAGAGTGTGACTTGGGATGCCCGGTTGTCTCAGGACTCCTCGGCAGTCATTCGGACTTGTTGGCTTTCTTCCTGCCTTCTGTCCGGGCGGGGATCCGCGACCTGCGTGATACGGACTAACTCTTAATCCGCAGGCCCCGGGTTCGATCCCCGGCCCGGTCATCGCCCTTTCTGGGGTAGTGGTGTTTTCGATCCCACCAGGAATCCCACCGGTTTTGATCGTGATCGCCCGCATGATGAACTCCACCAGGCGCTCGCCGTCGATCCCCGCTTCCCTGGGCCCGTGCTGAGGGTCCTCCTGATGGAGCACCGGCCCGAAGCATGGCCGCGAGAGCCGAGGCTACCTCCGCGTCGCCGCTTTCATCTGCCGCACAAACGCCGGCACATCGCCACCGTCCGCCGCCAACCGCACCACCGCTGATCCGCTGATCGCTCCCGCCGCGCCCATGGCGAGCGCCGTCCGCACCTGCTCCGGCGTTGCGATGCCGAAGCCCAGGACCGGCGGTGGTGCCCCCAACTCCTTCAGCCTCCCGATCAAGCCGGACTGGCCCCGGTGCAGCCGCTCATCGGTGCCGGTGACACCTTCGCGTGACGTGACGTAGGTGTACGCCTCGCTCGCGGCGGCGATGGCCTGGAGCCGGGCGTCGTCGGCATTGGGCGGCGCGATGAACACCGGGGCGATGCCCGCGGCGCGCGCCGCCCCGGCCACCGGCGCCGATTCGCGCACCGGCAGATCCGCCACCAGCACCGAGTCCACTCCGGCGTCTGCCGCCTCCCGGTAGAACTCGGCGGGTTCCCGGTGACAGACCAGGTTGGCATAGACCAGGAGCCCGATCGGGAGGCTGGGGAACTCGTTGCGCACGGTGCGGACGATGCCCCAGCAATCGGCGCGGCGTACGCCCGCGGCGAGCGCGCGGCTGGCGGCGGCCTGGATGACCGGACCGTCCGCCGCCGGATCGGAGAAGGGAAGACCGAGCTCGAGGGCGTCGGCGCCGGATCGCGCCAGCGCGCGCACCAGGCGAAGGCTTAGAGCGGGATCGGGATCACCCAGCATGGTGAATGGGATGAACGCGCCTTCGCCGGCTCCGCGGAGGCGTTCGAACATCGCCGCGTAGCGGGCGCCGCGAGGCTTCGCGCTCATGCCGCACCTCCCGCGGGCCCCAGGGCGCGGATCACGGTTTCCAGGTCCTTGTCGCCCCGGCCCGACAGATTCACCAGGATGCTCTGCGGCCCGTCTGCCCGGGCCGCTTCCTCAAGCGCTACCGAGAGCGCATGCGACGATTCGAGAGCCGGGATGATTCCCTCCGCCCGCGCCAACGCGCCGAACGCCGAGAGGGCCTGGGCATCGGTACAGGTGGTATATGCGGCGCGTCCGCTCTCCTTGAGCCAGGCGTGCTCGGGGCCCACGCCGGGATAGTCGAGTCCCGCCGAAATCGAATGACTTTCCCCGATCTGGCCCTCCTCATCCTGCAGCGTCACGCTGAAGGCGCCGTGGAGCACGCCGGGGCGGCCGGCGTGGAGGGTCGCGCCGTGGCGACCGGTTTCGAGGCCCTCACCGGCCGCCTCCACGCCCAGGAGCCGGACCGAGGCGTCGTGGAGAAAAGCGGTGAAGATGCCCATGGCGTTCGAGCCGCCGCCCACCGATGCGATCACGACGTCGGGCAGCTGGCCGGTGGCGAGCAGGATCTGCTCCCGGGCCTCGTCGCCGATGATGCGCTGAAACTCGCGCACCATGGTGGGGAAGGGGTGCGGCCCCGCCACGGTGCCCAGGAGGTAGTGGGTGTCTTCATAGCTCGCGGACCAGTCGCGGAGCGCCTCGTTGATCGCGTCCTTGAGCGTCTGCGAGCCGGTGGTGACCGGCACCACCTCCGCCCCCATGAGGCGCATGCGGAACACGTTCTGCTGCTGCCGCTCCATGTCCACCGCGCCCATGTAGACCCGGGCTTTCATGCCGAGCACCGCGCCGGTGAGCGCGGTGGCGACGCCGTGCTGCCCCGCGCCGGTTTCGGCGATGAGGCGGCGCTTGCCCATCTTCCTGGCCAGCATCCCCTGGGCCAGCGCCTGATTGGTCTTGTGCGCTCCGCCGTGCAGGAGGTCTTCCCGCTTGAGATGGATCTGCGCCGGGCCGTCCGCTGGCAGGTTCCGGCACCGGTACAGCGGCGTCGGCCTGCCGGCGTAGTGGGTGAGCAGGTCGTTGAGCTCGCGCTGGAACGCGGGATCGTCCCTGGCATCGAGGAACGCCGCCTCGAGCTGCTCGAGCGCCGGCACCAGGATCTCGGGGACGTAGGTCCCGCCGAATCGGCCGAAGCGGCCGGAAAGCCTCATCGGGTATCATCTCCTCGGCCCGGCAGACGGCGCCGGGCGGAAAAAAAGTCGCGCAGTCGCGCCGGATCCTTGAGCCCGGGAGCGGCTTCCACTCCCGAGCTCACATCGAGCGCCCAGGGTTCGAGCCGCGCGGCGCGCTCCACGTTCCCGGCGTCGAGTCCTCCGGCAAGCACAACCGTGCGGCGTTCCGGGTAAGTCTCCAGCAGAGACCAGTCGAACCGCGTGCCGGAGCCGCCCAGCTGTCCAGGGGCCCAGCCGTCCAGAAGCACCCGGTCTGCCCCGGTCTCCGCGGGGAGCGGAATCGGCCCGCGAACCCGCACCGCCTTCCACACTTCGCACACCTCCGGAACCAGAGCACGCACCCGCTTCACCTCGGTCACGGCTTCGCTTCCATGGAGCTGCACCGCGCCGAGCCCGAGGCTCCGGGCCAGATCCGCGATCTCTTCCGGTGGCTGGTTCGCGAAGACGCCGACCCATTCCAAAGGCGCGCCACGGCGCACCCGCTGGGCCTCTCTTGCGGCGATCAGGCGGGGCGAACCCGCGGCGAACACCAGCCCGCCGTGAGTGGCGCCGGCATGCGCGGCCGCTGCGGCGTCTTGGGGCCGGGTCAGCCCGCAGATCTTGGTGCGGCCGTAAACCAGCCTCCGCGCGGCGCGGTCCAGGTCCGGCTCGCGCATCAAAGCGCTGCCCACCAGGAACCCATCGGCGTGGGGCCGGAGCGCCGCGACGTCCTCGCGATTGGCGACGCCCGATTCGGTCACCACCAGCCGATCGCGCGGGATCAACGGCGCCAGGCGCGGGGTGGTGGCCATGTCGATCGCCAGGGTCCGCAGGTCCCGGTTGTTGATGCCGACGATCCGGGCGCCCAGCGCCACGGCGCGCCGCGCCTCGGCCTCATCGTGCACTTCGGTGAGCACGGCCATGCCCAGCCGCGAAGCCAGGCCGGAGCAGGCCTGCCAGGTTGCGTCGTCCACCGCGGCCAGGATCAGCAGGATCGCGTCGGCGCCGTGGACCCTCGCTTCGGCCACCTGGAACGGCTCGAGGATGAAGTCCTTGCAGAGCAGGGGTTGGGCGAGCCGCTCGCGAACCTCGGCGAGGCGCGCGAGCGAGCCGCCGAAGAACCGCTCATCGGTGAGCACCGAGACCGCGTCGGCGTGGCGGCCGTAGCTCGAAAGCACCGGCGCCAGGTCCGTCCCGGCCCGGATCACGCCTCCCGACGGAGAGACGAACTTGATCTCGAGAATCAAGCCGGGGCGCCCGGCCCGCAGCGCGGCCTCGAAATCCCGGCTGCTCGGGGACGCGCGGCCCAGCAGCGATTCGAGCGAGGCCGCCTGTTTTCGGGCGGCTACCTCGGCGCGCTTGTGCGCCAGGATCGCGTCAAGCGCCATGGGAGAGTTCCACCAGGCGGGACAGTCGTCGCGCCCCGCCGCCGCCCGCCAGCGCCTCCCGCGCCAGACCCACGGATTCGCGGAGCGTGGGACGGAACTCGAGAATCCACGCCAACGTGCCCGCGTTCAGCGCGACGGCGTCGGCGTGGGTGCCGTGGCCTCTTCCTTCGAGCAGCGTCGAGAGCCAATCGGCGTTCTCCTCGGGCCCGGCGCCGGTGAGCGCCTCGAGGGGGGCCTGCCGCAATCCGGCTTCCGCCGCGGTGATGGTGACGTGACTTAACTCGCCGTCGCGGAGCAGAACGCCGGTCGTGGGACCGTGGAGCGCCACCTCATCCAGCCCGCTGCCGTGCAGCACGAGCGCCACCCGGCGCCCCAGGAGCTGCAGGGTGCGCGCGGCCGGCTCACAGAGCGCGGGGTCGTAGATGCCCATCATCTGCCACGGGGGGCGGGCGGCGTTGGCGATGGGGCCCACCAGGTTGAACACGGTGCGCACCTTGAGCGCGCGGCGCACCGGCGCCGCGTGGCGAACGCCGGGATGGTATTGCGGAGCGAAGACGAAGCAGATGCCGGCTTCATCGAGGCATTTGCGTCCGACTGCCGGAGCGGGGTCGAGTTTCACGCCGAGCCGCTCGAGCACGTCGGCCGAGCCGCAGCGGGAAGAGACCGAGCGGTTGCCGGTCTTGGCGATGGGAATTCCGATCTCGGCCGCGACGAACGCCGCGGCGGTCGAAATGTTCACGGTGCCGGCGCCGTCTCCGCCGGTTCCGCAGCAGTCGGCGTAGAGGTAGTCCGGCCGCGGAAACGGCACGGCGGAGGCGAGCAGCGCCTCGACCGCCCCGGCCATGATATCCGGGGTCTCGCCCCGGGTCTTGATGGCGGAGAGGACCGCGGCCATCTCGATCTCGGAGTATTCCCCGGCGACGAAGCGCGAGAAGGTGGCCGCGCTCTCCTCGCGGGTAAGCGAGCGCCGGCTCACGGCATCGAGGACGGCACTAGCGTGCATTGCCGGCCCACCGGATCACGTTCTCGATGATCCGGCCTCCTTCGGGGGTCAGGATCGACTCGGGATGGAACTGCACCCCGAATTGCGGGGCGGTCCGGTGGGTCACCGCCATCACCAGGCGGTCCGTGCCGGCGATCGGCATCAGGCTGTCCGGCATGACCGACGCCGCGAGCGAATGGTAGCGGCCCACCGGAAAGGGCGAAGGGACGCCCTCGAACAGCGGACCACCCTCGTGCCGGACCCGCGAGGTCTTCCCGTGCACCACTTCGCCGGCGGGGCCGACGACGCCGCCAAACGCCTCGACCATCGCCTGGTGGCCGAGGCAGACGCCGAGCAGCGGCAACCGTTCCGCGGCCGCGAGCCGCACCAGGTCGATGCAGCAACCGGCGGAGGCGGGCGTCCCCGGTCCGGGTGAGAGCACCAGCAGGCTCGGACTCCCGGTGCGCGCGCGCGCGAGGGCGTGCTCCGCCGGCACGGTGTTGCGCCAGACCTCGACCTGCGCGCCCCGCCGGGCGAACTCATCCACCAGGTTCCAGGTGAACGAGTCGAAGTTGTCGATGAACACGATCCGGAGCGCGTCAGGCATCGCGCGCTCCCGGGCCGGCGATCGCGCGGAGCACCGCTTCCGCCTTGCGGCGGGTTTCCATTGCTTCGGACGCCGGATCGGAATCGAAAACGATGCCCGCGCCGGCCCGCACCCGCGCGATGCCGTCCCGTACTACCGCCGCGCGGATCACGATCGCGGTGTCCATCTCGCCACCCTGGGTCAGATAGCCCGCCGCGCCGCTGTAGGCGCCCCGCCGCGAGGACTCGACCTCCCGCAGGATTTCCGCCGCGCGAATCTTGGGCGCGCCCACCAGGGTGCCCATGTTCATCGCGGCCGCGTAGGCGTGCAGCGCGTCGAGCCCCTCGGCGAGCTCGCCCTGGACCTCGGACACCAGGTGCATCACGTGGGCATAGCGGTCCACGGTGAGCAGCCGCGTCACCTGGCGGGTGCCGGGCCGGCTCACCCGGGCCACGTCGTTCCGGGCCAGGTCCACCAGCATCATGTGCTCGGCGGTTTCCTTCTGGTCGAGCCGAAGCGCCGCTTCGCGCCGGGTATCGAGATCGGCGTCGATGGAGCCGGCTCCGGTGCGCCCACGCGCGGCCGTGCCGGCGATCGGGCGGATGGTCACCCGACGCGGAGTGCCGGTGACCTTCACCGCCGTCTCGGGGGATGCGCCGAAGACGATCGAGTCGGTGCCCACGACGTAGAAGAGATAGGGACTCGGGTTGGCGGCCCGGAGCCTGCCATACGCCTCCAGCGGATCGGGGCAGGGTATCGAGAAGGTGCGGGACGCGACGATCTGGAACACATCGCCCGCGACGATGTGGCGTTTCAAGCGGACGACCAGATCGGAGTATTCGGCGTCGCTCAGGTCCACCGATGCTGGGACGGCGGGCGGGCGGGCCGGCGGGACGGCCGGACGGCCGGTCGAGGCAGCCGCCACCGCGCCCAGCAGCATCCCGATGGCGCCGACGGCGTCGTTGTAGTTTGCCTCGCCACCGGGCCCACCCACCGCCGTGGCCACCACAACCGTGCGGTGGCGGAGGTGGTCCACGATGATCAGCCGGTCGGGGATCACAAACTCGAAGTGGGGGGTGACGGCGGATTCGGGTCTTCCCGGCGGCAGCTCCTCGAACAGCTCGACCAGGTCGTAGGAGAACACACCGCCGGCCAGGTGGCAGGCGTCGATCGGCTTGGCCAGAAGCACCGGCCCCATGACCACCGTTCGCAGCGCGTCCAGCGGCGAGGGGAGCCGGCCGCGGGAGGCTTCATCCCGCGGACCGGGGGGTGGCTCGGGAAAGACCGCCCGGACCGCGTCGCCGTCGAGCGAGACGTCCGCCAGAGGCTTGAGGCGTTCGGCGGTCCAGCGGAGCAGCGATCGGCCATTGGCGGAGATGCCGGTGATGGTGGCGGTCCGGCCGATGCAGGTGATGCGCAGCGCGGGAGACACGCCCAGCAGGCTCCGTTCGCCGGCGCCGGCTCCGGTTTCGCCCGACTCCAGCAGGAAGCTGCCGGGCTTTCGCCCGCCGTCCGACAGCGCCGCGTAGAGCGCCAGCGGATCGGGACTCCCGGTGACCTCGCGCACCAGCGGGAGGATCGCGCCTTCGGGCATCGGAGCGGTGACCATCACATCACCTTGCCGACCGCGTCCGCGATCGGCTTGAGCTCGCGCATCATGGCGGCGAACTGCTCGGGGAAGAGGCTCTGCCGTCCGTCGGAGAGCGCGTTGGGCGGATCGTAATGCACCTCCACCAGGAGGCCGTCCGCGCCGCAGGCGAGAGCCGCCTTGGCCATCGGGGTCACCAGCGAGCGGAACCCGGTGCCATGCGACGGGTCCACCAGGATCGGCAGATGGCTTCGCTGCTTGATCACCGGGATGGCGCTGAGGTCGAGGGTGTTGCGGGTGGCGGTCTCGAAGGTGGTGATGCCGCGCTCGCACAGAATCACGTTCGGATTTCCCTCGGCCAGGATGTACTCCGCCGCCAGCAGGAGGTCGTCTACTTTCGCCGCCATGCCGCGCTTCAGGATCACCGGCTTCCGGCTCCGGCCCAGCGCCTGGAGCAGCCGGTAGTTTTGCATGTTGCGGGCGCCCACCTGAAAGGCCGCGGCATGCTCCTCCACCAGCGCCACGTCTCCCGCATCCACGACCTCGGTCACGGCGGGGAGCCCGGTTTCCAGCGAGACCTCCTTCAAGATCTCGAGGCCCTCCTCACCCAGCCCCTGGAAGGAGTAGGGACTGGTGCGGGGCTTGAAGGCGCCGCCCCGCAGGGCATGTCCGCCGCCGGCTTTCACCGCTCGCGCGGTGGCGAGGAGCTGTTCCCGGGTTTCGACGGCACAGGGGCCGGCGATGACGGTGAACCGCCCGCCGCCGATCTGGGCGCCGCCCAGGTCCACGATGGTGTCGTGCGGGTGGAGCTCCCGTCCGACCAGCTTGTAGGGCGCCAGGATCGGCTTGACGCTCTCCACCATTGGGTCGCTGTCGAGATGCAGGCTCTCGATGGCGCGCTCGTCGCCCAGGGCGCCCAGGACCACCCGCTCCTGGCCCGGCATGTAGAGGGGCCGGAGGCCCAGCGCCGAGATCCGGGCCATCAGCTCGTCGGCGTGTTCCTTGGTGGCGTGGGGCTTCAAGACGATGATCATTCGCCCATCCGTTACGGGTGTGAAAAAAGAAGAAGCCCACCGCTGAGTGCAGTGGGCTCCATGAGATCGCGAGTCTGAATGACTAGACTATGCGCACGCCGGCCCACCGCGGGAGGAACCGCGCCAGGGCCACCAAGTCTTCTGCGTCATGGGTCGCATCGGTTCGACAAGTATCTCCGCCCGGGCCGATTCCGTCAAGCGCCGGAGGTTTTCCGGCGCCCGTTGTTGCGCATTGGTGCCCTGTGGTCCCCCTACCCGCCAGTCGGGGCTAGCGTCAGGCGTCACAGACCAGCAAGCTGCTGGCGGGAGGCATCAAGTGTTCCTCGTCTCGCGTTCCGGGAGGCCTCAAATGTCCCACTTGAGGAAACACCACGAGTTCGTATCGGCCATCGCCCTATCGGTGGCTTGTACATTTTCCAGCGCCTGCACGGGGTGGCACTCGACCTCCTTGCAACCGCAGCGGTTCAGTGCCGAGAAGAGCCCCGAGCGGGCCCGGCTGACCCTCAGCGACGGCGCACGGTTGACCGCCATACATCCCGTGTTGGTAGGGGACAGCCTCGTTTGGGCGGATGAGTCGGACGAGGCTCCACGCGATTCAGCCCCGAGCGCCGTCCTTGCCAGCAGTATTCTGCAGGTCGAAGTGCACGGAGTCGACGCGGGAAGGACGATCATTCTACTCCTCGTGCTGGGCGGTGTGGCCTTCGCCCTCAAGGCCATCGGGGATGCTTATGCAGCCGCTGTGAAGTGACCTTTCTCCGCGGCGGTGTTATCAGCGCGAGACGTCGGCGAGTGTCGGGAGGCGCGGGCTGATGATGAACCCGGTTTGCTCCGTGCGACGCACGGTCCGGCCATCGGGCGGTTTCACGTCGGCTCGGACTATCGCCCGCCCCACCTTGCTCACATTACCTGATGACTGCCACCAACGAAGCCCGGCGCGGATAACGGCCATCACGCTTCTCCTGGGTCACCCAACCTGACCGCACCAGCCGCCGATCCGGTGGCGCCGACGACCGCGCGAGGCATAGGGCGCTGGGCGATCGTGCTGGGCGTGGCTGCGGTCATCATTGCGCTTCCCAGGCCGTCGGGCATCACGGCCGATGCCTGGCACCTGTTCGCCATTTTCGTGGCCACGGTGGTCGGCCTCACCGTCCAGCCGCTGCCGGGCGGCGCCATGGTGCTCCTGGGCGTGGGGGCCACGGCGATCTTCGGGATCCAGCCGGTGGCGGAGGCGCTGTCGGGGTACGGCGATCCCATCGTCTGGCTCGTGCTGGCGGCATTCTTCATGTCGCGCGGCATGATCAAGACTGGCCTCGGCCGGCGCATCGCGTTCGTGTTCATTCGCGCCATCGGGAAGCGGTCGCTGGGCCTGGGGTACGCGCTGGCGCTCTCGGACTCGCTGTTGGCCAGTTTCATTCCGTCCAACGGGGCCCGCTCCGGCGGGATCATCTTCCCTATCGCCAAGAGCCTGGCCGAGGCATACGACTCGCGGCCCGGTCCCACGGCCGCGCGGCTGGGCACTTTCCTGATGTCCGTGATCTACCAGTGCGGCGTGGTGAGCTGCGCCATGTTTCTCACGGGCCAGGCCTCGAATGCGCTGATCGCGTCTTTCGCGCTCCAGACCGCGGGCATCGAGCTCAGCTACGGCCGGTGGCTGCTGGGGGCGATCGTGCCGGGCCTCGTGGGACTCGCGGCGGCGGGGTTCCTGGTCTATCGCCTGTCCCCCCCCGAGGTGAAGCACACGCCGCGGGCGGCCGAGCTGGCGCGGGAGGAGCTGACCCGCATGGGACCCATGTCCCGCCCCGAGAAGCTGATGCTGCTGGTGTTCAGCCTGGTCGCCGCCCTGTGGATGACCACGACTCTGCACGGCATCCATTACGCGGCGGTGGCGCTGCTGGGGATCGGCGTCCTGCTGCTGTCGGGCGTCATCGAGTGGGAAGACGTGAAGTCCGAGCGGGGCGGATGGGACGTGTTCATCTGGTACGGCGGCCTGGTCCAGCTCGCGGGGGCGCTGGCGGATACCGGCATCACCGAGCGATTCGCGCAGACCGTGGCCGGATTCACGCAGGGCTGGCCCTGGTGGGGTGCGCTGCTGGGGTTGCTCCTGGTGTACTTCTACGCGCACTACGGTTTCGCGAGTATCACGGCGCACGCCACGGCCATGTACACCCCGTTTCTCGCGGTCATGCTCGCCGCCGGGGCGCCCCCGGGTATCGCCGTGCTCTCCCTGGCGTACTGTTCCAACCTGATGGCCGGCCTCACCCACTACGGCACCACCCCCGGGCCCATCTACTTTGGCGCCGGCTACGTCCCGCAGACGACGTGGTGGCGGATTGGTCTCATCCTCTCGGTGGTGAACATCGCGATCTGGATGACGGTAGGGGTGGCGTGGTGGAAGTTACTTGGGTTGTGGTGAGTCGCCTCACTTCGCCACGATCTTGAAGACGTTCCCCAGTTCGGTCGTCACGTACAGCTCACCGTCCGCGTCTTCGCCAAAGCTGTTCGGGAGCTCGTTGGGGTCGAAGAGGGTGTATTCACGCCGGTCGGTCGCGAACCCGCTGACCCAGCGAAACGTGCGAATCCACGCGAAGCAAAAATCCGAATAGAAGTAGGTTCCCCGGAGCGCCGGGATCGCGTTGCCCCGGTACACGTACCCACCGATCACCGAGCAGCCCTGGCTGTGGCCGTAGTCCACGACTGGCAGCGTGAGCCCGCTCATGTTACACGCGCCTCCCCCGAAACACTCGGTACCTTCCATGATGCGCCATCCGAAGTTTTCTCCCCCCGGGCTGGCACCCGACACGACGCTCACCTCCTCGCGCGAATCGTTGCCCACGTCCCCGACGTACAGATCGCCCGTCACCCGGTCAAAGCTGAAACGCCAGGGATTGCGCAGGCCGTAGTTCCACAATTCATGGCGGAAGGTCGGATCGCTGGCCCAGGGGTTGTCGGGAGGGATCGCGTAAGGACCGCTCGACCCGACGTCGAGCCGCAACAGGGAGCCCAGCAGCTCGGTGCGGTCCTGTCCATGGCCATCGGGATCGCCGCAGCAGCCCCCGTCCCCCACGCTCAGGTACAGAGACCCGTCGCGTCCGTACGCCAGCATGCCCCCGTTGTGATCGACAAAAATCGGTTGTGGAATCGACAGCAACGTGTCTTCGCCAGGCAGGGCGGTGTCCGCGGTGGCGCTCGCAACGTGAAAGCGCGACAGCACCGTCACCGCATTGGGGTTCACATAGTAGACGACGAAGTACTTGCTGGTCGCATAGTCAGGGGGGAATGCCATGCCGAGGATACCCTGCTCGGGGCCGGAGAACAGCTCGGCCGTGATGTCGAGAAACGGGGTAGCCAGGAGGGTGCCGTTCTTGATGATGCGGATCTGCCCGGTGCGCTCGACCACGAACAGCCGGGCCCGATCGCCGGGCGGCGCTGTGACGAAGAGCGGGTGGCTCATCCCGGTGGCCACCGTGTCCAGGACGAGATCGGGAAGCACCGGGGGACCGGACGGGCCATCGCCGCTGCACGCGGTGATGAGGCAAAGGGCCGCCGCCGGGCACATGACGGTGTTGGACAGACGAGACAGGCTCATGGATGTGTGGTGGGGGTCAAGGCAGCCAGATCCTCGGCGCGCGCTGGAGTCGCGCGCCGCTCGCTTTCCCCATGACCGACGAATCGGAGAAAACTCTCGGTGATGTGCCGCACGGTCCTGGCGGACCACCGGGCCGAGAGGACATGGCCGGCCGACAGCAGGATGATCGAGATCGTGGACCACGCTCCCGTCCAGGGCTCGCGGCCGACCCGCCGCGCACACGACCGGTAGTAGCGGTCCGTGAAGAGGAGCATCAGCACTCCGGAAGCCCGCGCCAGGCTGACGGGTCGGAACGGCATCGCCTCCATCATCCGTTCATAGGCCGGGGCCATGCCCAGCGCCTGGACCAGCAGCTGCTCCCGGACCCGCCGAATCCGCTCCTGGAGCTCGGGGTCGTTGAGGTCAGATCTCCCGAGGTCCGTGCGGAGGGCAGGGTGATACGAGACGCCTCGCCGCAGGTCCTTCTCGATATCCCGGGTAATGTTGGCGAGCTGCACCATCTCGCCGGCCCGCAGGCAGTCATCGCGAAGTTGTTCGGACACGGTGGAGCTTCCCGTGCGTTGCTGGTGCAGCAGGCGGACGGCGAAGAGGAACGGGAGCCCGATGACGTTGCGACAGTACCGGCTCAGCTGATCCCCATCCCGCAACACGCCCCCCTGCTCCCCGAAGACCCTGGACGACCAGATCATGCCCGCGGCCATCGACTCCACCAGCTCGATGATGTTCTGACGCGCCTCAGGCGCGAGAGTCCTGAACACTTCGTCCACGAGATGGCACCGGTTCACCAGCACCACGTGAGTCCGATCCCTCGGGTCCCGCGCCCGCCCCGCATCGATGCCAAGCGCCGGGTTCGGAGCGGCTCTATTCTCCACGCGGAATCGACGGCCGAAATCCGCCAGCGCGGCCTCACGCTCCGCCGGTTGCGGGATCAGGTCCTCATAGGTATCGAGGATGCGGCAGTACAGGTACGCGACCGCCGCCGTCCGGGCGGACTCCGCCGGGAGGAGCGTGATGCAGGCCGCGAAGGTCCGTGCGGCGTGGGGGAGGATGCTCCAGACGAACGCCTCGGGATCGGATATCTCTTGCAGGTGCCCCACGTCCGGCCGGGAGCGGCTCTGGAGGAGGTCCCTGGCGAGGAGCCAGGGCCGGCGCAAGGCGAAGGGAACGTGTGGACTCACAGCGAGACGCAATATATTGCGCACCAAAGAAAGCGCATGAACCAGACTTCCGCCTTCCTTGTCCTGTGTGCCCTCCCGGTGCTCGCCTGTCGCGGGAAGGAGCCGAAGCCGTCGAGCGGCTTCATCGCGTTTCAGCTTTCCTCCGGCGCCCCCCCCCCCGCGAAGGCGATCGTCGCGAAGGGCAAAGACACGATCTTCCTGCACCGGGTCCGTATGGTGCTGGCAGAGCTGGCGATCGCCCCCTCGCTTGCTGGCGAGTGTGGGGAGGAGGAAGGTGAGGATCATCCTCCCTGCGTGGAGTTCGACGAGCATCCCGTCGTGATCGAGCTGCCGCTCGACCGGCCGGTCCTCCACCGGAGCACGAAACCCGCCAACGCCACCTCCTACAACCTGTTCCAGGCGGTCATCCATCGACCAACCCCGGCGGCCGACACCGTGTTGCTCCAGGCGAATCCTGATTTCGCCGGCGTGTCGATCCGGGCCGAAGGGGTCTACAGCCGCGCCGGCAAGCGCACGCCGTTCTCCTTTGCCTCGGACTTCAGCGAACAGGAAGAGATCAGCCTCCAGCCCGCGCTCGTCGTCCCGGCAGCGGAGTCGCTGCGCGTCACGCTGCGGGTGGACGTCGGGTCGTGGTTCCTGAGCGCGGACGGAAAGCGGCTGGTGGACCCGAGGACCGCCGCACCCGGCGGTCCGAACGACCATCTTCTGCGCGATCACATCCGCATGTCGATCCGGGTGTTCCGCGACCAGAACGGCGACGGCCAGGACGACGACGCCCACCCCTAGGTTCCGAAAACTTCTCCGAGCCGCGGTCGGGGGCACACCGTCTGCGATTACCGGGGTAAGACATCGACACTCCAATCCGCATACCTGATCCCAGGAGCACGCACATGAGAATCATTCAGTGGATCCCGTTGGTGGTGCTCGGCCTCGCGGCGTGCGTCGGCGACGACTCCGGCCCCAACGCCGCCCGTGGCCGCATCGCCCTCGCGGTGTCGAGCCAGCAGCCCGCTGCCGGGGCGGGGGCTGCCAGCGTTCTCCTGGCCGGCGACTCGACGGTCCTCGCGGCCAACCCGGACACCGTCATCGTGCGTGGCGTCGCTCTCGTGCTGCGCCGTATCAAGCTTGAGCCGGTCGAGGTTCCGGCTTGTGAAAGCGACGACGTCGAGGAGCAGGACGGTCAGAACAATGACGCTGACGTGAACGACTCGAATTCCGATGAGGACAGTGAAGGATGCGAGGAGATCAAGGCGGGGCCTGTGCTCGTGTCGCTCCCGCTGGGGGCCGCTGCGGTCGAGGCGCTGGTGGACGTCGGCGCACCGGTCGGCCAGTACAACAGGCTCCATTTCAAGATCCACGCCCCCAAGCTCCCGCGCGACTCAACCTTCCTCACAGCGAACCCCTCGTTCGCCGGCGTGTCGATTCGGGTCACCGGCACTTTCAGTCATGCGGGCACCCGCACCGACTTCACCTACGAGTCCGCTTTGGAAGTGGAGCAGGAGGTCACTCTCGACCCGCCGATCACCGTGGGCGCCGGCGCGGTCGCGAGCCTCACATTGCGCTTCGACCTCTCCGGCTGGTTTGCCGGTCCGGGCGGCGCGGGTCTGGTCGATCCAGGCACTGCCAACGCGGGGGGCGTGAACGCCGAGCTCGTGCGCAACAACATCCGGCGCTCGATCAACGCGTTTGAGGACGAGGATGAAGATGGTCACGACGACCACGACGTGGACGATGACTCGGACGGCGGTCACGGCGGCGACTGAGCAGGGTTGTCATGGTCTGCCGGGGGAGCGACATTTCCCCCCGGCATGACCACCATCTGGATCGACGGCAAGTACTACGATCGCGACACGGCCGTGGTCAGCGTATTCGACCACGGCCTGTTGTATGGGGATGGGATCTTCGAGGGCATCCGCGCCTACAGCGGGCGGGTCTTCCGGTTGGACGCCCATCTGGACCGGCTCTACGACTCGGCCAAGGGCATTTGCCTCGATATCCCGATGGCGAAGGCCGAGCTGCGCGCGATCGTGACCGCGGCGTATGCCAAGAGCGGGATGCGCGACGCCTATCTCCGGGTCATCGTGACGCGCGGCGTGGGAGATCTTGGGCTCGATCCGCGCAAGTGCCACAAGCCGACCGTTATTTGCATCGTCGACACGATCCGATTGTGGCCCGCGGATTGTTATGAGCGGGGGCTGGTGTGCGTGACCGCCGCCACGCCCATCAGTCACAAGGAAAGCCTCTCTCCGCGGATCAAGTCGCTCAATTACCTCGCCCACATCCTGGCCAAGATCGAAGGCATCGCGGCCAACGTGGACGAGGTGATCATGCTCGACAGCGCGGGCTGCGTCGCCGAGGCGAGCGGGATGAACCTGTTCGCTGTGTCGGACCATACGCTGCGCACGCCGCCTCCCTACAGCGGCATCCTACGCGGTGTCACCCGGGACGCGATCATCGAGCTGGGGCGGGACGCCGGGTTTGCCGTGGAAGAATTTCCCCTCAACCGTTACGATCTCTACACGGCCGACGAGGTGTTTCTGACGGGTACCGCCGCCGAGGTCATCGGCGTCGCTCGGCTCGACGGGCGCTCGATCGGCTCGGGTTCCGCTGGGCCGGTAACCAAGGACCTCGGCGCCCGATTCCGGGCCCTCGCGAATCGGAACGACTGACCCCGCGCGTTCTCTGACCGGATTCTGCAAGCTCAACTCTTGACCGGACATTAGGTTACGCTTCATATTGGGCGGTTCGTGACATCCACGACCTGCCGCCGAGGTGAGCTATGCCGTGGCGCGTAATTGCTTATGGGGACGAGGTTTGGCACGTGGAGCCCGTGGCGGAGCGTCCCGCCCATGATCGGTTTTGGCACTTGGTGCTGTCGTTCCGCGGGACTTCGGGCGGTATGCGGGACCACGCCTTCTGGGCGCAGTACCCGATCGAGGCTACGTCGAAATCGGCACTGTTCCTGCAAGCCGACAGGATCCCGGACGCGGCACTATCGCACTTCCTGGTGGAGCGGCGATTGTGAACCCATTGGCGCTGCAAGACTTGCGGCGCGTCGTGGCGGCCGTGGAGCGGCTCCGCGGCCAGCATATCCGGGACGTGACCGTGCGATCGGATCTGCGTCATCTCAAGGTCGAGCTCTCCAACGGCGTCATTCTCGTGATCGCCGCTGAACGGGACGACCAGGGAAGGCCGTACATGCAGGTGGACGTGGTGGATGTTTCTCCGGATGCCGAATCGCGGCAGCAGATTGAGGTTCACTTTGACTGAGATCGATTCATGACCGGGCGGACGACGGCGTCGGTCGCCGAACGACTGCGGTTTCAGGTGTTCGCACTCGACCGGCTCGCGGACGGGCGTTGCCGGGCGCGTGTGCAGTTGTCCTGGATCGACGGCCGCGAGTTCATGGGCGAGAACGAGGGCATGACCTCCCAGGCCGGTGAGCTGCGCTGCTCGGCGCTGGCCGCGGTGCAGGCCCTGGAGCGGGCGGTGCACGACGGCGTACGGCTCGAGCTGCTGGGGGTGAAAGCCCTGCGCGCCTTCGACTCCATGGTGGTGATCGTGAGTCTGTCGGTGCATTCGGAAGGCAACGCGTGGCGCATGGTCGGAACGTATCTGACGGAGACCGACCCGCCGCGCGCCGCCGCCCTGGCGGTGTTGAACGCGACCAACCGCGTGTTGGGCAACTACGTGACCACACGATGAGACCGTTGCTGCTGATCGTCTCCCTCGGCGCTTGTGCCGGGGGCCACGTGGGGACCTCGGTCGCGGTGGCGCCGGCGCCCGCGCCGGCCGCCGTGACCGCCACCCCCGACCCGGCCATCGCGCACGGCACGCGCGATGGCGCCGCCGACAGCACGGCTCCGGCGGCGACCGTGCGCATCGAGGAAGTGGAGCGCGAGGCGGTACGGTTGTTCGGGCTGGAGGGTCGCGGCCTCGTGGGCGAGACCACGACCTTCGACATCGACGTTACGAGCTTCGCGGGGAACCGGCGCGTGCTTCAGTACCTCGAGTTCTTTCAGGTGGACGCGCGCGACCGGTTCGCGATCTGGCTGTCGCGCTTGACGCGCTATGAGGGGATGATCCGCGAGCGACTGCGGGCCAAGGGCCTGCCCGAGGATCTGGTCTACCTCACCTTGATCGAGAGCGGCCTGTCGAACTCGGCCGTGAGCCGGGCGCGGGCCGTCGGCATGTGGCAATTCATCGCCGGAACCGCAAGGATCTATGGGCTGACCGTGGATCCTTGGGTGGACGAGCGCCGGGACCCGTTCAAGGCGACCGACGCCGCCGTGAACTTCCTGTCCGACCTGGTGCAGCGCCTGGGCAGCGTCTATCTCGCCGCGGCCGCCTACAATGCGGGCGAAGGGCGGATTCACCGAGGCGTGCGCCGCCTCCCCGGCGAGACGGACTCGCTCACGGACGAGACGTTCTTTCAGCTCGCCGATCGCCGCTATCTGCGCCGGGAAACGCGCGACTACGTGCCCAAGTTGATCGCGGCCGCGCTGGTCGCGAAACAGCCGGCGCGCTATGGGTTCACGGACATCCCGTATCTGGCGCCGCTCGCGTTCGACGAGATCCGCGTCCCCGACGCCACCGGGCTCGACGTGCTGGCGCGGCTGGCCGACACGTCCACGGCCGCGCTGCTCGAGCTGAACCCGCAGTTCGTCCGCGGGGTCACGCCGCCCGGGCGGGAGGTGACGGTTCGCGTGCCACGGGGTCGCGGCACGCTCACGGCCGAGCGCTTCGACACGCTGCCGGTGACCGCGCGAATCACCTTCGTGGATCATTACGTCGCGCGGGGGCAGACGCTCTCGGAAATCGCGCACCAGTACCGGGTGTCGGTGACGACGATCCAGGGCGCCAATCCCTGGCTCAAACCGCGCGCCCTGCGCGTGGGTCAGCGGCTGATCATCCCGATGAGCGGCCGCGTGGTGCCGATGGCGGCGCGAAGCGTGCCGGTCGAGACCGCGACCCCGCCGCGCGGAGTTGCCGGCTCAGGCCTGTCGACCGCGCACCGGGTCCGCGCCGGTGAGTCCGCGAGCCAGATTTCGCGGCGCTATGGGGTGGGACTCCGGGCGCTGCTCGACTACAACGGACTGGACATGGATTCGATCATCCGGCCGGGGCAGCGCCTGAGGATCCCGCCGGCGGTGCGGGCTCGCAAGAACCAGGGCGAGTAGCGACCGCCCAGCGTTTACTCGGCCCGGGTGGGCCGATGATATCCCTGCATCACCGACTGCGAATACCCGTTGCGCGGATCGACGCCAGCCGCGAGCAGATCCTGCACCTTCGATGGCCCCCGGTTGTAGGACAACAGCGCCCGCTCCAGGTCGTTGTCGTAGCGCTCCAGGAGATCGTGCAGGTAGCGCAGTCCGAGGCGCAGATTGGCATCACGGTTGTACAGCTGCTCGTTCGTGAGTCCCGGCACGTATAGCCGTGCGGTGCTGGGGAGGATCTGGGTGAGCCCCAGCGCGCCGGCGCTGCTCTTGGCTCGGGGATCGAAGCGCGACTCGACCTTCACCAGCCGGAACGCCAGACCTGGCTCGACGCCCTCGGCCAGGGCGATGTCGTAGATGGCCTGCGTGAGGCCGGCGGAGATGTTATAGCGATCGGAGAACTCGATCACGGCATCGGCCCGATCGAGCTGGAGGCGCGCTACGGCAAGCTCGCCACGAGCCGATTCGAGCTGCTGCGATAGCGCCCGCGCGTCTCCCAAGACTTCCTGCCGTGTCGCGAGGGGCGCCGGCTCGTCGGCCGTGGCGCGGCGCACCCACCCGCCGATCCCCGACACGATCAGTCCGACGACGAAGATCATCCCGGCCCGAGCAAGCAGACTGCGTGATCCGTTCATACTCCTCACTGGTTCGAGCAACCCGTCCCGGCGGCGGCCTCCGGGGCGGCGCGGGGGTCACGCGCGGCGCCAGTCGCCACGGGTGCCTCCCGACTTTTCCAGCAGTCGCACCGACAGAATCTCCATGCCGCGGTCGGCACTTTTCACCATGTCGTACACGGTCAGCAGCGCCACCGATACGGCGGTGAGCGCTTCCATCTCGACCCCGGTGCGCCCGACCGAGCGAACCACCCCTCGGACCCGTACGCCCGGCAACGCGTCATCCAGGCTCGCCCGCACTTCGACGTGATCCAGGCCAAGCGGATGACACAGCGGAATCAGCTCCGCGGTCCGCTTGGCGGCCATCGTGCCGGCGATCTCCGCCACTCCCAGGGCATCACCCTTCGCGACCGCCTGGTCCGCGACCAGCCGGAACGCCTCGGCCGACATGCGAATCGCGCCTTCGGCGGTGGCGGTGCGCGTCGTGTCTGGCTTCTGCCCCACGTCCACCATCCGGGGACGACCCGCGTCGTCCAGATGCGTCAGCTCCATCAGCGTACCGCCAGGTCGTCTGCCAGGACGGCGGCGAGCAGCTGTGGGTTCACGTTCCCCTGAGCTTGCTCGCGGGCTTCCAGGACCAGCGCGATGGCTTCGACCAACCGTCCCGGGTCCTCCGCGACCCGCGCCTCACGCCGTAATCGGTCCAGCAGCCCGTCCAGCATGTCGGTGAAGCCGCCCCGGGCCTGGAAAGGGGCTTGCCGCAGTGCCGTGGCATAACGCTCCACGCCGCCTTTGTGCCCGGCCGCCAGCCATGCTTCGCCTGGTTCCCGGCGCTCAGGCCCGCCCCCCCTGAGGGCAAGAACCCTGCCGATCGAGCCCTCCGCGGTTGGCACGATCCGATCGGCATTACGGACTTCTGGAAGCTCGTTCTGCACGAATGATGTCACGACACTGTCTGATACACGCGGTACTTTCATGCGCACAACGCGAGACAGGATCGTAGGCAGGAGGGCATCCGGGTCGGCGGCGGTCAGGACAAAGACTGCGCTCGCGGGAGGCTCTTCCAGGGCCTTCAGCAAGGCATTTGCAGCCTCCGGACTGGATCGTTGGGGGATGAGGCGCTCGGCGTCCCCGACGATAAAGACCTTTCGTGGCCCGATCGCTGCGCTCAGACCGATGCGGCGAAGCAACAGCCGAACAGCTGCGATCGTGTGAGCAGCCATCCCGGACGGCGGCAGGTAGTGCGGTTGCTCGCGCCGGGCCGACATTTCCTCGGCCAGCGCGGTCTCGGCCAGGTCAATCTGCTTGTCGGCGTCCGCCTGCTTCTTTGAGGGCTCGAGCGGGACAAACCAGTACAAGTCCGGATGGGAAAGCGTCGTGACGAGCCGGCAGGCGCGGCAGCCGCCGCAAGCTTCGCCCGCCAGGGTGGCTTCGCAGAGCAGGGCCTGGGCCAGCCACAGAGCCAAACGCTGCTTCCCCACACCCTTGGGTCCCTCGAACAGCAGGGTCTGTGGGAGTCGATCCAGCCGAATCGCCTGAGCGAGCCGTCGGCGTATCGCTTCGTGACCGTACAAAGGGCGAAGAGCCATGTCGGCAATCTATGGCAGGTACCATCAAATACGGTGTGTCCAACATGCAAGTAACTGTTGGTATTGCACTTACGACATCAATACGGGGCTTGTCGTGGCTTAAGTCATTTTATTGTTGTTAGTTACTACGATAAGTGAGGGCACACTCACTCAGCGTATGCCGTTCATGGCGTGGAGAGCACCTCTCGAAGTTTCCGGACAAGATCTTCGGGCGCGAACGGTTTCTGCAGGAATGGCGTCCCCGCTTCCCTCACGCCGTCCAGGACCGTGGTGTCGTCCGTATACCCGGAGCAATACAGCACGCGGAGCGAAGGACGTTTGGCGGTGAGGCGCCGCGCCAGCTCCGGACCCGCCATGCCCGGCATGACGACGTCGGTCAGCAGGATGTGGATCGGACCCGCGTGTCGCTCGGCCAGGGAGAGTGCTTCGGCGCCGTCCGGGGCGACGAGGACGGCATACCCGCTGGCTTCGAGCGCCCGTCGGGCGAACTGGCGCACCGCAGCTTCGTCCTCCACGAGCAGCACCGTTTCCGAACCTCCGCCAGGGGCCGCCGCGGCGGCTGAGGCATCCGTCGAGATGGGGC
Source organism: uncultured Gemmatimonadaceae bacterium (assembly GCA_964599725.1). Taxonomy (GTDB): domain Bacteria; phylum Gemmatimonadota; class Gemmatimonadetes; order Gemmatimonadales; family GWC2-71-9; genus DASTHG01. The sequence continues at coordinate 25,510 of CAZRGT010000052.1, read as the reverse complement.
CGGCCGTGGGCGGCAGATAGACCCGCATCGTGGTTCCCTGTCCCGGCTCCGAATCGACGTAAATGAAACCGCCGTTTTGCTTCACGATGCCGTACACGGTGGCGAGCCCGAGACCGGTGCCTTTCCCGAGCTCTTTGGTGGTGAAAAACGGCTCAAACAGGTGGGCGCGTGCTTCCGCGGTCAGCCCGGTCCCCGTGTCGGAAACCGCGAGGTGCACGTAGGGCCCGGGCGGGGCCGGCGGCGAATTGGCGGGCTGGTGGGTGTCGAGGACGATGGACTCGGCCCGCACCGAGATGCGCCCGCCCTGGGGCATGGCATCCCGCGCATTGACGACGAGGTTGAGCACGATCTGCTCGATCTGCCCCGGGTCGCTGCGGACGGCGAGGGGTGTGGGGGCGAGGGTCAAGACCAACTCGATGTCTTCCCGGATCAGGCGGCGCAGCATCGAGTCGAGACTCCGGACCGCCTCATTCAGATCAATCACTTTCGGCGCGATCACCTGGCGGCGACTGTAGGCGAGCAGTTGCCGTGTCAGGTCGGCCGCCCGCAAGCCGGCGCGCCGGATCTCCTCCAGGTCCTCCCGCACGGCGTGTGACGGCTCCAGCTCGCGCAGCGCCAGCTGCGCCGAGCCGAGAATCGCCGTGAGCAGGTTGTTGAAGTCATGGGCAATCCCGCCGGCCAGCCGGCCCACCGCCTCCATTTTCTGGGCCTGCCGCAGCTGCGCCTCGAGCCGGCGCTGCTCGGTGACGTCGCGCGCCAGCACCAGGCGCGCCGGACGGCCGGCGAACTCGATGGCGTGAGCCAGCAGCTCTACCTCGATCGCGGTCCCGTCCTTCTTCAAGTGATGCAGCCCGCTCCGGATCGCCGCCGTTTCGCCCGGCCGCCGCAGCAGCAGGTCGACCGCCGGATGCTCGGGCGTGGGGTGCAGATCGGTCACCGTCATCGCCATGAAATCGGCCTCGGAGAATCCGTAGCTCGCGATGGCGGCCTGGTTGACGGCGAGGATGTGGAACGAGTCGTCTTCGTGCACCCACATTGGCTCGGGGTTCGCTTCGAACAGGAGCCGGTACTTGGCTTCACTGTCGGCGAGTTGTTGTTCGGCGCGCTTGCGCTCGATCACCAGCGCGATCTGGCTCGAGACGAATTCGAGAATCTGGCGTTCCCGCTCGGCGTAGCGGACGCCGGCGGAGTAGGTCTGCACCGCGATCACGCCCATGGTGCTGTCGCCAGCCTTGAGCGGCACGCCCACCCAGTCGAGCGACGGGGTTCCGATCAGCTCGACTTCCCCTTCCTCGACCAGCCGCGTGTACACCTCCGGTGTCGCGAGCAGGGGTGTGCCCGTCCGCAGCACGTACTCGGTGAGCCCCCGGCCCATCCGTTTCGTGGGGAATCCGGCGTCGAACTCGTCTTCGAAATACGGGAAGGAAATGGTCTGGCTCGTCTCGTCGTACAGGGCGATGTACAGGTTGCGGGCCGGCATCAGCTCGCCGACGATCGCATGCACCGCCCGATACAGCTCGGGGAGGGACCGGGCGGTGTTCGCGGCCTCGGAGATGCGGTACGTGGCGGACTGCACTTGTTCGGCCCGCCGTCGCTCGGTCACCTCCCGCTGGGTGCCCCACACGCGGACCAGGGCGCTGTCCTCCACGAACCCCACCGAGTTGTTGAGCAGGATTCGAGCCCGCCCGTGGCGATCCAGCTCGTGCGTCTCCGTGTCGTGGTGGCGGTACCCATCCAGGACGAAGCGGCGCATCGCGGCCTGGGTCACCGGGTCAGTCACGTCGTGCAGCTCCGCCAACCGCTTCCCGACGAGGTCTTCCGCTTGGTCGTACCCGTACATCCGGGCCATCGCGTTATTGCATTCGGCGACCACGCCCGTGCGGTAGAGCGCGGTAACTTGCTCTTCGAGTGGAAGGTGGAGCGGCACCGGCGGCCGGTGTTCGATGCGGAAGATCCCCTCGGAGGTCTGCGCGATGAACGCGCGATAGCGCTCCTCGCTCTCGCGCAACGCCCGCTCGGCACGGGCCCGCGCCGTCACGTCGCGGAAACTCCAGACCCGTCCCACCGACGCGCCGTCCAGCCGCTGCGGCAGCGAGAACCGCTCGAAGATCCGCCCGTCCTTGAACTCGAGCACATCGAAGCTCGCGGCTTCCGCGGTGGCATACAGCTCGCGCACCTTGACGAGGAACTGCTCCGCGTCGATCAGCTGGTCGGCGGCGTGCGCCAACGCACGATCGTCTTCGCGGGAGTCGAGAATCGACTGGGGGATCCGCCACAGCTCCACGAAACGGCGGTTGTAGGAGAGGATCTTGCCTTTGGCGTCCACGACCAAGATCCCATCCGTCGTGGATTCGAGCGTGGACTGGAGCAGTGAAACCGTGCGCCTCGCCTCCGCCTCGACGGCGTGCCGGCTGGTGAGGTCGCGGTAGTTCACGACGATCGCGTGGACCACGGGGTCGTCCAGTCGGTTGGCGGCCACCGCTTCGATGTCGCGCCAGCTGCCGTCCTTGTGCCGGTACCGCACCATCGTGGTCACCAGCTCGGCCGGATCGGCCAGGAGACCAGCGAACAGCGTCTGCACCCGGGGCAGGTCGTCGGGATGGAGCAGCTCGAACGCGCTGCGGCCCGCCAATTCCTCCGGGCCATACCCGAGCACCCGCGTCACGGCTGGGGAGGTGAACACGATGGTCCCGGCACCGTCGAGCAGCGCCAGGACGTCGGAGCTGTGCTCCAGGATGGCCTGGAGCAGTTTGCTGTTGAGGGAACCGGAGACGCCGGGCGCGGCGGGGAGCGTCACGGTCTAAATCTGCAATCCGAGGCCAAAAACGCCACGATCAGGGCACACGGGAGGCTCCCGAGGAGGGACTCGAACCCCCGACCCGCCGGTTAACAGCCGGCTGCTCTACCAACTGAGCTACTCGGGAAAGGCCTTCAACTATCAGCTATCAGCTAGGGCTGGGAATATCGTCGGCCGGCTGGGCGAGTTCAACCGGAGTTCGCAGTTCGGCCAGGACCAGGCCCGCCAGAATCAGCCCGCCACCCAGCCACTGGACCGCCGTGAGCCACTCGCCCAGCACCAGCCACGATGTGGCCGCGGCGACAAGACTCTCGCCGCAGAAGAGGACGGACGCCCGCGCCGCGGACATGTGCCGTTGGGCCTTCATCTGGAGCAGCAGGGGCACGACGGTCGCGCCGATCGCGGCGTAGGCCAACGCGCCCGCGAAGCCCGACGACCAGACCACCCGGGCGTCCTCGACGAATATGGTACCACAAACGGCGAGCAGGGTCGTCCCGACGATCTCCAGCCAGACGAGCCGCAGCGGATCATGACGCCGGGCCACCGCGCCCGTGACGACGATATGCCCGCCGTACAACACCGCCGTGATGAGCGTGAGCCCATCGCCGCGGCTCAGCCCGCCGTGCTCCGGCGCGGTCAGCAGCAAGACGCCCAGTCCTGCCAGCGCCAATGCCAGCAGCAACACCGGTCGCGGGCGCTCTCTCAGCGTGATGGCGGCGATTGCCGGGGCGAGCACGGACGAGAGGGCAACGAGAAACGCGGAGCGGGAAGGCGTAGTCCATAGCAGTCCCGTCGTCTGGGTGAGGAATCCGATCCCGAGCAGCAGGGAAAGGCCGGCACCGCTCGCGAGCTCTCCGCGGGTGAAGCGTGTCCCCAGCCGCGCGAACGGGGCGAGCACGAGGCTCGCCACCGCGAACCGAATCGTGGCGAAGGCGAGGGGGGTGGCGGAGGCGAGGGCCAGCTTGACCACGACGAAGCTCACGCCCCAGAGCAGCGTGGCGAACAGCAGGGTGGCGTCGGCCTGGCGCCGGGTCATCCGAGATCTTGGAGGTAGCGACCGGTCACGCTGGTGGGGACGCGCGCCACGTCCTCCGGCGTCCCCGACGCGACGATGCGCCCACCAGCCGCTCCCGCGCCGGGGCCGAGGTCGATCAACCAGTCGGCGCGCTTGATGACGTCCAGGTGGTGCTCGATGACCAGAACGGTGTGACCGGCGTCCACGAGCCGGTCCAGGACCCGACACAGCGTGCGGACGTCGTCGAGGTGGAGGCCGGTGGTCGGCTCGTCGAGCATGTAGAGATTGCGTCGGCCGGCGCGCGCCGGCCGGCCGCCGGCGAGCGTCAGCTCGCGCGCGATCTTGAGCCGCTGCGCTTCGCCCCCGGACAAGGTGGTCGCCGGCTGGCCCAGGCGCAGGTACCCGAGTCCCACCTGCTGCAGCTGCCACAGCGCCCGGGCGAGGCGGGGCTGGGCGTGGAAGCGACGCAGGGCTTCGTCCACCGTCCAGTCGAGCACGTCGTGAATCGAACGACCGTCGAGCTTCACCTCGAGCACTTCCGGCTTGAAGCGGCGGCCGCCGCACGCCTCACAGGGAACGAACACGTTGGCCAGGAACACCATTTCGACCAGCACGGCGCCTGCGCCCTCACACGCCTCGCAGCGGCCCCCCGGTATGTTGAACGAAAAGGTGCTGGGTGTATAGCGGCGCTCCCGGGCCCGGGGCAGGGCGGCGAACAATCCCCGGAGCTCGTCGAACGCTTTCACGTACGTCACGGGGTTGGAGCGCGGTGTCCGACCGATCGGGGACTGATCGATCAGCACCACGTCGCCGATCGCCTCCCATCCCTCGAGTCCCGTGACCTCGCCGACCGCCTCGCCCAGGTGCTCCTTGGCCGTGTGCGCTCCCCGCACGCGCCGCTCGAGCTGCCGGTAGAGCACGTCGTGCACCAGCGTGGATTTCCCCGAACCGGACACACCCGTCACCACGGTGAGCGTGTGCAGCGGCACGCGGACGTCCACGCCGTTCAGGTTGTGCAGCCGGGCGCCGCGCAGGGTGAGCCACCGGGTGGCGGGCCGGCGCGCCGAAGGCACGCCGATGCGCTTTTCGCCGGAGAGGTACTGGCCGGTGAGCGTTCCCGCCGCTCGCACGCCGCTCGCGGGCCCCTGGTAGACGACCTCGCCGCCCGCCGCGCCGCTCTTGGGACCCAGCTCCACCATCCAGTCGGCGATCGCCATGGCGGCCGGGTCGTGCTCGACGACGACGACGGTGTTGCCGGCGTCGGCGAGGCGTCGCAGCAACCCGAGCAGACGCTCGATGTCGCTGGGGTGCAGGCCGATCGAGGGCTCGTCCAGCACGTAGAGGGTGTCGGTCAGGCGCGAGCCCAACGCGTTCGACAGGGCGATGCGCTGGGCCTCACCGCCGGACAAGGTCCGCGTTTGCCGGTCCAGCGTCAGGTAGCCCAGCCCGACATCCACCAGGAATGACACGCGTGCGGAGAGCTCGACGAGCAGGTGCCGAGCCACGGCCTGGTGAAACGGCGGCAGCGCCAGCGTCTCGATCCAGCGCTGCAGCTCGGTCGCCGTGAGCGCCGCGACTTCCGCGACAGTCCGGTCCGCGACCCGCACCGCCAGCGCTTCGGCCTTGAGCCGCGCACCGTGGCAGCCGGGGCAGGTCTTGGCGAGCTGATACTGCCGCAGAAAGACCCGGATGTACTGCTTGTACCGCTTGCTTTCGAGGCGCTCGAGAAACGGAAACACGCCGAGATAGCGTCCCGTGGCGCCATGCAGCAGGAACTGCCGCTGGCCAAGGGCGAGATCCCGCCAGGGCCGGTCGGTGGGGATTTTCCGGGCGCGTGCGGTTTCCCGCAATAGCCGGCGGCGCCCCTCGTAGCGCGGTTTGGTCCAGGGGTCGAGCGCGCCGGCCTCGAGCGAGCGGGCGGGCTCGGGGACGATGAGCGACTCGTCGTACTCGAGGACGGCCCCGAAGCCGTTGCATCCGGGGCAGGCGCCGCGCGGATTGTTGAACGAGAACAGGGCCGGCGTTTGGGTCGGCGCCGGCGCGCCGCAGGCGGAGCAGGTGGGGTGCGACGAGAACCGGCGGCGCTGGCCGTCGGCCAGCGCCACGGCCACTCCCTCGCCCTCGCTGAACGCGGTCGCCACGGCGTCGGCGAGACGGCTGCGATTGGCGACCGTCGGCGCCAGCCGATCCACGATCACGAGCACGTCCTGCCCGGTCCGCACGCGGGCTTCGGCGTCGGGGCCATCCAGGCGCAGCAGGTCCCCGTCCACCTGGGCGCGGACGAATCCCGCCGCCACGAGCTGGGCGGGAGCATCCACGTCCGGGCGATGCGCACTCTCCGGCAACGGAAAGCTGACGATTACCGGCTGCGACCGCTCCCCGCTCCCCGCTCCCTCGAGGATGGCATCCGCCACCTCCTGCACCGTGTCCACCTTCACGATCGCGCCGCAGGTCCGGCAGTACGGCGTGCCGACCCGCGCCCATAACAGCCGCAGGAAGTCGTAGATCTCGGTTGCCGTGCCCACGGTCGAGCGGCTCGAGGTCGTCGGGTTCTTCTGCTCGATCGCGACCGCCGGGGACAGTCCCTCGAGGGAGTCGACCAACGGCTTGGGCATCCGCTCGAGAAACTGTTTGGCGTAGGTCGACAGCGACTCGATGTAGCGGCGCTGCCCCTCGGCGTAGAGCGTATCGAAGGCCAGAGAGCTCTTCCCCGATCCCGACGGACCCGTGATCACCGTGAGCGCCCGCCGCGGCAGCTCCACGGTGATGCCCTTCAGGTTGTGCTGTCGCGCGTTGCGAAGTATGACGCGATCGGAGCTGGGCGACATAACCTTGAAACTTAATCAGGGGGAGACGCCGAGGATCGAGTGGTCTGGCGGCGTCCCCTGAACGACCTAGTTTGAACCCCCGATGGCTCTCCTCACCACCCGGCTGCTGCGTCGCGGCCTCGAGTTGTTCGCGATCATCTCCGTGCTCGGCACCGTCGGGCTGTTGTTATACGGGGACAACTTCCAGGCCTTCGTCGGCGCGATCCTGGGGCTCAAGTGGGGGTGGTTCCTCGTCGGGCTCGGGCTGGCGTCCATGGATTGGCTGGGGGGTGGGACGCGTTTGTGGGTCGTCGCCCGCCATGTCCACCCTGGCGTGCGCTGGCGCGACATGGTGATCTCCGGCGGGATGAGCGCCTGGGGCGCCTACCTCACGCCGTTCCAGTCGGGCGCGGGCCCGATGATGATGTGGACCATGCGACGTGCCGGCGTGAGTCTTCCTGAGGCGATGATTTCGACGTTCATGACGTTCGTGGCGACCGTCGTCTTCTTCGCGGTGGCCGGGCCGCTGGCGATCGTGTTGGGGGCGGGGCGCTCACTCGCGCAGCACGGCGTGGTGTTGGGCATCACGCTGTACGATCTCTTCCGGACCAGCCTCCTCATCTTCGTGCTGATCGGCATCGTGATGGCGTTCGCGATGTTCTTCCCGCGCCTGCTGCGGGATTTCGTGCACTGGGTGGCCACGCGGATCCATACCCGAAGCCAGCGCGCCGCGGACCGGATCGAGCACCTGCGGGATGGCATCGATCGCGCGCACGAATGCATGGTCGCCTTCGGAAGTCCGGGGGGCCTCCTGGCCATCATGTGGTCCATCATCCTGTCGGCGCCGTCCCACGCCAACAAGCTGTTGGCTGGCTACGTCGCCATGCGGGCGCTGGGACTGCCCGCACATTTCTTGGACATTCTGCTGGTTCAGACTTTCATCTCGTTTCTGTTGTATTTCGCCCCTACGCCGGGGGCGTCGGGCCTCGCGGAGGTGCTTTCGGTCGCGGTGATGTCCATCTACGTTCCGCGTCCGCTGCTGCCCAGCTACACACTGCTCTGGCGTTTCATCAACAGCTACGCCACGGTGTTTTTCGGATCGCTCTTGTTCTGGCGCTGGCTGCGGCGCGGATTGGTGGGACGAGAGGAGACGGTCGGGACGGAGCCGACCGCGACTGCGTCGGGGCCGTAAGCTACGTCGGCTTGCCCGGTTACACCCCGGGGCGTAACTTGCGGGCTGCGGCGGGCGCCCTGCGGAGATCTCGTCATGTCCATGCTCGAACTCGGCGGCAAGCGGTATACGATCCCCATGGGCGACGTGGCCCTGGGGAGCGACCCCGGGTGCGTCATCGCGCTGACCGGACCGGGATTGCTGCCGAAGCATGCGCTGCTGCAGGGGCAGCCCGACGGACAGGTGGTAATTCGCAAGGCATCGCCCGAGGCTGAGGTGATGATCAACGGCGTGCGCCTGGGCGCCGAGCCGACGCCGTTGCTGCATGGCGACAAGCTGCAGGTGGCCGGACACGAGCTTACCTTCGTGGACGAGCGACGCAGCGGCAGCACGCAATACGTTCCGGCCCTGTCGGTTCCGGCGGGCGCAGCGCCGCCCAAGCCCGCCGGGGCGGTCAAGTCGGTCGGGACCACCGGCGGCCGGCTCGTGTCCCTCACCGACGGCCGGGAGTACACCATCGTCACGGCCTCGCTCGTGCTGGGCCGGGAAGCCGGCTGTGATGTCGTCGTGACCGGAAAGGACGTGTCGCGTCGCCACGCCGAAATCGTCGCCTCTCCCAAGGGGTATCTCCTGGTCGATTCGAGCACCAACGGCGTGTTCGTCAACGACGAGCGCATTCAGGGACAACGCCTGCTGGCGCGTGCGGACGTGATCCGGATCGGGGAGGAAAGCTTTCGCTTCTACTCCGATCAAGCGGCCCCTCCCGCGGGGCTGGCCGCGAGCGCGCCGGCGGCCGCCCCCCCAGCGGCGGCGGCGCGTCTGCAGAACACTTCCTTCGGCATGCCCGCCACCCCTCGTCCGACCACTCCGACCCCCAGCCCGGCGGCGGCGGCGGCGGCGGCGGCGGCCGCCGTTACCGGTCCGCTGGCCAATTTCCTGGTGCGTAGCGGGCACCTGAAGGGCCAGCGGTTGATCGTCAAGACACCGGTGGCGAACATCGGGCGGGCCGAGTACAACGACCTGGTGGTGCCGGACGAATCGGTGTCGACATCGCACGCGAAGCTGCAGCGTCGCGAAGGCATCTGGGTGCTGGTCGATCTCGAGTCGACCAACGGCACCTATGTGGATGGGGAGCGGATCTCGAACGATACGCCGATCGCCCCCGGAACCTTGATCCGGTTCGGCGACGTCCAGCTGGTGTTCGAGCCGACGGACGACGCGCTCGGCGTCGCCAAGGGCGGCGGCACCAAAGTGGTGGAGGCCTTCAAAGTCGGGGCACCCCCGCCGCCACCCGCGCCGCCGCTCCCTCCGCCACCGCCCCCGCCGCCCCCTCCGCCAGCGCCAGCGGCGAAACCGGCGCCGGCCGCCGCACCGACCCCGAAAGCAGCCGCGTCGCCGCCGCCGAAGCCCGCGACGCCGGCCAAGCGTCCGCCGCCCAGGGGAGCGGCGCCGCCGCCCCAACAAACGAAGCAAGGCAAGGGCTGTGGTGGCAGCGCGGCCGTGATCGTGCTGGCCGCCACGGCTCTGGCCTACTGGATTCTGGTGTAGACGGCTCGACGTGCACATCACCTGCGCGGGGCGGACCGACGTCGGCATCATCCGGTCGGGGAATGAGGACAGCTACCTCATGATTCCCGACCGGGGGGTTTTTGTCGTGGCCGACGGCATGGGGGGACACGCGGCGGGGGAGGTGGCGAGCGACATGGCGGCGCACCACATCGCGCGCGAACTCGGCTCCCTCAGGGGATTGGGCGACAAGGACGTCACCGAGCGGATGCAACAGGCGATCCGGAGCGCCAACGCCGCCATTTTCCAGCGCACCCTCTCCGAGCACGATAAGCGCGGCATGGGCACGACCGTCACGTCCCTGGTGCTCTACGAAGGGCGGTTCCTGATCGGGCAAGTGGGAGACAGTCGGGCGTATCTGCTGCGGGACGGCAGGCTGACCCAGGTCACCAAGGATCACTCCTACGTGCAGGAGCAGGTCGACGCCGGGTATCTGACGCCGGACCAGGCCCGCACCCACCCCTACAGCAACGTGATTACCCGCTGCGTCGGAGCGAACAGCGACGTGCAGCCCGACGTCTACGTGGGCTCGGTGAAGGTCAATGATCTGTTCCTGCTCGCGTCGGACGGGCTGACGGGAATGCTCGAAGACCCCGAGCTCCATGAGATCATGAAGCGCTCCGATCTCCTGCCGCAGGAGCAGGTGGATCAGCTGATCAACGAGGCCAACCGCCATGGCGGCCTCGACAACATCACGGCGATCGAGGTCCGGATCGACGCGATCGACCACCCGAACGACGAGGAGACGACTCAGGCGACGCAGTCTCCCGGCCGCCGGCGCTGAGCAAGGGAAGGTCTGAGGCGAGCCGCGCCGCCACCTCCTCGCGCGGCCATTGCACCAGCTCGACGACGGCCGCCGCGGCGATCCGGACCGGCCGCAGCGTGAACACCCGCAAGCGGCGCGCCGATCGGTACAGCTCGGCGGCCACGCGCGGCAGGCCCAGATGCGCTTCGCCGTCCGGCCCCGTGAGCGGCCGCACCGCGCCGTCGCGCCGGACCAGCGGCAGGTCCACTGTCAGCATCCCTTCTTTGACCGGAAAATCGAGGAACAGCTCCCCGGGGGCGAGTCCCACCTCCCGGGCGAGGCGATCTTCCACTTGTTCGACGAGGTCGGGGTCGGTACCGGGCCAGCGGGCCGTGTCGGCGGGCAGGTCGGTGGCGGGGAGATCCATCACGCGCTTGGCGAGCCGCCGCTCGCGGAGCGCGCGGGCCAGTCCGGTCGGGTCGTCGTGGGACAACTCGTGGATCAACCCATCGTCGGTGGCCATCGCGACGTCCTCCGCCCGCATCCGCTCATCCCGAATCGCGCGGCGCACGAGACGCTTGAACATCGCCGTGGCGCTGCGCACCGCGTGGTGCCAGTACACGGTGCGGTACATCTGGTACTTGGCGAAGAGCAGCGATTCGAGCGCGGCGAGCCCCTTCTCGTGCAGTGCGAGCGATACCCGGCCTTCGGGGCCGCGCGCCAGGGTCAGCGCCGAGAGAAGCCGCTCCACGTCGATCACTCCGTAGGGAACGCCGCACATCCACGCATCGCGCGACAGATAGTCGAGTTTGTCCACGTCCAACGATCCCGCGACGAGCCCCCCGAGGGGCTCGCGGGTCTGGCCACGGATCAGGGACAGCAGCTTGGACGCGGCGATGCCGCGGCGCTCGAGGGAGCCGGCGAGGTCGCTGTGCGTCAGGTGCCGTTCCGCCAGGATTTCGTGACCGGGCAGGCCGGCTTCCTCCAGCGCGTGTGAGAACGGGTAGTGCCCGATGTCGTGCAGCAGCGCCGCAAACCGCACCTGGGCGGCGTCGGCGGCATCGATCTGGTGGCCACTTTCCTCGAGCAGGGTCAGCGCGCGGCGCGAGAGATGGTAGGCGCCCAGGGCGTGCTCAAAGCGGGTATGCGTGGCTCCGGGATAGACCAGGAAGGCGTGCCCCAGCTGCCGGACGTACCGGAGTCGTTGCACGGCGGGGGAGTCCAAGAGCTCGAGCGCGTCGGGCTCGAGCCGGATGTTGTTCCACAGCGGATCGCGAATGAACTCGAGTCGGGTCACGCCTTCGGACCGGGGGGACCGGCCGCCCGCACGGCATCCTGCACCTGATCCTGGAACTGCTCGAAGTTACGGCGGAACAGATCGGCCAGGCGGCGCGCCTGCGCGTCGTAGGCCGCGGGATCGGACCAGGTGCGCCGCGGCAGCAGCACGTCCGCCGGGACGCCGGGAACGTCGGTCGGAACCGCCAGCTCGAACGCCGGCTCCTGGACGGTCGGGACCCGCTCGAGACGGCCGGCGAGCGCCGCGCGGACCATCGCTCGGGTGAGGGCCAGGCGCATGCGCTGGCCGGTGCCGAAGGGCCCACCGGTCCACCCCGTGTTCACGAGCCAGCAGCGGACGCCATGGCGCGCGATCTTCTCGCCCAGCATCGTCGCGTACGTGCTGGGATGGCGCGGCAGGAACGGCGCCCCGAAGCAGGCGCTGAACGTCTCCTTCGGCTCGGTCACGCCGCGCTCCGTGCCGGCCACTTTCGCGGTGTATCCGGAGAGGAAATGGTACATCGCCTGCGCCGGCGTGAGCCGCGCGATCGGCGGCATGACCCCGGAGGCGTCGCACGTGAGGAACACGATGTGCGACGGATGGCCGGCGATCCCGCTCGGCACGTGATTGGGGATGAAATGAATCGGATAGGACGCGCGGGTGTTTTCGGTGATCGCGCTCGAATCGAGGTCGAGCGTGCGTGAGGTCGGGTCCACGACCACGTTCTCGAGCACCGTGCCGAACCGCCTGGTGGTCGCGAAGATCTCGGGCTCTCCCTCGGCGGATAGCCGGATCACCTTGGCGTAGCAGCCCCCCTCGAAGTTGAAGACCCCGACGTCGCTCCAGCCGTGCTCGTCGTCGCCGATCAAGCCGCGCTGCGCGTCGGCCGAGAGCGTGGTCTTGCCCGTCCCGGACAGACCGAAGAACAGGGCCACGTCGCCGGCGTCGCCGACGTTCGCCGAGCAGTGCATCGGCAGGACGCCCTGGGCGGGCAGCAGGTAGTTGAGCACCGTAAAAATGGACTTCTTCAACTCGCCGGCGTAACGCGTCCCGCCGATCAGCGCCAGGCGGCGCGCGAAATGGATCACGATGAAGGTGCCGGTCAGGGTGCCGTGCGTCGCCGGATCGGCCTGGAGCTCCGGGGCGTGCAGCACCTGCCAGGCGGGCTTGAACGCGGCGAGGTCTTCCTCGGACGGACGCAGGAACATGTTGTAGACGAACAGCGTGTGCCACGCGTTCGGGCTCACGAACCGCACCGGGATGCGGTAGGCCGGATCGGCGCCGGCAAACAGGTCGCGGACGAACAGCTCCTGAGCGTTCAGATGCCGCACGACGTCCGCGTGCAGGCGATCGAAATGCTCCGGGGAGAGCGGCTGGTTGACTTTGCCCCACCAGACTTCATCCGCGTAGGACGGATCGCGGACCACGAACTTGTCGTTGGGACTGCGCCCCGTGTGGGGACTCGTGACCGCGCAGAACGGTCCCGAGTCGGCGAGCACGCCTTCGCCGCGCCGGACCGCATGCTCGTAGAGCATGGGGGGCCCGAGGTTCCAGTACAGCGGCCGCTGCGGGGCAAAACCCAGCAACGTCCCTCCCGAGGAGCGGGCGCTGGTGGCGGCGGCGGTAGGAGCAGTCGTCATGAGGCGAGACTCACGATCTCGTTCACTTCGGCCCCCGTTGCAAGTCGTGTACCGGCTGGGCTGCCGGCGACCGGGCATCGAGGACAGAAGTCCTTTTCGGGAAAGGGGTTATGGTAGACGAGTCGAGGGGGAGTGTCAAGGCGAAGACCAAGGGCGTGGTGGGTGGTGCGTGGTATTTGACGCCGTGGGCCGGGGTTACCCAGGGGCGGAATCACACGCAATCGGGCTCCGTTGCGGCAGGCAGAGGGCCAGGATACCTTGGCGCCGATGCGACGCCTGCGTAATAGGCGCCTATTGGCTGCGGCTCTTGGACTAGCCCTCGGGACCGCTAACCCGTCCTCGGCCTTCGCGCACGCTCTCGCGCATCATCGTGACGGCCGTGAAGCGCACCGGCTCGTCACGTCGCCCGAAGCTCACGACGGACCCGCCGAGCTGTCTACGCGCGGCCACGCCGGTGGCCACCAACACCTGCGGATCGACCAAGCTAGCCGGAGCACGGCGCAACACTTCGTTCTCGGTCCCCCGGTCACCGCGACATCCGCCGATCTCGACTGCGCGCTGAGTAAGCGCGTTGGCGACGTTCTCGTCTCATCCGTTCCGGCTTCTGGTCCACCCGGCGACGACCCTCCCAGACTCCGCGCGCCACCGCTGCACTGATCCTGGTCGGCGGTAAGCCGACCGTTCTCTACACATCCACGCCGAGCCTTGGCCCGGCGGCCTGTTCACCCGGCTTTGCAGGACGGATCAGTGAAACTACGAACCGCAACGCTTTCGGCTTGCGCGCTCATCGCGCTGGCGGGCTTCCCGTCGCCCCTGGTCGCGCAACAAGCGCGCCCGCTTACGCTCGCAGAAGCCCTCGCTGCGGCACGCGGCCTCAGTCCAGACCTCGCGGCCGCGCGAGCGGCCGTCGACGCGGCGGCGGCCCGCGCACGCCAGGCGGGCGCGCTGACGAACCCGATGTTGTCGTACGCCTATGAGCAAACGTCCGCCGGAGGGCAGCGCAACTCCCAGTCGATCGCCGCGCTGGAGCAGCCGTTGGAGCTCACCGGTGTCCGTGGCGCTCGTCACGACGCCGCGCGGCTGCGACAGGAAGCCGCGGAGGCCGACCTGCGCGCGGCGGAGGGACAAGTCGGCTTCGAGGTCACGCGAGCATACGCGCTTGCCCAGGCGGCGACCGAGCGGATGGCGTTGGCGGACCGGGCGGCCACCGCCTTCGATCGCGCGCAGCGGGTGACCGGGGCGCGTCTCGTCGCGGGCGACGTGTCAGGCTACGAATCGCGCCGCATTCGACTCGAGGGCGCCCGCTACGCAGTCCTGCGCGCCGAGGCGGCGCTCGCACGGCGGACGTCATACGTGACGTTGGCCGTACTGGTGGGCGCGTCGGCGGATTCCCTGGCGCTGCCCGCCTTGGCCCCGTCGGAATCGCTTCCGCCCGTGCCTCCAGTCGTCGCTCGCGACTCCCTCGTCGCCCTCGCCCTGCGTCGGCGCCCCGAGCTCCTGGCGGCGGAGCGGCAAGCGACCGCTGCGCTCGCCGACGCCCGCGCGGCGGGACGCGAGCGCATCCCCGTTCCCATTGCCTCAGCGGGCTGGAAGACCGAACGCGTCACCACTGGTGGCGCACGATTCGACGGTTTCGTGGCGGGGATCTCCTTGCCGCTCCCTTTCTGGGATCGCCGCGGCGGAGCCGTAGCCGCTGCGGACGCCGACGCGCGCCGCCGCGCCGCCGAGGTCGATATTTGGCGCCGGCGGGTCGCGCGGGAGGCCGAAGAGGCATGCTCCGCGCTGGGCGCGGCCGAGGAAGAAGTGGCGTGGCTCAGTCCGGCTCTCGGTCCCGAAGCGACCGCGGCGCTCAAAGCCGCCGAGACTGCGTACACGGAAGGCGAGATCTCCCTCGTCGAGTGGCTCGATGCCGTTCGGGCATACCACGAAACCGAGTCCATTCTGGTCACCCTGCGTGCCGAACTCCACGTCCGTCGGGCTGCGCTCGAGCGCGCCACG
The DNA here is from genome assembly GCA_964599725.1 of uncultured Gemmatimonadaceae bacterium. Taxonomy (GTDB): domain Bacteria; phylum Gemmatimonadota; class Gemmatimonadetes; order Gemmatimonadales; family GWC2-71-9; genus DASTHG01. The sequence continues at coordinate 10,495 of CAZRGT010000052.1, read as the reverse complement.
GGCGGCACCTTGTTCGAGGACCGCTAGCCATGAGAATCAACGCGACCGCCCTCCTCACCACCCTGTTGTCCTTCGGGTGCGCCGGCGGCCGGGGGGCCGCGAACGGCGCAGCCGAACCTCCCGGCGGATCGGTGACCGGGTGGACCGATTCCACCGAGCTTTTCATGGAGCATCCCGCGCTGATCGTCGACCGACCGGCGAGGTTTGCTGTCCACCTGACTGACCTGACCGACTTCGCGCCGCTCAAGGAGGGGAGGATTACGCTGCGGTTCGTGCCGCGGGACGGCGGAGAGTCGATCGTCGTGACCCAGGATGCGCCGCGCCTTCCCGGGATCTTTGGGGCCACCGCCGAGTTCGGCCGGCCCGGCGTCTACGATCTGGCCATCCTCGTGGAGAGTCCCCAGGCGCGCGACAGCATCGCCGTCCCGGGGCTCCGCGTGTTCGCCAGCTCGGCCGAGGTGCCGCTCGACGCGGAGGGGGACGGCGGCATCCCCTTCCTCAAGGAGCAGCAATGGAAATCGCCTGGGTTTGAGACCGCCTTCGCCAGCGACGGCATCGTGATGGAAACGTTCGACGCGGCGGGCGAGGTGGTGCCAGCGGCCGGGCGTGCGGCCCTAGTCGCGGCGCCGATCGGGGGACTGATCGAGGTGGACGGCGCGCGTGGTTCTCCCGTCCCCGGGCAGTGGGTCCAGCGGGGGCAGGTGCTGGTGGTGTTGACGCCCGCGCTGGGCGAATCGGGAAGCGGGTACGCGCAGGCCCGGCGCGAGCTGCGCGAGGCGGAGGCCGAGTACGCGCGCGCCGCGCTCCTGTATGCAGTAGAGGCAGTCCCCCGGCGCCGCGTGGCCGAAGCTGAGAGCCGGCTGCAGGCGGCCCGCGAAGCGCTCGCCAGCGTCGCGGGTGGCAGGGCGGGAGCGATCGATTCCACGGGTAAGCTCCCCATCCGCGCGCCGATCGGGGGCGTCGTGGCGAGCCGCAGCGTCACCCCCGGCAGCCGCGTGGGCCCGGGCGAACTGTTGTTCAGCATGGTGGACCCGTCGGTCGTGTGGCTCGAGGTGCACGTTCCGGCGGCGCGCGCGGCCCGCCTGAGCGCGGCGACCGGTGCCACCTTCCGCCTCGAAGGGAGCGAGCGGATTTATTCGGCGCGCCGGACCGTGGCGGTCGGAAGCGTGGTGGACTCGCTCACGCGGACGCTGCTGGTGCTGTACGAAGCGGCGAACCCCGACCGGACAATCAAGGTGGGAGCGACCGCAACGGTGGCCGTCGGTACGGGGACACAGGTTCGTGGAGTCGTAGTGCCAAGCGCCGCGATCCTCGACGAGGACGGGCGGCCGATCTGCTACGTGCAAGCGAGCGGGGAGCGGTTTGAGAAGCGGGAGCTGACCCTCGGCGGAAACGACGGGACGCATGTGGTTGTCCTGTCCGGGCTGCGCGCCGGCGAGCGTGTGGTCACCGGCGCCGCCTACCAGGTGCGGCTGGCTTCTCTCTCCACGAGCGTGCCTGCCGAAGGCCACGCGCACTAGGAGATATGCCTCGATGCTCGATCGACTGATCGCGTGGGCGCTCCGCAACCGGTTTCTCGTGCTCGCCGTAGCGACGCTGTCGCTCGCCGCGGGTGCGTGGACTGCCGCGCGCATGCCGGTGGACGTGTTCCCGGACCTCACCGCCCCGACTGTAACGGTTCTCACCGAAGCCCATGGGATGGCGCCCGAGGAAGTCGAAGCCCTCGTCACCTTCCCCATTGAAACGGCGGTCAACGGCGCCACCGGCGTCCGGCGAGTACGCTCGTCGACGGCGCAGGGCATTTCCGTCGTCTGGGTAGAGTTCGAGTGGGGCACGGACATCTTCCGCGACCGCCAGATCGTGTCGGAGAAACTCCAGACCGTAGCCGCGGCGCTCCCGACCGGCGTATCGCCCCCCGTCCTAGCGCCTGTGTCCTCCGTCATGGGCGAAATCATGATGATCGGGCTCACCGGCACGCAGTCGCCGATGGAGCTGCGCACCGTGGCCGACTGGACGATCCGCCGCCGCCTGCTCGCGGTGCCGGGTGTGGCGCAGGTGATCCCGATCGGCGGCGACGTGCGGCAATATCAGGTGCTGGCGGACCCGGCGCGCATGCTCGCGACCGGCGTGACCCTGGGGGAGGTGCTCGCCGCCGCCGAGGGCTCGAACGCGAACGCGGCCGGCGGCGTGTACATGGATCGTGGGCAAGAGTACGTCATCCGCGGCATCGGGCGGATCCAGACCGCTGACGACGTGGCGCGGACCGTGGTCGCCGTGCGAGGTGGCGTGCCAGTGCTGCTGGGGCAGGTGGCGGAGGTCGTGGTCGGTCCCGCGCCGAAGTACGGCGATGGCTCAGTGAACGGGAAGCCCGGTGTCGTCCTCGCCGTTCAGAAGCAGCCGGGGGCAAACACCCTCGAGCTGACGCGCCGCATCGAGCGTGAGCTCGCCGACATCCAACGCGCCCTGCCGTCGGGCATGGAGATCCACGCCGACCTGTTCCGGCAGGCGAGCTTCATCCGGGTCGCCATCGACAACGTGCTCGCCGCGTTGCGCGACGGCGCGTTCCTCGTCGTCGTCATCATCTTCCTGTTCCTCTGGAATGTCCGCGCGACGGCGATCTCCGTGCTCGCGATTCCGCTCTCGCTCGTCGTGGCGATCTTCGGCATGCGCCTGCTCGGCATCACCATCAACACGATGACGTTGGGAGGGATGGCTATCGCGATCGGCGCCCTGGTGGACGACGCCATCATTTATGTCGAGAACGTGTTCCGGCGGCTGAAGGAGAACCACCATCGCCCGGAGCCGGACCGCCGCCCGGCGCTGCGCGTGATCTACGACGCGTCGCGCGAGATCCGGGCGCCGATCGTCAATGCCACGTTGATCATCATCGTGGTGTTCCTGCCGCTGTTCTTCCTGAGCGGCGTCGAAGGGCGCCTGCTCCGCCCCCTCGGTTTCGCCTACGTGGTGTCCATCCTCGCGTCGCTCCTGGTGGCCCTGACGGTCACGCCGGCGCTCTGCGCGTACCTCTTGCCGCGGGCGCGGGCGGTGATCGAGGAGCGCGAGAGCGCGCTCGTCCGGTGGCTCAAGCCCCGCTACGCACGGACGCTCGAAACGGTGCTGGCGCGGCCCAAGCAGGTCCTCGGGGCAGCCGTCCTCGCGCTCTTGCTGACGCTGGCCGTCGTGCCGTTCCTCGGGACCGCCTTCCTACCCGAGTTCAACGAAGGGGCGTTGACCGTGTCGGTGGTGACGGTTCCCGGCACCTCACTGGACGAGGCGAACCGGATCGGCAACCGAGTGGAAGAGATTCTGCTGGCCAATCCATTCGTCGAGAACACGGACCGGCGGCAGGGCCGCGCGGAGCTGGACGAGCACGCGCAGGGGGTGAACGCCGCCGAGATCGACGTCACGCTGCGCGACGGGGCGGACAAGGAGCGCCTGCTCGAGGAGCTGCGGCGGGAGATGGCAACCATCCCGGGCACGAACGTCACCCTCGGACAGCCCATCGGCCACCGCATCGATCACATGCTCTCGGGCACACGGGCGAACATCGCTGTGAAGATCTTCGGCCCCGACCTCTACCGCCTGCGCCAGCTCGGCGCCGAAGTGCGGGATGCCATCGCCGGGGTGGAGGGCATCGCGGACCTGCAGCTCGAGCAGCAGATGGACGTGCCGCAGCTGCGCATCCGCGCCGACCGGGAGGCGATGGCGCGCTACGGGATGACGGCCGGCGGGCTCGCCGAAGCGATCGACGTCGCATTCAACGGTGAGGTCGTCTCGCAGGTGCTCGAGGAAGGGAAGAGCTTCGACCTCGTCGTGCGTTTCCCCCACGCGCTGCGCTCCAGCGCCGAGGCCATTGCCAACGTGCCCTTCAACACGCCCACAGGCGCGCGCGTGCCGCTCGGGCAACTCGCGCGGGTCACGGTCGAGCGGGGACCCAACACGGTCTCGCGGGAGAACGTCCAGCGCAAGATCGTGGTGCAAGCCAACGTCGCCGGGCGCGATTTGGGTGGCACGGTGGCGGACATCCAGAGCCGCGTCCGCGAGTCCGTCACGCTGCCGGCAGGCTACCACGTCGAGTACGGCGGCCAGTTCGAGAGCCAGGCGGAGGCCACCCGGACGCTCGCCTTGCTGTCCCTGCTCTCGATCGCGGCGATCTTCCTCATTCTCTTCGCCGATTTCCGCTCGGCGCGGGTGGCCATCCTGATCATGGCAAACCTTCCGCTGGCGCTGATCGGCGGTGTGCTGGCGGTCTTGCTGACATCACGCATCGTGAGCGTCGCCTCGCTCGTGGGTTTCGTGACGCTCTTCGGCATCGCGGTGCGCAATGGCATCCTGCTGATCGCGCACTACCGGCATCTCCTGGGCGAAGGCGTGCCGTTCCGCGAGGCGATCGTGCGGGGTTCGCTCGAGCGGCTGTCGCCGATCTTCATGACGGCGCTGTGCGCCGGCCTGGCGCTCATCCCGCTCGCGCTGGGCGGCGGCGAGCCGGGCAAGGAGCTGCAGACGCCGATGGCGATCGTGATCCTCGGGGGGTTGCTGTCGTCATTGGCCCTCAACATGGTCGTGCTACCCGCGCTGTACTGGCTGTTCGGAGAGCGGGAGATCCGGGTCGGGGGCGGCGACGAGGCCGAGGTCGAGAACCTCGCAGCGTGAACAACTCGACGAAGGAACTAATGAAGCGCTGTGCCTCACGGGCGCGTGTGGAGGTGGTTGGCAACGTTCTCATGGGTCGGCTACATTGCGGACGATGACCAGATGGCTTCACCGCCGCCCCCTGGCGATTCTCGGGCTCTTGACGCTCGGCATCTTCCTGACCGAGCCGCTGATCGCCGACCTCTGCGATCGAGACGGGCGCGGAGCGGTGTGGACCATCGGCGCGACCGAGTTCCCATCCCCCGATGGCGCGGCGTCTAGCCCAGTGCCCCCAGTGCCAGACCAGCCGACCCCTCATCACGCGGCACACGTCTGCCACTGCGCCCACGGTCACCTCGGCGGCCTCACGATGGCCCAAGCGCTGCACGTGACCCCCGTCGTGGGGAAGATCGCAGCCCAACAGCCAGAGCAGCGGATCATAAGCCCCACCTTCCAGCCACCGTTGCGCCCCCCAATCGCCTAGCTCTCTCCGTCGGCGTCTCCGGCGCCGACGGTTCATTCTAGTCACACTTCGATGCTCAGCTGTGGCGAGCGGTCCAACGGACTGCGAAGCCGTGCGGGTCTTTTGGACGGGGAGACTCAAGCGATGACAGCCATTTCATTGTGTGCAATGCGTCACATCATCGCGAGGATGGCCTGGCTTCTCGGGCTGTCCCCGTTGATGTGGCTCTCGCCTACCTCCCGTTGCGACGCGCAGGCGTTCGCGCCGATGGATTCGACACCAGCCGTGCGGTTCCGCCGCCTGGTGCTGATCAGCAACCCGGAAATGGCCGCACGTCGCTCTGCGGTCGAGGCAGCGCGGGCTCGGGTTCGTGCCGCCGGCGCGGCCTCTCCCGCCACCGTCACAGTTGAGGTGGACGAGGTGCCCGGCGGCAACCTGTCCGATGCGCAGTCGGCGGGCACCTCGGTGAGTTGGGATCTCTACACTGCTGGCAGGCGCTCGCTGCGGCGCGTTCTCGCCGAACGGGGGACGGATGAGGCCGTCCTGCAACTGCGACTCGTCGAGCGACAGGTGCTCGCCCGTTCCGATCAGTTGTTGATTCGACTTGTCGGAACCCTCGCGATTGGCAGTCGCCTGGCGGCCGAGGACTCCTTGTTGAGCGCCGCTGAGGAGGCTCTGCAAGCGCGTTTGGCGGTTGGAGAGGCTCGATACGTGGACGTCATCCGCCTCCGGACCGAACGGTTACGCGTCCAGAGCGATCTCGCGGGGGCGGTTACGGAGTCAGGCTCCCACCGACGCGCCTTGGTCGCGCTGGCGGACGTCGACCTGTCGGCGACTGTGGAGGCGCTCCTGGATTCGGCCGTCGCGATCGAGCTGACCGATCCGTTCCGCCGCCCTCTCGCCGCGGCGCCGGACCTCGATTCGCTGGTTGCCGCGTCGGCGCCGGCGCTCCTCGCCACGGTCGCGGTGGATCGGGCGGCTGCCGCGCGACGGCTGGCAGGCGCGGAACGACGACCCTCGGTCGGCGCCTCGCTGGGGGTGCGCCGCTTTGCCACCGAGGCTGGGGGATTCGACGTCGGGCCCTCCATCGCCTTGAGCTTCGCGTTGCCGTTCACCGCCCCCGGCGCCGCGGGCGGCCAGATCGAAGCGGCGGCCAGGGACCTGGACGCGGCGCACGCGACGCGGCGAGCCGAGGTGGCGAAGGCCAGGGCCGAACTCGGCGCGGCACGCGACCGCTACGAAACGGCTCGTCGTCGACTCGCCGTGTACGACGCAGCGGCGCTGCGGGGAGCCCGGGACGAACGGGAAGCGGCACTGGCGGCGTACCGCAGCGGTGGGCTGTCGCTGCTGGAGCTTCTCGACTTCGAGCGAGCGCTGTCCCGTGCCGAAATCACTCGTTTGCAGACGCTGACCGAAGCGGCGGATGCTCTCGCCGTCCTCCAGGGAGGTGCGCCATGAAGGGCGCTCGGGTTGTGCTACTGGCGTTGGTCGCTGGGTGCGGGTCGGGCGGCGGTGATCCGGCTCGAACCGCCGAGCAGGGTTCCGAGGCACACCGCGTTGACTCCCTCCCCGTGGTCTCGCTGACGGAAGCGGCGTACAACGCGGCGGGCATCGAAGTGGAAGTGGCGCGAGCCGAGACACCCGAACAAACATTAGAGACCCCAGGGCAGATCGAGTTCGACCCCCGACGAGTCGCCTTGGTGACGACCCGTACCGCCGGCCGGATCGAGCAGCTGGCGGCCGTCGAGGGCGACCACGTGCGCGCCGGACAGCCTGTGGCCCGTCTCTCCAGCCCCGCCTTCCATACCGCTCAGACCGACTTTCTGCTCGCCGTGCGTCGCGCCGCGCAGCTGCAAGGTACCGCGGACGAGGCGGGCGCGGTGGCGGTCTTGCGCGCGACCCGGCGACGGCTCGTGTTGCTCGGCGTCGCGCAGGACGAGATCGCAGGCTTGGAAAGCGGCGGGGAGCCCGTGGACTACCTCACTCTTGCCGCGCCGTTCGACGGGAGCATCGTCGAGGCGCACACTCTGCCGGGCGCCGCGGTGGAGGCTGGTGCGACGCTGTTTCGCGTCGCGGATCTGTCGGTGGTGGACGTCGTCGCCCAGGTACCGGAGCGCGCGCTGCCGCTCGTGCGGGTGGGTCAGGCAGCGTCCGTTGCGATCGGCGCCTACCCCGACCTTCGATTCGCCGGTCAGGTGGAGCGGCTGCACGACGAGCTCGATCCAACGACTCGCACGTTAGGTGCCGTCATTCACGTGCCGAACCGCTCCCGGCGTCTGCGTCCGGGCATGTTTGCGACGGTGCGGTTCGGAATACGAGGAACGGCAGGCGAGCCAGGCGCAATGAGCGTTGTAGTGACGATTCCCGATGCCGCGCTGGTCACGGACGGCGACGCTCGCTACGTGTTTGTCGAGGTCTCGCCGCGCACGTTCGAGCGCCGGGCGGTTGAGGTTGCCTCGCTGGTCCCACCCGGATCGGCAGCGGCAACAGGAAGCCGGGTGATGGTCCGCCGGGGTGTCGCGTCAGGCGAGCGGGTCGCCGTGCGTGGCGCGTTCACGCTCAAGTCCGAGCTGGCGAAGGCCGCGCTCGCCGAAGACGAGCACTAGGAGCCGTCATGATCAACGGACTCGTCGCCTGGGCAATCAACCGCCGAATCACGGTGCTGGTTCTGGTGCTCGCGCTGCTCGTCGGTGGTGTTTGGGCATTGCGAACGATCCGCGTGGACGCCTTCCCCGATCTCACGGATGTCCAGGTCTTGGTTCTCGTGGACGTGCCGGGCCTGTCGCCCGTGGAGGTGGAACGGCTGGTCACGTTCCCCATCGAGGTGGAATTGAATGGCCTCCCGCGGGTGGTGCAGGTCCGCTCGGTGAGCAAGTACGCGTTCGCCAGCATCACGGTCGTGTTCGAGGACGGCGTGGACCTGTACTTCGCTCGATCGCTGATTTCGCAACGGCTGCAGGCCGCCCAGGAAGGGCTCCCGCAGGGCGCTCGGGCCGCGCTCGGCCCGCTTTCGGCCGCGAACAGCGAGATCTACATGTACGCCGTCGCCGGGCCGGGACGAGATCTGAGCGAGCTCCGGACCATCCATGACCGGATCGTCCGCCCGCAGCTTCGTTCGGTCCCGGGGGTGACGGAGGTCAACGCATTCGGCGGATTTGTCCGCCAGGCCCAGGTGATCATCCGGCCTGAGCGTCTCGCGAGTTACGGTCTGACCCTGCACGACGCGGTGGAGGCGGTGAACGCCAATAGCGCGATCGCGGCGGGTGGCTACCTGGAGCACCGCGAAGAGCAATACATCCTGCGCGGCCTCGGCCAAGCGACGAGCCTGGAGGACCTTGCCCGCACGGTCATCCGCGCCGACGCTCGCGGCGTGCCCATCCTGATCGGCGATGTCGCGGACGTCCGCTGGGGGCATGAGATCCGTCAAGGCGCCGTTTCTCGCGACGGCCTGGGCGAGGCGGTGACCGGAATCGTGATCATGCTCCGCGGCGAGAACGGGCGGCAGGTCGTCCGTCGGGTTCGCGACAGGGTCGTCGAGATCAACCGGGCACTGCCCGCGGGGGTTCGGGTGGAGGCCTACTACGACCAGACGGATCTCGTCGCCGGGACCTTGCGAACGGTGAGCATCAACCTGCTTGAGGGTGGTTTCCTGGTCATCGCCATCCTGCTCGTATTCCTCGGCAACGTGCGGGCGGCGCTGATCGTAGCCGCCACAATTCCGCTGTCGATGCTCTTCGCGTTTTTGGGGATGCGCTGGCTCGGACTGTCGGCGAACCTCATGAGCCTCGGGGCGATTGATTTTGGCATGATCGTGGACGGATCGGTCGTGATGGCGGAGCAGTTTGTGCGGACCCTGCACGCGGACGAGGAGGCCGGTCGCTCCGCCCGGGGCGCCACCGCCCTTGCCGCCCGCCTCCGGGAGTCCGCCCGAGAGGTGGCCCGGCCGATCGCCTTCGGCGTGCTGATCATCATGCTCGTGTATGTACCGATTCTGTCGCTGCAGGGGCTCGAGGCGCGCATGTTCCGTCCCATGGCCATCACGGTGGCGCTCGCCGTGTTTGGGAGTCTGTTGCTCGCCCTGGCCTTCGTTCCCGCGGCGTCGATGCTGGTGTTCCGCGCCGGGCCGGCGGAGTCGGCGTTCGCCGTGCGGCTGGCCGAATCGCTCGATCGCGCCTACACCCCCGTGCTTCGTTGGTCGCTTGCCCGGCCCGGCCGGACGACCACCCTCGCCGCCGCCCTGTTTCTCGGGAGCCTGCTGCTCGTGCCGCGGCTCGGGACGGAGTTTCTGCCCGAGCTGGACGAGGGATCCATTCTCGTGGAGGCGGTGCGCGATCCGAGCGTGTCCTTGACGCAGTCGGTGGCGATGCAACGGGAGATGGAGCGGGTCATCGGTGAGTCGCCAGAGGTGACGACCGTCGTGAGTCGCGTCGGCCGGCCGGAGATCGGCAACGATCCCATGGGCATCAACAAGGCTGACGTGTTCGTCATGCTGAAGCCGCGCCACGAGTGGAGACCGGCCGTATCGAAGGAGGACCTGCTGGAAGAGATCGAACTCCGGTTGAACGAGCGCGTGCCGGGCCTCGTTTTCAACTTCACCCAGCCGATGCAGATGCGGCTCGACGAGCTGGTCTCCGGCGTGCGCGCCGATCTCGCGGTCAAGGTGTTCAGCGACGATCAACACCGCAATCTGCAGGTCGCCGAAGAGATCGGGCGCGTAATGAGCGGCGTGCCGGGCGCCACGCAGGTGCGGGTCGAGGCGACGGAAGGCCAGGGCTATCTGAACGTCCGCCTCGATCGCGGGGCCATGGCGCGTTTCGGCATCCCCGTCAGCGAAGTGCAGGAGGCATTGGAAACGGCGGTAGGGGGCCGCCCCGTCGCACAGCTGCTCGAGGGCAACTACACGATCGATGTCACCGTGCAGTACCCCGCCGAGTTGCGGACTTCGCCGGAGGCGATCGGAGCGATCGCCGTTCCGACGCCGCGCGGCGCCCGGATCCCGCTTGCCCAGCTCGCCGACATCCGGCTCGAATCCGGGCCGGTGCAGGTGAGTCGCGAGCGCACGCAACGGTTCGTACTGGTCCAGGCCAACGTGACCGGGCGCGACCTGGGCGGCTTCGTAAGCGATGTGCGGCGCGCGGTGGCCGCGCGCGTCGCGCTCCCCAGCGGCATGTTTCTCACCTATGGCGGCGAATTCGAGAATCAGGCGCGGGCCATGGCCCGCCTGCGCTTCGTCGTCCCGATCTCGATCGCGCTCATCGCGTTTCTGCTCGCGGCCTCTCTCCAGTCCTGGAGCCTCGCGGCATTGGTCCTCGTGAACCTGCCCTTCGCCGCCGTTGGGGGGGTGCTGGGGCTCTGGATGCGCGGTCTCCATCTCAGCGTGTCGGCCTTGATCGGCTTCAT
>CAZRGT010000051.1:0-26562 GCA_964599725.1 uncultured Gemmatimonadaceae bacterium | reverse complement strand
GTACGGGCGGGCGTCGTCATCACCCGGAACGGGCTGCGGACCCAGCGGCTCGGCATCGGGATCACGAATCTGTCGAACGCCCTGTACGCCGAATTCACGAACGTCAGCTTCTTCCGACCGGAGCCCGGTCGGAGTGTGTTCCTCACGTACAATGTGACGTTTTGAGTCGGTGGCGAGGGGAGCGTGGACGAGCCACCACGCCCCACGTCCTACCGGTGGCAGCGGGGAACGCTACATTCCGAGCCACCATCGATTCGTATCGATCCCCCAATCGCGGGGAGGCAGGACGTGATGCGTTTCGGGCCGTCAGCAGCGTTCCTGGCCGCGAGCGCGGTTCTCACCACCGCGAAAACCGCGGCGCAGCGCCCCACTCACGCCGCGGCGATCCAGCAGACCACACTCGACAATGGCTTGCAGGTTCTCGTGGTGGAGAACCACACGGTGCCGCTGGCCACCGTGCTGGTCGCCGTACACACCGGTGCCATGACGCAGGATTCTGGCGATCAGGGCCTGGCTCACCTGTATGAGCATCTCCTGTTTCGCGCCTATAAGGGCGACCCGTCGGCCTTCGCTCAGGAAGCGACCTTCTTGGACGCGCAGTTCAACGGGACAACCAGCGAGGAGGTCGTCACCTACTACTTGATCCTGCCGTCGAAGAACGCCATGAAGGCAATCGCGTTATTGGCGCAGCTGCTCCAGAAACCTCGCTTCAACAACCACGACTTGCAGGAAGAGTTGCCGGTCGTGCTGGATGAGCTACAGCGCGCGGAGTCAGACCCCGAACAGGAGCTGGAGCACCTGGCATCGCAGCTGCTCTGGGGCTCGTCCTGGAGTCGGAAGGACGTCGGCGGCGACCGTCGCACGCTAAAGGAGATAGGCCTGGGGCGTCTGAAGGAGACTTACGCCCGCTACTACGTCCCGAACAACGCCGCCTTGCTCGTCACCGGGGATGTGACGTCGGGGGACGTTTTTGCCGCCGCACAGCAGCAGTTCGGGCCTTGGCGGCGGGCGCCCGACCCGTTCGTCGAGCACCCCATCCCCCCGACGGGGCAGATGACCGTGAGCACCTCCGCGCTCTTGGCGCAGCCGGTGGTCCACACCACGATCATGGTCAAGCTGCGGGGGCCGAGCGTCGGGTTGGACACCGCAGCCACGTATGCGGCCGACGCGCTCTGCGATGTTCTGAACGAGCGGGGCTCCCCGTTCCAGCACCGTCTCGTAGACAGCGGCCTGTTCCAATCCATCCACTGCCAGTATCAGACCCTAGTCCACGTCGGCCCGATCAGCTTCCGCGGAGAGACGACTCCCGCCAAAGCCTCGGCGGCCCTGACCATTTTACTCGCGGAGCTGGACCAGCTAGTCAGGCTGGACGGGGTGACCGAGGAGGACCTCGCGATCGCTCGGCAGCGGCGACGTGTGCGCGCCGCCCTCGCGCTCGAATCGAGCTCCACACTCGCTCCGGCACTGGCCTTCTGGTGGGCGAGTGGCGGGGTCGGCTACTACGAGAGCTACAGCGATCGTCTGAATGCGCAGGGCCTCGATGACCTGCGGCGCTTCGCGCAGGCGCACATCGTGACACGACCCAGGGTCATCGCCGTCCTTGCACCATCCGGGGTCATCGGGCGGCTCCGTACCCAGCTGAAGGCAGCCTCGGGCGCGTCGCCGAACGCCCCATGAGCGGTCTCCCTCGCCGCGCCGGCGTCGGATTGTTCGCCGCCTTGCTCACCCTCGGCGTGGACGACGGGTCACCGCCACGGCCGCGACCTGACGCAGCGGACAGCCTCACCTTCGCGTACGACGTCTCTGGACTTCACGTGGTCCAGCGCATCAACCGCGCGAACGAGCTCGTGGCGGTGTCCTTGTACCTGCTCGGCGGGACCCGTCAGCTCAGCGAGCGTACGGCCGGGATCGAGGCGCTGCTGCTCCGCGTCTCGGCCCACGGTACGGAACGCTTCCCCGACGGGCAGTCGGGCCGGGCGATGGCGCGCACGGGCAGCGTCGAGACGCTCGGGCCGGAGGCGGACTGGACGGTGGTCGGATTTATCGGGCTGAGCCAGAACCTCGACTCCGCTTGGCAGGTGTTCGCCGACCGGCTGATGCATCCGACCATCAGTCCGGAAGCTGTTCGGTCAGCGCGTGACGAAATGTTGGCCCCGGTGCGGCGACGCTATTCCGACCCGGACGAACGCATCCGGCTGATCGCCAACCAGGTCACCTTCGTCGGCCACCCCTATGCCCTCGACCCCGAGGGGACCGAAACGTCATTGCCGGGGCTCAAGGCCGAGGATCTCGCACTCTATGCCCGAACCCAAATGGTGACGTCGCGGATGCTCCTCGTCGTCGTGGGGAATTGCGAGCGAGCGAAGGTTGAGTCCTTGGTGACCGCCACGATCGGGCGCCTGCCACATGGCGATTACAAATGGACGCTGCCACCGCCCGTTCCGCGCCAGAAGGAGAGTCATTGGCTGATCGAACCTCGCGTGCTTCCGACGAATTACATTCTCGGGTTCTTCACTGGCCCGCCTGCATCGAACGACGACTACGCGGCATTCCGAGTGGCGACGGACATTCTATCGAGCCAGCTGTTCCAGACGATCCGCGTGGAGCATGGCCTCTCCTACGCCGCCCAGGCTCCGTTCCTGGAGCGCGCCGTGGGTGTGGGTGGGCTGTACGCCAGTACCCCCGAACCCGAGCGAGTGCTGCCCATGATGTACGATCAGATCCGGTTTCTGCAGAGGACCAGGATCGACGGCTTTGGGCTGCGTCGCTACATCAACCACTACATCCTCGACTACCTCGCCAAGAGCAGCTCAAACGCGGCACAAGCGGATTTTCTCGCACGGTCCGAGCTGTACCTGGGCGACTACAGGCTCACCGAGAAATACATGTCGCAGTTACGCCGCGTGGGCCCTGATGACATCTACAGGGTAACCGAGCGTTACATGCTGAACATCCAGTGGGCCTACATAGGGGATACGGTCCGCATGATAGGCGCATGGTAAGCCGCGGCCGGAGCCACCGGTGGCAGGGCTCCGCGTCGGCCTATAGATTCTGACACTTGGATTCGGTTTCGTGGTGATTTGCGGCGTATTGCGGCCACGTTAAACAACGCGCTAAAAGGCCCAAGAAACCCCTGCCTACGCTCCGTTCCCTCATCGACGACCAGCGTGTCCATCTCTTCGATGGCGCGATGGGGACGATGTTGTATGCCAAGGGTTTTTTCCTCAACGTCTGCTACGACGAGCTCGCGCTGAAGCAGCCGGCCCTGGTGCGCGAAGTCCACGAAGAGTACGTCCGCGCCGGCGCTGAGATCCTCGAGACCAACACCTTCGGCGCGAACCCGATCAAGCTCGGCCCCCACGGACTCGCCGAGCAGACGGAGCGCATCAACCAGGCCGCGGCCGAGCTGGCGCGCGCCGCGGCCAGCGGCCGCGCCTCGGTCGTCGGGGCGATCGGCCCGCTCGGCTTGCGCCTCGAGCCGTTCGGCCCGACGTCCCGCGACGAGGCGCGCGATCAGTTCCGTCGCCAGGTGAACGGCCTGCTCGCGGGCGGGGTGGACGGGTTCGTGCTCGAGACGTTCAGCGACCTCGAAGAGATCCACGCCGCCCTGCGCGCGGTGCGCGACGCCTGCGACCTCCCCGTCGTAGCGCAGATGACCATCGGCACCGACGGACTCACGGCGTACGGCACGGCGCCTGAGGATTTCGCGCGCCGCTTGACCGAATGGGGCGCCGACGTGATCGGGGTGAATTGCTCGGTCGGCCCGGCGGGGGTGCTCGACGCCATCGAGCGGATGGCGAAAGCCACCGACCGTCCGCTCTCGGCCCAGCCCAATGCCGGGCTTCCCAAGGACGTGGGGGACCGCAAGATCTACCTGGCGAGTCCCGAGTATATGGCGAGCTACGCGCGCCGCATCGTCGAGGCCGGGGCGCGGTTCGTCGGCGGGTGCTGCGGATCGACCCCCGAGCACATCCGCAAGATGCGCGACTACCTGACGAGCGTGACGCCGCGCCAACCCAGCGTCGTGGTCTCGCGTGAGGCCGTCGCGGCGACCACGGGCGGAGTCGCCGAGATTCCGCTCGGGCAACGGTCGCACTGGGGGAAGAAGCTGGCGGCGGGCGAGTTCGTCACCAGCGTCGAGATCGTGCCGCCCAAAGGGGTGAACCCCGAGCCGATGTTCGCCCAGTGCCGCGCCCTCAAGGCGGCAGGCGTGGACGCCGTGAACGTCCCCGACGGCCCGCGCGCCCAGAGCCGGATGGGCGTGCTGCCGTCGGCGATGCTGATCGAGCGCGAGGTGGGGCTCGAGACGGTGATCCACTACTGCTGCCGCGACCGCAACCTGCTGGGCATGCTGTCCGACATCATGGGCGCCGCGGCGGCGGGGCTGCGCAACATCCTGGTGATCACCGGCGATCCGCCCAAGATGGGCCCTTACCCCGACTCGACCGCCGTGTTCGATATCGATTCGATCGGACTCACCAACCTCGTGTACCGGCTGAACCACGGACTCGATCCGGGCAACAATCCGATCGGCGCGCCGACCAAGTGGGTGATCGGCGTCGGGGTCAATCCGGCCGCGGTGGATCTCGATCGCGAGTTGTCACGCTTCCATTGGAAGGTCGATGCGGGCGCCGAGTTCGCCGTGACGCAGCCGGTGTTCGATCCCGTGCAGCTCGAGACGTTCCTGAAGCGGGTCGAGTCCTATCGCATTCCCATCGTGGCGGGAATCTGGCCGCTGCTCTCGCTCCGCAACGCCGAGTTTCTGGCCAACGAGGTGCCGGGGGTTTCGGTGCCCGACGAGGTGATGTCCCGGATGCGGGCAGCTCAGGAAAAGGGAAAGGACGCCGCGTTGGCCGAAGGGGTGCGGATCGCGCGGGAGATGTTGGCCGGCGTGCGTGACGGGGTGCAGGGCGTCCAGGTCAGTGCACCGTTCGGGAAAGTCGAGGTGGCGCTGGAGGTGTTGGGGTAGTGGGAAGCGGAAGAACACTTCAATGAACCCACTCTGAAAACAGCGTGAGCGCTTCCGACAAACGCTTTGCCGCACTTCCCCGATCGGCTAGGTTAGAGGCACGGCCATGCCGATCCTGTGGCAGCGTTCTTCGATACGTGAGGGGGGTTCGATGACTCGGTCTTCGATAGGGCTCCGGCTGGCGGCCGTCGCCGGCGTGGCGATCGCGGCGCTCGGCACCACCGCGCTGTTGCGCGCGCCAGCGCCCGCGGCGCCAACCGTCACGGTGTACAAGAGCGCCAGCTGTGGCTGCTGCGGCAAGTGGATCGCGCACCTGCGGGAGGCCGGCTTCACGGTCATCGCGTACGATACGGACGATCTCGTCAGCGTGAGATCCAACATGGGCGTGCCGTTCCGGCTCGGCTCCTGCCACACGGCGCGCGTGGGCAACTACGCGATCGAGGGACACGTGCCCGCCGACCTCATCAAGCAGCTGCTCGCGCAGCACCCGGCGTTGGCCGGGCTCGCCGTCCCGGGAATGGTGACCGGCTCGCCGGGGATGGAAGGACCGGGAGCGCAGCCCTACGACGTGATCGCGTGGGACCGGGAGGGGAAGACGACGGTCTATGCGCGGCGCTGAGGTGGATGCCGGAGCGGTGAACGCGTCGCTCTAGCACCGCCGCCCGAACGGGTGAGTAGATTGGAGCACTCACCCGTGACCCCTCCCCAACCACCCGCCACATTCCAGCCGCCACAAGACGAGGCGGCGAGACGACGGCGCCTCGAGGCGATGCGGCGCCGGGCGACCGGCTTGCTGGTGGTGGCGTTGGCGGTGTACATCACGGCCCGGCTGCTCGAGCCGACGCATCCCTGGCTAAGCTGGGTGCGCGCCACCGCCGAAGCCTCACTCGTGGGCGGCCTGGCCGACTGGTTCGCCGTCACCGCGATATTCCGCCACCCCTTGGGCATCCCGATTCCCCACACGGCCATCGTGGCCACCCAGAAGGACCGCATCGGTCGGGTGCTCGGCAACTTCGTGCAGAATCATTTTCTGGCGCGCGAGATCGTGACCGCGGAGCTCAAGGCGATGCGGCTCTCGGAGCGGATCGCCCAGTGGTTGAGCCAGCCGGGAAACAGCGCCCGGGTCGCCCGGCAGCTCGCTTCGGGTCTCGCGCGCACCGTCGAGGCGCTCCCCGACGACGCGGTGCGGGCCATCATTCAGCAAAGTGCGGTGGCGCGCATTCGCAGGACGCCCGTTGCACCCGTGCTGAGCGACGTCCTGACCCTGGTCACCGCCGACGACCGGCATCAGGAGCTCCTGAACGAGGCGATCGGCATCATCGCCCGGACGATCGAGGAGAACCCGGACGCCATCCGCGACGGCATCCGCAGCTCGAGCCCCTGGTGGGTACCCGGCGTGGTCGACCAGGTGGTCTTCAAGAAGATCCTGCAGAGCGTCACCAGGCTGGTGGACGAGATCCGCGCCGACCCGCATCACGCGTTGCGGCGTCGCTTCGACCAGGCGCTGAGTGACTTCATCGACAAGCTCAAGCACTCTCCCGAAATGGCGGCCAAGGCCGAGGCGCTGAAGGAGCAGATGCTGGGGCATCCGCTAGTGGAGGATTGGGCCGGGTCGCTGTGGGACAGCGCCCGCCAAGCCGCCCGGCGCTACCGTCAAAACCCAGAGGGGGCACCGCCGGACGCGCTCGAGCGCGGCATCAGTGCGGCGGGAGAATCGCTGCTCGCGCATCCGGCCCTGGCGAGCGAGCTCGACGGATTCCTCATCGAGGCGGTGAGTACCGTGCTCGAGCAGCACCGGCACGAAGTCGCCGAGTTGATCACGCACACGGTGAGCGCGTGGGATCCGGAGAGCGCGGTGAACCGCCTGGAGCTCGCCGTCGGCAGCGACCTGCAGTACATCCGGATCAACGGCACGCTGGTGGGCGGACTCGTCGGGCTGTGTATCCATGCCGTCTCGGCGCTGATGCGCTAGCGATCGTGACCGACCCGGAGCGCGCCCACGCCCTGAATGGCGACCGCCCGGTTCGCACCGCCCGCGAACGTATTGCGGCGCACCATGAACTCCCCCGTCCGCCCGTCGTCGAGCACCAGCCGGTAGCGCTGACCGGGAGCGAGGCTGGCGAGATGGGTGACGGTGATGGTCCCGAACCACTCGTTGGCGCCGTCGCGATCGACCTCTTCTATCGCGACGTCGACGTCTTTCGCGACGAGGGTGCCGTCCGCGAGGCTGATCGTGCAGCGGTGGAATGCCATGCAGGAGAAATTACGCGCGCGGCTCAGCGGGGGAAGGCTTCCGGGAGACCACCGTCCAGCGTGAGAATGTCGCCGGTCGTGTAGCGGAACCGCTCGCTCGCCAGCAGCACGGCGAGATCCGCCGCCGCCTCCGGCGGGATCAGCGACACCCCCAACGCGTTGCGGCGGCGATAGGTCTCGAGCTGTTCGTCCACGGACACGCCCCGCTGCCGGGCGCGCTCGGCCACGAACTGGCGGAATAACGGCGTATCGACCTGATCCGCGTTGATCGCGTTGACCCGGATACCATCGCCCCCCAGCTCCACCGCCGCCACCCGCAGCGCCTGGAGCACCGCGGCCTTGCTGCCGCCGTAGGCGACGGCGTCCCGTCCGGCCGCGAGGGCCGCCTTCGAGACCGAGACCACGATCGAGCCGCCCAGCCCTTGCCGTTGCATGACCGTCGCCGCGGCGCCCATGGCGAGCACCGCGCCCGTGTAGTGAATGTCGAGCTGCCGCTGCAGGTCCGCGCGCCGGATGTCCGTCACGGGAGCGAAGCGCGGCGGCGCCCCCGCCGTGTAGAACAGGCAATCCAGGCCGCCGAATTCGAGCACGGTCCGCTCGAACAGGCGCCCCAGGCTCGCGTCGTCCGTGACGTCGACGGCGAGACCCAGCGCGCGCCCCGGAAGCTGTGCCGCGATCTTACCCGCCGCGACCGCCGCCGCGCCCTCGTCAAGATCGGCCACCACGACATGCGCACCTTCCTCGGCGAAGCGCCGAGCGGCGGCCGCTCCGATCCCGCTGCCGCCGCCGATCACCACCACGACGTGTCGTGGCACGAGACGGGTGGCGCGCTCCCGGGCGGTTTGCTCGTCGAGCTTGCGCCGCTCCAGCGGCCAATGCTCGAACTCGAACACGTGGGCCTCGGGAATGAAGCGGAACGCCTCGAGCGCTTCCGCATTCGCCATGGTCTGAAGCACCGCGCGGTAACAGACATTGGCCGTCAGCGCACCCCGCTTGTCGCTCGCCGCGGTGATCATCCCGAGGCCGCGCACGAGCACGACCTTGGCCCAATCCGCCAGGGGACGCTCTCCCGCTGGCGCGTGCCGGGCGTGGTACGCCTCGTACTCATTCCGATGCCGGGCCAGCTGGGCGCCGAGGTCCGATACCATCCGCTCCGGCGCGGCCTCCAGATCGAGGTCGACCCAGAGCGGCAGCGGCCCGGCGCGCAGGATGTGCTCCGGCGTCGCCATGCCGCGAGCCGCCACGCCCGACAGCTGATCTCCGGAGAGGTCGGCCAGCAGCTCGGCGGCATCATCGAAATGCAGGATCACCCGCTCCGCCGCCCCGAGCGTACCACGAACCGCAGGCAGCACGATCTGGGCGGCGCGCCGACGCGCCGCGGCGGCCGGGATCGGACGGCACGCGCCGAACGGCTCCCGGCCACGGCGGCGGGATGCGCAATACTCCTCGATGCGGTTTACCACCCGCAGCAGCCGCTCGTAGCACACCCGCGCGTCGTCCGCCCACACGATCAGTCCATGGTGCGCGAGCGCCAGCCCGATGGCGTTGGCCGGCAGCGCGTCCACCATACGGCTCACGGCCCGCGCCAGGGGAAACCCCGGTCGGACGTACGGGGCGAGCACGACCTCGCCCCCGAACAGCTCCTGCACGAGACGCTGGGCCGTGGCATCGCTGACGTTGGTGAGACTCATCGTCGCCACGTCGTGTGTGTGGGCGATCACGCGCGCGGGGAGCAGCGCGTGCAGCGGCGTCTCGACGCTGGGCATCGGCCCACCGCCATCGGCCATCGCCGCCGCCATGAACCGCATCATCTCGGCGTCGCTCATCGCGTCCACGGTGCGCAGCCCGGCCAGGGCCGCAAGCGACAGCTGGGTGAAGCCGGCGCGACCGATCGTGCGCAGGTCGGTCCCGCTGCCCTTGACCAGGAGCCGGTCGCCGACCTTGGTCGAAGTATTGCCCCCGCCGGGCTGGACCAGGCGCGGCTCCCGCCCGATGCAGGTGGAGAGATGCACCAGCAGGTCCAGCTCGTCCGCCCCCCCCCCGGCGGGTGGGCCCGCGCCCCATCGATCGTCGATCACGGCCCTGAAGATGCGGGGCGCCGGCGGCTCTCGCGAGTCTCGGGTCCCGGTGGCGACGCGACGGTCCGGCTGCTAGGCTTTTCTCTCATGGCGCCCACCCCATCCGTCAAACACGCCGACGACGTCGCCAGGCAGCCGGTGTCGGCCGGCACGCAGACGACCCGCCAGGTGCTGATCGGCCCCGACGAAGGGCCCCACTTCGCCCTGCGCCGCTTCATCATGCAGCCCGGCGGCGGGATGCCGGCTCACACGAACACGGTGGAGCACGAGCAGTACGTGCTGCGCGGCTGCGCCCGCGTCGGCATCGGCGAACAGATCCACGACGTGCGAGCCGGGGACGTCGTGTTCATCCCCGCGGGCCTGTCGCACTGGTATCAGGCGCAGCCGGGCGAGCCGTTCGAGTTCCTGTGCGTGGTGCCGAACCTGCCCGACACTACCGAGCTCGTCGTCCCGAAGCCGGCATGAGCGAGCCCACCGCCGCCCTTGCCGTCCAGGATTTCTATCCCGACGATTTTGCGCACTGCTACGGCTGCGGCCGCCTGAACGCGCACGGTCTGCACGTGCGGACCCACTGGGACGGCGACGAGACCGTGTCGCGCTACACGCCGCGGGCCTGGGAGATGGCCGTCCCCGGGTTCGTGTACGGGGGCCTGATCGCCTCGCTCATCGATTGCCACGCCATGGGCACCGCGGCCGCGGCAACGTTGCGCGCGGCGGGACAGGACGTCGGGGTCGCGCCGTCGCCCCGTTTTGTCACCGCCTCGCTGCGCGTCGATTATCTGCAGCCGACCCCGCTCGGTCCGGAGCTCGTGATCCGGGCGCGGGTCCGGCAGGAGAGTGACCGCAAAGTGGTGATCGACGCCACCGTGTCCGCGGGGGACATCGTGACCGCGCGGGGCGAAGCGGTGGCGGTGCGCATGCCGGCGACCATGGCGGGAGGATCGCGATGACCGCGCCACAGCAGTCCACGACGGCCCGAGCGGCCGGTCGCAAACCGCGCGATGACGAGATCGACGTCTTCGGTCTCACCCATCCGGGCAAGGTGCGCCAGAACAATCAGGATCATTTCCTAATCGCGTTGCTGCCATGAGTACACGGTCGCTGCGCAAGGATACAGCGTGAGGCTCGCACTCTGGCTCCTTGCCTCGACCGCCGGCGCCCAGACCATCCCGGGGCTCGGCGCCGTCTCCTTCCCGACTTCCACGACCGTCCCCGCCGCCCAGCGCGCCTTCGCGCGCGGCGTGCTGCTGCTGCACGTGTTCGAGTATCCCGCCGCCGCGGCGGCGTTTCGTGATGCCCAGCGGCTGGACTCGGGGCTTGTCATGGCGTACTGGGGCGAGGCCATGACCTACACGCATCCGGTCTGGAACGAGCAGGACGTGCCGGCGGCCCGGGCCGTGCTCGCGCGGGCCCCGACCGCGCAGACGGGGCGGGAGCAAGGGTATCTCGGAGCCGTCGGGATTCTCTACGGCGACGGCCCCAAGGCGCGTCGCGACACGGCGTATTCGATCGCGATGCAGCGGCTGGTGGATGCGAATCCGCGGGACGACGAAGCCCGGCTGTTCTACGCGCTCTCATTGCTGGGGTTGAGTCAGAGCGTGCGGCAGGTCTCGACCTACCTGCGTGCGGCGGCGATCGCGGAAAGCGTGCTCGCCCGGCAGCCGCGTCACCCCGGCGCGGCGCACTACTGGATCCACGGGATGGACGATCCCGACCACGCCACCGGGGCGCTAGGCGCGGCCCGCGCGCTCGCCGGGATCGCCCCCGACGCCGGACACGCGCTGCACATGACATCGCACATTTTCGTGGCGCTCGGGCTCTGGGACGACGTGGTCGAGGCCAACGAAAGCGCGGTCCGGGTCGCCCACCACACCACCTCCTGCGGCCACTACAACGCCTTCCTCCACTACGGGTACTTGGCACAGGGCCGCGTGGTCCAGGCCAGGCAGCTGCTCGAGGCCTGCCGGGACCAGGCGCGCGGGTCCTACTCCGGGCCGCAGGCACTGGACCCGGATGCCTACTCCTTCATCACGATGTGGTCGCGGCACGTGCTGGACACGGAGGATTGGTCCGGCGAGGTCGCGCGCTGGAATGTGGAGCCGGGCGACTCCCCCGCCCCACGACTCAGCTACTGGTTCACGCGTGGCATGGCCGCGGCGCGTCAGGGGGACGCGCCCGCCACCCGCCGCGCGCTCACATCGCTCGAGCAGGCGCAACGCGAGATCGCGGCCGTGGTCACGGGCGGCGCCGGCGCTCCGTCGCCCGACGACCAGGAGTTCCTCACCCGGACCGAGGTGCTTCGCCTGGAGCTGGTGGGGGTGATCAGCGGCGCGTTGGATACCCTGCGGAGCGCGACCGCGCTCGAGGACCGGATGGCCTATGCGTTCGGCCCGCCGTTCGTCAACCAGCCGTCGCACGAGCTGCTGGGCCGGGAGCTGCTCGATGCCGGGTGGCCACGGGAAGCGGAGGCGGAGTTCACGCGCGCGCTGGCCCGTGCTCCCCGTCGTGCCCCGGCCCTGTTGGGACTGGCGCGGGCCCGCGCTACGCCGTAGCGCTTGCCGTCACATTCCCAGCCAGAAGTTCACCTTCAAGAGGAAGATGTTCTCGGCCGGACCGCGGAACAGCGCGTCCGCGTCCGCGCTGAAGTCGATGGTCCCCCGGCTCAGCACCGAGGCGCTGTTGCGCGTCCACACCAGATAGAGCGTCGAGCCGGGGCGGTACTCCCAGCGCAAGACCGCGTTGCCGCGCAGCGAGCGGAACGTGAAACTCGGGTCCGGAATCTGGAAGCTCGAATCCGGCCCCCCCCCACCGTCGGGATCGATGATGAACGTGCGGGGTGAGCCCGGCTGGATCGTGACGCTGCCGACGTCTTCGCCATACACAAGCCGCTGCAGGCTCCTGGGGGCCGCGTACTCCTTGAAGCGCGAGAAGCGGCCGCTGGAAATCAGCGGCTGCACGAACAGCTCGAAGGTCAGATTGGGCGTGAACGTGATGTTGAAACGGGTGTTCATCACGATCTCATTCTGACGCAGATCGGAAAAAACGTAGCGGACGCCGGCGAACCCCGGCGTCGGGGCGATCGTATCCGGGACGGCGGTCACGAACTGAAACCCGTTTTCCGAGCGGCTGAATGAGGGGCCCACCGAGAGGGAGATGTTCGAGGCCGGGCGCACCTGGAGATCGAGCCCGATGCTCCGGTTGCAATCCCCGTCGCGGTTGCAGCCCAGGTCACCCTCCAGGCTGGCCACGAGCGGCTTGCGCCGGTCGGTCGATATCTCCGCCGACCAGAAATTGGTCCCGGGCCGGCGCAGCACCGGGCCGCCGCGCGCCAGACGGTCGTCGAGCACGCTCGGGCGGTGAATCCAGAGCCCGTTGATCTCCCAGTAATTGCGCGGCTGGATTTCAGCGAACAGCTGCCCCTGCCGGTCGGTCAGGTCGCCGTCGAAGTTGTATTGCTGCTGCCCCCCGACGATGAAAAACAGCTGGCGGTACCAGCTGGTGGGCTTGGTCCACTGCCGGAAGATGTTGCCGCCCATGTACCAGTAGTCGGCGCGCGACAGGAACGCGATGTCGTTGTTCTCGAACCCCGGCGTGCGCAGGTTGGTCGAGACTTCCCAGAGCCAGTTCCCTTGATCGCGCGCGAAGCGGGCATACGCCCCCAACCCCCGGAGCACCGTGGCGTTCGAATCGTAGGCATCGCTCAGGAATCCGTTCGAGCCGCTCTTCCGGTCCGGGCGCTGAAAGTAGCGCGCGCTGGAACGCTGCAGCCGGTCGATCGCGCCGGGATCCCCCGAGACCTGGGTGCCGGCCACCTGAGCCATGAGCCGGTAGTTCCGCTGCGCAAAGAACATGTCGGTGCCGAACCCGACGGATTCGGCGTGCCTGCTCAAGCGACCGGCCAGGAAGGGATCGTCCAGATCCCGCACCACCGAGGTCGCGATGGCGCGCAGCACCGTGGCGCCCTGCCGTAAGTCTTTGGCGACGCGGCCGACGAAGTAATTTGTGAACGGTTCGACGGTGACCTGGCGCCGCGTGCTGTCGGAGAGCTGCACGGTCGCCCGCTCGCGGCGGGTCACGGCGTCGAGCACGCCGATGGACCAGCCCGTCGGCGTACGGCCAGTCAGTTTCGCGGCGCCCAGGATGGTGGTGTTGTCCGGAATGTCGGCGTAGGGGCCGGTGGCGTAGGCGTTGTCCGAGACCTGGGGGGAGCGACCGATGCGGCGCGTATAGAACATCGAAAGGCTGGAGACGTTGGAACAGAAGAAGCAGTTCAGCCCGCCGAACCCGAAGTAGCCCGCCCCTTCGACGAAGAACGGGCGCTTCTCGTCGAAGAACGTCTCGAAGGCGCTCAGGTTCACCACCGCTGGGTCCACCTCGACCTGGCCGAAATCCGGGTTGACCGTGGCGGCAAGGGTGAGATTCGAGGTGAGCAGAACCCGGGCGTCACCGCCCACACGGGCGTCCGCCGCGTGCGCCTTCTGGAACGGATCGGTCGGATCGCTCACCGGGATGTTGGACGAGCGTCCCACCACATACGGCAAAATCTCGGCGCGGCCGGGCGCGCGGGTGATCGTGAGACCGTCCAGGTGCCCGAACCGGGGCGGCCCGCCGGACTCGGTCAGCTTCCAGAACGACCACTGCGACAGCTCGTTCAGCCGGTTGACTTGCCGCCAGATCTGCAGGCCCCAGGTCTGCTCGGCGGCGGTCTGTGGGTAGCGTAGCTGCGAGAACGGAATGCGCATCTCGGCCGTCCAGCCGAGCGAGTCGATGGTGGTCTTCACTTCCCAGACCGGATCCCACGAGTCGTCACCACCCCCGCCCAGACCGTTGACGTCCGCGCGCACGCCCGACGGGTTGACCAAGAAGAAGAGGCGACCGATGTGATCGTGGTAGGTGTCGAAGATCACCTGGAGGTAGTCGGAATCCAACTGGCCGTCGCGGCGTACGAGGCGCGTCTGCACCCCCCGCGCCCCCGAGTCGTCGTACATCCGGGCCCCGACGTAGATCGCGGCCTCGTCGTAGGCGAATCGGACCTCAGTCCGTTGCGTGGCGGGTTGGCCTTCGTTGGGCTGGTTCTGCCGGAAGTCGACGGCGGGAGGGGCGGTGTGCCAGACGGTTTCGTCCAGCTTGCCGTCGAGCCGGATCGGCTCCTGGAGGGCGACGGCCCGGACTTCGGGCGCAGCCGTGGGGTGGACGTTTTGAGCCGCCGCTGGTACGGCGGCGACGAGCGCCGCGGCGAGGCCGACCAGTCTCAACATACCCACGACTCGTGGCAAGGGGATACCTAATGTGACGCCCAGTGAGCCCTGAGGGTTGCGGGGCGATGTCAGAGAACGGTCGGGGTCTCTTCTCTAGCGTCGCAAGCGGACGGTGAGCCAGGCGGCGAGGTCGTCGAGCACCACGACGGGCAGCTTCGTATTCGTGAGCCCTGGATACTCGATCGGCGCGCCGTCGCCATCGGTGGGCAGAAAGAGATGATTCAAGCCGGGATACACCTTCGCGATCACGTCGCGATTCCCGGCCGTGCGCAGCGTCGCGGCCACCGTGTCCGCTTGCCCCGCCGACACCTGCCGGTCCAGCGCGCCCTGCAGGACGAGCACCGGGACGCGCACGCGACGCAGGGTAGGCAGCGGATCGTAGTTCGCCAACCAGCGGGTCCACGCATTGGCCTGGGAGAACTGCTCCACCATCTGGGGCACCTTGGCCAGCTGGGCCGCTCGCGCCGAGTCCGACATTCCGGGGGCGTGCTCGATCGGCCGGCGCAACTGGTCGGTCAGAATGGCCCGCCCGCTCTTCCCGGGACCGGCGAGCAGCACGATGCCCGCCAGTTTCGGATCGTTCATGGCGACGAGGGGCGCGATCGCGCCGCCTTCGCTGTGGCCCAGCAGTGCGATCCTGGCGCCGTTCACATCGGGACGCCGCCGCAGCCACGCCACGACCTGCCGCACGTCGTCTGCGTAGTCCGCGGTCGTGCCGACCGCTCCGCCCGAGCCGCCGACGCCACGATCGTCCAGGCGCAGCACGCCGATCCCCTCACGCGCCAGCCGCTCGGCGATCTGGCGAAACGGACGGTAGTCCGGAAGTAGCGGCCACAGATCCTCGTCGCGATTCTCCTGGCCCGATCCGGTGATCGTCACGACGATCGGGACGGGCGTCGCGACGCCGGCGGGCAGGGTGAGAGTTCCCGCGAGGGAGAACGTGTCCCCCTGCGCCAACCGAATCGGGACGAGGACCTCCCGGGCGGTGTACGGCGCTCCCGCGGGCGCGGAGTAGTCGGAGACCGGTCGCCGGAGGCCCGCCAGCGGGGGCAACGAATCGCGTCCGTTCCAGAGGTCCGCGCGCACGCGCGAGACCGGCACTTCAATCGTCCCCGGCCGCCCCGCGACGAGGGTCGTCCGGGCTTCGAGGCCCGCGAACGAAACCATCCCGGAATCGCCGCGATGGACGACGGTAACCGGGATCGTCGAATCGCCCCCCATGGGCAGCATGCGGATCACGGTGTCCCGCGGGAACCGTCGCAGCAGCAACGACACGACCGCGATGGTTTGCGCCGGGATCACGTCGGCCGCCGGACCGGCCACGACGCCGTTGGTCGTCGTGCCGGTACGCTTCGACATCGAGACCGTCCGCAGTGTGTCGCCGTCCGCGGCGACCGCGTACGTCCCGATGAGACTGTCGCCCGCCGCGACGAAGAGCTCCGCGACAAAGCGGTGGAATCGGCCGCTCGAGTCGAACTCCGTCCGGCTGTCCAGCTTCAGGTTCAGGATCGGCACGGTGACCGACAGCTGGACCAGGCCCCGGGAGCGCTCGAAATGCTCACGACCCACCTCCCCCCCACCCTGGTACAGGCGATAGAGTCCCGACAGCGACGGCTGTTGGGCCGCGAGGCGGGCGGGCAGGAACGCCCACAGAATCAGGAGCACGCTACGCTTTACGATGACGATCATCCTTCCTCATTCCCGGATCGCCGCGATCCCCTCGTGCAGCACATGGATAGCGCCATGATAGCATATCAATATTCCCTCGTCAGGCGGTCGCCAAGCCCTTGCCCCGCAACGCGAACGCCGTCAGGTTGAGCCACATTCTCGAACCGGGACCTGTGCGATGCTCGATGCCCTGCTCGCCACCCTCCATCCCAGACGCGGCCAGGCGTGGCACGGCGGCCCCACCCCGTCCGGCGCCCTGCGCGGCGTGAGCGCGGCCCAGGCGCGCTGGAAGCCGGGACGCGGGCGCCACAGCATCTGGGAGCTGGTGCTGCACATCGCGTACTGGGACTACGCCGTGCGCCGCCACCTCGAGCCGGTGGCCGAACGATTCCCGCGTACGCCCGCCAACTGGCCGACCGTGCCGACCAACGCGGACGCGCGCGCCTGGGCGGCGGATCGCGCGCTCCTGGCCGACGAGCACGCGCGCCTGGTGCGCGCCGTGCGGCGCTTCCCGACGGCGCGCTGGAACCGTGTGCCGCCCGAAGCCAAGCGCTGGAGGTTCGGAGAAATGATCGTCGGCATCGTGGCGCACGACGTGTATCACACCGGCCAGATCCAGATGCTCAAGCGGTTGTGGGGCGCGAGGGGCCCATGAAGTGGGTCACGCGCGAGCACCCCAAGATCGACCGGGTGGCGTGCCCGTGGCTGATCGCCCGGTTCATCGACCGAACGCCGGAACAACTTTCCCGACGACCATGAGATGCTGCCGCACGGCTTCGTCGTCTACGATGCCTTGTATGCCTGGCTCAAGTACCGCCGCGAAGAAACGCACACCTGGAACCCGCAACAGGGAAAGTGACATGCAACGCCCACTGGTGCTGTGGATCGCCGTGAGCCTCGCCTCGGGGGCGGCCCGGGCCCAGCAATCAACCGTCTGGGATTCCGTCGGGCGCATCCTGCAAGCGTCGCCCACGACCACGTCCGGTTACATCCGGTTCAACCTCCCGCGTCGCGATCTGACGCTGCGGGTCGGAGACGTCGCCGTTTCACCGCGCCTCGCGCTGGGGGCGTGGGCGGGATTCAGCGGCACGTCCCAGCATGCGGTGCTCATGGGCGACCTCGTCGTCACGGAAGCGGAGCTGCTGCCGGTCGAGGTGGCCATCGACTCGCAGCACCTGGCCGTCACCGGGATCCACGATCACCTGGTGGGAGAATCGCCGCGCATGACCTACATCCACGTGCAGGGCGAGGGTCCGGCGGTGGAGCTGGCGCGACGGCTGGACCGCGTCCTGGCCCGCACGGCGACGCCCCGTGGAGTCGCCGCCCCGGCGTCGGCGCCGGTCACGATCGATACCGCGACCGTGTTCGGGACGTTGGGAACACGGGGGACGGCGAGTGGCAGCGTGGCCCAACTCGTCGTGATCCTCGTGTCCACGCCGGTGCGGCTGCACGGTGAGACGATGGTTCCGGCGCTCGCCGCGGGGACGCCGATCAGCATCCAGGCGGTGACGGCAGACCGTTTCGTCGCCACGGGAGACTTCGCCGTGACCGGCGATCGCGTTTCCGCGCTGATGGGCGCACTCGTCAGCCACGGCATCACGGCGACCGCCATGCACAATCACCTGATCGGCGAGATGCCACCGCTCTACTTCGTCCATTTCTGGGCCGACGGGCCGCCGGCCGACGTGCTCGCCGGCCTCACGGCGGCGCTCGACGCCGCTCGCGCCGGCTCGGAGCAGTGACGGGAGCCTCGTCGCAGCGACGCGTCCACGCAACTGCCCGGGATGGGTGTCGGGTTTTTTTGCTGGGCGAGTGCAACACCCGCGCAACACCGCAGGGAGTAGACGCAGCGCGTTTCTCAGGCATCTTACACGAATGTCCGACACACAGCAGACGGATGCGCCGCCCAGCTCCACCACGGTTCCGGCGCCGCGCCGCTCGCACAGTGGCCCCGTCCTGCAACCCCGCGCCGACTTCGGCGAAAGCAAGCGGCCGCTGAGATTCAGTCTCGAAGGCAAGACGGCGATCGTCACCGGCGTCGGCGCCGGCGTCGGGCGCAGCATCGCCTGGATGCTGGCCGAGCACAACGCGCGCGTGATGGCGCTCGACCTCGACGCGGGACCCGCGGAGGAAACCGCCGCCGGGATTCGCGCCTCGGGCGGAGCGGCGCACGCCTTCGCGTGTGACGTGAGCGACGAGTCGCAGGTCCGTCGTATTTTCGACAAGATCGCGGCCGACTACGGCGGCATTCAGCTGCTGGTCAACAACGCCGGCCTCTCGCACGTGGGCACCGTCGAGACGACGACGTCCGACGCGTTCGACCGGTTGTATCGGGTGAACGTGCGGGGCGTCTTTCACTGTCTCCAGGCGGCGGTGCGCCACATGGCGGCGGGCAGCGGCGGGGCGATCGTCAACATGGGATCGATCGCGTCGTTGATCGGGCTGGAAGAGCGCTTCGCCTACGGCATGAGCAAGGGCGCGCTGCTGGCCATGACGAAGTCGATCGCCGTCGATTACGTGAAGCGGAACATCCGCTGCAATTGCGTCTGCCCGTCGCGCATCCATACCCCGTTCGTCGACAACTTTCTCGCGCGCGATTACCCGGGTCGCGAGGCGGAAATGTTCGCGAAGCTCTCGGGATACCAACCGATGGGACGCATGGGAAAGCCGGTCGAAGTGGCGGCGCTCGTGCTCTATCTGTTGTCCGACGAGGCGTCGTTCATCACCGGCCAGGCATATCCGATCGACGGCGGGGTGCTGCGCTAAGCTTTCTGGCGATACAGCAGCAATCGGTACGACTTGTACTTCTTGAAGTTCGCGCCGTTGCGCCGGCCGCTGAAGTGCTTGTCCTCGTAGCGCCGCATCTGTTTCCGGAATTTCCACCTCACGAACCGCATCACCCACGGGTGCCGCGCCGTCAGCCGGGCCAGGAGGAGGCGGTAGCCCGGCTCGATCGCCTCGCGGTACGCGCCGTCCAGGACATCGAAGGTCGGCGCGATCCCGTCGGTCATGTCGATATCCGCCACCGGCTCGAGCGGAAACCGCGCGATCGTCTCCCGGAACCGCGGCAGCTCGTGACCGCCGCCGATCGGGCTCTTCCCCTCCGCCGGCACGCGAAAAATGTCCGTGATCAGCACGTGCCCGCCGGGAGTGAGCAGGCCGAGCGCCTTCGCCAACGCCTGATCGAGTGGAATGAAGAGCAGGCTCTCGCTGAAGAGAACCAGGTCGTAGCGCCGGTCCGTGTCGAGATCCTGAAATCGTGTCTCGAAGATCGTCGCCCGTCCATTCAGCACCGATCGTGCCACGCCCGTCAGCACGCCGTTGGGCGATACGCAATCCACTTGGTAGCCGCGATCCAGCAGCTTGCGCGCCGTGTTTCCCGCTCCGGCGCCCACATCGAGCACCGTCCGGACCCCCGGCGGGATGTGCTGCATCAGGAAATCGGTGTAGCGCGCCTGGGCCAGCGCCAGGTGCTGCGGGCGCGGCGGCAGATCGATCGGCCAATACCCGTAATGCAGATCCTGCATGTCCAGGAAGTAGTGACCGAAGATGTAGCCCATCGCGAGGCCGAACTCGCTCGACGGCAGCTCGGCGGCCAGGGGGATGGCGGGGACGGGAGCACGGGTCGCGACGGTTGCAGCGGGCATAAGTAGAAGGCTAGGCCTCCTTGCCATGCGGCGCAAACCACGCTCGTTTTACGCCCCATGAACACGATCCGGTTCGCCGCTCTGCTGCTCATCGCCGGGGCGCCACTTTCAGCACAGACCCCCGCCCCCGCCACGCCCGCCTCGCTGCAGGCCCTTGCCGGCGCCTACTACGCCTGGCGCGACTCGAGCAATCCCGTGGGCTCGAGCGATCAGGGCCTCCACACCTGGGATGACCGGCTCACCGACTTCACCATGGCCGCCGTCGTGGCGCGCCGCCGGCACGTGACCGGGCTGTTGGCCCGGGTCGGCGCGATGCGGACCGCCGCGTGGGCACGGGACGACCGTATTGACTGGATGCTGTTCCGGGCGCAGCTCGAGGGCGTGGCGTTCTTCGACCGCGTCATGCAGAACGAAGCGACCAATCCCCAGGTGTACGTCGGGGAGTGCGGTAACGCGATCTTCTCTCTCTTGAAGAAGGACTACGCCAGCCATGCGACCCGCGTCCGCGCCGCGCTGGCCCGATTGCGCGCCATGCCGGCGCTGCTGGCCCAGGGTCGGCGCAACCTGATCCGGCCGGTGCGGCTGTACGCGCAGCTGGCCATCGACGCGGCGCGCTCGGGGGACGATCTCTTCACCCGGAGCCTGATGACCCTGGCCGACTCGCTCAGCGACGCCGAGCGGGGCAAGCTGGTCGGCGCGCGGGATTCGGCCATCCTGGCGCTGCATGGCTTCGCCGACTGGCTCGAGTCCCGGCTGAGCACCATGGTGGCCTGGCGGCCCATGGGGGAAGCGAACTACAACTACCTGCTCCGGCACGTGTACCTGCTGCCGCTCGACGCGCGGCAGGTGGCCATGCTGGGCGAGGCGGAGCTGGCGAGATTCCGCGGTCTCGAGGCGATGCTGAAGGACCCGACGCTCGCGTCCCCGGACCCGGCGCGGGCCGCGCATATCCCCAAGGACCAGAACGAGTTCCTCGCGGCCTACGAATCGCGCCAGCGCGAGATGGTGGACTATCTCACCACGAACCAGCTGGTCACGATCCCATCGTATATCGGGCCGTTCCTGATCCGGCAGCTGCCGGACGCGTTCAAGCCGACCTCCCCCGGCGGCTTCATGAATCCGCCCGGGGTGTACGACGCGGATGCGAGCGGGTTCTATTTCATCCCGACCTACAATCCCGCGAGCGGCAACTTTTACATCCGCGCCGCGATCGAGGACCCACGGCCCATCCTGGGGCACGAGGGAATTCCGGGACATTTTCTCCAGATTTCGATTGCCAATCACCAGCCCGACGAGATCCGGCGCCAGCACTCGGACGGCGTGTTCGTCGAGGGCTGGGCGCTGTACACCGAAGAGATGCTGATGCGGACCGGCTTCTACCCCGAGCAGTCCGCTTCGCAGGGCCAGGTGCTACGGCTGTCGCGCTATCGCGCGGCGCGCATCGGGGTGGACGTGAATCTCCAGACCGGACGCTGGACGTTCGAGCAGGCCGTGCGGTACTTCATGGAAGCGGGCGGGCTGGACCGGGAGGCCGCCCTGGGAGAAGCCGCGGGCGCCGCGTCCAGCCCGTCGCAGAAGATCACCTACATGGTCGGCAAGTGGCAGATCATGCGCCTGCTGGGGAAGTACCGGGATCGCCACCCCGACGACTTCCGCCTGGGCGCGTTCCACGATGCCCTGCTGTCGTACGGCAGCCTGCCGCTCTCGATCGTCGAATGGCTGATGCTCGACGACGCGACCGCCGTCACCGAGGTCTCACGCTGACCGGCATGCGCCATCTCACGAAGCTCATCTCGCATCTCGCCTGGGCGGACGACCGGGTGCTGGCCGCGCTGCGCAGCGCGACCGCGCCCGATGCCGCCTGTCTCGGCCTGTTCGCCCACGTGCTCGCTGCGGAGCACGTGTGGCTGGCCCGGCTGAAGGGGGAAACCCCGCGCCATCCCGTCTGGCCGGGGCTGACGCTCGAACAGTGTGCGGGCCTAGTACAAGCGAACCAGCGCGAATTGACCGCGTTCGTCGGCGCGCTCAGCACCGCCGACTTGCCGCGCGCGGTGACCTACACGAACAGCGCCGGCCAGGAGTTCACGTCGAGTATCGAGGACATTGTGCTGCACGTCTGCCTGCACGGGACCTACCACCGCGGCCAGATCGCCTGGGCGTTGCGCCGGGGCGGCGGGGTGCCGATGCCGACCGACTACATCGCGTTCGTGCGCGGCGCGGCTGCCGCACCGCGAGGTGCCGGCGGCCGGCCGGCGGGATAGATTCGATTCACATCGGCACGCCGCACGACGCGGCGCGCATCACCTATTACGCGGAGCGAGTTCCATGGGCAAAGGCGACAAGCGCACCCGGCGCGGCAAGATCTTCCGCGGCACCCGCGGCAAAACCAGACCCAAGAAGAAGCGGCGCGGCACACAGAAACAGGCGCCCGCGCAAGAATAGGCTCGCCGCGGCATACGGCGGGTTGACGCAGGGCCCGCGCGAGCGGGGGGCGTGGCCGGTCAGCGGCTAGCTCTTCGTGCGCAGTCCAGCTATGAAAGTCGGAATTCTCGGCACCGGCGAGGTGGCCCGGGCATTGGGCAGCGGCTTTGCCGGCCTGGGATACGCGGTGCGGTTCGGCACCCGGGAACCGCAGGGAGACAAGGCCAAGGCGCTGGTGGCGAAGGTCGGACCGAAGGCATCTCACGCGTTCAAGTTGCTCCACAAGTGAAGGAGATCGACGTGAAGCGGATCATCCAGCTACTCAGCCTCGCCTTCGCCGCAGTGACGTTCCCAGGGGGAGCACAGGTCTCTTCCCGCTGGCCGATCCATTCGATGGACCGGCCGCAACCATTGATTGTCGCTCCTGCCCCAACGGCCCGGCCCGACGCCCCGCCGGCCGACGCCGTCGTGCTGTTTGACGGCACCGACCTGTCCCAATGGGAGGATGATTCCGGGCCGGCGCGGTGGAAGGTCGACAGCGGGTACATGGAGATCGTCGGCGGCACGGGGTCGATCCATACCAGGCGCGGCTTCGGCGATTGCCAGCTGCACGTCGAATGGATGGCGCCCGCACCCCCGCACGGCGAGGGCCAGGAGCGCGGCAACAGCGGCGTCTATCTCATGAGTCGCTACGAGGTGCAGGTACTCGATTCCTACGACAACACCACCTACCCCGATGGCCAGGCGGCCGCGGTGTACGGCCAGTATCCGCCGCTTGTGAACGCCAGCCGTCCACCGGGCGTCTGGCAGAGCTACGACATCGTGTTCCACCGCCCGCGCTTCGACGCGCGTGGCAAATTGTTGCGTCCCGCGCGGCTCACGGTGCTGCACAACGGGATATTGGTACAGGACAACCTGGAATTGTCGGGACCGACGGCGCACCAACGGCGACCGCCATACACCGCGCATGCGGACTCGTTACCGGTGCTCCTTCAGGATCATGGGAATCCGGTCCGGTATCGGAACATTTGGGTGCGACCGTTCAGTGAAGGCGCACACTAGTACGCAGACGCTGCGCTAGTTTGGAGCCATGGGGAAGCTGATTGGGGGAGTCGGCCTGCTCGCGCTGGCGTCGTTCATGCTGCTCGGGTTCTTCAACGCCGGGCCGATGAGCACCGCGGTCGCCGTCCTCACGTTTTTCGTCGCCGTCGTCCTTCCGGCCGCCAGCGGCGGCGCCCTGCTCCGCTCGCACTTCCGGCAGAAGGGCGGCTTCACCCGGCAACGGGAGCAGCTCCGGTTGCAGACGTACGAGTCGGAGATTCTGCTCCTGGCCCAGCGCAAGGGCGGGAAGCTCACGGTCGTCGAGGTCGCGGCGG
This sequence comes from uncultured Gemmatimonadaceae bacterium, assembly GCA_964599725.1. Lineage (GTDB taxonomy): Bacteria > Gemmatimonadota > Gemmatimonadetes > Gemmatimonadales > GWC2-71-9 > DASTHG01. The sequence goes on along the minus strand of CAZRGT010000051.1, from coordinate 2,892 downwards.
AGACCGGCCTGGACGCCCCGACCGCCGACGCGGCCCTGCAGTCGCTGGCGCAGCAGGGCGTGGCGGACATCGAGGTGACCGACTCCGGTGTCCTGGTCTACGCCTTCTACGACATCCAGAAGCTCTCCGAAAAAGACTCGAGCCGGAACATCCTCGATGCCTGAGCTGGAAACCCGCTACCCGTGCCCCGTGTGCCTCGGGACTCGGATGGTCAAACTCAAGCCGTCCGCGGAGATCGACCTCCTGCTCGACTACTGCAAGCGCTGCGGCGGGATCTGGTTCGACGACGGGGAAGTAAACCGATTGGGTCGCTGCCGGCCCCAGGCGCTGGCCGCCCAGATCGCACTGAGCCCCGAGGCGTATCGCATGAAGTGCCACTCGTGCCATGCGAGCCTGGAGCGGAACGCCGCCCGGTGCCCCGCATGCGGCTGGGAAAACGTGTTGCAGTGTCCCACCTGCGGCCGCGCGCTGCAGTCCGTCGAGCGTAACGGTGTGAAACTCGACGTCTGTCGCCGCTGCCGTGGTGCCTGGTTCGACAATGGTGAGCTCGCCGCGATCTGGAACCGCCAGGTTGGCGCGCTGGCCCGGCACCACCCGGGTCGGCCGGTTTCCGCCACCGAGGTAGCCGGCAACTATTTTTTCCTCGACGCCTTTCTCTGGGCTCCGGACCTTGCCTTCCACTCGTTGGAGGGCGGCGCAGCCGTGGTCGACGCGGCGGCGTCCGCGGGCGGCGTCGCCGAGATCGCGGGGAGCGTCGTCGAGGGCACGGGCGAGCTGGCGGGATCGGTGTTCGAGACGATCGCGCGTATCATCGGAGACTTGTTTGCTGACTAGGCGACGGTGACGTCCTTGCAGAGATACACGTCCTGAATCGCATGGAACAACGCCACGCCCTCCTTGAGCGGCTTCTGGAACGTCTTGCGGCCTGAGATCAATCCCATCCCGCCGGCGCGCTTGTTCACGACCGCCGTCATCACCGCGTCGAACAGGTCGTTCTTGCCTGCCGCGCCACCGGAGTTGATCAGCCCGATGCACCCCATGTAGCCGTTCGCGACCTGGTAGCGACACAGGTCGATCGGATGGTCGCTCGAGAGCTCCGTGTAGATGCGCTCGTCGAACTTGCCGTAGCTCGAATCGCCCATGTTGAGCGCCTTGAAGCCACCGGTGTTCTCGGGGAGTTTCTGCTTCACGATGTCGGCTTGGATCGTGACCCCCAGGTGATCGGCCTGCCCCGTCAGATCCGCCGCGAGATGGTAGTCCTTGTCCTTCTTGAACGCGCTGTTACGCATGTAGCACCAGAGAATCGTCGCGAGGCCGTGCCGGTGCGCCTCGGCGAACGCCTGGCTGATCTCGACGATCTGCCGCCCGCTCTCGGCCGAGCCGAAGTAGATCGTCGCGCCGACCGCCGCCGCTCCCATGTCCACCGCCTGCTGCACCGTGCCGAACAGGATCTGATCGGACTTGTTGGGATAGGTCAGCAGCTCGTTGTGATTGATCTTGACGATGAACGGGATCTTGTGCGCGTAGCGACGCGCCACGGCGCCGAGCACGCCGAACGTCGAGGCGACGGCGTTGCAGCCCCCTTCGATCGCCAGCTGCACGATGTTTTCCGGATCGAAGTAGTCGGGGTTCTTCGCGAAGCTCGCTCCGGCCGAATGCTCGATCCCCTGGTCGACCGGGAGGATCGAGAGATACCCCGTCCCGGCGAGCCGCCCCGTGGCGTACATTCGCTGCAGGTTCACGAGCACCCGCGGACTCCGGTCGCTCGGGCCGAACACCCGGTCCACCCAGTCGGGACCGGGCAGATGCAGGCGCTCCTTCCCGATCTTGGGAGCGCTGAATTTCAGGCAGTAGTCGGCTTTGTCGCCCAAAGCCTTCACGATGGCGTCGATCATAGGTCCTCAGGGTGAGCGGCGTTCCGCCGCCGAAGCTGTATCGGTCGCGCCAGTCAAGCAAGGCCCATGCCCGCTAGATTCCCAGTCACCGTGGACCCTACCGCATATCTGAATACCCTCGTCGCCCGTTCGAAGACGCCAGGCCTGCAATACCTGGTCGTGGACCGCGAGCGTGTCCGGTTCGAGTACGATGGCGGCTGGGCCGACATCCGCCACCGGGTGCCCATGACCGCCGCCACCACGATGATGGCCTACTCGATGAGCAAGACCATTACCGCGGCGGCCGTGCTCCAGCTCGTGGCCGCGCGCCGCGCGGCGCTGGACGACCCGATCGACAAATACCACCCGACGCCGTATGGACCGGGCATCAGCGTCCGGTACCTGCTCGCCCACCTGTCGGGCATTCCGAACCCGATCCCGCTGCGCTGGGTCCATTCGACCGCGCGCCACGCGAGCTTCGATGAGCACGCGGCGCTCGATGCCGAGCTGCGCGCCCATCCGCGACCGGCATCCGCGCCCGGGGCGAAATACCGGTACTCGAACATCGGCTACTGGCTGCTGGGCCGCGTCGTGGAACGGGTGAGTGGACAGCCTTTCGCGTCTTACGTGACCGAGCGCGTGCTCGCCCCGCTCGGCATCTCCGGCTCGGACCTGGGGTACGCGATCCCGGACGCGAGCGGGCACGCGCACGGTTACCTCGAGAGGTACTCCTTCATGAACCTCGCGAAGCGCCTGCTGATCGACCGGGAGTTCATCGGCGACTACGCGGGCCCGTGGCTGCGGATCGAGCCGCACTACTTGAACGGGCCCGCGTTCGGGGGTCTCGTCGGGACGGCGCGGGGCTTCGGGAGGCTGCTCCAGGACGAGCTGCGTCCGCAGTCGGCACTGTTCGACCGCGCCACGCGGGACCTGTTCTACGCCTCGCAGCGGACCACCACCGGCCGTGTGGTGCCGATGACGCTCGGCTGGCACATCGGTGACCTGGGCGGAATCCCGT
>CAZRGT010000050.1:0-91008 GCA_964599725.1 uncultured Gemmatimonadaceae bacterium | reverse complement strand
CGGCATCGTGCTGGGGCTCGAAGCGATGCGGATGCTCGAGCAGGGCGTCGCCTCCACGGAAGACATCGACAAGGCGATGGAGCTCGGCTACAACCACCCGATGGGACCGCTCAAGCTCACCGATCTCGTGGGGCTGGACGTCCGGCTGGCCATCGCCGAGTATCTGCACGCGCAGCTGCGCATGCCGCACTATGCGCCACCGCAGATTCTCAAGCACAAAGTGGCCAACGGGGAGCTCGGCAAGAAGTCGGGTAAGGGATTCTATAACTGGAGCGATTGACGCCCGACTGTGTTCGGTGGCGGTCTCTGGTTGACAGATCAAATGGCGCGACGGAGCTTTGCTGCCAGCCAGTCGGGTCGACGACTCGGCGACACCGCGCAACGCGCAACCGTCCAGCGATGAGGTGCTAAATGCAATCGCTTCGAACTCTGATCCCAATCGCCGTCACCGTCCTGCTCGTCGTCGCGCCGCCCACATTGGGCGCCCAGGCACTGGCCGGCCCCCCCAAGCTGCCGCCCGCGCTCGAGTCGGTGCGCTCCGCGCTGGACAAGTACGCTGACCCAATGGCCGCGCTTCACGATGGCTATTTCTCGACAGTCGCCTGTATCGACTTCCCGACGGCCGGGGGCGCAGGACAGCTCCCGTATCCCGCCGGCGGTATGGGGGTGCATTTCCTGAACGCAGCCGCGATCGGACCCCAGCTCGATACGCTCCGTCCACAGGTGCTCATCTACGAGCCCGACGGCGACAGACTGCGTCTCGCAGCGGCGGAGTGGTTCGTTCCCGTTAGCGTGACGACGAGCCGCCCGCAGCTCTGGGGACACCCGTTCGACGGCCCTATGGAGGGCCATCACCCGATCATGCCGGCGGCCCTGCACCACTGGGACCTGCACGTGTGGCTCTGGAAAGAGAATCCGGCGGGCGTGTTCAGCGCCACCAACCCCGCCCTGAAATGCCCCGCCGGCGCGTACACCTTCCACGAGCAGGTGCCCAAGCAGCTCGAGCATCACTAGGAAGTCAGCACACACGACACCGCGCACTGCCCCGCAACCGTACCGGTTGCGGGGCATGGAGACGAAGCCAGCCGCGTTCGCTGGCCCCCGGAGCAAGGCGTCAGTAGCTTGCGCGACCCATGGAACGCGACGCACCCGCCCCCGCTCCCCAATACCGTATTACCGATGTTCACATCCATATCCAGCCGTGGCGCGACCTGAAGCCGAAGGTGCTGGAGGCCATGCGCACGGGGAAAGAAGACCACTGGGACTTCCTGCTGGCCCTCATGGACGATCCCAAGGCGCTGCTCGAGATCATGGACAAGGCCGGCGTCTGGCGCGTCGGGCTCGTGAATTACCCGAGTCCGGACATCATGGGGTTCACCGACTCGACCAACGCCTTCTCAGCCCGCTACGCGCAGGCCAACCCCACGCGCCTGCTGCCCTACGGAGGCGTGCACCCGCGCTTCACGACGGATCCCGCCGGTGACGTGGACCGCCTGGTGGGCCTGGGGATTCGCCTGTTGAAGATCCACCCCAACCACCAGGCCTTTCCCGCCAACGCCTACACGGATGGACTGGACGCCCTGGCGAAGATCTATCGCCGGTGTGAGGAGCGAGGGTTACCGGTGATGGTCCATACCGGCACCTCGATCTTCCCCGGCGCCCGCTCCAAATGGGGCAACCCCATGGAGCTCGATGACGTGGCGATCGACTTTCCCGACCTGCCGATAGTGATGGCCCACGGCGGGCGCCCGCTGTACATGGAAGAGGCTTTCTTCATCTTGCGACGTCATCGAACCGTCCGGCTCGATATCTCCGGCATTCCGCCGCTCAGGCTGCTGGACTACTTTCCTCGCTTGTCCGAGATCGCCGACCGGGTGCTGTGGGGCACCGACTGGCCCAGCCCGGGAGTGAAAGACATGCGTGGCAATATCGATCAGTTCCTGACGCTGCCCTTGAGCGACGGGCAACGTCGGGCGATTCTCGAGCGCAACGCATTGACGCTGTTCCCGGCGTCCTAGAACCCTTTCGGAGCCCCGCCCATGCGTCGTCTTCTCATCTCCGGTCTGAGCGCGCTCGCGCTCGCGGCCGCCGCTCCTCTGGAAAGCCAGACGGGACGGGTTTCCTATGACACGTTCTCGCTCGCTAACGGCCTCAGAGTGATCACATCCGAAGATCACTCCACGCCGATCGTCGCCGTGGATGTGTGGTACAACACCGGCTCTCGCAACGAGCGACCCACCCGCTCGGGCTTCGCCCACCTGTTCGAGCACATGATGTTCCAGGGATCGGCGCACGTGAAGAAGGCCGAGCACTTCCAGTTGGTTCAGCGCGCCGGCGGCCAGACGAACGGCAGCACCTCGGAAGACCGGACCAATTACTTCGAGGTGCTGCCGTCGAACCGACTCAATCTGGCGTTGTGGCTCGAAGCCGACCGGATGCGCTCGCTTGCGATCACCGACTCGAACTTCCACAACCAGCGCGAGACCGTGAAAGAGGAACGGCGGCTCGGCGTCGACAACCAGCCGTACCAAAAGGCGTTCACCGACGGCCTGACCCTGCCCTATGACAGCACGGCCTGCTTCGCCTACGCCCACACCGTGATCGGCGACATGGCCGACCTCAACGCGGCCCAGGTCGCCGACGTGCAGGCATTTTTCGACACCTACTACGCCCCGAACAACGCCACCCTGGTGGTGGTGGGCGATTTCAATCCGGCAGAACTCCGGCGGCTGGCGACCGACTACTTCGCCGGCATCCCGAGCCACCCGGCGCCTGCCCCGGTGACATGCGAGTACCAACTCAGCCCCGGCACCATGAGGCGGGAATTCTCGGACCAGCATGCCAACCTGCCCGCGGTCGTCCGCCTGTACCGCATCCCCCCGCATGACGATGCCGACACCCCGGCCCTCGAGCTGATGAACATCATTCTGGGACAGGGAGAAAGCTCCCGCCTGAACGTCTCGATCGTGCGGCGTGAGAAAGCGGCCCTGTTCGCGGGATCGGGGGTCGCCGGCAACCGTCGCGGGCCCGGCACCACCTTCGCGTTCGGCATCGCCAACCAGGGCGTGAGCATCGACCACGTCGACTCACTGCTCGCCGCGCAGATCGACTCGATCCGCTCCGGCGGAATCACGGCCGATGAGATCGCCAAGGCGAAAAGCACGTTCCGCGCCCGCTTCATCGAGACCCGACAGACGGTGCTCAACAAAGCGGAGGAATTGCACCACTACGCCATGTTCCATACGAGCCTGGCGGACATCAACATGGATCTGGACCACTACCTGGCCGTGACGAACGACGACATCCGGCGCGTCGCGATGAGGTATCTCGACCCCGCCAACGCGGTGATCCTCATCGTTCGGCCGGCGGCACAAGCGGGAGGTGGACAATGAAAGCGTCGGATCGGCGAATGGACGGATTGTCGGATTGTGGACGCGGGATTGCCCTGCGGAGCGTGGCATTGGTGGCGGTGATCCTGTCCGCCCATCCGCCCATCCATCTATCCGCCCAGGATTCCTTCCCCAGCCGACCTCCCGCCCCCACGCCGCTCGCCCCGGTCCGCTTCCCGCCGTTCCAGGAGGTCACGCTGGCCAACGGCATGACGCTCCTGGTGGTGCCGAATCACGAGCAGCCGATCATCTCGGTGAACCTCAGCTTTCGCGCCGGCGCCCTCCATGACGCCAGTGACAAGGAGGGAACAGCGGAGCTGGTGGCGCAGCTGCTCACCAAGGGAACCCCGACCCGCACCGCCGAGCAGATCGCCGCCGCCATCGAAGGGGTGGGCGGAAGCCTGAGCGCGAGCTCGGGAGACGACTTCCTCACCGTTTCGGTGGACGTGCTGAGCGACCACGCCGACCTCGCCTTCGACCTGCTGGGCGATGTGACCCGCCGGGCCACGTTTCCCGCAGACGAGCTGGAGCTCGCCCGCACACAGGCACTCTCGGCGCTCGCACTGGCGCTGTCACAGGCCGAGAACGTCGCCGATCGGTTCTTCAGCCGGGAGGTGTACGGTCGCCACCCCTACAGCCGCAGTCCCACGACCGACTCATACCGGGCGGTCACCGAGGACGACGTGAAGCGGTTCGCGGCCGCCCGGCTGCGTCCCCGCGGCGCCCTGCTCGTGATTGCGGGCGACGTCACTCTCGCCCGAGCCCAGGCCCTCGCACAGCGGGCGTTTCGCGGCTGGGTCGGGTCACCGGCCCCGGTCGCCGCGCCCCCTGCTCCCCCGATCCACTCGGCGACCGACATCCTCCTCGTCCACCGCCCGGGCTCTGTGCAGGGGAACGTCGTCATCGGCAACACCACCTTTCTGCCGACCGACCCTGGATTCTACGCCGCTCGCCTCGCCACCCAGGTGTTGGGCGGCGGCGCCGACGCCCGGCTGTTCCTGATCCTGCGCGAGCAGAAGAGCTGGACGTACGGGTCCTATGCCCGCTTGGATCGCAAACGCGGTCTCGGCAACTTCGTGGCGACCTTCGAGGGCCGCACCGAGGTCGTCGACAGCGCGTTGGTCGAGATGCTGCATCAAGTCGATCGCATGCGCACCGAGCTTGTGCCGGACAGCGAGATCACCAACGTGAAGGGCTTCCTGGTCGGCTCGTTCCCGCTCACCATCGAGACCCCGCAGCAAATCGCCGCGGTGATCGCCAACGCCCGCCTGTTCGGTCTCGGGCCCGATTACGTGCGCTTGTATCGTGAACGACTCGCCGCGGTCACGCGGCTGCAGGTGCGCGCTGCGGCGGCTCGCACCTATCACCGGAACGCGTTGACCGTGGTCGTGGTCGGGGACGCCGAGCAGCTGTACGACCGTCTCAAGGCGATCGCGCCCGTGCGTCTGGTCGACATCCACGGCAAGCCACTGACCCTCGCCGATCTGCATCCGGAGGCCGGCGCGCCGACGCTCGACCGGGCGCAGCTCGTGACGCGCCGCGACAGCTTCCAGATCGTGGTTCAGGGGCGCCCGCTCGGCGTGATGACGGCGCATCTCGAAGTGGGCGCCGATTCGATCGTGTATACCGAGCAGACCCAGATCGGCGGTGGCGCCGTGCAGCAGAATACCACGGTCCGCTTTAGTCCAGGCGACTGGAGCGTGATCCAGGTCGATCAGACGGGCAGCCAGGGCGGCCAGGCGATGGAGACCCATCTCGCCTACACCGGAGGCCGGGTCAAAGGCCGGTCCGTGACGCCGCAGCAATCGGGGACGCCCAAGACGACGGAGATCGATACGGCGCTCGTCGCCGGCACCTACGACGACAACGCACTCAGCACCATCGTCACCGCGCTGCCACTCGCGGCCGGGCAAACGTTCAATCTCAGTGTGTTCGAATCGGGGCAGAATCGCACCACCGTGATGCAGATCAAGGTGACTGAGGGCGGCGCCGTGACGGTGCCCGCGGGGACGTTCCAGACGTTCCGCCTGGACGTCGCGGGCGGACAGGTGCCGATCGTCATGGCGGTTGCCAAGGACTTGCCGCGCCGTATCGTCCGGATCGAGTTCGTCGGCGCCCCGTTCCTGTTCGAGTTGGTGAAATAGCCCAGCCTTCCGAGGGAGATCCGTCTATGCGCCCCGTGTGGTTGCTGACCCTGCCGCTGATCGCGGCTTGTGCGACGGCGAGTGGACATTCCACGGCCCAGACCCCAACGGCGGCGGCTCCCGAGTCGACGAGCGCGATGCGGTCGCAGTATCCCTCCACCTATCGGCGCCATCCGAATCCGCCGGTCGTGATCCGGAACGCCACGATCATGACCGCGGCAGGGCAAGAAATCCCCAACGGGTCGATTCTGTTACGCGACGGCCGCATCGTCGCCGTGGGCGCCACGGTGGAGGTACCAGCGGATGCCGTAATCGTGGATGGGAGCGGGAAGTACGTGACCCCCGGAGTCATCGACACCCACTCCCACCTCGGCGTCTATTCGGCGCCGGGCACGTTCGGCGAAGACGACGGCAACGAAGCGACCAACCCGGTGACGGCGGAGGTGTGGGCCGAGCACTCGTTCTGGCCGCAGGATCCGCAGATCCCGCTCGCCATCGCGGGCGGGGTCACCACGATCCAGGCCCTCCCCGGCTCGGCCAACCTGATCGGCGGGCGCAGCGCGGTGCTGAAGCTCATTCCGGCCCGCAGCGTACAGGAGATGAAATTCCCCGGCGCGCCCTATGGGCTGAAAATGGCCTGCGGCGAGAACCCCAAGCGCGTGTACCGCACCCGCGGGCCGTCGACGCGCATGGGCAATATGGCGGGCTATCGCGCGGCGTTCATCCTGGCCGAGAATTACCGCCAGCGTTGGGACAAGTGGAACCGCGACCACCAGGGTGATCCGCCGCAACGCGACTTGCGGCTCGAGACGCTCGCCGGCGTCCTGCGCGGCCACATCTTCGTGCAGAACCACTGTTATCGCGCGGATGAGATGGTGCAGATGATGGATCTGGGCCACGAGTTCGGGTTCAAGATCCGGTCGTTCCATCACGCTGTGGAAGCGTACAAGATCGCGGATCTCCTGGCGCGGGAAGGGACGGCCGTCTCGATCTGGGCCGACTGGTGGGGATTCAAGGAAGAAGCGATGGACGGGATCCACGAGAATGCGGCCCTGGTGCAAGCCGCCGGCGGGCGACCGGTCATCCACTCCGACAGTCCGAGCGGGACCCAGCGCCTCAACCAGGAATCCGCGAAAGCGATGTATTACGGACAGCAGGCAGGCATACTCATCACGCGCGACCAGGCGCTGCGCTGGTTCACCGCGAACCCGGCTTGGGTCCTGGGCATCGACTCGCTGGTGGGCACGCTCGAACCAGGCAAGATGGCCGATGTCGTGGTGTGGTCCGCCGATCCGTTCTCGGTGTACGCCAAGGCGCTGCAGGTCTACAACGACGGCTGGCTCGTATACGATCGCAACGATCCCGCACACCAGCCCCGCACCGATTTCGAGCTGGGACAGGTGCCCGTTCCGGGGGGTGACCGATGATCGCCTTCATGCTGGCCCAGACCATCGCGATCACCGGCGGGACTGTGTATCCGGTTTCCGGTCCGAGGATCGAGCAGGCGACGGTGCTGATCCGCGACGGGAGGATCGCCGCCGTCGGGACGAACGTGACGGTGCCGGCCGACGCCACACGCATCGACGCCACCGGCAAGTGGGTGACCCCAGGGTTCATCGACAGCGGCGGCCAAATGGGGTTGGTGGAAATCAGCGCCGTGAGCGGCACGCGCGAGGGGTCCGTTCAAGGCGATACGATCGCCGCCGCCTTCAACGTCGCGGAGGGGATCAACCCGGCCTCGCAGCTCATTGCCGTCACCCGAATCGAAGGGATCACGACCACGCTCGCTTCACCCAGCGGGCATCTGGTGAGCGGCCAGGCGGTCCTGATCGACCTGGACGGCGCTACGATCGACGAGATGCTGGTGAAGTCCCCGGTCGGGATGCTCGTCAATCTGACCGAAGGCGCAAAGGACGAAGGCGGCGGCACCCGCGCCGGTGTGGCGCAGCGGCTGCGGGGGGTGTTCCGCGACGCCCTGGACTACGAGCGCCGCAAGGGGGACTTCTCCCGCGCTCAGATGCAGGCGCTATCGGCGAGCGCGGCAGATCTCGAAGCGTTGTTGCCCGTGCTGCACGGCCAGCTGCCGTTGATCGCGATCGCCAACCGGCGCAGCGACATCGAGACGGCGCTTCGTTTGGCGCGGGAGTTCAAGCTCCGGCTGGTGCTCGCCGGGGCGCAGGAAGCCTGGCAGATCGCTGCCGAGATCGCAGCGGCAGGCGTGCCGGTGGCCGTCGAGCCCCTCGACAACATCCCCTCCTACGACGCCCTCGGGGTCCGCTACGAGAATGCCGCGGCACTCACTCGGGCGGGCGTAAAGGTCGTGTTGCTCGAGAACGACACGCACAATTCCCGCAACCTGCGCCAGCAGGCCGGCAACGCCGTCTCGTATGGCCTGACGTGGGATCAGGCGCTCCGCGCCATCACGCTCTCCCCCGCCGAGGTGTTCGGGGTAGCCGCTCGTTACGGGTCGCTCGAAGTCGGGAAAGTGGCCAACGTGGTGGTGTGGACCGGAGATCCGTTCGAGTTCTCGACGGGGGTGGTCGCCGTGTTCATCCGCGGCCGGCAAGTCCCGCTGCGCAGTCGCCAGACGGAGCTGCTGGAGCGCTACCGGACCCTGCCGCCACAGTACTAATAGAGGCGAGGCCGAGGGGGCAACCAAGGTGGCAGTCATCATCCGGCGGGTGTTCGCAATCCTCTTGGCCTCATTCCCTGCCGCTCCACGACTCGCCCTTTCCCAGTCCGAGTCGTCCCTGGTCAACCTGCGAATAGACCCCCTCCTGATTGCCGAAGCCGCGGAAGTGTGGACTCTGATAGCCGCGCCAGAGAATCGCATCTGGCCCGGCTGGAACGCCAGCGATACGCCCCTCCTTTTCTATCTCCCCGGGGAACAGGACGTCCTGATCAATCACCCGCGCCCCCCCGAGGGCTTCGTGCCGTACAACGGCGCCGTCCGGTTTCCCGGAGGACGGATTCTCGTGCGGGACGGGTCCACGATCCTCGATTGGGACGGCCAGAACACCTCGCGAGACGTGGCGGGCATCTCGACCCTGGTCATCGCGGATCGTCTGTCGAATCTGCGGCTCCAGATGAGGGCCTTGCTGGAGGATGCGCGGCGACCCGAAGAAAAGGGGGAGGCGCTCGAGTTTGCGGCACTCGCCACCAACCCGTACGATCAGCTCGCCTTGGTGGTTCACGAGGCCTTTCACGTGTTCCAGGGCCGAGCGGCTCCACTCAAGAGTGCCAATGAGATGTTGCTGCTCTATTACCCGGTACTGTCGGTCGAGAACAACGTGGGCTTCGCCCAGGAGGGTGCAGCGCTCGCCGCAGCCCTGCGCGCGCGGGACCGTGCCGCATTCCACGCTGGCGTGGTGAAGTGGCTGGCGTTGCGCCAGCACCGCCGCTCCGGCCTCCGCTCCGAAGCAGTGACATACGAGGACGGAGTCGAGTTTGGCGAGGGGCTCGCCAAGTACACCGAGTATCGTCTGTTCGAAGTGCTCCAGGGCAAAACGCCCGGGCCCGCGATGCAGTGGGCGCAGGGGTTCAGTGGATATGGCGATCTCGACCGCCGCCGCGACCGCCTCATCGCGCGCATGGTCGAGCACATGCGTGGCGAGGTCTCCGTCAACAACGACCCATACGGGACCGCTCCCCTGCGCATGAGGCTGTACTTCTCGGGCATGGCCATCGGTGCGTTGCTCGATCGACTCTCACAGGACTGGAAACGACGGATCCTCGAGCCCGGCACATCGCTCACTGGTCTCGTGCAAGAAGCCGTCCAGGCTTCACCGAGTGAGACGCGTCATGCGTTGGAGGAGGCTCGGCGCGAAGCAGACTACCAAGCCCTGGTGAGGGCCAAGACACAGCTCGCCCAGGCAGGCCGGGCTCGGATCGATACGATGGTCGAGGACATCGAACACGGGGAGGGAACGGGGATCGTGGTCGATTATGCCGCGCTCGAATCACCCAGCGCCGCGATGGCCTTCTCCCCGTTCGGCATCACCGTGGTGGATGAGGACCGCACCATCTTCTCTCTGGTTCCGATCAAGGTCGGTCTCGCCGATGGCTCCGAGGTTGTCCAACGTGTCCCGAGGCCGCTCTTGCAAGACAAGAGGCACAAGCTGCTCCGATTTCGGTTGCTCCGCCGCTTGACTCGCGAAGAGGTCGAACGGGCGTCCGGGCCCCAACCGGCCGCGCCCGATCGCGTTACCGGCGTAGCACTTGAGCTTCCAGAATTCGCCTTGCATGCGCCCAGGGCGGAGCTCCGGTGGGAAGGCAAGGACATCAGGGTCGTCCTGCAGCCACTCGAACAGTAGCGCCACGAGAGCTGCGGCGGCAGCGAATAAAAGTTCCAGCTGCGCGGGCAGGATGGCCTACCGCCCACCGCCGTTCCAGACGCAGATCTCGGCCAGCGTCTTGCGCTGCAAGTCCGGGACGGTGGCGTCGGCTGCCGCATAGCCCACGGGCAGCAGGACGAAGGGCCGCTCGTTCTCGGGGCGGCCAAGTATCGCGTTGAGAAACTCCATCGGGCTCGGCGTGTGCGTCAGCGTGCAGAGACCCATGGTATGCAGCGACGCGATGAGCAGCCCCACCGCGATCCCCGCCGACTCCGTGCTGTAGTACGTCTTCAGATGCGCGCCGCCGCCAGCGACGCGGTAGGCGTGGCGGAATACCACGATGAGATATGGCGCGGCTTCGAGAAACGGCTTGCGCCAATCCGTCCCCAGCGGCGCCAGCGCTTCGAGCCATTCGGGCGGGGCACGATGCTCGTAAAACTCTCGTTCTTCCGCCTCGGCCCCTTCCCGGATGCGCCGCTTCAGCGCAGCGTCGTCCACCACGACGAACGTCCACGGCTGCTGATGCGCCCCGGACGGGGCGGTACCCGCCGTGCGGATGGCCAGCTCGATCGCCTCGCGCGCGACCGGTTCGTCGGTAAACACGCGGACCGATCGCCGGCGATTCATGTGGTCGAGGAATCCGGCGCCGCGATCCAGCATCTCGACGGCTGAAAGCCGCCCGGGACGGTACGGAACGTGTGGATAGGCCGTCATGCAATCTCCCCTTACGAAGAAAAGGCGGCCGGGGACCCGCCCGACCGCCTTTCACCACGTTGCCATCGCCGCGCCGCCCCGCATCGCATCACGCCGCGGGATACACGCTTACCTGGTACCGTTTCTTGTTCTTGTGCTCGAACTTCACGTGGCCGTTCACGACACTGAACAGCGAGTCGTTGGAGGCCCGACGCACATTCACACCGGGGTGGAATTTGGTGCCGCGCTGCATCACGATGATGCTCCCCGCCGTGACGAACTCCCCCCCGAAGCGCTTCACGCCGAGGTACTTGGGTTGGGAATCGCGACCGTTGCGGGAGGAGCCGACGCCCTTCTTGTGAGCCATGCGTGCCTCAGCCGACCGATACGTCGGCGATCTTGACTTCGGTGAACGGCTGGCGGTGCCCGGCGTGACGGCGGTAACCGGCGCGGCGGGCAAAGCGGTAAATGCGAATCTTCTCTCCCTTGCCGTGGCGCACGACTTCGGCCGTGACCTTGGCGCCCCGCACCATCGGCTGACCCGCCTGCACCTGCTGGCCGTCGCTCATGAGCAGCACGCGGTCGAACGTGACCTTCGCGCCCGGCTCGGCGGCGAGCGACGGGATCTGGATCGTCCGGCCCGGCTCGGCCCGGAATTGCTTACCGCCGGTCACGAAAATCGCGTACGTCATAGGGCGGGAACTCTAATCGCTACTTGAGGTTCGGTCAAGTTCGGAGAACTCTCAAGCCACCGCATACTGTTCCGTCACGTCTCTCCCCGCCGGCTTCGCCATCATCCGGAACTCGTCGAGCCGCATCATCGGGTCGTCGCGAACCTCGAGTTGCAGACCCGTTTGCTTCTCCAACTGTCGTAAGAAGTTAGGCTCCTGCTCCAGGAGGTAGAGCGCGACCTCCGGGTGCAGCCGGACGGCCAGCTGCCGCTCCTTGTGGTCGGCACCGGCGCGCTGCAACGAGCGCTCCATCCGCCGCACGACGACCTCGGGCCGGAACACCCGGCCGGTGCCGGAGCAGGTGGGACACGCGGTCGTCATCGATTGCAGCAAGGACGGGCGCACCCGCTGGCGGGTCATCTCGATCAAGCCCAGCTCGCTCACCGCGAACGCCCTGGTGCGCGCCCGGTCGCGCCCCAGGTGAGTGCGCAGCTCCTGCAGCACCTTGTCGCGGTTGCCGCGGGTCTCCATGTCGATGAAATCCACCACGATGATGCCGCCGATGTCGCGCAGGCGCAGCTGGCGCGCCACCTCACGCGCCGCTTCCGTGTTGGTGCGCAGGATGGTGCTCTCGGGATCCTTTTTGCCGGTGTAGCGCCCCGTGTTCACGTCGATCGAGGTCAATGCTTCGGTCGGCTGAACGATGAGGTAGCCACCGGTCGGCAGCTCCACCCGTTGCTGGAACAGGCCGCGAATCTCGGCTTCAATGTCGTACCGGTCGAACAGTGGGGTCTCGTCCCGGTACAGCTTCACCCGGTCCAGCAGCTCGGGGTCGATCTGCTGCAGGTACTGCTGGATCTCGTTGTGCAGCGGGCGCGAGTCCACCAGCAGCGAATCGACCTTGTCGCTGAACAGGTCGCGCACGATCCCGCGGGTGAGGCTGGTTTCGCGTTGCAGCAGCGCCGGAGCGCGGACCGAACCGGCCTTGCTGCGGATCTTCTTCCAGGTCCCGAGCAGGTGGTCGATCTCCCGCTTGCACTTGTCTTCGGTGAGATCGTCGGCGACGGTGCGGATGATCCACCCGCCGTCGGCCTTGGGCACGAGGCGACTCACCATCTCGCGCAACCGGGCGCGCTGATCGCGCCCCTCGATCTTGCGGGAGACACCGACCTTCGACGCGAACGGCATGTAGACCAGGAAACGACCGGCGAGGGAAACCTGCGCGGTGACACGCGAGCCCTTGGTGCTGATCGGCTCTTTGATGACTTGCACCAGCTTCGTTTCGCCGCGCTTCAACTCGTCGGCGACGTTGGGCAAGCGGCGACGGCTGCGGCCGCGGCCACCCGCGGAGCCGTTCTCATCGCCGTCGTCATCGTTGTTGTCGTCGTCGTCCGAGTCGGACGGCTCGTCTTCATCCTCGTCTTCGACCAGATCCGAGGCATGCAGAAAGGCGCTCTTCTCTGCCCCGATATCCACGAAGGCGGCTTGAATCCCGGGAAGCACCGCCTCCACCCGACCGAGATAGATGTCGCCTACGGTCCGCCGGGCATCAGGTCGATCGACGAGGAGTTCAACAAGACGGTCGTCCTCCAGGATCGCCACGCGGGTTTCCCGCGGGCTTCCACTGATCAAAATCTCGCGCTTCAAAGCAAGAACCCTCGATCCCGCGGGGCCAACAGCCACGGGGAATCCTGTTAGTGTGCCAACAATCGTTTGTATCGTTGGGAATGCGACCGGAGCGACGCGACGGCTCCCCCTCCACGAGCGTGGAGAGCCATCCGAGCCGTGCAGCCGTCCGGTACATGAGTCTAAATGTAAGACTGCTTGTGACTTAGGTCAATGCACCCTAGGTTTATGGCCGTCCTCCGTTCCAGGACGTGCCCGTGACACCTTTCACCCCATCGTCCGCCATCATGCTGATTGTCTCTGCCACGATGCTCGGATCCGCGACCGCCGGTGCCGCCCAGCAGCTTCGCTATCCCGAGGCGCGGTGGGGAGCTCAGATCGACGACTACTTCGGAACCCCGGTCGCCGATCCTTACCGCTGGCTGGAGGACGTCGATGCTCCGGAGACTCGCACCTGGATCGACGCCGAGAACGCCCTCACCTTCGCCTACCTCGGAGCGATTCCTGAGCGGGACGCGATCCGCCGGCGTCTGACGGCGTTGTGGGACTATCCCCGCTTCGGAACGCCGTTCAAGAAGCGGGGTTTCTATTTCTTCTTCAAGAACGACGGCCTGCAGAACCAGCCCGTCCTGTATCGTCAGGCGACCCGCACCGCCGACCCCACCGTGGTGCTCGACCCCAATACGCTCTCGGCGGACGGGACGGTGGCGCTCTCCACGCTCGATCTCTCCGAAGACACCCGGTACCTGGCCTACGCCACGGCGGCGAGCGGCTCGGACTGGAACGAGATCCACGTGCGCGACGTCGACGCCGCTCGCGATCTCCCCGATCTCGTGCGGTGGGTGAAGTTCTCCGGCATCTCGTGGACCCACGACCATGCGGGCTTTTTCTACAGTCGATACCCGACGCCCGCGAACGAGAACCCCCTGCTCGCGGTCAATCGCTTCCACAGACTGCACTATCACCGCCTCGGAACCGAGCAGAGCGCCGATCGCCTGGTGTTCGAGCGACTCGATCAGCCCGATTGGGGTGTCGGCGGCGACGTGACCGAGGATGGGCGCTATCTCATCCTGAACCTCTGGCTCGGGACGGATCGCCGCAACCGCGTCTACTACGCCGACCTGAAGGATGTGGCGCATCCGGACCTGGGCGTCGCTCCCGTGAAGCTGCTCGACGATTTCGACGCGAGTTACCGCTTCGTCGCGAACGACGGACCGGTATTCTACTTTCGCACCGACCTCGACGCCCCCCGCGGCCGCCTCATCGCCATCGACATCCGTCATCCCGAACGCGCCCACTGGCGGGACATCATTCCCCAGGCCAAGGACGTGCTCGAGAGCGTCGTCCTCGTGCACGGGACGTTCGTCACGACCTACCTGCACGATGCGCACTCACGTCTGTTGCTGTACGGCGTGGATGGCACCGCCCGTGGGGAGATTGGGCTGCCGGCCCTCGGCACTGCCTCCGACCTTTCGGTCGAATCCGCTCGCGACAGCGAGCTGTTCTTTTCCTTCACTTCCTACCTGGCGCCCACGACGATCTACCGCCACGACTTCGGCTCCCGCCGAACCGAGGAGTTCCAGGCGCCCCAGCTGGCGTTCGACGCCGGGCCATACGTCACGGAGCAGGTGTTCTATCGGAGCAAAGACGGCACGCGGATCCCGATGTTCCTCACGCATCGTCGGGGTCTCGCGAAGGACGGCACCCATCCCACGTATCTCTACGGGTACGGCGGCTTCGATATCAGTCTCACGCCGTCCTTTTCACCCAGTGTGCTGGTGTGGCTGGAGCTGGGCGGGGTGTTCGCCGTCCCCAACCTGCGGGGTGGCGGCGAGTACGGGGAAGCGTGGCACGAAGCCGGCATGCACGACAAGAAGCAGAACGTGTTCGACGACTTCATCGCCGCCGCGGAGTACCTGATCGCCGAACGGTACACGTCGACCCCGAAGCTCGCGATCGGCGGCGGGTCGAACGGTGGCCTCCTGGTCGGCGCCGCGATCACCCAGCGCCCCGAGCTCTTCGGAGCCGCCCTGCCGGCCGTCGGCGTCATGGACATGCTGCGGTTTCACCGGTTCACGATCGGCTGGGCCTGGGTGACCGAGTACGGGTCCGCGGACAGCGCGGGTCAGTTCCCCTACCTGTATGCGTACTCCCCGTTGCACCGCGTCACATCGGGCACCGCGTATCCCGCAACGCTCGTCACGACGGCCGACCACGACGATCGCGTCGTCCCCGGCCACTCGTTCAAGTTTACGGCGGCCCTGCAGGCCGCACAGGCCGGCGAACGGCCGGTGCTGATCCGGATCGAAACGAAGGCCGGGCACGGCGCCGGCAAGCCGACCACCAAGCTCATCGAGGAAGCGGCGGATCGGTGGGCGTTCCTGGTGCGCGTGCTCGACGTGCATCCCCAGCTACCCTAGCCCAGCGGAGATCCGATGGCCAAGGTAATCTGCTCGCTGTGCCAGACCCTGGTCGAAGCGCGCACGCTGTTCTCGGCCCAGAAGATGGAGATGCCGCTGTTCGACCTGATCAAGCGCGAGCGCCCCGAGTGGCCGGGCAACCGGGGTATCTGCCCTCATTGCCACGATGAGTACCGCGCCAAGAAGCTGCTGTCCTACCTGGAGCAGGAGTACGACAAGATCTCGGAGATGGAGCGCGCCGTGGTCACGAAGGTGGCCCGCCGGGGCCGCGTGGCCCGGCTGGTGGACCAGGAGTACGAAGCGCACATGACCGTTGGCGAGCACATTTCCGACAAGGTGGCGCATTTCGGGGGGAGCTGGACGTTCATTCTGATCTTCCTCGGGGTCTTGCTCGTGTGGATGGCCATCAACACCTGGCTCTTGGTCCGGCACCCCTTCGATCCCTACCCTTTCATCCTGCTCAACCTGGTGCTCTCGACCATCGCCGCGTTACAAGCTCCGGTGATCATGATGAGTCAGAACCGGCAGGCGGAGAAGGACCGACTACAGGCGACGCAGGACTACCAGATCAATCTGATGGCGGAGATGGAAATCCGAGATCTGCACGACAAGCTGGATGGCCTGCGTAATCGCCAGTGGCACGAGCTGTGGCACCTGCAGCAGCGACAGCTGGAGCTGCTCGAGAACCTGCACCGTCGCGTGGCCCACCCCGAGGAAAAGACGGCCGATCCGGGACCGTACCGCCCGCCGGAGATCTAGGTCACCTCGGAAGTCAGTCGATCAGGCTCCCCAACAGCTGTCGCGCGATCACGATACGCTGGATCTCGCTCGTCCCTTCCCCGATCTCGCAGATCTTCGCATCCCGCATCATGCGTTCCACCGGGTACTCGGTGGTGTACCCATAACCCCCGTGCAGCTGGACCGCCTTGGTCGAGACCCGCATGGCGAGCTCGGAGGCGTACAGCTTGGCCATCGCGGCTTCCTTCTTGTACGGCAGGCCGTGCTGTTTGAGCCAGGCGGCGTGGTAAACGAGGTGGGTGGCGGCCTCGATCTCGGTGGCCATGTCGGCGAGCGCGAAGTGGACGCCCTGGAAGCTCGCGATCGGGCGGCCGAACTGCTTGCGCTGAGCCGTGTAGGCGAGGCACTCCTCCAGCGCGCCGGCGGCGATCCCGAGCGACAGCGCCGCAATCCCGATGCGGCCACCATCGAGCGTGTGCAGCATCTGCCGGAATCCGTTGCCGAGCGGGCCGAGCACGTTCTCTTTGGGGACGATCGCGTCGGTGAACACGAGCTCGCGGGTGTCGGAGGCGCGCCACCCCAGCTTGTCCTCCTTCTTGGCTGCGGCGACGCCCGGAGTCTTGACCAGGCTCGACTCGTGGCCGACGCCCACCCGTCTGGCCTCGTCCAGGTCGGTCGTGTCCTTGGTGACGATGAACGACGTGATGCCGCGCGTCTTGCTCGCCCGCGGATCGGTACGGGCGGTCACGACAAAGATCTCACCCACGCCGGCGTGCGTAATGAAGATCTTCGATCCATTCAGGACGTAGTGATCCCCCGTGTCCACCGCGACCGTCTTGGTGCCTCCGGCATCCGACCCGGCACCCGGCTCGGTCAGGCCGAATCCCCCAAGCACTCTTCCGCTGGCAAGCAACGGTACGAAACGCCGCTTCTGTTCGTCGGTGCCGAAATCCATGATGGGGGACGTGCCGAGGGTGGTATGGGCGCTGACCGTGATCGCGTGGCTCGCGTCGACCTTGGCGAGCTCCTCGATCACGATCATGTAGGACAGGTAGTCCATCCCCGCCCCACTCAGGTCTTCCGGCCAGGGAATGCCGAGCAAGCCCAGGTCGGCCATCTGGCGCACGTTGTCCCAGGGGAACTCCGATGCGAGATCGTAGCGACGCGCGGTGGGCTTCACGACGCTGCGGGCGAAGTCCCGCACCATGTCGCGGACCTGGAGGTGGTGGTCGGAGAAGTAGAGGGAGTCGTGCACGGGGGAGAATATAGTGACTCGGCTCCGAATCCCGAGAAACCCCGGGGCGTGGCCCCGGGGTTAACCCACCCGTGGCGGCAATCGGTCCGGGTGGCGAGTCCGTTGGCGTGCCACGTACACTCTCGCGGCTCGGACGTGGCTTCGGCTCAACGAGTTCACGTAGTACCCGCGGCACCATCGCAGCCGCCCCGCCTTCGCCAGCTTGTTGACGCGCCGTGCAGACTCCGACTTAGCCTCGCGTATGAACGCACTGACGGTGGTGTCTGGAGCGTAGCTCACCGCGACATGCAGGTGGTCGCTGAGCACCTCTATGGCGTGGATGCGAACTCGAGTTCGTTTCGCTGCCGACTGAGCGGCCCGCTTGATGATCGGCACGTCCGGCTCGGCGATGACCTGCTGGCGGCGCCATGTGTGCCAGGTGATGTGTGCGTAGAGTCCGATGGCGCTGTGCCGAGTCACACTGGTCACCGACGTCTCCTGAGTGGGTTAACCCCAGGGCATGGCCCCGGGGTTCACGACGAGCCCGCCCACACAAACCACTCTGGTCGCCCGTAACTCAACACCTACCCGCACACGTCACACCCATGGCACGTGCCGAGTCGTTCTCCAAAGTGCTCCAGCAGCATTCGCCGCCGGCAGTTTCGGCCCTTCACATACCGCTTCATTCCCGGCGCCAGCTCCCCCCACTCGAAGTCCTCGGGCCGCCACAACATCCGACACGTCGCCACGCGTCCGTCGCGACCCGCGCGTCCGGCTTCCTGGTAGTAGGCCTCGAGCGTGCGCGGCGGCCCCCAGTGCAGCACCAGGCGCACGTCGGGCTTGTCGATCCCCATCCCGAACGCGCTGGTGGCCACGATCACCGGGGCCTTGTCGTGCTGGAAGGCGCCCAGCACGGGTCGCCGGATCTCGGCGTCCAACCCGGCGTGATACGGGGCGGCTCGGTACCCGCGGAAACGCAGGGCGCGGGCGACGAGCTCGGTGAGCCGACGGGTCGGGGTGTAGATGATCGCCTGTCCCGGAGTCTCCTCCAGTGCGCGCACGATGCGGGCGAAGCGGTCGCGATCGTCCTTCACGCGCTCTACCCGGAATCGCAGATTGGGACGGTCGAACGACGCCGTGACGACTTCCGCATGGGGAATCCGCAGCACGTCGAGAATTTCCCGACGCGCAGCTGGCGTAGCGCTGCCGGTCAGGGCCAGCGTGCGCGGCTCGCGCAGGTGATATCGGAATTCGCCCAGCTGGCGGTAGATCGGCCGGAACGTGTTGCCCCATTCGACGATGCAGTGTGCTTCGTCCACCGCCAGGAGCGGCACCGTTACCGCGGCGTCGCGGACGAGACGGGACAACGACACCAAGCGCTCCGGCGCACAATACAACAGGCGGGCCTGCCCGCTCAAGGCGAGGTTGAGAATCGTGCGTTGATCCTGTGCCGAGAGAGAGCTATTGAGGTAGGCAGCCGGGATACCGCGCTTGCGCAGGGCGGCGACCTGGTCCTGCATCAGGGAAATGAGCGGCGAGACGACGACGGTCAGCCCTTCGGTGAGCATGGCGGGGATCTGATAGCACAGGGATTTGCCCGCTCCGGTCGGCAGTACCCCCAGCACATGCCGGCCACCGAGCAGCGGTCCCAGCACACGCAGCTGGGCGGCGCGGAAGTGCTGATACCCGAACCGCTCCGCGAGGATGGTTCGGGCCTGATAGAGGGTGTTCCGAGGAGCCGCCACAGGCCCACAAAGAAAACGACCCCGGGTCAAACACCGGGGGCCGTTTTCACGCGACGGGGGCCGCTTTACTCCGGCTCGGGGATCTCCCGCCGCACCAGCACCAGAATCGCCGCCTGCGGCACCACAAGGTAGTTCTTCCCCTCGAACGTGATTTCCACGGCCGCCTTGCGGAAAAACAGCGCGTAGTCGCCCGCCTCGGCCTGCATCGGCTGGTACTTCACGTCGGAGCCGCGGATCTTCCATGGCTCCTCGTCCATGCTGGCCGGCTCGATCATCGGCGTGCCCGGTCCCGTCGCGACGATCTTGCCGCCCTGCACCTGGCGGGACTCGAGCGCCGTCGCGGGGAGATACAGCCCGACGTTGGTACGCTCCTCCCCCACTTCAGGGGTGATCAGCACGCGATCGCCGACGACGATCAGGCGCTTGGGCGCCCCATCCGGCACCGGACGATCCTCGGCAGAATCCTCGGCAGAATCCTCGGTAGAATCCTCGGTAGAATCCTCGGCAGAATCGCTAGCAGAATCGGTCAAACGCCCCTACCAGGTCCGCCGCGATGTCCGCGGCCGGCCGGCCCTCGATATTGCGTCGTTCCAGCATGAACACGAGCTCCCCGTCCTTCAGCAACGCCATTTGCGGGGAGGACGGCGGGTACCCTGTGAAGTACTCCCTCGCCCGCGCCGTGGCCGCGGCATCCTGGCCGGCGAATACGGTTACGAGCCGTGCGGGTCGCTTGGCATGCTGCAAGGCCAGCGCCGCCGCCGGCCGGGCATACCGGGCCGCGCAGCCGCATACCGAATTGACCACCACGAGCGTAGCAGCGGTTTTAGCCGCGAGGGCAGCATCCACCGCTTCGGTGGTGCGCAGCTCCTCGAAGCCGATCCGCGTCAACTCCTCGCGCATCGGCTGCACGAGACCCGGGTCGTACATGAACGTATTCAGACTGGCCATGGGTGCCTCCCAAAATTGATCCCACAATCTAACAGTGCTCCATCCCTACAGCCGAAAGTAGTACACCAGCTTCGCAATCACCGACCCGCGGCTCGGCCTTCCCCACGGCACGCCGCCGGGGAGCCCGGTGCGCCAGGCGCTGTTGTACACCAGGTATGCGTCGCTCCCCGAGCGGATGATCCGGTGCACCCGGGCGTTGACCGCGAGCCGGCGCGCTTCGTTGTCACCCTGGACGAACAACGTGGTGCCGAGGCGTGGGGTCGCGGCGACGTCCACACGCAACCGAACCGTGCGCGCCGTGAATCGGCCCACGGGCAGGCGTACCGCCTCCTGGCCCCCTTCGAGCTGAACGATGAGATGCGGCGCCACCCGCACGATCGCGCCGAACCCATACTCAGACACGCCGCCGCCACCCACACGAGCCAGCGCCGCTCCAACACCATCCTCGCCAGCCCCACCACGAGCCCAAGGCCTCCCAGCCCGGCCTTGAGCGCGAATGG
The DNA here is from genome assembly GCA_964599725.1 of uncultured Gemmatimonadaceae bacterium. Lineage (GTDB taxonomy): Bacteria > Gemmatimonadota > Gemmatimonadetes > Gemmatimonadales > GWC2-71-9 > DASTHG01. Next base: position 70,566 of record CAZRGT010000050.1, on the reverse strand, counting down.
CATCGGGCACCGCACCATCATCGCTGCAGGAACGCGGCGATCGCCGACCGGAAATCGGGGGTGGTCCGGCTCACGGCGTTAACGTCCGCCGAGAGCCGGAGGCCATCCTCGAACGACACGCCGTCGAGGGCATAGAACTGCTGCTTGGTGAGTGCCAACGCGCTCGCACTGATCGCGGCGAGGATGTCCAACACCGCGCCGACCTGTGGCTCGAAGGCATCGTCGGCGAACACGCGCGAGACCAGACCGATGCGCTCCGCTTCCTGAGCGGTTACGAGTCGCCCGGTCGCGACCAGATCGAAGGCCACCTTTTCGCCCGCCGCGCGCCGCAGCATGTTCATCACCAAGGCCGGCACGAAGCCGCGCTGCACTTCGGGGTAGCCGAGCTGCGCCGAGGCCGAGGCGAGCACCAGATCGCAGGCCGTCGCGAGCCCGCACCCGCCGGCGAGGGCGCGCCCCTGCACCACCGCGACCACCGGCTTGGGCAACGCGCGCATGCGGATGAACAACCCACCGAACCGCAGCGCGGCCTGGCGATTCTCCTCAATGGTCTGATCGGCGGAGGTGAGCAATTCTTGGAGATCCATGCCCGCGCAGAAGTCCTTCCCCGCCCCGCGCAGGGCGACTACGCGCACGGTCGCATCCAGCTCAGCCTGCTCCAGCAGAACGTAGAGGGCGTCGACCATGGCGCCATCGATCGCGTTCTTCTTGTCCGGCCGATTGAGGGTGCCGGTGAGCACCCCGCCCGCGAGGGCGACGAGCACGCGATCGCTCATCGCGGGACCTCGATTTCCATTCGGAGTAGCGCCGTCGACAACACCTTGCCCTGGGCATCCGTCTTGAGGGAAATGGTGCCGCCACCGTCGAGTGCCCCGTGCAGCAGGAAGTTCAGGGCGTGCAGATTGGGAAGCTCGAACCGCTCCACCGGCCCCTGGATGATCCCCTTGAAGTGACGCGCCACGCGAGCGGCGGTCACCTGGCGCACCAGCAGCGCGTAATCCGCCGGCCGGCGCGCGATCAGCCCGACATTGGCCGTGTCACCTTTGTCGCCCGAACGGGCATGCGCCAGCTGGACCAATTGCACGCGCCTTGCGCGGCGCTTCATACCGCGACCAGATCGATACACGGCTGCACCTGAGTCTTGTCGAGAAGCGCCGGCCAATAGGCCACGATTTCTTCAAGCTTGGGGCGCCCGCCCGCGAACCCGGTCACGCTGGGAGGGCCGTTGAGAATCAGCGGGGCGATTTCCCGCGTGAACCGCTCCACGGGAGCGCGCTGGCGCGCGCGCACGCCGATCCGCAGCTGCACCTCGGGAAGATCCACCGTCGCAAGCTCGCGCAGGGCCAACGGACCATGGGTCGCGTCCGCACCCACGAACTCCGTGAGGAGAGTCTCGAACTCGAGTCCGAGATCCGCCAGGCGCTGCCGCAACACGCGATCGGCGGCGCGCGCCTTCTTGTAGGCGTCTGGCCACGCGTAGACGAGCGTCCCAACGGCTTTGTACCCGTAGAAGTACGCCGCCGAAACCTTGAGCTGGTCGGTCGCCGGGCGACCGCGGATGCCCGAGAACCGCACCCGGTTCTTCGCGGTCTGCCGCAGCTCGATGGTGGTGAAGTCGGCGACGCAGTCGGGTGTGATGTACTGGGTCGGATCACCCATCTCGTAGACGAGCTGCTCGGTCACTCCGGCAACGGTGATCCGCCCGCCGGTGCCGGGGTGCTTGGTGATCTCGAATGATCCATCGGCGTAAGCCTCGACGATCGGATAGCCCACGTTGGCGAGATCCGGGACGCGCTCCCAGTCGATGAGACAGTTGCCGCCGGAGCATTGGGCGCCGCATTCGATCGTGTGGCCCGCGACTGTCCCCGCGGCCAGCAGGTCCCAGGCGTTCGGCGCCCAGCCGAACGCATGCATCATCGGCCCGAGCGTCAGTCCGGTGTCGGTCACCCGGCCGGTGATCACGATGTCCGCCCCGCGACCGAGCGCCTCCACCACCGGGCCCGCGCCGAGGTAGGCGTTCACTGACTGCAGCCGGTCTCGCACGTCGGCGAGCGGGCGCCCCGTGTCCATGTTGCCGAGCTGGTGCCCGGCGGCCATGAGCTCATCCACTCGACCGAGGAGGTCGTCACCCGTCACGACGCCGATGCGGACCTTGCCGCCCAGCCCGAGCCGGCGCGCGACAGCGGCGACCGCCTCGGCACAGGCTCGCGGATTCACCCCCCCCGCGTTGGTGGTCACCTTCACCCCCCGCTCGACGAGCACCGGAAGCAGCCGCTCCATCAGCGGGACGAAATCCTTCGCGTACCCCACCGACGGGTCGCGGGACTTCTGCTTCTGCATGATGGACATGGTGACCTCCGCCAGGTAATCCATCATCAGGTAGTCGATCGGCCCTCCGGTCACCTGGCGCCAGGGTGCCTCGAGCCAGTCGCCCCAGAATCCCTGACCGGACGCGATGCGAACCGGCCTCGTCACGGCCGCCGGATGGGTTGGAATCCGACCGCAGCCGGGGTCGTTCCCGACGCCGGCGTCAGGCGCCACTCGACCAGCGAGGCGAACCCTTCCGGCAACGCGAGCGAGGTGGACATCGGTACCGGCAGCGCCGCGCGGCCGCCGGGCACGACGTCCAGCCGGACGCCCGCGTCGACGATCGAGCCGGAATCCGTGAACACGCGTACCCGCACCCTGGCCGTCCAGGGGCTCGGGGCATCGGCGTGCGCGAACGCCGGGAGCAGCTCGAACACCACGGGGTGGCCCGCCAACCGCGCTGAAACGTCGAACGTCTGCCGGCCACGCGCGTAATTCAAGGGCGTCGTCTCCACTTGATGGCCGGCCGAGTCGAACGCCGTCAGGCCGAAATCCGTGAATCGCTCCCATTGCTCGTGGGCCATTTCGACCAGCACTTCGGCCCGCGCCGCCCACGGCGGCAGAACCACCGTGACGCTCTCGGTGGGCGCGCCGCGTCCCTCGATCGTCACACGACGCTCCGCCCCGACGAGTGTGGCGTGCCCCAGGAGGGCGGCCGTCGTCGTCCCCGGATTGGACACCTCGAGCGTCCCATCGTCCCGTACCGCGAGCGTCACGGGGGCGAGTTCGGCGGAGATGGCCGCGATCGATCGCCCGGTGCCGGGGTTGAAGACATCGAGCTCGTAGACGCCCGCCTCGACATCCTCCGCCGGAACCTCGATCACCACCCGAGCCGCCTTGCCGTAGCCGACCGCCACCAGGCTGTCGGGGCTGCCGCTCGCTGGACGGCCGCGGGGATCATACAGCTGTACCACCGCTTCATGGTCCGCGTCCCGCAGCGACACCGTGAGCCGCATCGACGTCCCGGCGACGGGAACCCGCAGGAAATACCGCTGCACGCGCCCCGGGCCGATGGGCCGACCCGAATCGGCGAGCGCCCGCGCGGAAAGATCGTAGGGGATGACGACCGTATTCAGGACGCTGAACAGCGATCCGGCCGAGCTGTCCGTGGGATTGCGCGCGGTGATCGTGCCCACGTACACGCCGGGGGCCGTCAGGAGCGACGGGCGATAGCCGAGCTGGATCGTGGTGGCGCGCGGCTGCGCGGTCACGAGTGCCGGGGCCGAGAGCCAGGGCACATCACTGGTCAGTCGGAACTGGGCGGCCCGCAGGCCGTCGGCATGCCAGACGGTGAACACCTGGACGGTGTCCGCCGGGCCCGCGAAACCGCCGCGACGCATCGCGGCGGGCGCGCCGTGAGCCACCCGTACCTCATAGCGCGATCCCTGGTGCCCGGCCACGAGCCAGCGGTAGGCGGCCTCAAGTCTCGGCACGCCGGCGCCCTGGTCCAGGACACTCCAGCCGGCGAGCGGAGTGGCCGTGGCCCGCAAGGCCTGGGTCAGGTCGGCGGCGAGGATGGGTCGGTGCTCTTGCGCCATCGCGGATGCGAGGCGGGCGATCAATCCAGCCACGTGAGGCGCCGCCATGCTCGTACCGGTCTTGATCTCGTCGCCCAGATTCCAGCGCGGCACGGTGGAGAACGCCTGGCCCGGCGCCAGGAGATCGGGCTTGGCGAGATCGCCGCCGCGCGAGCTCCACCATCCCATCCGGTCCGGCGGCGGCGGTCCGGGCTGCGGGGCGCGCAGAAACACCCCCGGCTCGAGCGCCCCGACCGACAGCGCCAAGTCGGCGGACCCGGGGAACCCCACGGTGGAGAGACCGGGACCGTCATTCCCGGCGCTGATCGTGAACACGACATCCGGGTGCGACAGCAGGAAAGCATCCACCAGCGAATCGATCACCGCCCGTCCCGCACGCTCATTCCCCACGCCGAAGCTCATGTTGAGCACCAGCGGCAACCCGCGTTGCGCGGCGAACTGCGCGGCATAGGTCATCGCGCGCTGCATGCTGCCGCTCACCGAAATCCCGCCGCGCGCGTCATTCGCGATCTTCAGGCCGATCAGCTGTGCGCCCGGCGCCACTCCTTCGAAACCCGACAGGTTGAACATCCCGTGGCCCGCGGCGATGCCGGCCACGTGGGTGCCGTGTCCCCGGGTGTCGAAGTAGAGATCGAGCTGTGGGATCCCGCTCGCGCCGGTGAAATTGGCGGCCAGCGTGAGCGGCTGGCGGCCCAATGCGATGGTCTCACGACCCTGCCGATAATCGTGGAGCGGCTGCTCGTCCTCGAAGCTGCCGTTCAGGTTGGAATCGAAGAACACGACCCACCCGTCCACCGCTCGCACCACGACCACCGGGAAGACGTCCGTGTTGGTGTTGTTGCCGTTGACGTCGGCCGCCGGGAGCGGCCCGAGCGGCAACTCGCGGAACACCCCCGCATACCAGGTCGCTCCGATCGCGAGCCGGCCGATCCGGGCCGCGCCGCGGAGCGTCCGTCCCGCGATGACGAGCGTGCCCGCTTCCGGGCGCACGGCATCGAGCGCCACGCGTCCTTCGCCGGAGAAATCCCGCAGGTCGAGGATCTTGGGAGCGCCGGTACTGGTGACGACGAGTCCGGCGACCCCCGGATCGATCCCGGAATCGAGAATACCGATCAGGACGCCACGCCCGTCGTACGTCGGGTGGGCGGCGCGGAACTGCTCCACCCCCGTGCTGCGCAGCGGCATCAAGCCCGCCAGGAGCGCAAGTGGCGGTGGAATGACGGGCTCGCTCGGGCGTGGGACGGCCACGACGGGAGCGACGTCCGCGGCGACGGGCGCGGGGACCGCCGGCGCCGGGGCCTGGACCGGCCGGGGTGACACCCGGGCGCACGCCGAGAGCGCCGCGAGCAACAGCGAGAGGCGGAGCGGGGTCATAGGTCCGCGGGCAGTATGAAGGCGCCGAGGTGCGGACCCGAGTATTCGGCCGTCAGCTCGAGCAGAAAAGCGAGGGTGTCGCGTGTCGTTTCCGGGAGCACCAGCGCATCGACGTACCCGCGGGCGGCGGCGAAGCGGGCATCGAGCTGATGCTCGTAGTCGGCTCGCATCGCGTCCACCGCGGTCGCGTTTCCCGGCTTGGCGACGTCGCTGCCGAATACAGCCTGGACCGCCGACTCGCCCTCCATGACGCCCATGCGACCGGTCGGCCACGACAGCAGGAAGTCGGGATCGAACCCCTGCCCCGCCATCGCGTAGTAGCCCGCTCCGGACGCGTGATTCAGGGTGACGACGAGCTTGGGCACGGTGGCGGTGGCCATCGCCTCGACGAAGCGCGCGCCAGCGCGGATGATGCCGGAATGCTCCGCCTCGGTTCCAACCATGAATCCCGACACGTCCTGCAGGAACAGCAGCGGGAGGCGTTCACGATCCGCGTTCTCGATGAAATACGCCACCTTTTCGGCGCTCTCGGTATACACGATTCCGCCGATGCGTGGCGGCTGTCCTTTTTTTCCTTTGATGACGCCGCGGGAGTTGGCGATCAACGCGACCGGGTGCCCCGCGATCGCCCCATGCCCGCACAGCATCTCGTGGCCGACGTCGGCTTGAAACTCGTCCAGTCGTCCCGCGTCGAGCAGGCAATCGAGCACGGCGCGCACGTCGTAGCTCATGCGATGGTCGGGCGGCAGCAAATCGTAGAGTTCGGCCGGTTTTCGCTTGGGCGGGGTCGCGGGCGGCGCCGGTCGTGGTGAGCGGGGCAGCCGGCTGACGTACTCGCGTATCCGCTCCAGGCAATCCGCATCGGTGGCGGCGCGATAGTGCGCGACCGCACTGATCGTGGTATGGGTCGCGGCCCCGCCGAGCGTCTCGGCGTCGACCGTCTGCCCGGTGGCGCCCTTGACGAGATTCGGGCCGCCCAGTCCCATGAAGGACGTCCCTTCCACCATGAAGATGACGTCCGAGAGGGCGGGCAGGTACGCGCCGCCCGCGATGCACGGCCCCATCACTGCGGCGATCTGGGGAACCCGAAGATAGCGTCGCATGATCGAGTTGTAGTAGAAAATGCGCGCCGCCCCGTACTGACCGGGAAACACGCCGCCTTGATAGGGCAGATTCACCCCGGCGGAGTCGACCAGATACACGATCGGAATCCGCTGGCGCATCGCCACTTCCTGCGCGCGCAGGATCTTCTTGATCGTCTCCGGCCACCACGAGCCGGCCTTGACCGTCGCATCGTTCGCCACCACCACGACGGGCCGGCCCTGGATCCGCCCCAGTCCGGTGACGACGCCGGCTCCGGGCGCCTGACCATCGTACTGGTCATACGCCACCAAGAGCCCGAGCTCGAGCCACGGGCCGCCGGGATCCAACAGTTTCGCCAGCCGCTCACGGGCGGTGAGCTTACCCTGCTCGCGCTGGCGGCGGACCTTCTCGGGCCCGCCGCCCTGCTCCAGCCGTGCCGCGAGGGCACGGTATTCCTCGGCCAGCATCTTGAGTCGGCTCATGCCCGATCGGCCGCCCACTCCTCGATGTACTTGATCAGATCCGTGGTTGGCGTCCCCGGGCCGAACAGCTTGCCGACGCCCTGACGCTCCAACGCCGCCACGTCGTCGGGGGGGATGATGCCGCCGCCGGTCAACAGGACGTCGGTCCGACCCGCCTGGGTGAGCAGGGCGCGCACGCGCGGGAACAAGGTCATGTGGGCGCCCGAGAGGATCGACAAGCCCACGACGTCGACATCTTCCTGCACCGCGGCCTGGGCGATCATTTCCGGTGTCTGATGCAGACCGGTATAGATGACCTCCATGCCCGCGTCGCGCAGCGCCGCGGCGACGACCTTGGCCCCGCGATCGTGCCCGTCGAGACCCGGCTTCGCCACGAGCACCCGAATGGGCCGGCGCTTGTGCGCGGTGACGGCGGGTCTCATACGCGACGGAAGCGCAGCAAGGCCGCGAGTCCATCCACGGCCCGCCGGGCCCGCGAGTCGTACAGCACGTCCACCTGGGCCCGCTGTGACAACGCTTCTTCCACGGCGTCGTCGATACGACCGTCGTCGCCGTGCCCGTCGGCCAGCAGCAGCCGGACCTGCCCGCGTCCCAGCGCCTTCTCCGTCGGCTCGATACCGTTCACCGCCCAACCGGTGGCCAGGCCGTCCGCCACCGCCTCCGCGTGCGCCCGTTCCCAGGCCTGTTCGCGCTCCTCCCGCAGGGCCAGCACCGCCTCCCGGACCTCCGACGGCGTGGTGGTCTTGAGATTGAGCCGCACGACCCCGAACAGCAGGTCATGGAGGTAGGTGTGGAGATGCGGGACCAAGGCCGCCGCATTGACGCCGACCCCCGCGACCACGAGTCCCGAGAGCGGCTGTTGCGCGTGGATCCGGAAGATCTCCTCCGCGACACGCGCATAGTGGCGGTGCTTCTCCTCCCGGATGCGCGCGTGATAGCCGTGCTCCCCCATGGATCCCATGACACCGCTGTGCATCAGCTGGCGATCCCCGTGGAACTTGCCGCTCCGGGAGGCCGGAGAGGTCACGCCGGCGCGCTCCACGATGCCGAAGGCGCTCACGTCGAAAAAACGGGCGCCGGTCCGGTCGCAGGCGGCGACGAGAATGGTGCCGAACTCCTGCTCCAGGCCGACGAGCTCGCGCGTGGCCGCAGTGTCGCCCACGACCAGCCGGGAGCGATGGACCTGCGGCATCGGCACGGCTTCGAACAGCCCGGCCCCACCGCACGCGAACAGCGCCACGCCGCGCGTCTGCGGGAGACGACCGGGATCTTCGAGATGGCGCCGGATGGTCTCCAGATCCCGGGTGACCGCCTCCCGCGCTTCCCGCCCGAGCGGCCGCCGCGCCAGTCCCGCGACCGTCTCCCTGATCCGGTTCTTCATCTTGATCAGATACTTGCCGCGCGTCTTGTCTCGCGGCTCGAGCTTCAGGTAGCACGAGACCACGGGGCCGGCGCCGGTCGGAATCGCGTGCAGGCGTGCGAGCGCATCGTGCACCGTCGCCGCGCCCGGGGGCCGCGGCTGCGCGGTCGCGCTCAGAAGAACACCGGCTCGCGATAGGCGCCGAAGACGCGCTCCAGCGCGTGCCGGATCTCGTACAGCGTGCAGTAGGCCCGAGCGCAGTCGAGCATCGGGCCGATCACGTTGCGGTCCTGTTCCGCCGCTTCCCGCAAGACCGCCAGGCGCTGCTCCACGAGCGTCTGGTCGCGCTCGGCCCGCAGCCGGCCCAGCCGACGCCGCTGCGAGTCCTCCGCATCGTTGGCGATCTTGAGGACCTCCACCGGGTGGTCATCCTCGGACAGGAAATCGTTCACGCCAACGATGATCTGTCCTCCGTCCTCCACCCGCCGCTGGAACTCGGCCGCCGAGCGCGCGATCTGCCGCTGGAACCAGCCGGCCTCGACCCCCTGCACCACGCCGCCAATCGACTGGATCTCGGCGAACAGCGCTTCCGCCTCCCGCTCCAGCTGATCGGTGAGCGCCTCCAGGTAGTAGGATCCGCCCAGCGGGTCGATCACCTCCGGGACCGCGGTCTCGTGCGCCAGGATCTGCTGCGTGCGCAACGCCACCTGCACGGCCTGCTCGGTCGGGAGCGCCAGGGTCTCGTCCAGGGAGTTGGTGTGCAACGACTGCGTGCCGCCGAGCACGGCCGCCAGGGCCTGGTAAGCGACCCGCACGATGTTGTTCATCGGCTGTTGCGCGGTGAGCGTCACGCCGGCGGTCTGACTGTGGAAGCGCAGCATCCACGACCGCGGATTGCGCGCACCGTAGCGCTCCTGCATGTGCCGGGCCCAGATCCGTCGGGCGGCGCGCAGCTTCGCGATCTCCTCGAAGAAGTCGTTGTGGATGTCCCAGAAGAACGACAGCCGCGGCGCGAAATCATCCACCGCCAACCCACGCGCGATGCCCCGCTCCACGTACGTGAACCCATTGGCCAGGGTGAACGCGAGCTCCTGGGCCGCCGTGGCGCCTGCTTCGCGAATGTGATAGCCGGAGATGGAAATCGTGTTCCAGAGCGGCGTGTGAGTGGCGCACCACTCGAACATGTCGACGATGATCTTGAGGGCGGGCTCGACCGGGTAGACCCAGGCGTGCTGGGCCATGTACTCCTTGAGAATATCGTTCTGCACCGTGCCGCGCAGCTGCGCGATCGGTACGCCCTGCTTCTCCCCGGCGGCGACGTAGAAGCAGAACAGAATCGCGGCCGGCCCGTTGATCGTCATCGACGTGGAAACCTGATCCAGCGGGATGCCGCGGAACAGGTTTTCCATGTCCGCCAAGCTCGAGATCGCCACGCCGCACTTGCCGACCTCGCCTTCGGAGCGCGGGTGGTCGGAGTCGTAGCCCATCAGGGTCGGAAAATCGAACGCCACCGAGAGGCCGGTCTGCCCGTGCTCCAGCAGAAACTTGTAGCGGCGATTCGTGTCCTCGGCCGTGCCGAATCCGGCGAACTGCCGCATCGTCCAGAGCCGGCCGCGGTACATGGTGGGGTGGATCCCGCGGGTGAACGGGTAGGCGCCGGGGTCCCCGAGCTGTCGTTCCGGGTCCCACGGCCCAAGATCTGCCGCGACATATACCGGCTTGCGCTCGAGGGTCATCGCGTCGCTCCACTCTTCGCCTGGTCCACGATCCGCGCCGCCACGTCGTAGGGACTCTGCGTCCCCGCCGTCATGCCGTCCAGCGCCGCCGCCAGGATCGCCTCCGCCGGGGATGCGTCCCAAATCCAGCTACGCAGAGCGCGGTTCACGGCCGCCCGGGTCCGCTCCGCAAGCCGCTCGCGGCGTCGCTGGGTCAAACGGCCGCTGGACTCAAGGTACGCCCGATGCCGCTCCAGCGCTGCGATCACGGCATCGATGCCCTCGCCTTTCGACGCGACCGTGAGCAGGACAGGCGGATCCCATGGCACGTCGGCGGCGGCCGGAGCGTGTCGCGCGGCCCGGTGATGCGGCGCCATGTGCCGGAACGCGTTCCCCCGCCGGATCCCCAGCATCACCTCGATCTCACGCTGCATTTTCTCGGCGCCGGGCCGGTCGCTCTTGTTAACGACGAACACATCGGCCACTTCCATCACGCCGGATTTCAAGGCCTGGATGCCGTCGCCGGACTCCGGCACCAGCACCAGGATCGTGGTCTCGGCGGTGCTCGCCACGTCCAGCTCCGTCTGCCCGACTCCAACGGTCTCGATCAGAATCCGCTCGAAGCCGAATGCATCGAGCACGTCGCACACTTCTTCGGTGGTCATCGCGAGGCCGCCCTGCGACCCCCGCGTCGCCATCGATCGAATGAAGACGCCGGGATCCAGATTGACCGACTCCATGCGCACCCGGTCGCCCAACAAGGCTCCGCCGCTGAACGGACTCGTGGGATCGACCGCCACCACGGCAACCTTCAGGCCTTGACCCCGGAACGCCCGCGTCAATTGATCGGTGAGGGTGCTCTTCCCGGCCCCGGGCGGGCCCGTGATGCCGATGCGGCGCGTGCCGACGCGACCCAGCCGCTCGTGCCCGTGCGCGAGCACGCGCTCGAACCCGTCCCGCTGGTTTTCGACGAGGCTGATGGCCCGGGCGAGCGCGACCGCGTCGCCGCGATCGAGGCCTTCCGTGAGTGCGTCAGTCCGCATCCGTGTCGCAAAGATACAGCCGAGCATCTCCCGTTGGAACGATCGCCGGGTCGGTGCTTGCTCAGTCTCGACCCGGTCGAGCAGGGCGCCTCCGCGTCAGCCTTCCCCCTGGTCCAACACGACCGTCGGCACGGCGCCGCGCCGCACCGCGACCCGCTCCACGCGGGTGGCGGTGGCCGCGAGGACGTCGAACTCGAGCTCTCCCAGCTGCAACCGCTCGCCCGTTCTCGGAATGCGTCCCAACGCCTGACTCAGCAGACCGCCGACGGTTTGGGCCGCGGCGGCCCTAGGCCCGGTGCCGAGCCGCTCGACCAAACTGGAAGCCGGCGCGGCTCCCTCGAGCTCCACCAGGACGGTTCCCGGGGGAGCAGCGGTGGAAACGGTCGTCGCGGGACTCTCCAGCACCTCGCTCACGAGATCGCGCAGCAGGTCTTCAAACGTCACGAGCCCCGCCGTGCCGCCGAACTCATCGACGACGACCGCCAGGTGACTGCCACCGCGCTGCATTTCCAGCATCAGATCGGCCGCCCGGCGGGAGCCCGGCACGCTCAGCACGGGGCGCAGCCGCACGGGCTCGTCCGGTACGAGCTGCAACAGGTCGAACGCGTGCACCACGCCGACGATCTCATCCAGAGTGCCGCGGTACACTGGATAGCGACTGTAGCCCGATTGGGCGTACACGTGCGCAGCTTCGGCGGCGAGCATGCCCTCGGGAATCGCGACGATGGCCGTGCGCGGCGTCATCAGCTCGGCGACCGGCCGGTCGGCGAAGGCCAACACGCCCGACACGACCTCGATCTCGTCGCTGGCCGCGAGGACGCTCGAGTCACTCGACAACACCGCCGCCAGGGCACCGCGCGGCGAGGCGTCGCGCGCCGGAATGAGCGGCGCCAGCAGCACGGCCACCCGCTCCATCCAGGGAACGGCCGGCGTGACGATCCGCTCCGGCCAACGCCGTCCCAGCACGCGCGGCAGCAGATACGCCGCGCTCACGAACAGCGGCACGATGCCGAGAATGGTCACCAGCCCGAGAAACGTCGGCGTGGTCCGAGCGAGCAGCGCCGGGATCGCCGCGGCGGCGAACAGGAGGCCGAGCGTGGTGAGGGCATTGGCGGTCGCCAGCACGCGCGCGGGGTCGCGCAGCGCCTGCGCGGTCGCCGGCGCCCCGCGCAGCTTGTGAGACACCCAGCGCGTCAGCTCCGCCTGGCCCACGGCGGCCGCAGCCACCCCGACGGCGGCCGCCGTCGCCGCGACCACGAGCCCGAGCACGAGCAACAGCAGTGGGACGATCATTGAGCCTCGAAGTAGACCCGGCGCACCCGCCGCCGCTCCACCCGCTCCACCACGACGCGGAAACCGTCCAGCGTGAGCTCCTCGCCCGGACGGGGAACGCGCCCCAACGCGGAGTAGATCAGTCCACCCACCGTCGACACTTCCGGGTGACTGAATGGGCGGCCCAACGCCATGGAGAGCTCATCGAGGCCGACCCCGCCATCGACCCAGAAGCGCTCCCCATCCTGCCGGATCTCCGGGGGCGCCTCGGTGTCGTGCTCGTCACGGATGTCCCCGACGATTTCCTCCAGCACGTCTTCCCGGGTGATCATTCCCGCCGTGCCCCCGAACTCGTCGACCACGATGGCCAGATGGGCCGGTCCGCGCTGAAAGTCGCGCAACTGCGCATCGAGTGTCTTGGCCTCCGGAACGAACGGCGCGGGCCGCACCAGATCCTGCCAGCGCGCGATCCGCTGCCCCTCGGGCAGTCCCAGAGCCAGCGGCACGAGATCCTTGGCGTAGAGCACCCCGACGAGATTGTCCGGGGTGCCGTCGTAGACCGGCAGCCGGGTGTGTTCGCTGGTACGAAACCGATCGAGGACTTCGTCCCGTTCGGCCCCGATGTCGACGCCCACCATGTCGAGCCGCGGCGTCATGACCTCGTCGACCGTGGTGTCGGCGAGGGTGAAAACGCCGAGCAGCATGTCGCGTTGGGCATCACCCAGGGGAGGCGCGGCGAGCCCCGTGGCGGACACGAGCGAGTGCAGGCCGCGATCGACCCACGCCAGGATCCGTAAGAGCGGGGAAAACGCCGGCAGGGTACGCTGGCCCAATGGCCGCGTCGCCTCGGCCAGCTCGGGCGCCAGACGCGCGATGCTGCGCGGCAGCGCGTCACCGAGCACGAACACCAGGAGCGCGACCAGCAACACAAGCCCAACGGCGGCGAGCCAGGGCCGCTCCCACCAGCGGACCACGTGTGCCGCGGCCACGGCGCTCAGCACCAACAGCGCGAGACGGGCCACGTGCAACGCCCGGTGCAGCGGCACACGGCCCCAGATCGTGGCGGGCGGCGCGTCGCCCAACGTGTGCATCGTCTCGCCGACCACGGCTTCTTCGCACAGCGCCAGCAGTCCGGCCCACGTGGCCGCGCCGAGGGCGAGCACCGCCCCGCCCCACGCGAGCGCCGTCATCCGCGCCCCACCAGCAGGCGCACGTAGCGCTCCTGGCGGCGCCACATGGACGAGCGCATCCGTCCCGCCCCGGCCGGATGATCGTAGCCGAGCACGTGCAGCGTACCGTGCACGGTCAGACGAATCAGCTCGGTGGGGACGTCCGGCTGGCGGTGCGCAACCTCCGGGCAAAGGTATACGTCGCCCAATACCCGGCCATCGGGCTGCGGCAGCGTGAAGGCGATCACATCGGTGAGGCGCCGCCGGCCGGTGACGCGACGATTGAGCCGTCGCATCGCCGTCGCGTCGAGCAGGGTGAGCTCGATCCGGGTGCGACGGGCTCGTTCCCAGCGCACCACGCGCGCCGCGAGGCGCGCCAACCGCTCAGCCACCCGCCGCGGGTCGCGCGGGCTGCCAGGCCTTGGTGATGCCGCCACTGGCCTCCGGGTAACCGATACGATTGTGATACATCCCCGTCAGCACGCGCACGAATTCGGCTTCCACTTCATTCACCTGCCGGAGGGTGAGCGGTGCTTCGTCGAGCTGGCCCGACGCCAGCCGGTTCTTGATGATCTGCTCGATCGCCGCTTCCAGCTTGGTCGGGCTTGGAGCCTCGAGCACGCGAAGTGACGCCTCCACCGAGTCGGCCAGCATGGCGATGGCGGTCTCCACCGAACGGGGCTTCGGGCCCGGGTAGCGGAAGTCCTCACGCCGCAGACCCGCCTCGCCCTGCTGCTTGGCGCGATCGTAGAAATAAGTGATCTCGGCGGTGCCGTGATGCTCCGGGATGAAGCCGGTCACCGCTATGGGTAGGCCCGCCTCCCGCGCCAGACGCAGGCCTTCCAGCACATGATGTTTGATGATTTCGACCGACTGGGCGGCGGCCAGACGGTCGTGCGGGTTGCCGGCGAGGGCCTGGTTCTCGACGAAGTACTGCGGGTTCGCCAGCTTGCCGATGTCGTGGTAGTAGCAGCCGACGCGTCCCAGGAGCCCGTTGGCGCCGATCCGATTGCAGGCCGCTTCCACGAGATTGGCCATCGCGACGCTGTGCGCGTACGTGCCCGGCGCCTCCAGGGAGAGCCGGCGCAAGAGCGGCCGGCTCGGGTCGGACAGCTCGAGCAGGGTCAGGTCGGTAGTGATCTGCGCGACGCGCTCGGCCACGGGCAGCAGCAGGATCGTGAGCGACGCGGACACGAGGCCGTTGGCCGTGCCGAGCAGCGCCCGCGTGCCGATCTCTCGCGCCGTCCAGTCTCCCGCCAGGCCGAGCGCCACCGCCCCCGCCAGGTACCCGAGACCCACGAGCAGCACCGCGAGATAGAGATGCGTGCGGCGCCGCAGCGTCTTCACGGAGAGCGCCGCCGTCACCCCGCCGACGAAGCCCAGGAACAGCGCGGGCGTCTCGTGAAAGACCGGCTGTACCGCGATCAGCACCGACAGAATCATCGCGGCGATCATCGAGACGCGGCCGTTCAGCAGGACGGTCAGCATCATGGCCGTGAACGGCAACAGGATCAGCTCCACGTGCGCGGGGATGGTGTGGGCCACCGCCGCGGCGGCGAGGATGGCGCAGGCGAACAGAGCGGCGACCGTGCCCACCTGCCGCAGCCTGACGTAGGTCTCACGGCGATAGAAGAACATCAGCACCCAGCACACCGAGAGAATCAACGCGTTGCGGATCAGCGGCCCGATCACGCCCCCCACGGAGCGGCTCGTGGCCGCGCCGCGCCGAACCAGCTCGGCGTGCAACGCGCTCAGTTTCTCCTGCGCGGGGCCGGTGACGCTTTCGCCCGTCCGGATGATCACGTCGCCCTGCCGCACAGCGTACTTGCTCCGATCCACGCCAGCCGCGAGCTCGACGCGCCGCCGGGCCGTGGCCAGATCGTTGCGCACGAGCGTGGGGCGGAACAGGTGGCGCACGAGCTTGAGATAGGCGGAATCGCCGACGCTCGAACGGGGACGCGGGAGGTTCGCCCGGGCGCGGCGCAGGTAATCGCTAAAGGTGAGCACCCGATCGCGGGTCACGGGGACCTCGGTGGCGTCGCGGCGCACCACGATCTCCACCGCCGGCTCCCGGCCCAGGGCATCGGGGGCGAGCGTCCCCTGTGCGAGCGTGCGTTGGAACAGGTCGTCAATTCCACGTTCCAGCGTGTGGCGACGATCCGCGCCGCCGAGGTAGGCGGCCTCCGGTGCCGTGAACACCAGGCCCAGCCGCTCGCCCGCTCGCGCGACGGCGGTCGCGCCCCCCGCGGCCGCCGAATCCATCGCGGTGAACACGTCGCGCGTCGCGGCCCGGGCGCTGTCGTACACGCGAGCCCGGAATTCGTACACGGGGGCCGCGGCCGCGGCCACCTCGTCCGCTTCGCGCCGCAGCTCGTCCTCGCTCTTCGACACGACGAAATCGAACGGGGCCGTCACCGCGCGATCGACCCGGGCTCCGACGTCGAGCATCGGAGCGAGGTCGGCGACGCTCGAGGGAAACGCCGCCTGGGCCAGCCACGCGAGGGCCGCCACCCACAGCCACCGGGCGGCATGATAGCGGATCGCGGCCAAGCGGGTGGTGCTCATGTCACCCTTGGGCGTCCTCGGCGTAGGCGCGGATGATGTCCCGCACCAGCCGATGCCGCACCACGTCGGTCTCGTCGAGGTAGCAGAAGCCGATGCCCTCGATCCCCGGAAGAATACGCTCGATCTGCAACAGCCCCGAATCCTCCCGGTTGGACAAGTCGATCTGGGTCTTGTCGCCCGTGATCACCGCGCGAGAGTTCACGCCCAGGCGGGTCAAGAACATCTTCATCTGCATCCCGGTGGCATTCTGGGCCTCGTCCAGAATCACGAACGCATCCGAGAGCGTGCGACCCCGCATGTAGGCGAGCGGGGCGATCTCGATCACTCGGGTCTCGAGGGCCTTCTGCACACGATCACGCGGCATCATGTCCTCCAGCGCGTCGTACAGCGGCCGGAGGTAGGGATCGACTTTCTCCTGGAGATCACCGGGCAGGAACCCGAGATTCTCGCCCGCCTCGACCGCCGGCCGGGCCAGGATGATGCGACGCACCCGCTTGCGCGCCAATGCATCAACGGCCGCCGCGACGGCGAGGTAGGTCTTGCCGGTCCCCGCCGGGCCGATTCCCACAACGATGTCGTGCTGCACGATCTGCTGCAGGTATTCCCGCTGCCCGCCGGTCTTGGGTTGGATCACGCGGCGCAGCCCGGGCAGGATGATCTTGGCCTCGGACCCCGCCGTGACACCCTCGCCCAGCGTCCCGGCCTCCCCTTCGAGGACCAGCCGCTCCACATCGTGCACATCGAGCGTCTCACCCATCCGGGCGAGGTCGACCATCGCCTGCGCCACGGGCGCCGCTCGCTCGACGGCGGCCGCCGGCCCCTGCACGGTCAGGGCGTCCCCGCGCAGCACCACGCGCACCCCGAGTCGCCTGGTGAGCTCGACCAGATTGCCGTCGTTCACTCCCGCGAGCGACAGCAGATCGAGGCCCTCCACCGACAAGCGGCGCTGGCCGTCGTCGCTCATCGCACCACCTTGAGGTGCAGCGCCGCGAGATCCTGCTCCTGTGCCGGAGAGGGCGCACCTTCGAACAGCGCGCGCGCCGCGGTCGTCTTCGGAAATGCGATCACGTCTCGCAAGCTTCCCGCCCCCGCCAGCAGCATGGCCACTCGATCGAACCCGATGGCGAACCCCCCATGCGGCGGCGCTCCGCCAGCCAGGGCGTGCAGCAGGAATCCGAAGCGCCCCTCGATCTCCGCGGGGCTGAGCCCGAGAAGCTCGAACACCTTCCGCTGTACGGCCGGATCGGTGATCCGGATCGAGCCCGACCCCAGCTCGGTGCCGTTGTAGACCGCATCGTAATGCAGCGCCCGGCACGCGAACGGCTCGCGATCCAAGCGCGCCACGTCCTCCGGATGCGGAGACGTGAAGGGGTGGTGGGCAAACACCGGCTCCCCGGTGTCGGGGTCGGGCTCGAACAACGGGAACTCGACCACCCAGCAGAACGCATGCCGTGTCCGAGGCGCCGGGCTGAGGCGGCGAATGACTGCTTGCCGGACGCGATCGAGGACCGGCGAGGTCACGCGGTCCGCCCCGACCGTCATCAGGGCCGCGTCGCCGTCACCGATTCCCAGGGCGCCCAGCGTGTCCGCCGTGAAGTGCCTGGCGACCGATCCCGAGAGCTGATCCCCCTGCCGTTTCACCCAAGCCAGCCCCGCCCCACCGAGCTGCTTCGCGGTTTCCCCGAGCAGGTCGACATCCTTGCGCGACAGCGCGCCGCCGCCCTTCACGGCGATGCCGCGGACGCGCGCGCCATGCTGCTGCGCCGGCGCGAAAAACGGCACGGCCAGCGGCCGCACGAGCGTCGTCCAGTCGGTGATGGTGAGATCGTAGCGCAAATCGGGTTTGTCGGTGCCGTAGCGCTCCATCGCTTCCCGCCACGAGAGGTGCGGGAAGGGGCGCGCAATCGTCTGGCCCGCCTCATCCCACAGCGCCACCAGCACGGCTTCCACGAAGTCAACCACGTCGGACTGGGCCACGAACGATGCTTCGATGTCGATCTGGGTGAACTCGAGCTGGCGATCGTTGCGGAGATCTTCGTCGCGGAAGCAGCGCGCGAGCTGGAAGTACCGGTCGAACCCCGACACCATCAACAGCTGCTTGTAGATCTGGGGCGACTGGGGCAGCGCGTAGAACTCGCCCGGGTGGACGCGCGCGGGCACGAGAAAGTCGCGTGCCCCTTCAGGCGTCGGCTTGGTGAGAATCGGTGTCTCGATCTCGAGAAACTCCAGGTCGGAGAGCGTCCGCCGCGCACGCTGCTGCAGCCGGTGGCGCAGGATCAGGTTCGCCTGTAGCTCGGGCCGGCGCAGGTCCAGATGCCGATGCTTGAGCCGCAGCTCTTCGGCCGGCAGCTCCTCGCCCTTCCCGCGTGCGACGGGAATCGCCGGGGTCTCGGCCGGACCGACCACCTGCAGCGCCGTCGCCTGCACCTCGACATCACCGGTGGGAAGCTCCGGGTTCTGCATGTCCGGCGGCCTGGCCACCACGGCGCCCTCGACCACGAGTACCGATTCGATGCCGGCGCCCTGCGCGCGCGCCAGCACATCGGCCGACGCCCAGGTCGGGCCGATCGCCACCTGCACGATGCCCTCGCGATCGCGTAGATCGATGAACACGATGCCGCCGAGGTCGCGCCGGCGATGCACCCAGCCACCCAACCGCACCTGCGCACCCACCTGGGCGGCGCGCAGCTCGCCGCAGCGATGGGTCCGCCACGTGGTCCCGCTCACCGTCGTTCCGCTCCCTCCACGTCGAGTATCGCCCGGTAGAATTCCTGCGGCGTGCGCGCGGCCAAGAGTCGCGCGCGAACGCCTTCCTGCCGCACGATACGGGAAATGCGGCTCAAGGCCTTGACGTGCGCGCCCGCCATCGCCTCGGGACCGGCCAGCAGGAAGAACAGTCGCACCGGTTGGCCGTCGATCGTCTCGTAGCTCACCGGGTTGGGGCTCGTCCCCGCCACGATCGCCAGGACCGGCATGGCCGGCGTCCGGCCGTGGGGGACGGCTACCCCATGTCCGATCCCGGTCGGAAACTGCCGCTCCCGCTCGAGCACTGCGGCCAGGACCTCCTCCCCCTGGCCCCCGTCGCCCGGAAGCAGGATCCCGACCAACTCACGCAGCACCCCCTCCTTGTCACTCGCTTGGAGTGGAACGCGGATGCGGTCCGGGGTGAGCAGATCGGTGAGGCGCACGACGCACCGTAAGTGGTGTAAGCGGTTGAATCTAGTTAAGTTGGGCGAACCGCGCTACACTGGTGATTGAGGCTCGTAATGAAGCGATTTGCAAGCGTCTCGGCGCTCCTGTCCCTGACTGGGGCAGCTCCGGTCTCTCCCCAAGGGAGCGCCGGTGCGGAGCTGTGGCGTCTCGCCGCGGTCACCCTACCGCTCCCGCCCGCCCTCGCCACCGGCGCGGCGGCAGCTTATTGGAATCCGGCTCAGACGGACGATGCCGCACAACTGGGCGCCGATCTCGTTCAGACCCCCCAAGCCATTGGCGCGACCGGACTCATGGCGGCGCTCCGTGTGCCGGCTGGGCGCGTCGGGACCATCGGGTTCCTCTATGCACGGATGGGGCTCGGCGACTTGATCCACACCACCGACAGCCCCGACCCCGACGGCGCTTCGATTCCCTTCTATACGCAACGCGCGGCCTTCACCTGGGGGCGCCGGTTTGGACACTCGACCTTGGGCGCCGCGGTGAGCTTTCAGAACACGAAACTCGACGGCACGACGGCCGACCGGTGGTCGCTCGACATCGGGATCACGCAATACATCGGCGACCGGATTCGCCTGGCAGCCGCCACGCGCGGCCTGCGACGGGTCGGAAGCGATCCGATGCAGGATGTGAGCGGCGGCATCGAATACCAACTGTGGCGGGGGACGTTGTGGCGCACGACGCCCGGAGCCGTCCTGGCCCGCTACGGCGTCGGCGCCGGACACCCCGGCGGCGTCGATCATCAGGTCGGCCTGGGCCTCAATGTCGGCACCCCGGTTTCGCTCGATCTCGTCCTGGCCCGAGAGGCAAGCTACGGCAACGCGGCGTGGCGCGGCGCCGCCGGCGTGCGGGTCGCGGTCGGGCGCTACCGGATGTCGTTCGCGCGCGACGGCGGCATTTCGGATCTGGGCTCGTCGTTCCGCGTCGGTCTCGAGGCGACGCTGCGATGATCGACTTGCTCTCGCTCACACCCGACGCCGCCCGGGAAGCGATCGGGGCGTGGCTCTCGGAGCGCGGAGAGCCGCCGTTTCGGGTGCGCCAGATTCTCCCGCGACTGTGGCAGCGCCCGGTCACGGCATGGCGCGACGCGACGGACCTCCCCGCCCGGTTGCGGGCGGCTCTCGAGGAGGCGTTTCCTCTGGGTCGGCTGACGCTCGCGACCTATCAAGTGTCGGTCGACGGAACGCAGAAGTTTCTGTGGACCCTCGCCGACGGCGAAGCGATCGAGTCCGTGCTGATCCCCGAGGGCAAGCGCCGGACGCTGTGCGTGTCCTCCCAAGTCGGGTGCGCGCTGGGGTGCGTGTTCTGCGCCACGGGTCGCATGGGGTGGCGGCGGAACCTCACTGCGGCGGAGATTGCCGGCCAGGTGCGAGCGCTCGGGTTGCGCGATCCGGCCGGCCCCCCCACCAATGTCGTCTTCATGGGCATGGGCGAGCCGCTCTTGAATTGGGGAGCGGTGGACACCGCGTTGACGATTCTCAACCATGCCGACGGATGTGGGATCGGCGCGCGCCACATCACGCTCTCCACGGTCGGCATCCTGCCCAATCTCGCCAAGTTCGCCGCTCGCCCCGAGCAGTTCCGGCTGGCGCTGTCGCTGCATGCGCCCACGCCCGAGCTGCGGCGCCGGCTGATGCCGATCGAGCGGAAGTATGGGTTACCCGAGGTGGTGCAGGCCTTGAAGCGGTTTCGGCGCCGCGTGACGCTCGAATACGTGCTGATTGGCGGGGAGAACGACTCGCTGGAAGCCGCGGACGCACTGGCCGCGATCGCCCGGCCGCTGGCGGCACACGTGAATCTGCTGCCGCTCCATCCCGGCGGGGCACCCGACTTGAGCCCCAGTCCCCGCCCCCAGATGCTGGCGTTCGAGCGCCGGCTCCGCCGTCATGGCATCGAAGCGGTGCTGCGCCGCAGTCGCGGTCTCGACATCAGCGCCGCCTGCGGGCAGCTACGGGTGGAAACTCTGGCCGGGGGAGAAGTCCCGGCCCAGGAGCACGCTGGCGTCGAGTAGCAGGGTCGAATCGGGTTGGACCACCACTTTCCCCACACCGAGCGCTCGACGTACCCGATCACCAACCGAGGCGTCCCCACGCCGGACCAGAATGCGCGTGGAGTCGAGCGGATCCGGTGCCGCACGCGCATCGCCGAAGTACACGACGTCGATCCCGGCCTGTCGCAGCACCCGAGCCGCCGTCCGCGCTGAACCCGACTTCCGGCCGGCGTTGAGCACCTCCACCGTGGTACGCGGTTCGCGGTCGCCCGGAATCCGGGACGCAGTCCGCCGCTCAGTGCCGCGGCAGGCAGCCAGGGCCGCCACGGCGGCGATCAGGACGAGACGAGCGCGTTCCAGAATGCCGTCGTTTCGGCAGCGAGCGGCCAGCCCGATCGCCGGATCCACTCGATGCGATGTCGCGCCACTTCTTCCAGGACCGCGTCGCGCTCGACCGGCATGCGCGCGCGCAGGGCGGCACGGGCGTCGCGATCGTGCGGCCGGCCCGGCTCGAGATGATCGGCGAGGTAGAGCATCCGGCCCACGTCCTCCCACCCGGCATAGCCCAACGAGTGAAACCGCACCGCGTCCAGCACTCCCTGATCCCGATCGCCCTCGCGAGCCAATCGATCGGCGCAGCAGGGACCGTGATCCAGTTCCCCCACCGCCGGCGCATCGCGCAGGGCATCGTGCAGCCACGCCGCACGCTGCCACCGCGCTCGCTCGGCGGGGGAGATGGCCATTCCGGCCGCCCACTCGTCCATCAGCGCCGCCACGCGTTCGATATGCGCCCGGCGCTCCGGCGTCACCACGGCCCAGGGAGGCAGCATCCCTCAACGGACCGTGGGGTCCGCGCCGACCCCTTCGCCCATGATCACGTTGTCGATGAGACGCGTCGCGCCCACCCGGGCCGCGACCACGGCGATCGTCGCCTGGGTCACGCGGTCCACCGGGCGCAGCGTCTCGTCGACGAACGCGAGATACTCCGGCGCGACGCCCGGGACGGACAACAGCTCGAGCCCCCGCGCGCACAGCGCGGCCGGATTCGCCTGACCGCCGCGCCACGCGCGCTCCACCTCCCGCAAGCAGCGCGACAACGCGAGCGCCGTCCGGCGATCGTCGGGGGACAAGTACGTATTGCGGGACGAGAGCGCGAGCCCGTCCAGCTCCCGGACCGTCGGCGCGATCTCGACCCGGAGGGGAAAGGCCAGGTCGGCGGCCATGCGCCGCACCAGCATCGCCTGCTGAAAATCCTTGCGGCCGAACACGGCCACGTCGGGCTCGACCACGTGGAACAGCTTCGCTACGACCGTCAGCACACCCGCGAAGTGTCCCGGCCGAGCCGCGCCCTCGAGCGTTTGCGCCATGGCCCCGGGATCGAGCCGGACGACCGGCTCGCTCGGGTACATGTCGGCACCCGCCGGGACAAACAAGGCAGCCACGTCACGCGCCTGAGCCAGCGTCCGGTCGCGCTCCAGATCGCGGGGGTAGCGACTCAGATCTTCGGTCGGCCCGAATTGCAGCGGATTGACGAAGATGCTCACGGCGACGACGTCGGCCAGCTCTTGCGCGCGATCGACGAGGCGAAGGTGTCCTTCGTGCAGGTAGCCCATGGTAGGGACGAAGGCGAGGCGCCGCCCACCCGCGCGTTCGCTGCGCGACCATGCGCGCATGTCGTCGACTCGGGACACTTCGATCATGGGCGTGCGAGAGGAAATCAGCTGGAGAACGAGTGTTCTTTCCCCGGATAGGTGCCTTGGCGCACCTCGGCGGCGAACGCCCCGACCGCTTTGCGAACCGCACCCGCAAGATCGGCGTAACGCTTGACGAATTTCGCGCTGAACCGGTCGTTCAGGCCCAGCATGTCGTGCAGCACCAGCACCTGGCCGTCGCAGCTCGGCCCGGCACCGATCCCGATCGTGGGGATCGTCAGCGACCTGGTGATCGCAGCGGCCAGCGGTGCCGGCACCAGCTCCAGCACGATCGCGAACGCCCCGGCGGCTTCGAGCGCACGCGCATCGCGTTTCAGCCGCCGCGCCGCCTCGTGATCGCGGCCCTGCACCCGATACCCGCCCAGCGCGTGCACCGACTGCGGGGTGAGCCCGATATGCCCCATCACCGGGATCCCTACATCCACCAGAGCCCGCACCGTGGGCGCGACGTGCACCCCGCCCTCGAGCTTCACCGCGTGGCACCCGGTCTCGGCCATGGCCCGGCCGGCGTTCCGGATCGCCTCCTCGATCGAGACCTGGTAGGTGAGAAAGGGAAGGTCGCAGATGACCATGGCCCGCTGCGCGCCCCGGCGCACGATCTTGGTGTGGTAGATCATCTGGTCGAGCCGAGCCGACAGCGTCGACTCCTCCCCGGCCAACACCTGATTGACCGAGTCGCCCACGAGCAGGATGTCTACGCCGGACGCGTCCAGCAGCCGGGCGAACAACGCGTCGTAGCACGTGAGCATCACGATGCGTCGCTGCCCGGCCTTCATGGCGAGCAGCGCATGGGTCGTGATCGGTTTCCCGGCATCAGTCATGGGAGATCGCCACCAGGGCGTCCAATTCGGCCAACTCGCGCTGCCAGAAATCCCGGTGCGGCAGCTCGGGATGCGGAATCACGAGCCCCGGCTCCTGGATGGTCCGCTCCCCGAACCGGACGATGTCGAGATCGAGCGTCCGTGGCCCCCACCGCTCGCGGCGCTCCCGACCCCGCTCCACCTCGACGGACAGGCAATGGGCCAGCAACTCGGCGGGCGAAAGCGCCGTCAAGAGCAGCACCATCTGGTTGCAGTAGGGCGCCTGCGCCACGGGCCCGAGTGCCGCCGTCTCCTCGATCCGCGACGCCGCGACGAGATGGGTATGCGGCAAACTCCCGAGCTTGGTGCGCGCATAGGCCAGATGCGCCTCCCGGTCCCCCATGTTCGAGCCGAGGGCGACGAATACGCGTTCCAGCTGTCGCATCGGGGGAATGGTAGCGAATCAGTCGAGGCTCGCAAACCCGCGCGTCAGCTCGCGCAGCCGCCCGGCTACCTCCTCCAGATCGCGCGTGGCCCGTTCGAGGTCGCCCAGACCTTGCGCCGCTTCACCCGCGCGCGCGGACACACCCTCCGCTTCGGCGCGGTTTTGCAGCGAGATCGCCGCCACGGCGCTGATGCGCTGGCGCAGTCGCCCGAACGCTTCGTCCTGTTCGCTCGCCGCCGCCGAGATCCGCTGGGCGTGGAACGTGGCTTCCGCGGTCGCCTTGACGATCGCGTCCAGCGCTTCGAGAGCGTCCGAGGAAAGCTCCTCCACGCCCGCGACGTTCACCTGTCCACGGCGCATCTGCTCCACCACCTCGCCCACCTGACGATGGATGTCCGACACCAGCTCGCCCGCTTCGGTGGCCGCCTCCGCGCTCTGCTCCGCCAGGCGCCGCACCTCGTCGGCCACGACGGCGAACCCCTTCCCATGCCGGCCCGCCCGGGCCGCCTCGATCGCCGCGTTCAGCGCCAGGAGGTTGGTCATGTCCGAGAACTCGCGGATCGACGCGATGAATCCGGTGATGCGGCGGCTCATCGCGCCGAGCTGCTGCACCTTGCCAGAACTTTCCCCGACGAACGACTTGAGCGCCACTAGGCGCCCCAGCGCGTCCCGGATCCGCTCCCGGTTGCGGTTGGCCACGTCGCTCGCCGCCGTGGAGGCGTGCGCGGCGCCCGCTCCGTCCTCCACCACCCGCCGCGAGACGCGCGCCAGGGCATCCGTGGCCTCCAGGCCGCCGCTCACTTCGGATTCCTCGGCCGTCGCCGCAGTGCGAATCGCCGCGGTGGAGCTGGCGACCGCGCGCGACACGTCGCGCAGCGAAGCCGCGGCCTGGCCGATGGTCATGAGCTGCCGCGTCATGCCGTCCAGGGTTTCCACGATGGGGCGGCGCAGATCGTTGATGTGAATCGCGGTCGCGAGTTGATTCGCGAACGTCGCGATCGTAACGATGTCCTTGCGACGGTACGCGCGCCGTTTGTGGTGCTCCAGCTCGAGGGTGCCGATCACGCCCTCGCCGAAGCGCAGCGGCACCAGCACCAGGCTCTGGACGTGCTCCGGAACATCCGCCACGCGCTTGTCCCGCAAGACGTCGTTGATCACCAGCGTCTCGCCGTTCGCGACCACTTGGGCTCGCAGCGCCGCGACGTCCGATGTCGGCTCTCCCCGGTCGGTGCGCCCGATGGCGCTGCGATAGGCGAGCTTCAACCCCTCGTCGGCGCGCCGGTAGATGCGCAGATCGCCCCAATCCACCAGCCGATGCGCCAGTCGCTCGATGCGCTGGAACGAATCGTGGAGGCTGATGTTGCTCGTGATCACCGACTCGATGGCGTGGATCTTGTTCAGCTCTTCGGCGGAGATCGCCTCCTCGAGCATCTGCTTCAGCAGCTGCCCCAGCGCGCCCAGCGCGGCCGCCACAAACAGCCACGTCACCGGGGGCCACGCCAGCACCGCGCTCGCGATCGTCGTGACCGCGCCGATCGTGCCGAAGTAGGCGATGACTTCGTACCGGATGATCAGCAGCTGCTCGTCCTGCTCGAGCTTGCCGCGGACCAACAGGCTCATATAGAACAACAGCCGCCCGAACACGAAATAGGCGAGCGTATAGAAGAACAGGGCCGGGATGGTCGCGACGTGCAAACCGGGATCGGTCACGCCCGACACGGCGAGGATCGCGGCATACGCTCCGTAGGCAGCGACCAGCGTGATCGCCTCGCGACCGAAATTGATCACGGCGGCCCACAGCGACTTGCGCAGCCACAGCCAGTCGGCCAGGATGGTGCCACCCGCGAGCGCGATCAGCGTCGCCGGCAGGCCCAGCAGCAAACTCCCGCCCAGGCTCACCACGCCCGTCTGGTTCAGGTAGGAGTATTTCGACAGCCGTACCGACTGCCCCCGGAGCCCCACGCAGGCCGCCAGCATGACGAGAGTTGCGATCCATTGGTGCGTCCAACGCGGGTCCACGATCACGGCGGCGATCGTGAGGGCGAGGCCGACCGAGGCGAGCACACGCCCGTACAGCAGCACGAAGCGCTGGAAGTTCACCCGGCCCCCGGCACGCGTCGTTCGGCGGCCATGGTCCGCACCAAGTACGCAGCGGCAAGCGCCCGAGCGATGGCGCCGTCAGACAAAGTAGTCGCTGACCGTGATGCCGTACTTGTCGGGGTCGGTGACCTTGACGATGGTGCGCGGATAATTGCCTTGCTCATCGCGTTGCGCGAGATCGGCGAGGTCGCCGGGGCGCTGGATCGCCCCGTCCGGAGTCGCGACGATCCGCACCACCGGCCGGTGCACGAAGCTGACCTCCGGGTTGGCCGAATGTACCAGCGCGACCTCGTACGTATCGAGAATGACGCACGTGCCCACGGGATACACGCCGATGAGGTTGATGAACGCCTTGACGATCACCGGGTCGTAACCGCGCCGGGGGTTCTCCCACATTTCCTTCAGCACCTGGTCGGGCTGAATCGGCACCGTCTGATACACGCGGCGGCTGGTCGCCGCGTCGAAGCCATCGGCGACGGCGATGATCTTCGAAAAGATCGAGAGCGATCGCGGCCGGACCGCCTTCGGGTAGCCGGTGAGATCGATCTTCATATGATGCTCGTAGGCGACGATCATCCCGCGATACGGGATCTCGCCGTAGCCCCGCAACCCGACCAACGTCAGCACGCCGAGCCAGGGGTGGGCCTGCAGGATGCGCCAATCGTCCTCGCTCAGCCCGCCTTCCTTATTCAGCACTTCGAGCGGCACGCGCGACTTCCCCACGTCGTGGAACAGCGCCGTCATGCCCAGGTCGTAGAGCTGCAACTTCGTGAGACCCAGTTTGCGGCCGAGGGCCACGGCGAAAATGCACACGTTGACGGAATGGGTGAACGTATATTCGTCGTAGTCGCGCAGGGTCGTGAGCCCGAGCAGCGACGATTCGTTGTTCAGCACCTGGTCCACGATCCCCTGGACGGCCCGTTTCACGCGCTTCACGTTGGCGGTGCGACCCAGGCGCAGACTATTGATCACTTCCCGGGTCACGGCGACCGAGCGGGCGTAGGTCCGCTTCGCGGCTTCCTTGGCGCGCTCCGTGTCGGCCAGGTTTTCATCGGTCTCGAACGGGGGCTCGAGGACCACGTGGCTCGCCCCCGCCTCCGCGAGCTTGGCCGAGATCTCGTACACCTTGTCGGGGCTCGCTTCGCGCGCCGAGTAGGAGAGCAGCAGCGAAACGAGAACCTGCAGCTCGCGGCGATCCACGCCGTCCTCGAGCCGGATGGTTCCGACCCCGCAGGTCCGCATCACCGACAGCACGTGCGAGAAGGAGGCGTAGTTCTCGAGCGCCAGCCGCAACCGGGTGGAGTTCACGAAGATGAACTCGCCCTGCAGGCGGAGCTCGAGCTCCCGCTCCACGTCGAGCACGTGCCGGGCCGCGGTGAACAGATCATCCAGCGTGTGCTGGACCTGCGCGTTCTCGACCGGATAGAGCTTGAGCGAGCGCAGCGAGGCGTACAGCACAACCAGAAACTCCCGGCCGGCGTGGCGCAGGAAACTGTCGGTCGTGCCGAGCGTCTCGACGATCGACGCGCGTCGCGGCACCGGGGGGACGTTGTTGACTGGCGGCGGCGTGTCGGTCATCTCGTCATCTCCCGCAGCGCCCGGCTCACCGCGTTGCGAACCAGGGCATCCTTCTCCTGCGACGCGCGCTCCAACACCGCCCGCGCCTCCGGACTGCGGATCTTGCCCAGCGCCATCGCCGCACAGGCGCGGGTCTCCGCATCCTCCCGTCGCGACAGCAGACCGCGTGGCAGCAGCAGGCGCTCCAGCGCCGCGATGCCGGCAGAGCCGGCGAGCGCCCCGTACGCTTCGAAGAACGCCATTTTCTCCGTCAGGTCGGACTGACGCAGCTTTCCCCCCGAGACCATGGACTCGACCCGCTGGAACGCGCCCCGGTGACCGCGGCTGCTCAGAAAGCGGACGGCCGCGATCCGGACATCACGATCCGAGTCCCCCACGGCCGCTTCCAGCATGCGCAGCGCCGTCGGACTGGCAATCGAGGTGAGCGCGTCCACCACCGCGAGCTTCACCTCCCGATTGCCCTCTTCCAGCAGCCGCCCCATCCCTTCCGGCGCGCCGTTGAGCCGCAAGCGACCGGCGAGCCGCACCATCTCGAGCGCCGTGCCAGCATCCGCACTGGCGAGCGCCTTGAGCACTTCGGCGGCGTTCTGGGTCGCCAGTCGCTCGGCCGATCGCTTGACGAGCGTTTTCACCCGCTCGTTCGAGAGGCGTGGCACCCAGCCCGCCAGGGTCATCAGCGCTTCGGGCTTGAGCTCCTTGAACAGGTCGCCCAGCTCATCCTCGGTCGGGTGCACCGTGGCTTCGTCGAGCGACTGCAGGAGCTGCGACAGGGCCTCCGGCTGGGACAGCCGGGCGGGAATCGCCTCGAGCGCCTGACGGTGCTCCGGGATCAGCTCGCGGCCGTTTTTGAGGACCACGCCCAGCTCGCGCAGGATGTAGGCGACGGAATGAAAATCCCCCGAACCTAGAAGGTACGGAATGAAGTTTTCGACGATCGAGATCAGCTCGGCGCGCACCGTGCCGTAGGTCTGCAGCTCGAGCAGGTCGAACAGCAGCGACAGCACGTTGTGGCGGAGGTCCTGGGCGTACTCGCGCTCCACCTCGCCCTGGAGATAGGCGATCTCTTTGTCTTCGAGGAAGTACAGCGTGGTGTCGAACTCGTCGACCGACACGGTGTCCCGCTGCGGCGGGACCTCCTGCTCGACCTGCTGCCGCACCTCGGCCGGCGACGAAGAGGGGGGTTCCAGGGTCTCGATCGGCGACCCGGCATCGAGCGACAATTCGCGGAATGTGTAGGAGAGGAACTGAAGATCCTCCTGCCACAACAGCGTCAGCAGGTCGTCCGCGGCGTCGGCCGCCAGCGTGCGGGCCTGATGCAATACTTGCATGAAGCGCACCAGCTCCGCTTCCTCGACACCCGGACGCAGCGTCACCGATCGGACGCCGTCCTTGAACAGCGTCCAGGCGATGCTTTCGTTCTTCTGGTCGTGGCTGTAGACGACCGCGCTCTCCCATCGCAGCTCGGTTTCCTGCACGTCCAGCACAAGATCGTCGGTCGCCTGCCAGATCTTCCGGCACGCCGCCCGCACGTTCTCGATCGCGCGCTGATAGACGGGGTTGTTGGGGAGGTAGAGCTGCACCGCGCGCAGCCCTTTGCCGATGAGCGACAGCAGCTCCTCGACCTGCGCCGGCGGGAGCGCCAGCTCGGTGCCGGGGGCGTCACTCACGGCGCGTTCCCGTCTCGGTCGGCCACCCAACGGCGACCGGCGCTTCGCCCCCACGCCACCGCGGGTGCGCTCTCCAAGGCGGGCACGAGGCCTTCGAGCCGCGCGAGGGCGCTGAATGCCTCAAGAGCCTGTTGATCCGTCACGGCCTCATACAATACGCGGCCGCAGTCCTTCAGAAAAGCGTGTTCCGGGCCCACCCCCGGAGAATCCAGTCCCGCCGACACCGAATGCGCCGGCGTCGTCCAGCAATGCTGTGAAGATCCCGATCGCGTTCGATCCTCTCCCACGCACGTGACGACCGTCCGCGGCAGGCGAGCGTAAGGCTCCAGCATCTGCTTGAGCCCATGCTTGCGTTCGGTCGATATTCGGGTACATTGATCTTCGGCCAATTTTCGGGGGACCAAGATGCCGCTTACCCGGCGCCAGCGCGAGATCCTCGACTACCTCACCTCGTACATCGACGAGCGCGGGTACGCGCCCAGCTTCGAAGAGATTGCCGGACGGTTTCAGTTTCATTCGCTGGCCACGGTGCACGAGCATCTCACCAACCTCGAGCGCAAGGGCTACATCCGCCGGACTCCCAACGAGAGCCGCGCGATCGAAGTGGTCCCACCGCGCGGACACACCGGCGCCACCGAACTGCCGCTGCTCGGACTGGTGGCGGCGGGTCGGCCCATCGAAGCGATCAGCGACCCGAGCGACAGCCTTGCCGTTCCGGACGCCCTGTTGCCCCGGCGCGGCCGCAGCTACGTGCTCAAGGTCCAGGGCCGCTCGATGATTGACGAGCAGATCCGGGACGGCGACTACATCGTCGTGCACGAGCGCGACCACGCCGACAATGGCGAGACCGTCGTGGCGCTGGTCGGGGGCGAGAGCGCCACGGTCAAGAAATACTTCCGCGAACCCGGCGGCTGGATCCGGCTGCAGCCGGCCAACGCCGAGATGGCGCCGATGCGCGTGAACGAGCGCGACGTGCTCGTGCGCGGTGTGGTGTTGGGCGTCATCCGGAAGTACTAGGGCAGCCCCCGCCACCTCATCCGCCGTCTCCCCCTTGAGCCGGAGCGCCAGCAGCAGACCCCCCAGCTGAGCCGCGGTCGCTTCCCCACGCTTCACCACCCCGAACGGCGGCGGCGGAGCGCCTCGGTCTAGGGATTCGCGACTGGCCAGCAGGTGAATCGCCCGTTCGAGGGGGGGTGGAGGAGGCGACTGCGTCGTGAGTCATGCGTGGGCAGTCGGGTGGCAGAAGCTACCCTTGAAAAGCGCCTTCTGTCAAATAAGACAATGGGTTATGCCGCTTGAAATGGCCCGTCCCGCTTCCCTATCTTGTGCTGGTGACGAGCCGGCCCTTCCTCGCCGTGATTCAGTACGACGGAGGGCAATTCGTCGGCTGGCAGCGGCAGCCAACGGGACGCACCGTACAGGCGGAGTTCGAAGCCGTCTTGGAGCGACTCATGGGGCGCCGGACCGCGTCAACCGGCGCGGGACGTACGGATAGCGGCGTCCATGCCCTGGGGCAGGGAGTGGGGTTTATCGCCGGTGAGCGGTGGGCTGATGACGCCGCAGGGATCGGTCGGGCTTTGAACGGGCTTTTGCCGAAGGACATCTGGGTCCAGCAGGTGCATGAGATGCGCGCCGACTTCAATGCGCGACGCAGCGCGACCGCTCGCCGGTACCGCTACGTGATCGGCACTGACGAGGCAAGTCGTTCGCCGTTCCGGCGGCCGTACGAATGGGCGGTAGGGCGGGCGCTCGATACGGAGCGCCTCGATCTGGCCGCGGCCACTCTCCGGGGCGACCACGATTTCCGCGGCCTGGCGGCGGCCGGGGCGGCGAAACCCGATTACCGATGCCGCGTGGCGCACGCCCAATGGGCGCCGCGAGCGGACGAGACCGGCGTGACGTTCACGATCGAAGCGGACCGCTTTCTGCACCGCATGGTGCGGTTTCTCGTGGGCACGATGGTCGACATCGCGCTCGCGCGACGCCCGTGGTCGGACCTGCCCCAGCTGCTCACCGCGACGGACAATCAGGGCGCGAGCCCGCCCGCGCCACCTCAGGGATTGTATCTGGAGGCGGTCCGCTATCCTCGAGACTTCTACGCCGAGGTTCACGCATGAAGTTCTTCCTCGACACGGCCAGCCTGAAGGACATCAGCTGGGCCGCGCAGGCGGGGCTGATCGACGGCATCACCACCAACCCGTCCCTGCTCGCCAAACAGGCCGGCGACCTCGATCCCCACGATGTCCTGAAGGAGATCTGCTCGTTGGTCGAAGGACCGGTGTCGGCTGAAGTCGTGGCGCTGGACACGGACGAAATGGTGAAGGAAGGACGACAGCTGGCGCGCATCGCCGAGAACATCGTCGTGAAGATCCCCATGCTCGAGGACGGCATGGTCGCCGTGCGGCGGCTCGCCGCCGAGGGGATCAAGACGAACGTCACGTTGTGTTTTTCGAGCGTGCAGTGCCTCATCGCGGCCAAGGCTGGCGCGAGTTACGTGAGCCCGTTCATCGGCCGGCTCGATGACGTCGGCCAGGAAGGGATGGACGTGATCCGTGAGGCGCGGGTGATTTTCGACAACTACTCGATCGCGACGCAGATCCTCGCCGCCTCGATCCGCCACCCCCGTCACGTCGTCGAAGCGGCCATGATCGGCGCCGACGTCGCGACGTTGCCGCCCGAGGTCCTCAAGAAGCTGCTGCTGCACCCGCTCACCGACCGCGGCCTGGATCAGTTCCTCGCCGACTGGAGCAAGCTCGTGGCCCGGGCCAAGGCCGCGGTGTGAGCTGGGAATCGCCGCTCGCCGCTCGCTACGCCTCCCCCACGATGCAGGCGCTGTGGAGCGAGCGCCGCCGCATCGGGCTGTGGCGCCGCCTCTGGCTCGCGCTGCTGGAAGCGCAGCGCGAGCTGGGGCTCGACATTCCCGCGGATGCGGTGGCGCAGCTCCGCATGCACCTGGACGATGCCGATCTCACGCGAGCGGCGGATTTTGAGAAGCGGCTGCGCCACGACGTCATGGCGCACATTCACGCCCTGGGCGAGCAGGCGCCGGCCGCCCGTCCGTTCCTGCATCTCGGGGCCACGAGCGCCTTCGTCACCGACAATGCCGACGTGATCCTGATGCGAGAGGGGATCGCGCTGCTGCTGGGTCGGCTGGCCGCCGTGCTGGTCGCCCTGGCCCACCTGGCCCGGCGCCACCGTGCACTCCCCTGCCTGGCGTACACGCACTTCCAGCCCGCGCAGCTCACCACGGTCGGCAAACGGGCCACCCTGTGGATGCAGGACTTCGCCCTCGACGCCGAGGAGCTGCTGCACCGCACCGAAACAATGCAGTTTCGCGGCGTCAAAGGCGCCACGGGGACCCAGGCGAGCTTCCTCGAGCTGTTCAACGGCGAGCACGACAAGGTGCGCGAGCTGGACGCGCGCGTCGCGGCGAAGCTTGGCTTCACGCGGGTTTTCGCCGTAACCGGTCAGACCTACACCCGCAAGCAGGACGCCCAGATCATGGCTGCTTTGTCGGGCGTCGCCGCCTCCGCTGCGAAATTCGCGACCGACATGCGACTGCTCCAGCACGAAGGCGAGCTCCTGGAGCCATTCGAGAGCGAGCAGGTCGGCTCCTCGGCGATGCCGTACAAGCGCAATCCGATGCGGGCCGAGCGCATGACCGGTCTGGCCCGGTTTCTGATCGAGCTCGAAGGGAACGCCTGGCACACCGCGGCGGAGCAATGGCTGGAGCGCACGCTCGACGACAGCGCCAATCGCCGCCTCGTGATTCCCGAAGCGTTCCTGGCCGCCGACGCCATTCTGGTGCTCGCCACCAACGTGGCGGCCGGTGTGGAGGTACGCGAAGCCGTCATCCGGCGCCACGTGGAGGACACGCTGCCCTATCTCGTCACGGAGCGCCTCCTGATGCGCGGCGTGAAGGCCGGTGGTGATCGCCAGCGGCTCCATGAGGTCATCCGGGGGCACAGTCTCGCCGTCTCGCAAGCCACGGCCGAGCAGGGCGCCACCAACGATCTCGTGGTGCGCCTCGCCGCCGATCCCGCGTTCCGCAGTCTCGGCGTCGCGGCCCGGGCGGACGAGCTTGACCCGCTCCACTACGTGGGTCGCGCCCCCGAACAGGTGGACCACTTCCTGGATGATGTCCTTCCCGCCGTGCTGCACCGCATCGAGTCCGTGTCACCCACGACGAGTGCGGCCGAGGTGAAGGTATGACGACCGCGACCCCGCTGGTCGAGAGCCATCTGCCGCTGCCGCTCTTGCGCCGCGGGAAAATCCGCGAGATGTACGAGGTAGACGCGGACACGCTGCTGATGGTCGCGAGCGACCGCGTCAGCGCGTTCGACGTCGTGATGCGCGAGCCCGTGGCGTACAAAGGTGCGGTGCTGACCCAGTTGTCGGCATTCTGGTTCCGCACGCTCGCCCATGTCGTCCCGAATCATCTGATCACAGCGGACGCCGGGGAGATCGTGAAGCGCATCCCGGCGCTGGCTCCGCATCGCGGCACGGTGGTCGGCCGGGCAATGCTGATCCGGCGCACAACGCCCGTGGCGTTCGAATGCGTCGTGCGCGGCTATCTCTCCGGTTCGGCCTGGGCGGAGTATCAGCAGTCGGGCTCCCTCGCCGGTGAGCCGCTGCCAGCGGGACTCGTGGAGAGCGCCCGGCTCGAGCCCGCCATCTTCTCTCCCGCCACGAAAGCCGAAACGGGTCACGACCAAAACGTCACCTTCGGTCACATGGCGAAGGCGTTGGGGATGCCGCTCGCGGAGTCGCTCCGTCACGCGAGCCTCGTCCTCTACGAGGAGGGGCGCGCCTACGCCGCGACCCGCGGCATCATCATCGCCGACACCAAGTTCGAGTTCGGCACGACCGCGGACGGCACGCTTCTGCTCATCGACGAGGCCCTGACGCCTGATGCTTCGCGCTTCTGGCCCGTGGATCGCTACGTGGCAGGCCAGAGCCAGCCGAGTTTCGACAAGCAGCCGCTGCGGGACTTTCTCGCCAACCTGAAGACCCAGGGGAAGTGGGACGGCAACGAGACGCCCCCCGCCCTGCCTCCGGTCGTCATCGCCGCCACGAGCGCCCGGTACCGTGAGGCCTACCGGCTGCTCACCGGCCAGTCGCTGGAGATCGGGACGTGAGGATGGCCCCGGAGGGCTGGCCGTTCATCGCCGCGGGCTGGGGTCTCACGGCGCTCGGCGCCTGGGCGGCGCTCCGCTGGAGCGCCTGGTGGTGGGTCCCGACGGTCGTGCTGCTCATCCTCGCGAGCTGGCTGTTGGTGTTCTTCCGCGATCCCGCCCGGACGGGCCCGCGCGGCGAGGGTGTGGTCATCGCGCCGGCGGATGGTCGGGTCGTGAGCGTCGTCGAGACGGACGAGCCGTCCTATCTCAAGGCCCGCGCGTCGCGGGTCTCTATCTTCATGAGCGTGTTCGACGTGCACGTGAACCGCTATCCCGTATCCGGGACCGTGGCCTACCGGCACTACCACGCCGGCAAATTCCTCCACGCCGCGGCGGAGAAGGCCAGTCTCGACAACGAACAATCCTCCGTCGGGGTCGCCGGCCCGCACGGATCGATCCTCGTGCGACAGATCGCGGGACTCATCGCCCGGCGTATCATCACCGACGGTCGGGTCGGGGATCAGGCCCGGCAAGGAGCGCGGCTAGGGATGATCCGGTTCGGCTCTCGGGTGGACGTATATGTGCCGTTGAGCAGTCGCGCGACGATCCGCGTGCGCGTCGGCGACCGCGTGGCGGCGGGTTCCACGGTCCTCGCGGAGTATGGCCCATGACGACCGAAGGACATCGGCGTTCAGGGGTGCGCCGCGTCGTGATCATCGTGCCGAGCTTGTTCACCCTGTTCAATCTGTTCTTCGGCATCTGGTCCATGACGCTCGCGTCCCGCAGCGAGTTCTATCGCGCCAGCTGGTTCATCGTCTTCGCGGGGATCCTCGACACGTTGGACGGACGGGTTGCGCGCCTGTCGAATACGGGCACCCGGTTCGGCGCCGAGCTCGACAGCCTGGTCGACGTGGTCAGCTTCGGCGTCGCCCCGGCGTATCTCATGTACGAGCTCCATTTCGTCACCGCCGGCGCCGTCGCGTGGATCTTTTGCTACTTCTACGTGATGGGGGCCGCGATCCGGCTCGCCCGCTTCAACGTCACCCAGGTCGGGCGCGAGAAGGAATACTTCATCGGGCTTCCCTCCCCGGCCGCCGGCATGACGCTGGCGACCTACTACCCATTCACCCAAACCGACCTGTACGACGCCCTGCACGGGCTCTCCTGGTTCCCCCTCAGTTTCCTGATGATCGCTTGCACCATCCTGATGGTGAGCAACGTGCGCTATGCCACCCTGCCGCGGGCGAGCCTGCGCAGTTTCAAGGGCCTCTTGGGACTCGCGATCCTCCTGCTTATCCTCTTCTTCGGGATCTGGCAGCACGACGTGTTCTTCTTTCCCCTGGGGATCGCCTACATGACCTACGGGGTGGCACGCGCGGGCATTCTGGGCTTCTTCGAGGGCGGGGACACGACCGACGAAACGGATGTGGCGGGTCCGATCGAGCTGACGGACGACGACGCCAACCGGGTCGGCGATGCCCACGGGCCTCGCTCGCGCGGCATCTCCCCGCGCGGGCGCCCGTGATGGCCGCCTACCGCGTCGAGATCCGGGTCATGCCGCGGGCCGCGCTCCTCGACCCGCAGGGCCAGGCCGTGAATCATGCCCTGCACGCGCTGGGGTTCGCCGAAGTCGGCGAGGTGCG
This sequence comes from uncultured Gemmatimonadaceae bacterium, assembly GCA_964599725.1. Classification (GTDB taxonomy): domain Bacteria; phylum Gemmatimonadota; class Gemmatimonadetes; order Gemmatimonadales; family GWC2-71-9; genus DASTHG01. Next base: position 34,336 of record CAZRGT010000050.1, on the reverse strand, counting down.
GGTGGGCAAGCATCTCGTCCTGCAGCTGGACGCCCCCACGCCCGATGCCGCGACCACGCGCGCGCGGGCCATGTGCGACCGCCTGCTCGCCAACCCGGTGACCGAGGATTACGAGCTGCTGGTGGGGGCGGCCTGATGCGCCGCGTGGCGGTCGTCGTGTTTCCCGGATCGAATTGCGACGCCGACACTCTCGACGCCGCCCGCGCGGCTGGAGCGGACGCGTACTACGTCTGGCACCGGGACACCGCCCTGAAACAGCCGGACGTCGTGATTCTCCCGGGGGGATTCAGTTACGGCGACTATCTCCGCTCCGGAGCGATCGCGCGATTCTCGCCCGTCATGGACGCCGTGACGTCACATGCCCGCGCCGGTGGCACCGTGCTGGGCATCTGCAACGGATTTCAGATCCTGTGCGAAGCGGGCCTGTTGCCCGGAGCCTTGATGCGCAATGCGAGACTGCGCTTCCTGTCCCGGCCGGTGCGGGTGCGCGTCGAAGCCACGGACACGCCGTGCACGCACTTGTACCGGCGCGGCGAAGAGCTGGTGCTCCCGGTCGCCCACGGCGACGGGCGTTATGTTGCGGACGAGCGCACGGCCGCGGAGCTCGAAGCCGAGGGCCGGGTGGTGTGGCGCTACGTCGGCGACAATCCCAATGGCTCGACGCGCGACATCGCGGGCATTTGCAGCGCGGGCCGTAACGTAGCCGGAATCATGCCGCACCCCGAGCGGCGCACCGCGTCGGTCGTCGGTGGCACGGACGGCGCTCGGGTCTTTCTCTCCCTGGAGGCGGCTCATGCGACGCAGCATGCTGGTGATGTGCGCGCTGTTGGCGGGCACCACCCTGGGTTGTGCTAGGATCAAGGAGGCGCTGGACAAGCGGAGAAACCGCAACCGGACGCCCGCGACACAAACGGCGACGCAGGACACCACCAAGAAACCGGCGACCCCCGCGCCGCCCGCCGGCGTGCAACCGCCACCGGTCACACCACCTCCAGCAACCCGGCCGGCGGCCGCAGTGACGCCGGTCCTCCACGACGAGCCATACAATTCCCCCGATACCGGGACGGTCGCGCCCGGAATGGGCGAGAACGACGTCGTGTCGCTGTGGGGTCCCCCCTCGGCGGTGCGCCACGCCGGCAGTTTCACCTACCTCCACTACCCCAACGGCTGCGAGCGCAGCTGCGGCACCGACGACGTGGTGATTCTCCAGGACGGCCAGGTCGTCGACGCGATCATCCGCTGGGCCGGCCACGGCTATAGCGGTCAATCGTCGTCGCCGCCGGGACGCATCCCCATGCCCACGCTCCAGTGAGCCCTGAGCCCATGTCCAACGGAACCAGCCGTAACGAAGAGGAGTACTTCGCCAAGCGCGACGCGGAGCTGCTGCGTCAGCAGCGCGAAACGCTGCAGCAAGGCGCCGCGGATGCCGAGCGCAAATCGCACTACATGAAATGCCCCAAGTGCGGGTACGATCTCATCACGGGCGACTGGGACGGGATCCAGATCGACCAGTGCACCCATTGCCACGGCATCTGGTTCGACGCGGGCGAGGCGGAAGCCGTGTTGAAGAGTCCACAGCCGAACGTCCTCGGCCGGGTGTTCCGGGCCGTGATGAAGGGTGTGTCGGGCGCGCGGGCTTCCGACACGTGAGTCGGGGCCCCCCCCCCGGCCCCTTTCCCGGCGATCCGCCGATTACGCCGGCGGTGATCCGCGAGCACAACCTCACCGACGGCGAGTACGCCCGCATCGAGGCGTTGCTCGGTCGCGCGCCCACGTTCGCCGAGCTCGGGATCTTCTCGGCACTGTGGAGCGAACACTGCTCCTACAAGCACTCCCGCCCGATACTGAAGGCCTTCCCGACCGAGGGGCCGCAGGTGGTCCAAGGCCCCGGGGAGAACGCCGGCGTGCTCCGGCTGCCCGACGGATGGGCCGTCGCGTTCAAGATCGAATCGCACAACCATCCGTCGGCCGTGGAGCCCTATCAAGGCGCGGCCACGGGCGCGGGCGGGATCCTGCGCGACGTGTTCACCATGGGCGCGCGGCCGGTCGCCCTGCTCAACAGCCTCCGGTTCGGGCCCCTGGACGAGGCGCGCAACCGTTACCTGTTCGCGGGCGTCGTACGCGGCATCGGCGATTACGGAAACTGCGTCGGCGTGCCCACCCTGGGCGGCGAAGTCGACTTCGCGCCGGGCTACTCGGGCAATCCGCTGGTCAACGCGATGTGCGTCGGCATCCTGCGAGAAACGGACCTGATCACCGCCGCCGCGCACGGCGTCGGCAACGTGCTGCTCGCGGTCGGCGCCAGTACCGGGCGCGACGGCATCCATGGGGCGTCGTTCGCGTCCGAGGAGCTGTCCCAAGCGAGCGAGCGACGCCGCCCCCAGGTGCAGGTCGGCGATCCCTTCACCGAGAAGCTGCTGCTCGAAGCCAGCCTCGAGCTGATCGCCTCGGGGCACATCGTCGCGATCCAGGACATGGGCGCGGCCGGGCTGACCTCCTCCTCCGCGGAGATGGCGGCGCGCGGCGGCGTGGGCGTGGAGATCGACCTGTCACTCGTCCCCACGCGCGAGCCCGGCATGACGCCCTACGAGATCCTGCTCTCCGAGTCGCAGGAGCGCATGCTCGTCGTGGCCAAACACGATCGCGTGGCCCAGGTCCAGCAGATCGCCGTCAAGTGGGAGCTGACGGCCACGCCGATCGGGCGCGTGACCGACGACGGGATGTACCGCTGCACCTGGGGTGACCAGGTGGTGGTGGAAATCCCCGGCCGCCAGCTTGTCGAGGATTGCCCGGTCTACTATCCCGAAGCGAGAGAAGACGAGGCGGTCGCCCGCCTGCGCTCGGAGCATCCCGCTCCCCGCTCCCCGCTCCCCGACCCGACCGAAAGCCTGCTCCGCTTGCTCGATCACCCGCCCCTCGCCTCCAAACGCTGGGTGTTCGAGCAATACGATTCCACCGTCCAGGCCGGCACGGTGCACGGCCCCGGCGGTGATGCCGGCGTGCTCCGGGTCCGCCACACGGACTTCGGGCTCGCCCTCACCACGGCCTGCAATGCGCGCTACGTCCGGTTGCGCCCCTACGAGGGCGGCAAGGCGGCGGTCGCGGAGGCCGCGCGCAACGTCGCCTGCACCGGAGCACAGCCGTTGGGCGTCACCGACTGCCTCAATTTCGGCAACCCCGAGCGCCCGGCTGTCTATTTCCAGTTCCGCGAGGCGTGCCGGGGAATCGCCGACGCCTGCCGCGCGTTCGGCACGCCGGTCACGGGAGGAAACGTCTCGTTTTACAACGAGAGCCCAACCGGCGCCGTCGACCCCACCCCGGTCATCGGCATGGTCGGTCTGCTCGAGCGCGTGGATCACGCCGTCCCGAGTCACGCACGGACCTCCGGAGACCGTGTCTTCGTCCTGGGTGAGACGCGCGCCGAGCTGGGTGGCTCCGCGTACTGGGAAGCGGTGTTCGCGTGCACCGGGGGCGAGCCGCCGCGCGTCGACCTCGACATCGAGCGCCGTCTGGTCGACGTGCTGGTCGCCGCCGCGCGGCAGGGCCTGCTGCGCTCTGCGCACGATTGCGCAGATGGTGGTCTGGGGGTGGCGCTCGCGGAGGTCGCCATGGGCGGGCCGTATCAGGAAGCGGGGGTCGGCCTCGACGTCGATCTGCGTGCTTACGGTCAGACGCTGGGCGCAGCGGAGCTCTTGTTCAGCGAATCGCACGGCCGGGCGGTGGTCACCTGCGCCTCCGAGCATGCGATCGCGATCGCCACCCTCGCCGCGGAGCATGGAGTGCCGGCTTTCCCGGCGGGCGCCATCGGAGATCCGGACGGCACGCTGCGGATTCGCACGCGGAACGGCGCCATCGAGCAGCCCGTCGGCCGACTGCGCCAGCTATATTTCGGCGCCATCCCTCGGCGAATGGGGGACTGACCGTCCTATGTGCGGCATCATCGGCGTCTCCGGCGTTCCCGACGCCGCGCGGGTAGCCTACCTCGGCCTCTATAGCCTGCAGCACCGCGGCCAGGAATCCGCTGGCGCGGTCGCCATCGACGGCGAAGGGGTCGCGCGTTCGCACCGCGGCATGGGTCTCGTCTCCGACATTTTCACGGAATCGGTCCTCACCGGGTTGCCCGGTGACGTCGCCATCGGTCATACCCGCTATTCCACGGCCGGCAGCTCCGTGCTCGCGAACGCGCAGCCGATTCTCGCCCGCTATCGCGAGGGACCGCTCGCTCTCGGGCACAACGGCAATCTGACCAATGCCGCCACGCTGCGCGCCGATCTCGTGGACAAGGGTTCGATCTTTCAGACGTCCTCCGACAGCGAGGTTCTGATCCACTTGATCGCGCGATCCGAGGCCCGCGAGCCCGAGGATCAACTGCTCGACGCGTTGGAGCGGGTCGAAGGCGCGTATTCGCTGGTCCTCACCATCGGGCGGACGCTGTATGCCATCGTCGATCCGCGCGGCTTCCGGCCGCTCTGGCTCGGACGGCTCGGCCCCGGGTACGTGGTCGCAAGCGAGACCTGCGCGTTCGACCTCGTGGGCGCCACGGCCGTGCGGGAGCTCGAGCCGGGCGAGTTCCTGCGGCTGCAGGGCGGCGACGTCGATCGCCTGCCGCCGCTGGCGTCCAAGCAGCACCGCCGCTGCATTTTCGAGCTGGTGTACTTCTCGCGCCCCGACAGCACCGTCTTCGGTCGCTCCGTCGATCGGGTGCGCCGCGCGCTGGGACGCGAGCTGGCGCGCGAGCATCCCGTCCCGGGCAGCGACTGCGTGTTCTCCGTCCCCGATTCCTCGAACGCCATGGCGCTCGGGTTTGCCGAGGAAAGCGGCATCAAGCTCGAGCATGGGCTGATCCGCAACCACTACGTCGGACGCACGTTCATCAATCCGACTCAGGCCGGCCGCACCGCCAAGGTCAAGATCAAGTTCAATCCGGTGCGGGAAGTGGTGGAAGGGAAACAGGTCGTCGTCGTGGACGACTCGCTGGTTCGCGGCACCACCAGCAAAGGCCTGGTCCAGATGATCCGGGCCGCGGGCGCGCGCGAAGTGCATTTCCGGGTCGCCTCACCGCCGATCACCGGACCCTGTTACTACGGCATCGACACACCGACCAAGGCCGAGCTGATCGCTTCCAGCCATTCGGTGGACGACATTCGTCACCACCTGGGAGTCGACACCCTCGGCTATCTCTCGCTGGCCGGCATGCTGCGGGCCGCCGGCGGCGATCCCGCTGTCTTCTGCCACGCATGCTTCTCCGGCGAGTATCCGACGACGATCCCGGACGACCACCATGCGACCCGGCGCGCCGTCCCGCTGGCGCCGGTCACCGTCTAACCCTCAACTCCCGAGCCCTTCTCATGCCGTCGCTCGAGCGGTTCGTCTACTTCTTCGGCCCGGGCCGGGCCGATGGCTCGGCCGCCATGCGGGACGTGCTGGGCGGCAAGGGTGCGGGGCTCGCCGAAATGGCGAACCTCGGCCTCCCCGTACCGCCAGGCTTCACCATCTCGGCCAAGCTCTGCCTGCGCTACCTCGAAGATGGCAGTTTCCCGCCCGCGCTGCGGGAAGAGATCCAGCGGCATCTGAAACAGCTGGAGCAGGCCACCGAGCGGAAACTCGGCGACCCGGCTCGCCCGTTGCTGGTCTCGGTCCGATCCGGCTCGGCCGTTTCGATGCCGGGCATGATGGAGACGATTCTGAACCTGGGGCTGAACGACGACACCGTCCAAGGACTCATCGCCGGCTCCGGCAATCCCCGGTTCGCCTACGACTCCTACCGCCGCTTCGTGCAGATGTACGGCGACGTGGTGTTCGACCTCGGCAGGGGCCCGTTCGACGAAGTGCTGAACGAGCTGAAGCGCCGCCGCAAGGCCGCGCGGGACATCGACCTCCCCGCCGAGGATCTGGAGGCGCTGGTGCGCGAGTACAAGGCGATCGTCCAGGCGCGGTCCGGCGTTCCCTTCCCCGATGATCCCCAGGCCCAGCTGTGGGGCGCGATCGAGGCGGTGTTCAAGAGCTGGCGTACCCGCCGCGCGATCGACTATCGCCGCGTGCACGGCATTCCCGACGACCTGGGCACGGCGGTCAACATCATGGCCATGGTATACGGCAACATGGGCGAGGATTGCGGGACGGGCGTGGCCTTCACGCGGGACTGCCGCACCGGCGAACGGGTGCTGAACGGCGATTTTCTCACCAATGCCCAGGGCGAGGACGTGGTTTCCGGCGCGCGTACACCCGAGTCTATCGCGAAGCTGAAGCGCGGCAAGTTCGCCAAGATCTACCGCGATCTCGCCGGACTCGCCGAGAAACTGGAACAGCACTTCCACGACGTTCAGGACATCGAATTCACGTTCGAGCGCGGCACGCTGTACATGCTCCAGACCCGGCGCGCCCAGCGGACGGGGCTGGCCGCGGTCCGTATCGCCGTCGAGATGGTCGATGAGGGGAGCATTTCACAGGACGAGGCGGTGCAACGGGTCCCGCCGCAGGACCTGGATCAGGTGTTCCACCCCATGGTGGATCCCCGTGCCAGCGTGACCGTCATCGCGAAAGGCTTGCCCGCCTCACCCGGCGCGGCCATCGGGGAGGTCGTGTTCGACGCTGACGAAGCCGAAGCCTTGGCGAAGCAGGGTCGCAAGGTGATCCTCGTGCGGCCCGAAACCAACCCGGAAGACTTCCACGGCATCGTCGCCGCTCAGGCCGTCCTGACCGCGCGCGGCGGCATGACCAGCCACGCGGCGATCGTGGCGCGCGGCATGGGGAAGACCTGTGTCGTGGGCGCCAAGGAGATCGACGTCGAGCCCGAGTCCGGCCGGTTCCGCGCCAACGGCCGCGTCGTCAAGCGCGGCCAAGTACTCACGATCGACGGCACCACCGGTCGCGTGATCCTCGGCGCCGCCAGGCTGGTACAACCAAAGATCGGGGCGCACTACGAGCGCCTGATGCGCTGGGCCGACGCCCGGCGCCGCTTGCGGGTGCGCACCAACGCCGACACGCCGGCGGACGCCAAGCGGGCCCGTGGCTTCGGCGCGGAAGGGATCGGGCTGTGCCGCACGGAGCACATGTTTTTCGAGGGCGACCGCATCACCGCCATGCGGGAGATGATCGTGGCCCCGGATGAAGCGGGCCGGCGCAAGGCGCTCGCCAAGCTGCTGCCGATGCAGCGCGCGGATTTCGAAGGAATTTTCGCGGCGATGGCGGGCTACCCGGTGACGATTCGCCTGCTGGACCCGCCGCTACACGAATTCCTGCCGCACAGCAAGGAGGAGCTCGCGGCGCTCGCCAAAGCGATGAAGCTCCCACTGGCCCGGCTGAAGAGCCTCGTGGACGGCCTGGTGGAGGTCAACCCGATGCTCGGCCACCGCGGCTGCCGGCTGGGCATCACCTATCCCGAGATCACGGAGATGCAGGCGCGCGCGATTTTCGAGGCCGCTTGCCACGTCGTGGCCCGCGGCAAGACGGTCCTGGTGGAGGTGATGATCCCGCTCGTCGCCGTGGCGGAGGAGCTGCGGCGCCAGGCGCAGATCGTGCGTCGCGTGGCGCAGGAGGTGTTCCACGCCCAGGGCCGCGCCGTGCCCTACCTCGTCGGGACCATGATCGAGCTGCCCCGGGCCGCCCTCACCGCCGACGAGATCGCCAAGGAGGCGGAGTTCTTCTCCTTCGGCACCAACGACCTCACCCAGACCACGTTCGGTCTGTCACGCGACGATGCCGGGAGATTCCTGCCGTTCTACGTCGAATCCGGGATCCTGAAGGACGATCCGTTCCAGGTGCTGGACCAGGAGGGCGTCGGGAGGCTGATCGAACTCGCGGTGAAGCTGGGCCGTGGGGCGCGCAGCGACCTGAAGGTGGGCATCTGCGGCGAGCACGGGGGAGAGCCGGCGTCGGTGAAGTTCTGCCACCGCGCCGGACTCCATTACGTCTCGTGTTCCCCGTTCCGCGTGGCGATCGCCCGTCTCGCCGCGGCCCAGGCGGCGCTCGAGGAGGCGGGCGTGATCGACCGGACCAGGGCGACGGTGTAGCCAATCGGTCCGGTCCCATGTGGCTCCTGCCGTTGTTCCCCTGGGTTTCCCGCGTCGCCGCGTTCATCTACTACCGCATCAGCTATCGCGGCGAGCGGGTGGCGCACGCCGGTCCGGTGCTGCTCGTCGCCAATCACCCCAATTCCCTCCTCGATCCCCTGCTGGTCGTAGCGGCGGCCCGCAGGCCGGTGCGGTTCCTCGCCAAAGCGCCACTGTTCGTCGACCCCAAGGTCGGATGGTTGGTGCGCGGCGCGGGCGCGATCCCCGTCTACCGCCGTGCCGACGATCCGGCCCAAATGGATCGAAACGAGGAGATGTTCCGCGCGGTGCACGCAGCGCTGGCCGGCGGCGCCGCCGTCGGCATCTTTCCCGAGGGCTTGAGCCACGACGAGCCCGCTTTGGCCCCGCTCCGAACCGGCGCCGCGCGCATCGTGCTCGGCGCGCACGCCCTGACCGGGCGGCCGTTCCCGGTCGTGCCGGTAGGCCTCGTGTTCCGGCAGAAGGACGTGTTTCGCTCTGACGCGTTGGTGCTGGTTGGGCAACCCGTGCCGTGGGACGACCTGGCGCCACTGGGAGCGAATGACGACGGAGCGGTGCGTGTCCTCACCGGCCGGATCGCCGAAGCACTGCGCCAACTCACGGTGAACCTGGAACGCTGGGAGGACCAGCCCTTGGTCGACTGCGCGATGCGCATCTGGGAGGCCGAGCGAGGCGTCCCCCCCGATCCAGGTGAGCGGGTGTCCCGTCTGGGCGCGACCACGCGCATCCTCGCCGCGGTGCGGCAGAGCCAAGACCCTGCCGGCACCGGCCTCGCCCGAGACGTCGAGGCCCACCGCCGCCGCCTGCGCCGGCTCGGGCTCCGGCCCACGGACCTCGTAGCCAACATCGGGCTCGGCCGCGGCGCGGGATGGGCAGCCCGGCGCGTACCGCTCGTCATGCCGCTCGCCGCGGCCGTGGCGATCGCCGGGCTCGTACTCTTCTGGGTGCCGTACCACCTCACCGGCTTCGTGGTCGACCGGATGCGGCGCCCGACCGACCAGCGCTCCACATACAAGCTCCTTGTTGGGATCGCGCTCTACGCCGTCTGGGTGGTGGCGCTCAGCGTCATCGGCGCCGCCACCTTCAACGCCTGGTCGGGGCTTGGCCTGCTGGTCGGGGCGCCCGCTCTCGGGATGGCGGGCCTCGTCATTCGCGAGCGTTGGCGCGGTGCGGGTAGTGACGTGCAACGCTTCCTCCTGCTCCGCTCGCGCCGGGAGCTGGTAGACGCCCTGCGTACCGCCCAGCGCGACCTGGGCGTCCGGCTGAACGCGCTGTATCAGAACTTCGCCGCACGAGGTGCCGCGTGATGCCTGCCGCATCGGCCGTTCCGGCCCGCGACCTCCCCAAAGTGGTGTGGCCCTGGGCCCTCTACGACTGGGCGAACTCGGCCTTCACCACGCTGGTCGTCACCTTCATCTACTCGACCTATTTCACCAAAGCCATGGCTCCCGACGAGGTCACGGGCACGGCCTGGTGGTCCCGCGCGGTGGCCGTGAGCGCGCTGCTGACGGCGCTGCTGTCGCCCATTCTCGGCGCGGCCGCCGACCGGGCGGGAGCGCGCAAACGGTTCCTCGCCGTGGCCACGGCGCTGTGCATCGGCGCCACCACCCTGCTGGGCTTCGTCCCGCCCGGCATGGCGCACGCGGGGCTCGTGGCGTTGACGCTGTTCGTCATCGCCGACATTTCGTTCGAGACGGGTAACGTTTTCTACAACGCGTTCCTTCCCACAATCGCCTCGCCCGAGCGGATCGGCCGCGTGTCCGGCTACGGGTGGGGGCTCGGGTACGCCGGCGGCCTGGTGTGCATGGGACTCGCCCTGGTGGGATTCGTCCGCCCCGAGGTGCCGTGGTTCGGACTGTCCACCGCGGAGGGGTTCAACGTTCGGGCGACGAACTTCCTCGTGGCGGTGTGGTTCCTGGTTTTCTCGATCCCGTTGTTTCTGTTCGTGCCCGAGCGGCGACTCGCCGGGGTACGGATGGATCCGCGCGCCGCGCTGCGGGAGCTGGCCCAGACGATGCGCGCCCTCCGCGGTTACGGCGAGATCGTGAGATTCTTGGTCGCCCGGCTGGTATTCAACGACGGCCTGGTCACGGTCTTCGCCTTCGGCGGGATCTACGCCGCCGGGACGTTCGGCATGAGCCTCTCGGAGGTCATCCTGTTCGGCGTGGCGCTCAACGTCACGGCGGGCCTGGGCGCCGTCGCCTTCGGACTCGTGGACGACAGGATCGGCGGCAAGAAGACGATCCTCGTCACGCTCGTCGCGCTGAGCCTGGCGACGCTCCTCGCCGTGTGGGCGCCGACGCGGCTCTGGTTCTGGATCGCGGGGCTGCTGATCGGCGTCTTCGTCGGACCCAACCAATCGGCCAGCCGCTCGCTCATGGGCCGCTTCGTGCCGGAGCGGCACCAGGCCGAGTTCTTCGGGTTCTTCGCCTTTTCAGGGAAGGCGACGGCATTCCTCGGCCCGCTGCTGCTGGGCTCCGTGGCCCAGGCGTTCGATTCCCAGCGCGCGGGGGTGGCGACGGTGATCGCGTTTTTCGTCGTGGGCGGGATCCTGCTCGCAACGGTCGACGAGCGCGGCGTCGTCGCGGCCGCGCAGCGTATCGATTGAGCGGGCGTGATCAACGGGGCCAAAACTAATCCCGACCCGCTCAGCTGGCGCCGCGGCTCCCCAACCCGGCGAACAGCGCCCCAATCAGCACGCCGAACACCATCGCGACGATCGCCACCGTATAGGCGCCGCCCTTGCTGGTCTTGTGGGTGACCTGGATGCCGATCGCCGTGAGCACCATCCCCCAGATAGTGAACGGGTTGATCCCCGCCAGGATCGCGCCCGTAAACCCCGACGTGTTCGGCACCAACAGGTTCAGGCCCAGGGGCGGACGCAGATCCTCCATCGAGGCGACCGCCTCGACTCCCTTCATCTTCAAGACCAGCAGCGCCGCGACCTGAAGCAAGATCGATGGCAACGCCGTGTACGCCGCGACGTTCAGCAGCGTCTTGAACTTGGCATCGCCGCCGGCCAGGAGCATCACCAGCAACCACAGCAGGCCGCCGCCGATCAGGAGACCGATGAACACCCCGATCGGTACGAACGCAATGCCAAACGACTGGAACTTCGCCGCCTGGGCGGCAGCGTCAGGGTTTTGTTGAGCCATCTGGGCCATACGGGTCGCCATGGCGGCCTGGGTGAACGGCGTCATGAAATACGTGATGATGATGACGATGATGGACAACCCGATGGCGGGCATCAGGAAGCGTGGCCGCTCTCGCACCCGCTCGAACACGGCGGTCGGCTCGAACAGCACCCGGAACAGATCCATGACAGCGCCCATCTGACTGCCTCCAATCGAGTCGTGCGGATGTCGAACCAGGAGATAGCGGCGTGCGAAATATGGAGCCGGACGCGGACCCTGCAACCCTCCGGACCTTGACCCTTCCACGTGCCAGGGGGTAGAGTGAGCAAGCCGCCCTCATGCTCCTTCATACCGCTGTCGCGCTCGGGCTCCTCGCCCAGACCGCCGCTCAATCGCCTACCGGGCACCGGCCCGCCGGCGACCCCGGTGTGCGCATCTGGGTCTCGGACACCCTGTACCAGGTGGGCGCGGGCGCCCGCGTCTACGTCAAGCTGCGCGAGCCGGGTTACCTCGTGGTGCTCCACACCGATGCCTTAGGGCGCATTCGCGTCTTGTTTCCGGTCGCGCCCGGCGACCAATCGGTTGTACCGGCCGAAGCACCGCTCGAAGTCACCGGCTCGGACGACGGCGCCACGTTCCGGATCGAAACCCGCGGCCGCGGGACGTTGCTCGCCGCCCGCTCCCCACATCCACTCCGGTTCGATCCGCTGCGCCACGCCAATCGGTGGGATTACGAGCAAGCCTTGTTGCTGCAGCCCACCGCCGGCAACGCATTCGCCGCGCTCCTGGACATCGCCGACCGCGTGGCGGACGGCCAGCCCTACGACTACGACGTGACCGCGTACGGCACGCCGGGGACGCTGGCGAGCCGCACCGCCTCCGACACCGTCTGCTTCAGCTGTCTCACGGCCCGGCACGCGCGCTCCACATCCAACGGATCGAGCGCCTCCGGTAGCGGAGCGGTGGCCATCGACCACAGCTACGCAGCCGCCGACAATTCCTCCGTGGTCGACTGCTCCGGCGCGAACCTGGTCGATTCCTTCTGCGGCGTGCAGGACAACCGCGTCACGAACACCTACACGGACAACTCGACCTACGAGTCGAACACCGTGCTGTATCCGGTCTACGAGCTGTTCTTCGTGCCGTTCCGGCGCGTCGCCCGACCGACGCCGCCCAAGCCTCCGCCACCGCCGCCGGCGATCACGCTCCCCATGCGGTTGCGGCCCGCGTCCCGGCGATTGGTGCCTCCCCCGCCCCGTCCTCGACCGCAGATCGTCGTGGTACAACCCACGGCGCCGAGTCACGCCCGGCTGACTGCGGAGCAACCCGAGCCGGCTGAGCCGGTCGCGGTGTCAGCAGCCGCTCAGTCGATGTTGCCGCGCAGCGCCCGAACCCGTTCGGCAATGGTCGCGCCGAGCAGCATGGCGGGCCCCCCGCGAACCACGGCCCCTGCCTTCCGAATGCCGGCTGTACCGGCATCGGCGGCGGTCGCTTCGACCATCGCGCGTCCCATGGTGGGTGCGGTCCCGCGGACCTTCGTCCCATCCCGGGCCCTGCTGCGCTCGATCAACGCCGCCCGCCACTGATCGTTGGACTTTTCCAGACATTCCATGAACCACCCACATGAAAGAAGGGGGACGGGGCTCTTCCCCCTTCCCCCTTCCCCGTCCCTCTTCCCTCTTCGTTCTTCCCTCTTCCCTGTTTCGTTGATGGAGGCGCGGGGAATCGAACCCCACCGGATAGCGAACACCAAGATACACGCTGCGCAACATGCACAGAATCAAGGCACAACGAGCCGGGCCCCCACCCGGCCCTGTGCATTCCGTGCACCCTGCGCACCCTGTAAGGGACGGCTAGGGCACACGCGCCTGCCCTCCCCGAGTAGTCCGGCACCCGGACCCACTCCCGTTGCGGGGCTTCAGGTTTCAAGGCGTAGAAGCGTGACCAAAGAAAGGGGGCGCGATCCGGCGACCGCGCCCCCGATCACTGCGTTGGAGAGCCGCTCAATGTCTTATCGGCTCTACATGAAACAGTACGCCAGGCTCGCTCGACTGCACCTCGACGAGATTCGCCTCGCCTGTGCGCCTCATCCTGATTCCGACCGTAATCGTGTCGGGGCCGGAAACGGCAGCGATCTTCGTGAGGCTGACCGTCGCAGCCTCCGGGGAGAGCTTCGACCAAGCACCCGTGGCGGCATCGATGATCACGCCAATCAGACCGGTCAGGAGCACATCGGCAATCACGATTCCGCCCCGGACGTGGCTCGCAAGCTGAAATGTCGCTGGCGAGTACCCGTCCTTCGTGAAGTTCAGTATGTAGCTGTTCTTCCGTTCCAAGTTGAGAGTTGTGGGTGCCGTATAGTCTCCGGTTGGAGGAGTCGTCGTGACTTTGGCCCCTTCCGGACTCGCTTGGACCACAACGGTTTGACGAGTCCCGCCGCCCACAATCAGACCGCAGCCCGGCAGGAGCGCGCTGACGCAGACAACAGGTAACACCCAGGAGATGAGACGTTTCATATCGCCTCCACCCACACAAGAGTGACGGTGAACCGGTTAGCAACAGGCGCAATATGCATCTCGTTTCACTCCTCGGTCAGGGTGCTTCTGCGGTACCGTGGGGCGCTAAGGCACACGAGCCTGCGCTGGCGGAAAGGCGTCGTGTCGGGCGCGACACGGTGCGGGGTGCGCTATCCCGCGCCGAGCGGTAAGCGTCGGGGGCATAGGACGTTGCGTGGCGCTGTCCCTTGTCCGTGCCCTAGGCCGTGCCGACAAGCTTCGTCGGTGTTCCTGGCGGCTCTGCTGGCGTGGGCTGGCAGGCACTCCCGGGCCTTCCGGTAGGAAAGGCGGGCACAACGTGCTGGCCGACGAGATCACGTTCTGGGCCACCGAGGACACCGCCAACCTCGATTCCGAGATCCTCGCCGCAGAAGGGGGTGCCAGACCGGCGGCGCATCAACTGTACCAATAGGTGCAACTTCTTTCAGCATCTGAAGATCTCTGTGACCGCAATCCAGAGTGCTACATCTGCTCGGTCGGGGCGAACGGAGGCGAGCCGGCAACCTCGGAGATGGTTGGGCGTCTGCCTTGGGCGGGCCTTGGGCGGGCTTGCCTGCGGCATTCTGACCTTGTGGCCGCCGGAGTGCACCGAGGTCGCGAGGTGCGAGCCTGGTCGGGATCCGTTCTGCCAACGTAGCCGGCCACCCTTCACTCCTCGCGAGAGAGGGGGCAACCCCCCAGGCCGCGGGGCCAGCACGGCGCGGTAGGCGCTCTTACATCCGCAGCACATTTGGACATTTGGGAAGTGATGGGGCCGACTCCCCAACCTGGGTAACCGCGTGGCACACGAACTGACGAATTAGGCGAAACCAGACCTACACGCTGCAACACCTGCTCATCCAGTCTTCAAGAAACGCTTCACGCTCCTTGGGGCAGCTGGACTGTGTAGCACATGCCTTATCAATTGGGCTAACGCGGCGGGTCTTCATTCATGCGAGTTGTATCCATGAAGCCGTCCTCACACTTCCTCTTTGCGGTACTCGCCTTCTTAGCCGCTAGCCGTCAAGTTGAGGTAGGGGGTTCCCGAGGCCTGGTTCCCATCAGCGGGTAGTGCAGCAGCACCGTTGCAGATTTCGCCGCTGGTCTCAAGGCCAAGCCGACTGCAAGCCTGCGAGGTTCGCCATGAATACCCGATCCTGCCTTGCCATCGTTCTGGCTGCGCTCGCTGCCTGCAGCGAGTCAACGAAGCCGGCTCCGAAGCCGGGTGTGCCCGCGTTCGTGCTCCTTGTGACCGGGGATCAGCAGACGGACACGGTCGGACGCGAACTCCCCCGGGTGCTCCTTGTACGCGTGTTGGATACCGCTGGAACTCGTATACCCGGCCAGGCAGTCAATTTCCGGGTCATCACCGGTGGCGGTTCCGTGTTCGCCGGCGCAGCGGTGACGAACGCAGATGGTGAGGCAGGCGAGCGCTGGACTCTTGGTACAGTGGCTGGCGACACGCAGCGGGTCCAGGTTCGTGCGCTCGATGCGACTGGCGTCCCCTTGGCCTTCGGAGTGTTTAGAGCGGTCGGCCTGCCCGATGCTCCCACAACCGTTGCGAAGATCGGGGGAGATGGCCAGATCAGTGTCAGTGGATCAGTCCTTCCCGAGCCCCTGTCTGTGAAGGTGACCGATCAGTACGGGAATGTCACGCCCGGCGCGACGGTGATGTGGAATGCCAGTAACGGTGGTGGAAGCGTGAGTCCTGCCACCAGTCCGTCCAACCTCGCGGGAGTAGCGAGGGCTGCGTGGACGCTCGGGCCGGCGGTCGGCGTCCAGAATGCTACGGCGGGGCTGAGTGGGCACCCTCCGGTCACCTTCAATGCGACCACGACAGCACCGAGCACGCCCAGTTCTCTCACGATCGTGAGTGGGAACACTCAGCGGGGTGTGGTGGGGACCGTCCTTTCCGATTCCCTGGTCGTACGTGTTACGGATCGAGACGGGATCAACGTGGCGGGGGTAACCGTCACGTGGACGGTCTCAAGTGGGGGTGGATCAATCAGCCCCGTGAACACGGTCACGAACTCGGCCGGCCTGGCCGCGGCCCAATGGACGCTGGGGAGTGGGGGTGGCACTCAAACTGCGACTGCATCTGTATCCGGTATCGCAGGTCAGACCTTCCAGGCGCAAGCAAGCAACCCGCTTGGCCCACTGGTGACGATCAGCGCGCACGGCGGCCAGGGCGACGAATCGCACACGTGTGCCCTCACAAGTGCGGGCGTCGCCTACTGCTGGGGTGCGAATACCTACGGCGAGTTGGGAAACTCCACTTTTGTTGGCAGCCCCGTCCCAGTGACGGTGAGCGGTGGGCTGACCTTCGCTTTTCTTGAGGCAGGCGGTTACTACAATTGCGGGCGGACGGCCGGGGGCGGCATCCACTGTTGGGGATACGACGCGTACGGACAGCTCGGGGATAGTTCCCAGGCTACACGGAATTCGCCGGTTCCATTCAAGTTCAGCGCGTTAGGCTTGACCTCTCTCAGCGTCGGCGGCCAAACCAGCTGTGGTCTCACGGCGGGCGGGTCCGCCTTCTGCTGGGGCTGGGGCTATTTCGGCGAACTCGGCGATGGAACGACGACCGAGAGCGGCCTGACGCCCGTACAGGTGCTGGGAAGCCTCACGTTCTCAACGATCCAAGTGGGGGGCTATCATGTGTGCGGCGTGAGCAGCAGCGGAGCCGCATACTGCTGGGGCCGGAACGAGTTTGGGGAACTCGGCAATGGCTCAACCACAAAGAGTTCTACGCCGGTGGCAGTCCTCGGCAGCCTCACGTTCTCGTCAATTGCGCCCGGCGGTCTCTACTACGCCGAACACACTTGTGCCCTCACGGCTGGTGGGGCGGCGTACTGCTGGGGCGCAGATAGCTACGGTCAACTGGGCGACGCTGGCAGCGTGAACGCGACCGCTCCAGTGGCCGTCAAGGGCGGGTTGACGTTCTCCACCATCACAACAGGCGGCTTTCATACCTGCGGCTTGACCGGGACGGGGGTCGCCTACTGCTGGGGTCGAAATGACTCGGGCCAGCTCGGGGATGGCAGCACAACGGGTTCCAACGTGCCAGTGGCGGTTGCCGGCGGTCTGACATTCTCCGGGATCAGTGCGGGTGCATATCATACCTGTGGCCTCACGGCGAGCGGGACCGCCTACTGCTGGGGCCGCAACACGAATGGGGAATTGGGTGACGGGACTACCACTAATCGCCCCCGCCCGACGCATGTAGTCAGCCAGTAGACCCATCCAGGCTCCGGCGTTTCCTGGCGTGGGTTGGTTGGCTAACACTGCTGTTCGGCGAGCGCGTAGCGATCCGTGCCATTTCCGATGGTGACTGTCCACGCGGTACCGTCCCCGTAGGCGTCGAGAAGGATCGGGCTGTCCGGGTGCCGCTGGTGTGTCCGGTAAATGAGCAGCGCGGGCGCGTGCTTCTCCCAGCGGAGGCACACCGAAGGCGTATCGGCGACGAGCCGCACCGTCGTATCTCGTCCGCTCGGCCCAAGCTCGAACGTGATGGTGCCGCTCGTGGCGCCTGCGGCGAGCACGATCTCAACCGTGGCGACAGGCGGGCGCGGCGAAGCGCGATTTCCGGCGCAGGCCACGGCGAACACCCCGAGAACCCAAGCTCTCAACTCCGGCATGCCTTCCTCGTTTCTAGGGAAGGAGAATCAAGGGCGAGGCACCCCCCCCCAGCCAGGACGCCGCACGCACTTGATGTCATTCGGGTCGACGTTTACGTGTGGCCGGCTTGCCAGGACTGGGGTCTGATAGTGAGCCGTTCCGCGCGTGACCGTCACCCAAACAACCGAAACTGCCGTGTCCTTCGTGATCGCGTCCGGTCCGCACGACTGGCTACCTCCCAAGAGTGGCACCTTCATGACCTGGCGTCTACCAAATTCCGCTCTTACAGCTTCAGCTCGTCCAGTCGTTAGGTCGAACGCCCATATGAACGCGGTACCGGGTAGCGAATCAGGCAATGCGGCGATAGCCCCGTTAACAAGTTGGCCCGTCAGCGTCCCTTGAGGGACCGTCCCCGTTTGCGTTGGCCCTTTGAACGGTGTGTACGAAAACTGCCGCCCGTCGATGAGGACGTCTACAACGCCTCCTGGCCAGTTAGCAGCGTAAGACGTGCGTTCGCCCCTCTCATGCAAGCGAGGTTCCGGTCCGAGGCTCAGCTCCGTTACTAATGCATCATCGGCAACACGGTCTATCCGGAACGTCGCGACCTTTCGAACACGAGCGGTCAGATGGCGAACTAAGAGGGGTGCTCCGAAGGGATCGGTAGTCACTTCATATTGGGTAAGACTAACTTCGCGCAACCCGTTTTCGCCTTTGTACTCGGAAAACGCTTCCACGCCTTTCAGACTCCGCCACTCCAAGTGGAGATCCGTGTTAACCGCATCGGGGCCCGTCACTCCACCCGTGCCGGACTGCCCCGGCAGAGAGGCTGCAGACGGCACCTGGATGGCGCTTTGGGCAAGTGGAACAGGCGTCTTGGACGCTGCGAGCGCCAGCTTGCCCCGAACGTAGTTGATGGGAAGTGCGAAGTTGAGGTTCTCCGCAACGTCGGGACGTATCCCCGACACAACCAAACCGACCACACGGCCCTGCTCGTCAAACACAGGGCCGCCGCTGCTCCCATGGGAGACTGGTATCGAGATCTGAAGCAGCCTTCTGTTGCCATCGTTGCGGACGGCGCTCAGTAATCCATCGGTCACGGTTGCCTCAAGTCCGATCGGTGCGCCGATCGCTAGCAGGCGCTGTCCGAGCACGAGACTATCTGAATTGCCGAGCGTTGCAGCGGGGAGTTGGAAGCCAGCTACTCGAATCAAGGCGAAGTCCAGATCTGGATCAGCATCGATCAGCCCTTCAACCTTCAGCACGTCGCCGGACCCGAAGCGCACCCTTGCTGCTCTTGCACCCGCAACGACGTGCGCGGCAGTCGCGATCACACCGTTAGGGTCGACGATCACACCGCTGCCGCTGGAAGTGCCATTCAGCAGGTCGACCTCGATCACAACGACGGAACGAGCAAGCTCGGCCACGGAAGGGCGTGGTGGCGGCGGGGTCACCTGCCCTCGAAGACCAAATGGCAAGCCAACTGCTATCACAATCGACGCTAACGTGGTGTTACGCATCTCGACCCCGGTGACTCTGTCTTAGGGTAGCGGCTGGTCAAGGCTCGCAGCGTTCGGAGGCATTACCGGTAAGCTGCGGCCCGGAGACGCTGCAAACAAGATTCCTTCATCTAAGATTCCTTCACACCTTGAGCACCCAGCTAACGACCGGAACGAAGTCTCTTCCGCTTCGGCTTTCCCCGTTGAAGCCGACTTCCAGCACGCGGATTGTACTGCAACGGGCTGAGAGCGCGAAGGTGCTCAAGATCCAGCGTCTGTGTGCCCTCAAACCACGGCTCTAGAATCGACTCAAAGAATTTCGTTGCCAGCGGTAAAGCTTCGTTGACCCAGAGGGGATCGTCGGGACTCTCCCCAACCGAATCAGAGAGAAGCGCGCCACGCCAGAAGATTGGGTTGACAAGGTCGCTAACTGCGTACCGGCGTTGCACGGCTTCTGTCTCGCCCTCCGATGGTAGTAAGTCTCGCCTAATAGCCGCGTCACAGCGCTCCTCGAACCGCAACAGGGCGAGTAGCGCGCTAGGGGCTCGGGACATGCGCAGTCGATCCGCGGGCCCACCGGGGGCTGATACTTCCGACTTTGCAACTGGAAGGGGGGGATAGAACACCCACTGGGAGAGATCCCCGCCTGCAACTGGCGTGAGGACAGGTATGGTCTGCCGTCCGCTGAGCCAGTCATCGCCAACGCTCAGTTCCTCCGCTAGCGCCCTGAGTAGGGACGCCCGGCACCGACGCCCTCTGTGGGCTAAATGGTTCAGCGCCTGTTTGGAGGACACGCACCTTCGTCTTCGTAACGCTTTGGCAATCACCCCATAGGACCGACCATCTGCATCAATGGCGGCCTTCAAGCACTCATGGTTCAGTGGCACCAGCGGATTCCCCTTGTACTTCTCGCGGCGCGCGATCCGCGCCTTTTGACGATACGTCCGAGATGACACGGGCACTTGCTCTCCCTCTCCTGGGTCCGCTAATATTCGTAATAACTTTTGACGCCGTCAAGTGGCGCTAGGAGGCCCCATGGAGTGGCTGCGAATCGTGCAAGCTTGTCGGGTTGCCCAACGATCCCAGAACGTCCTGTACCGGCTTGGCGTGACTGGACGAGTTCGGACGCGAAGGGGGTTGGACGGTCGATTGGAGTTTCTTGAGGAAGACCTCATGCGCATCGCGCGAAGCCCCGATCAGACCACGAAAGCTCGTTCACCTGACCGAAAAGGGGTCCTGAAACAACAGGCGCCCCGCTGAGAACGGGGCGCCGGACACGGAGAACTTCAATGCGCACCCATAATGTATCGACTTCGTCTGACACTGCAACTGCCGTGCTCGCACGCTGGACAACGGCGCGGCGAGATCTCGAACGCGACGACCTGAGCCGTGAACTCCTTGCCGAGTTGCGACGGCTGAGGGGCGAACTAGCCGCGTTTCGGCTCGCGCTCGAACGGCGAGCTGTATGAGCAAACCGAAGCAGGCCGACCTGTTGCTGGCGCTGGCGACCGACCTGCCCCTGTTCCATGCGCCGGACGGCACGGGCTACGCCAGAGTCATGGCGAACAAACACCTAGAGACTCTGGCGATCCGAGGACGCGGGTTTCGTGCGTGGCTTCGGCAACAATTCTATATCACGCATCACGGTTCGCCGGGTGCTCAGCCGCTTCAGGATGCGCTAGACATGCTGGACGCCCAAGCCCTCTTCGCAGGGCCGGAGGAACCGGTCTTTCTGCGAATCGCGGAAGATACGCGGTCCGGGGCCATCTACGTGGACCTGGGCGATGCGGACTGGACGGCGATCGAGGTCCTGCCTGCCGATCCGAAGACCCACCGCGGCTGGCGGTTGGTCAGCGCGCCCCCAGTGAACTTTCGCCGCACCCGGAGCATGACCGCATTGCCGTTCCCGGAGCGTGGCGGATCCGCGGACGAACTGCAGCCGTTCGTGAACGTGCACAAGGATGACTTCGACCTGGTTCTCGCATGGCTCATCGATTCGCTGCGGCCCAGCGGGCCACACGTCATTCTCGGTTTTCAGGGCGAGCAGGGGGCCGCCAAGTCGTTTACGAGCCGGGTGCTGCTCAGCCTGATCGATCCGAATCTCGCGCCCCTCCGCACGCTGCCACACGATCCGCGGGACTTGGCGATCGCTGCCTCGAATAGCTGGGCCCTCGGCTTCGACAACATCTCCAAGCTCTGGCCGGCGCAGTCGGACGGCCTCTGCCGCCTCGCGACGGGGGCCGGGTTCTCGACCCGCCAGCTCTACACCGATCAAGACGAGATTGTCTTCAGCGGCGCGAGGCCGATCATCCTCAATGGAATTGACAACATCGTCGAGCGGGACGATCTGCGTGATCGCGCATTCTTGCTCGATCTCCCACCCGTGCCGGACACAGCCCGCCGGGCGGAGGCAGATCTGTGGGCAGCGTTCGCGACGGCCCGCCCCCGGATCCTGGCGGCGCTACTGGACTGCGTTGCCACGGCGTTGCGGTACGAACCGGTGATGCGACTCGAGGCAGTCCCCCGCATGGCCGATGCCTGCCGCTGGATTGAATCAGCGGCGCCTGAACTTGGATGGCCCGCCGGGAGGTTCGTGCACACCTATATCGAGAATCGGAAGGCAGCCGTCCAAGTGTACGTCGCTAACGAGATCTTCATTTCTAGCATCATGGAGTTGGCGATCACCGGATTCGATGGGATGGCTGGCGAGCTGCTTAGTCAGATCAACGCCCGTACCGATGAGACGGCCCGTCGCGGCAAGGACTGGCCCCAGAACCCGAAAGCGGCGAGGGAAGCGGTGCGGAGAGCGGCTGGAGCTCTCCGAGCACTAGGCGTTGAGGCGACATTCGCGAAGCGGAGGATCACGATTCAGAAGAAGGACGGGATACACCGTCCGGACCCGCAAACCGCCAGCGCCCAGCCAACGGACGAGGGTGCGGACGGTGTCTTCCGTACCCAATCTCAAGTGCTCGGGCTGGCGGTCGAGGGCGCAGGGCGTTGAATCGGTGACCCTGACGGAGCTAGTGACCCGTCTGGAGCAGCGTGCGGTCGACGCCGAGGCCATTCACGCGACCGCCCCGGTGGCGACGATCTTTCGCCAAGTGCTGAGCGAACTCGAAGCCCTGAATCCGAACGTGATCGCCAAGCCCCCTGCCCCATCCCTGGACGATCGCTGGCTGACGGCCAGGGACGTTGCAGCACGACTCGGGTGCTCGCCGCGCTACGTTTATTCACACGCCGAGTCCTTCCCCTTCACCGTAAAGCTGGGGAAGCGGGCCGTGCGCTTCTCGGCGGCGGGGTTGGATCGCTGGCTGGCACGGCGCCCGTGACCCCTTCCCTATCTTTACTCATTATGGTATCATAGTAGTATCACGTTACCACTAGAGGCCGCTATGCCAGCTAAACCCGTTGCGCTCGCCCTGCGATTGCCGCCCCAGCTCCATGCGGCATTGAAACGACTGGCGAAAACAGAAACGCGGAGCCTCAACAACCTGATTGTGATCGCGTTGACGGCGTATGTGCGGAAGGGAGGCAACCAATGACCGCCCGAGCCATGCAACACGACTTGATCGCCCCGCTGGAGAAGGCCACGGCCGCCCTCAAGGCAGGCCAGTTACCGGACTTCCTCGAACCCCGCGAGCAAGCAGCGACCCGCCGGGCTCGTGGTACGGGCGAGATTCGCCACGTGGGCGATGTCTGGAAGATTCGTTACACCCTGAACGGACGCCGGATTCAGGAACGCGCCGGGCCCCGTAAGCAGGACGCGGTGGAGCTGCTCAAACTCCGGCTGGGGCAGGCGGTCGAGGGTCGCTTGCACCCCGATGCGGCACGGCTTCACTGGGCCGACCTCGAGGCCATCATCTTGGACGAGCACGCCCAGCATCGGAGTTACGAGAAGGTCGAGCGCCACGTGCGCCGGCATCTGCGCCGCCATTTCGCGGGCGAGCGGGCGACGGGAATCACCTACGATCGGCTGCTGCGCTTCAAGCAGGCTCGTTTGGTCGAGGGCGCGTCCCCCTCCACGGTGCGGTACGAGTTGTCCCTGATTCGCACGGGACTGGTGGTCGCACATAAGGCGGGCCGGGTAATGAGCCTCCCGCCGTTGCCCAGCGTACACGTCGAGAACACCCGGACGACGTTCTTCGAGCGCGAGGACTTCGACGCCCTCCTACAGCATCTGCCCCCGGCCCCGGCGGCCGTGGCGACGTTCATGTACTGGTCGGGCTGGCGCCGCAACGAGACGCTGACCCGCGAATGGCGGCACGTGGACTTCGAGAAGGGCGTCATCACCCTCGAGCCGGGTGAGACGAAAAACGGCAAGGGCCGCGCCCTCCCCTTCGAGGTGCTGCCCGAACTCAAGGCGCTGCTGGAGCAGCAACGGGCTTATACGGACGCGGTGGAGCGGCGCACGGGCCAGGTGGTCCGGTGGGTCTTTCACCGGGACGGACACCGCGTCGTGAGCATTCGGCAGGCGTGGCGTACGGCCTGCCGGAAGGCAGGACTCGTTGGCCATATCCCTCATGACTTCAGGAGAAGCGCCGTGCGACGACTGGAGGAGGCCGGGGTGTCGCGCAGCGTGGCCATGAAGATCGTCGGCCACAGCTCGGAAGCGATCTACCTGCGGTATTCGATCAGCAACGACACCGACGTGCGGGAGGGCCTCGCCAAGGTCGCCGCCCTCCCGCATCGCCCGGTCCGGCGCCTCGTAAGGCACAGTTAAGGCACGCCGTGACCACTCAACACCACAAGAACCTAGACAACATCTGCACTTCTGAAGTGGAGGCGCGGGGAATCGAACCCCGGTCCGAGCAAGACTCCGAAATCGCTTCTACGTGCGTAGACGAAGCTTGTTGGATCTCGCCAGCACGGCGCTTCGCCGGCCATGATGGTGACGAGCCCATTTCAACTCTCACCCGATCCGGTTGGGCCTCGGATCAGGCCAGCCCGACTTTGCGATACGTGAGCGCCGCCTCAGGCGGGCTGCCACTCACGCAGGTGCGTGAAGCCGAAGCTTACGCAGCCAGTGCCAGGTTTGAATTGGCAGTTGTGCATGTGTCAGTGGTTTTACCAGGGAACTGACGACCTGGGCACGCATCGAAATCCTCGTCTAACCCGTCGAAGCCTGTCGCCCCCTTCACGAGCGAACGTAGCGGCCCCGGCGGCGGAATTCAACCCTTCACTCGCGCTCGAGCGCGCTCCGGGTCGCTTTCATGACCTTTCGCTGCTCAGAGGCCATGACGGGGAACGCCAGATCGAGTCCCTCCAACGCCTCGATGATCGCCTCCACCACCACGAGCCGCGTGAACCATTGGTGATCCGCCGGCACGACATACCAGGGCGCGTAGCGCGTGGCAGTGTGTCGGATCATGTCCTCGTACGCCGCCATGTACTCGTCCCACCGGTCGCGCTCCCCCAAGTCGCCCGGGTTGAACTTCCAGTTCTTTGCCCGCTCGTCCAGCCGGGCCAGCAACCGCCGCCGCTGCTCGTCGCGCGACAGATGGAGGAAGAACTTCAAGACGAGGGTGCCGTTCCGGACCAGATGCCGTTCGTGGGCGGTGATGCTCTCGTACCGCTGAAGCCACACACCCCGCTTCACGAGGTCGGCGGGTAGCCGCTGCTTCTCGAGGAACTCCGGGTGCACACGCACCACGAGGACTTCTTCGTAGTAGGAGCGGTTGAAGATTCCGATGCGCCCCCGTTCCGGAAGGCACCGGGTCGTGCGCCACAGGAAATCGTGATCCAGCTCCTCCGGGGACGGCGCCTTGAACGAGAATACCTGACAGCCCACCGGATTCACGCCGGACATGACGTGTTTGATCGTGCTGTCCTTCCCGGCCGCGTCCATCGCCTGGAAGATCAGCAGCACCGCCCAGCGGTCGTCCGCGTACAGCTTTTCCTGAAGCGAGGCGAGACGCGCGACGCCTTTGGCCAGCGCGCCGGCCGCCTGCCTCTTGGACTTGATTCCCCTGGCATCACCCGGATCAATGGACTCGAGGCGAAACCGGTCTCCGTCCTTCACACGGAAGGCTTTGGCCAATCCCGGCGCTTTCATGACAGTCTCATGGGGTGTACGGCGGGGCCTGCGCGACGCGGTTGCGGCCCTCCTGCTTGGCCCGGTACAGCGCGGCATCGGCGGTCCCGCGCAGGTTGTTCACATCGCCCACGCTCTCGGGAAAACCGGCGACCCCGCACGACACCGTGAGCGGATAGCGTGACCCGTTCCATTGCCATGCTTCCGTCTCGACGGCGCGCCGGATGCGCCCGGCCACTTCCATCCCCTCGCCGAGCGGGGTCCCGGGCAACCACACCACGAACTCATCGCCGCCGATCCGCGCCACTAGATCGCGATCACGAATCTGTTTCTGCAACACACCGGAAAAGTGGCGCAGCGCCGAGTCTCCGGCCGCGTGGCCTAGGCCGTCGTTCAGCGCCTTGAATCGATCGAGGTCGGCGTAGACGAGCGTGACCGGTTCGCCCGGGCCGTGCTCCTTCTGCTTGGCCTTGAACGCCTCGATCTGGCGCTCGAACTCCCGCCGGTTGCGCAGACCCGTGAGCGGATCCACCACCGCCCGCTGCTCCGCCTCATGGACGGCCCGCGCGGCAGCAAGCCGGGGCCCGAGCTCCGCCACCAGCTGCCCCACTTGCTCCGCCAGCGGCGACTCGGGCAAGATCGCCGGTCCCAGGAGCACCAGCGCCCCGATCGCGAAATGGCCGTCCATCAGGGGATAGGCGGACCCGGCACGCTCCTGGCGGCGCCGCTCCGGGGCGTCGGGACCAAAAATATCCTCGTTCGCTTGCGTCATCACCGGGAGTCCCGTCTGCATGGCCCGGATTACCGGCGCTTCTCCGACCAGGGGGAGACCGGCGAGCCGGCGGTCCGCCGCGGTCGAGACCGCCAGGATCGTGGTTGCTTGGGTGGTCGGATCCTGAATCACCACCGCCGTTCCTCGCTGCGCCAGCTGCTGCGCCAGCTCGGCGCCCGCCTTGGCGACGCCTTCGAGCGTCTGCGCCCCGGCGGCGATCATGGCGAGCTGCTTCGCCACAAGCTGGAATTGTCCCTCGGGGACCTCGAGCTCGGACAGCCGCATCGCGGCGACGATGCGCCGCAGCTCTTCCGTAACCGATTGGGCGATTTCGGGATCCGCATCCCGTTCGGCCAGCAGCAAGCCTGCGCCGTAGGGGAAGTCCCCGACGGCCACATACGTTCCTTCCTCCTCGCGCGCCACGTGCGCGCGGCCATCGACCGAGGCGAGCTGCACGATGGCCCCACCCCGCTCGCGCACCGGCCCCGCCGGCTTAGGGTCCCCGTAGGCCTCCACTTCCTCTTCGTCCAGTCCCACCGCCCAGGCCCCCACCGCGTCATGCGCCCGGCGCAGGAGATCCAGCATGTGGGCGAGGTCGGACGGGGTGACCGGTGTCTGGTCGTGCAGCCACGTGCGCATCACGCGGGCCATGCGGTAGCCGTAGGCGAGTGAGAACCCTCCGCCCACGGCGACAATGGCCCAGAGGCCACCGCGCCATACGGCCACGACGCACACCGCCAATCCCCCCATGCGGAGCGTGCGTGCCAGCCACCGCCCGACGCTTCTCACAGATGATTGATCCGGCTGGCGGCCGCCGCGGCGCCGAACCCGTTGTCGATGTTCACCACGGTGATGCCGTCGGCGCAGGACGTGAGCATGCCGAGCAGGGCGGCGAGTCCACCGAACGCCGCGCCGTAGCCGACGCTGGTCGGAACGGCGATCACCGGACGCTTCACCAGGCCCCCGACTACGCTCGGCAATGCCCCTTCCATGCCCGCCACCACGATGATGACTGCGGCCTCGCGCAGCAACGTGGTCTGACTCAGGACGCGGTGAATGCCCGCCACCCCCACGTCGGTGAGCCGCTCGACGCGATTGCTCAGCGCGCGCGCCGCGATCGCGGCCTCCTCGGCAACCGGGAGATCCGCCGTGCCCGCCGTGACGACGAGAATCGTCCCCCGTCCGGTGGGCGGCGGCTCAGGATCAGGCGCGAGAAACGCGGTCCGCCCCAGCTCGCTCACTTCCGCGCCTGGAAACCGCGCCCGCAGGGCCGTCCGGTGCTCCGGTTCGGTGCGTGTCGCGAGGAATGTGCCGCTGGCGGCCACCAGCCGCTCGGCGATCGCCACGACCTGCTCCGTCGTCTTGCCCTGGGAAAAAATCACCTCCGGATGCCCCTGCGTGATGGGTCGGAGGTGATCGATCGTGGCGAAGGGAAGCCGTTCGAACACGCCTCCCAGGTCGTCGAGATTCACGCGGCCGCCAGATACCCGCTGAACAGCGACTCGGCCTCCTGCATGGATTCGATCGCGAACAACCGCTGCCGCAGCTCGGACGACCCCGGCAAGCCCTTCGTATACCAGCCGAGATGCTTGCGAAACTCGAGCGCGGTCCGCCGCGAATCTCCCTGCAACCGCAGGGCCAGCCGCGCGTGGTCCAGCGCCACGGCAAAGCGCTCCCCGGCGCCCGCGGCCGCTCGCATCGGTCGCCCTTCGAGCAGGTCGCGTGCCTGAGCGAACATCCAGGGATTCCCGAATGAGCCGCGCGCGATCATCACACCGGCGCACCCGGTGTGGCGGTGCATCGCCAGGACGTCCTCGGCACGGTGGATATCGCCATTGCCGATGACGGGAATCTCGAGCGCTTCCACCACGCGGGCGATTTCATCCCAGTTGGCTGTTCCCGAGTACGACTGGGTCCGCGTCCGAGGATGCAGCGCCAAGGCGAGCGCACCGGCGTCCTGGCACCGAAGCGCGATCGTCACGGGATCGCGTTGCTGCTCGTCCCAGCCGCTCCGGATCTTCACCGTCACCGGCAGTGCGGTCGCGCGCCGCACCGCGCGGATGATATCCCCCACCAGCGCCATGTCCTTGAGGCACCCGGAGCCCCCGTTGTTGCGCACGACCTGCTTCACCGGACAGCCGAAGTTGATGTCGACGTAGTCGGGGTGGAACAGGTTCGTGACCATCCCGGCCGCGCGCGCCATCGTGTCGGCGTCGGCGCCGTACAGCTGGATCCCGATCGGACGCTCGCGCTCCTCGAAGCGCATGTCGGCCAGCACCCGCTCGATACGGAGCGAGACACCCACCGACGAGATGAACTCCGACACGACGACGTCAGCGCCGAAGCGCCGGCAGATCTGCCGGAACGGCGCCTCGCTCACGCCCGCCATCGGAGCGAGGAAGAGCGGCACGTCGAACCCAACCGGATACGGGAACTTCATGCGCACCAACGTAATAGAGCGTTGCGCAGACAGCAACTCGCCATTACGTTACGGGCCCGATCTCCCTTGTGAGCGCGACTTGCACCTGCGTGAGTTCTTTGCGGAAGACGCGATCGACCTGAACCTCAAGAGCACCGCCAAGGACGCTGT
Source organism: uncultured Gemmatimonadaceae bacterium (assembly GCA_964599725.1). Taxonomy (GTDB): domain Bacteria; phylum Gemmatimonadota; class Gemmatimonadetes; order Gemmatimonadales; family GWC2-71-9; genus DASTHG01. The sequence continues at coordinate 6,110 of CAZRGT010000050.1, read as the reverse complement.
CCTGAAGGAGTTGGTGGGACTGCTGAAGCTCGACGAGAAGGCCGACGGCATGCTGTACAAGATGTTGAAGCGCCGGGAGACCCTGGGCTCCACGGGCATCGGCCAGAACATCGCCATTCCGCATTGCCGGTCGCTGGTGGTCAATCGGCTGCGGGTGGCCTTCGGACGCAAGCTCGAAGGCATCGACTTCAAGGCGATCGACGACAAGCCGGTGCACTACTGCTTCCTGATCGTCGCCCCACCCCTGGAGGTCTCAAACCAGTACCTTCCCGTGCTCGGCAAGATCGCCCAATTCGCCAAGGAATCCGACGTCCCCGATCGGCTGGCGAAGCTGAAATCCCCGAAGGAATTACTGAAACTGCTGGAAGACAAGAACATCTAGTGCCGGTTCCAACTTTATTCGCCAACCCTCGGCTCATTCCCACTCGATCGTGGCCGGCGGCTTCGAGCTGACGTCGTAGGCCACGCGGTTGACACCACGCACCTCGTTGATGATGCGGTTCGAGATGCGCGCCAGCACGTCGGGAGGAAACGGATACCAATCCGCGGTCATGCCGTCACGGCTGGTGACCGCTCGCAACGCCACGACATGATCGTACGTGCGGCCGTCGCCCATCACGCCCACCGACTTGATCGGCAGCAACACTGCGAACGCCTGCCAGATCGTGTCGTACAGGCCCGCCTCACGAATCTCGTCGATGTAGATCGCGTCCACCTGGCGGAGCAGGTCCAGCCGCTCGCCGCTCACCGGCCCGATGACGCGAATCGCGAGCCCCGGCCCCGGGAACGGGTGCCGCCCCACGATTTCCTCGGGCAGCCCCAGCTCGCGTCCAACCTGGCGCACCTCATCCTTGAACAGCTCACGCAGCGGCTCGATCAGCGCCCACGGCAGATTCGGTCGTAGCCCGCCGACGTTGTGGTGGGTCTTGATCGTCACCGACGGTCCCCCCCGTGGCGACGTGGACTCGATGACGTCCGGATACAGCGTGCCCTGCACCAGAAAGCCGACGTCCCCCGCGACGTGACCGGCCGCCTCCTCGAACACGTCGATGAACGCGTGCCCGATGCGGCGTCGCTTCTCCTCGGGATCTTCGATCCCGGCGAGGTCGCCCAGAAACCGGGTCGTGGCATCGACCACTCGCAGGTCGATGCCCAGGTATTGCTGGAAGGTGCGCTCGACCTGGTCGCGCTCGTGCAGCCGCAACAGGCCATGATCGACAAAGATGCAGGTGAGCCGACCACCGATGGCCCGATGGACGAGCGCCGCGGCAACGGCGGAGTCCACGCCGCCCGACAACCCACAGATCGCTCGCCGGCCGGACCCCACCTGCTCCTTGATCCTCGTCACCGCCTGCTCGATGAAATGGCCCGGCGTCCAATCGGGCTCGCAGCCGCAGATACCAAACAGGAAGTTGTTGAGGATCTCACCGCCGCGGGGCGTGTGCACGACTTCCGGGTGGAAGAGCACGCCGTGGATCGGGCGGGACTCGTGGCGGAACCCCGCGATGGGGGCGTTGGCCGAGGACCCCGTCACCCGGAAATCGGGAGGTGGCGTCTCGAGGCGGTCACCGTGGCTCGCCCAGACCGTAATCTCCTCTCCCACCGCAAACCCCGCGAACAGCCCGGTCGCCTCCCGCACCGTCACATTCGCCCGGCCGTACTCGCGTTCACTCGAAGGCGTGACCGCCCCTCCCGCCAGATGGGCCACGAGCTGCATGCCGTAGCAGATCCCCAGGACCGGGATCCCGAGATCGAGCATTTCTCGATCGGCGGTCGGCGCGCCCGCGTCGAACACCGAGTTCGGCCCGCCGGACAGGACGATGCCCTTGGGCTCGAACCGCCGTACGAACGCCAGATCCTCACCGCGTGCGGCCGGATGGATCTCGCAGTAGACGTGCGCCTCGCGCACGCGGCGCGCGATCAGCTGGGTGAATTGCGAGCCGTAGTCGAGAATCAGAATCCGATTCACACCGAGAGCCACTCTGTCGCTTCGGACACCTCACCGCGCACCAGGTCCTCCTGGGTCTCGCGGGCTCGAGCGACGAAATACGTGTCACCCTCGACCAGCACCTCGGGTGGCCGTGGCCGCTGATTGTAGGTCGAGCTCATCACGAACCCGTACGCGCCAGCCCCCAGCACCGCCAACAACTCACCCGGCTCGGGCAGCGGGAGCTTGCGGTCCAGTGCGAGGAAGTCCCCCGACTCGCAGATCGGCCCGACGACGTTGACCACCCGCTCCGGCCGGCGGTCTTCGAGGAGCGGGACGATGTCGTGGTAGGCGTTGTAATGGCTGGGCCGGAGAAAGTCAGACATGCCGGCGTCCACAATCACGAACTCTTTGCCGCCCGCCCGCTTGCGATACAGGACTCGCGTCAGCAGCACGCCCGCGTTGGCGACGAGAAACCGTCCCGGCTCGCACACGAGTTTCAGGCCTGCGGCCTGAATCGGCGGGACGACGGTCGCGGCGAAGGCCGCGGGCCCCGGAGCCGGTTCGTCGTGGTAGCGCACGCCGAGACCTCCGCCGACGTCGAGCGATTCGATGGTCGAGATGCCCGAGGCACGGATCGCCGCGGCCAGCTCCAGCAGCTTGATGGTGCCGCGATGGTAGGGTCCCACGTCGGTCAATTGTGAGCCGACGTGCATCGCCAGACCACGGAGACGCAGCAGCGGTTCAGCCGTGACGCGCCGGGCCAGGTTCACCACGTCGTCGAACGGCACACCGAATTTGGTCGTCCGGTCGCCGGTCTTGGTGTAGGGATGCGTCTGGGTGGCGACATCGGGGTTGACGCGGATGCCCAGATTGGCCGGCCGGCCCAGTCGCCGGGCGACGGCGCACACCACGTCCAGCTCGCTCGTCGATTCGACGTTGAGAAACCCGATGCCGACCCCCACGGCCTCCTCGATCTCCGTCGCCGCCTTGCCCACCCCGGAAAACACAATCGCCTCCGGGGCGAAGCCGACGGCAAGCGCCCGGCGCAGCTCTCCCCGCGAGACGATGTCGGCCCCGGCCCCCACGCGCTGCAGCACTCGCAGCACGGCCAGGTTGCCGTTGGCCTTCACGGAATAGCAGATGCGGTGGGCGATCCCCTTCAGGGCATCGTCCAGCGCGTGGTACTGGGCGCGGATCAGGTTCGCCCCGTAGACATACGCCGGGGTCCCGACTCGGGCGGCAATCCCCGCGAGCAACGCCGGATCGAACCCGAGCACGCCCGCGCCTACTTTCGTAGCGCGTTGACGGGACTGCGCTTGCGTGAGACCTCCGCGAGTGGTGCCAATGGTGGCGTGAGGAAGTGGCACCCGAGAGGGTCGCCACGCGATCCCCCAACGTAGTGGCGCGCCGCTCCACGCGGTACTCCACGACGGCGTCTCCGCAAGATCCCACCAACTCGATTTGACGCCCCAACGTGTTACCCATGTTCCCGAATAACTGTGTTACCTAATCTGCCCGGTTGCTCACGGTTAGCGGCGCGACGCCCAATAGGCATCGGCCTCGGCTTCGAGCTTGTCCAGGCGTGTGTAGTAGTCTGCGAATTCCTTCAGATGTGCCCACGCGATCTTGCCGGTAAGGGTGAGGTCGTCGTTCGTGACGTTGGTCTCCGGGTCACGAGCGCCATGCTCGAGCTCAACTTCAAGTCCGCGCCGGAACTGCTCGAGGTCGACCTTGGTCCAGTCGAGGCCAAGCGTGGCGCCAACCTGTTTGGCTTCGTCTGAGATGATCCGGCGCTTCTCGGCCACGACTATGCCTCGCTCTCTGTGTCCCTCATGCAGTCACATGTTCGTGAGTCAGGAGCCGGGCGCGCATGTGATTCACCCTTACCTGAGCTCATCGGCCCGCTTCGCCCCACTGGCGAGTAGCCACTGGACCACGTCAGCAGCACGGCTTTCGTGCGCCACGTCAAGCGGTGTCTTGCTGTCGTATCCGATCCAGTTCCGGTCGGCACCACGACTGAGAAGATATTCTGCGGCCTCTCGCTGTCCACCGCGACACGCGTGCCAGAACGCATTCGTGATTTGCTCGGCTGCCGGTGGTGGTGTCTGCAAGCAGAATCGGTGAACACGGTCCAGAAGCCCCAGCGCCGCGGCCTGCCATATGGTCGTCGTGGCCCCACGCTCGAGTAGCCTCCGTGCGGCGCGCCACTGGGCAAACACAACTGCGTCCGACATCGGTGGACCACCCGTGAACACCGCGCCAGGCGCCTCGATGTCCGCCCCGCGGTCCAGGAGCGCGTCGAGTACGTCGACATCATCGCTGCTGGCCGCCCAGTGCAACGCTGTTTCGGGGGACCCGTTCGGCCCCGGGTGTATCACGCCAGCGTTAACGTCCGCCCCAGCTGCAATCAGGGTGGCGACGATACTTGGGCCGTTTGGAAAGTGGCCAGGCCAGTCTGCCACAATGTGCAGCAGCGTTCGCGACACTCCGCGATCGTCAACAAGTCTTGCTGCGGCCAGATCCGGACTGTCACGGAGCTGGCGCTGTAGCGTCTCGGCATCCCCGCTCTGAATCGCCGTCACGATCGCCACTGCGCGCACATCAGCGGCCGGAATACTCAGCATCAGCTCCCCTCGACTCGCCTGAGCGAGGCTATTGACGTCTTTCCACCAAACCCAGTCGCCTTGTGCACATTATCTTGTCCGCCCAACGGATCGCGCCTAGTTGGGATGAAGCGGTAGCTGGACTTCCACGGTCTCGTGGTGGCACGCTGAGTCCGTCCGCACGAGTGGCTGAACCACTAGAGCGGATGAAAGTTACGCACACTGAAGTTCCAGCGGCTATCGGTACGGTCGGTCACATCACCGGAAGCGTGGCTGGGAAAGTGCCACTGACGGTCATATCGAACTCTAGTCCATGTATGGGGGCCGAGCGAGAACGCAGCGATCCCATCGAACAGCTGGGACAAGGTCGGGTGAGACATTCCGGACGAGTAGTCCAGATGACCGACATCCGTGGGCGAGTCGAGGAGCTGTACATCTACGACCGAGTCGTGTCGCACAGTGACTCGCCACCACGCACCGGAGCCGGGGCAGAAGCAGGAACGCTGGTACTCGAAGAGGTAGGAGTCAGGATGTCCGCGGTGCCAGGCGTCCCGAGCTTCATCCAAGGATGGCCCACAGGCCCATTGCGCGAGGAGCGCAATGGACAACGGCAATGCTCGGAGGTTAGGAAGTGCTTTCATTGCCGCGGCCTAACGTGGACTTCACCGGCTCGCCGCAGGCGAGTCCGGTGCAAGACAGGGTTAGGCGTCGTTTTCATTGGGTTTCGGATAGCGACGCTTCGTCTCTGCTACCGATCGGGCTACCAACGTCTCTAGGACCTTCAGATCGACGTTGGCTAGGCGCCTAATGTAGACACATACCTTCCCAGTCTTGTGCTTTCCCAGCTTGGCCAACAAGACGTCACGACCTTCGAAGTCCGCCGCGATGTAAACAACCAACTCACTTCCCCGCGCGGCAAACCCAGCGAGAGCGGAATCGCCTTCGTGACCACTTGCGTACTTGTAATGGTAGCTCCCGAATCCGACGATGCTTGGCCCCCACATCTTTGGTTCTTGCTTGGTAACTCTTCGCATGAGAGCAACCAGAGTCTGCGCATCATTCCGTTGTTCCTCGTTCGCGACGGCAGCAATATGACTCTCGACACTCAATCGCCTCGGCAGTCGAAGACGGATTGTAACATCAGATTGCTGCGCACCATTTATGGTTGACAGACGAGGGTCATTTCTACGTCGACCTTGGTCCCCTTGCTCGCAACCCCCTTGACCGTCAGCGAGTCGGAGCCGTTCGATGTTCTGGTGCGGGTCGCCGTCCCGGGCTCATTGAACTGTGGCTGGTTGGCCCGAACGACGTATGCAGGTGGAGTCCCATGCCGCCCGACCCGGATCCCGACCGACAGGTAGAAGCTGTTGACAGTTGTGCCGCTCTTGAGGGTATCGGCGTCAAAGTTCACCGAGGTAACCGCGATCGTGGTGGTATCATCCGGAAACATGACCGCGAATGAACTGAGGCGGTGCGGATATCCGTAATCGGCCAGACCGCACTTCGTGGACACGCCTGAGGCACGGTAGGCTCCGTTGTAGTCAGAATCAGGATCGTTCGAGATCTTCACTATCACC
>CAZRGT010000049.1:0-17417 GCA_964599725.1 uncultured Gemmatimonadaceae bacterium | reverse complement strand
CTCCGGTACCCGTAGTGACGCCCGTAGCCGTAGCTGAAGCAGAACGGATCACCGTAGCAGGAATAGCGGGACCGCCGATAGGAGAAGCCGCCGTAGAAGAACGGATCGTAGTAGAACGGATCGCAATAGAACGGATCGTAGAACGCGTCGTAGTAGCCGCAGCGATAACGGGCGCCATAGGAGTAGCCGATCCCGATGTGGAGGCCCGGACGATAGCCGTAGTGGCGGTACGTATATCGTTCGCCACCATCGACCGAGTAGCCGACGACGTCGTAGTCGAAGTGCGCCGAGTCGGCCATCGCGGTCACGAGATCGAGCAGCCCGGCCTCGGGGTCGTCGCTCAGGCGATCCTTCGCGAGCACGCGGTAATCCCAATGATCTCCGCGCATGAAACGCTCATAGTGGAACGAGACATTGGAGACGGCGGCCAGGATCGTGCCCGCACCGGCCCGATCGTCCACGAAGAACGTCTCCCGACCCCCACGACCGGACAGTTCGTAGTCCCGTCCGCCGCGCACGAAGTCGTCGTCGCCCGGGTCGAGCGGGAACAGCACGCGCACCCGGCCAGCGGCGTCGGCGCGCAACACGATCACGTAGCCGTCTGCGGCGACGCGCAGGCGGAGCTTGGCGCGATCGCCGCGATCGTAGGAGCCGCCGGAATTGAGTGAGAGTCGAATCGGGGGGTCACCCGCCTGGACGAAAGCCACGGCGGGAAATGCGGGGGCGGTCAGGACCGCCAGCAGAGCCAAGATCATGTGTCCTCCTCCTCCAATTCTACCCCAAATCCAGGTCAAGAATCGGGCCGAGGGTCTTCACCACGACCCTCGGCCCGAAGCGTCCAATTTCGGGGACAATCGCGTCTTTTCAGTTCCTCTCGGGGTGGTGCTGCTCGTGCTCCGGGCCCGGCGTCCGCATCCGCATCATGTGGTTCTGCATCGCGGCCGCCATGCCCTCTACCCGGCCACGCTGCACGTCGGTCAGCATTCCACGGGCCTGCGCCGCGGCGGACAGCATGACCCAGTGCGCGCGCCCCATCGCGGCGTGCGTCCCCTGGAAGTGCTGCTTCAACTGCGTCGAATCGGGGCTCGCCGCCTTCATCACGGCCGCCATGGCGTCCATGTGCGTCTGCATCTCGGCGTGTACCGCGTCGTGCGTGGTCTTCATCGCGTCCCGCATCGCCGTCAGGCGGGTGACTTGCTGTGGCGTGAGCTCGAGCGCGTCCTTCTGTGCCAGGAGATGCGCGGGCGCGAACGCCATGCCCGGCATCATCGGCCCCATCATGTCCGTCCTATGGCCCATCATCCCCTGCATGCCCATCATACGGTCCTGCATCATCCCGCCTCGCATCGGTTTCCTGGCGCTATCGGGTTGCTGCGCCGCGAGCGGCACGGCAACGGTGAGCGCCAAGAGCATTCGCATGGTCTTCATGCTGAAACGCCTCCTCGAGATCGATTGTGAGACCGAATTCGCTTCCAGCCATTCCATAGTACGCTTGCCGGGGTTGCCACGTTATAAGGAAACCGTGAACGTTCCATTATGAGCGATCTGCTCGACGCCATCACCGGGGTGGCGAACGCCAGCGAGCCGGTCCCCGGGTTGGTCACCGGCGGCCAGCCCCAGACCGGGCACTTGTCCGCGCTCAAGCAGGCCGGTTGCGCTCTGGTGCTCGATTGCCGCGACCCGATGGAGCCGCGCCCGCTGCGCGAGCCGGAAGACGTGATCGCGGCCGGGATCGAGTACGTGTGCATCCCGGTGGGGCACGCCCCGGGGGGGGGGGACGACGAGACGCTGCGGCGCATTCGCGAGCTGATGCAGGCCAACGTGGGCAAGCAGAAGGTATTCTATCACTGCGCGAGCGGGAACCGCTGCGGCGCGACACTCATTCCGTATCTGATGCTGGACCAGGAGTTCACCGAGGAGGAGGCGGTGAACGCCGCGATGCGAATGGGGACGCGGGGCATGGAGCTGATCGAATGGGCGCTCGACTACGTTCGCCAGCAGCGGGCGTGACCTACGGCTTTGGCTCTTCCTTACCGCCCGCATAGCGATGCCAGTACATCCGCATTTCGCTGATTTTCCCGTCTTTCGTCTCGCAGAAGATCGCCCCGCGCGCATCGACCCACTCGCCGCTGCGGCGGCGCCGAAACGTGCATCGGAACTCGGTGGCGAACCACGGACCCACGGCAAAGATTTCCCCCGAGCGAAACGACGTCTCGGCCTGGGTCATGGGCAGATCCTGCCAGTAGGCCCGGATCGCGCCGATGCCCACATCTTTCTTGCTGAACGGGGTCTCGAGGAATACGGCGTCGGGGGTGAACACGGAGCAGATCTGGTCCACGTCGGCCTTCTCCCACCCCGTGCCGAAGCCGTTGATCAGTCCCCGGTAGGTCTCGGTCATGGCGCCGAATATACCGAGATCCGGAACCTCCGGTGGCGACGTACGTACAACGGGACGCCACGGTTGGCGCCTCATCCACTCCACAAACAGGAGGAGAGAACATGCTGAAGCGCATTCTGGCCCCGGCGGTCGCGCTGGCGCTGTTCGCCGTACCGCTGTCCGCGCAGGCCGCGCACAACGAGGGAAACGAGATGACCATCACCGGCCAGGTGATCGACACCTACTGCAACACGACGATGGGTGCGTCTGGTCCCGGGCACAAAGCGTGCGCCGAGGCGTGCGCCAAGTCTGGCGAGGCGCTGGCGATCCTGGCGAGCGACGGCACGATCTACCTGCCGGTCAGCTCCAAGCCCGCCGACCCTCAGAACCCCCGCTTGATACCGTTCGCCGAAGGCAAAGTGAAGGTGACGGGAACGCATCGCATGAATCACGGTCTGCACACGATCGAGATCAAGACGATCGAAGCCGCGAGCTGAACAACATGTGTCGTGCGCTGGGCGCCGGGTTGGGAGTACTGGCGGCGCTCGCCTGCCGGCCGCCGGCGCCCAGCGGTCTCACCCTTCTCTTTGTCAATCGCTCGCCCGCGGCCGCTCTTGGGGGCCGCTCCTGGGCTCCCGATCCCGACCACAGCCGCCTCATCGCGTTCGACGGGAGCCTGCGTCCCGTGCGGACGCTCACCGGTCCAGCGCTGGCACAGCCGATGGCTGTCGCGGTGTTGGGCCATCACCTCCTGGTCAGCGAGCAGACCGGCGAGGGGGTCCTGCTCGACACGGCCGGCGCCCTCGTAGCCGAGTGGCCCAGTCCCTTTCCGGTCTCCGTCTACGCGGCCGCCGGCGCGCGGATCGTGGCGGCCCGATCGCCTTACCGGGTCCCCTTGCTACTCCCGGACGCCGCCGACGCACCGCTGCTGGTCGTGCTCGACTCGCTGGGTCATTCGCTCGAGGGGCTTGGCGCGATCCACCAGCCGGCGACGCCGTTTCTCGCCCAGATCACGAACGCCGGCGCGATCACCGCGGACGCGAATGGCACGGTCTACTATGGACCGCTGGTGCGCGACGAGATCGTCAAGATCGACGCCTCGGGGACGCCGCGGTGGCGTACCACCCGGGGAGTGTATGCGCACGAGACGGATCCGGTTTACTTGCCCGCCGACCGCGGAGCGCCGCGCGTGGCGCAGGCGATCGCCAACATCGCGCTCGTGCTCGGCCCGGACGGCCGGCTCTATGCACTCGGCGCGGACGATTCCGCCGCCACGCGGCTGCGCGTCGATGTGCTCGACACGGCGACGGGAGCGATTCTCGCCACCCGGAAGCTCGACTCCACCGAGACCGCAGTGGCGCTGGATGGTCACGGGGCGCTCGTGGCGCGCAATGCCGCGACGCTGCTCGCGGCCGCGCAGGATCCGGCCCGTGAGCGGTTCGCGCCCGCGTTCGCCTTGCCCGACACCGCCGGCGACACTATCGCGCTGGCTCAACTGACGGGCAAGATCACCCTGGTCGACTTCTGGGCCTCGTGGTGCGATCCGTGCCGCGAAGAATTTCCGCACATGATCGCGCTGTACCACGAGCTGCCGCGACGGGATTTCGAGATCGTGGCGATCTCGGACGACGTGGACCGCGGGAAGATGCTCGCGTTCATCCGGGAGTTCCGCCCGCCCTTCCCCATTCTGGTGGGCGGCGGCCGCATGAAGCGAGACTACCACTATCGCGGCCTGCCATATTCTCTGTTGCTCGACCGGCGCGGCCGGGTGATCGAGCGTTACTTCGGGTTCGGCGGGGCCGCGGAATTCATTCGGCTGAAGACGGCCATTGCCGAGGAGATTCGGGCTCCGTAGGCTTCGGCATGAAACGAATCATTGCCCTGGCGCTGCCCGTGCTGACGGTCTGCGCCTGCAAGGCGCAGGACCACCGGGCGGCCGCCGCGCCGGTCGCCGCCCCCGCGCGCAGTCAAGACACGGTCGTGCTGGTGGGCGCGGGCGACATCGCCGACTGCAAGTCGGACGGCGACGAGCAGACGGCCCTCCTCCTGGACAGCATGCCCGGCACCGTGTTTACGGCGGGCGACAACGTGTACCGTAGCGGCTTGCCCACGGAGTTCGGCGCGTGTTACGCGGCCAGCTGGGGGCGGCACACGGCGCGCACCCGACCGTCGCCCGGGAACCACGACTATCGCAGCGTGGAGGCCGGGCCTTACTACTCCTACTACGGCGCGCAGGCCGGCGATTCCGGACGCGGCTACTACAGTTACGACCTGGGCGCCTGGCACATCGTCTCGCTCAACAGCAACATCCGCATGAAGGCCGGCTCACCGCAGGAGCGCTGGCTGCGTGCCGATCTCGCCGCGACCACGGCGCGCTGTGTGCTCGCCTACTGGCACCATCCACGCTTCAGCTCCGGCACCAAGCACGGCAACGCGCCCAAGACCACTCCGCTGTGGCAGGCGCTGTACGATCATGGGGCGGAAGTGGTCATCGCGGGCCACGAGCACAACTACGAGCGCTTCGCGGCGCAGACGCCCTCGGGCGCGGCCGATCCGGATCGCGGGGTGCGCGAGTTCGTAGTGGGCACGGGCGGCGCGGATCACTATCCGTTCGGGCCCCCGATCGCGAACAGCGAGGTCCGGAACGGGGACACGTGGGGGGTGCTGAAACTGACGCTGCTACCCGACGCTTACCACTGGCAGTTCATCCCGGTCGCCGGTAGGACGTTCAGCGATTCGGGCAGGAGCACGTGCCACTGACCTCCAGCCAGCCCACGGAGAAGGCCTGGGTCTTGCTGTAAAGCCGTTGGGTCGTTCCTTGGCCGCGCCGTGTTGCGCCTGTGCCACACGTCCACGACTTCGAGAGCGCAATGGCTGGCACCTGTGATCGCGTGCGAGGTTGGCTGGTCCGCCGGTCGGAGATACTGGCGGTCACGCTGGTCGCGTGCGCGACCGACGGAGCAGGACCCGAACCCGAGCGTTCGGTGTGGTCGGTGGAGGTCAGCCCGTCGGCGGGCGCGGTTTCCGTCAACACCACCCTGCAGCTCAACGCCACCCCCAAAGACTCGTCGGACGCTCCGCTGTCGGGGCGCGGCGTGACGTGGTCCTCCAGCGCCGCCACCATCGCCTCGGTCGACGGCCGCGGGCTCGTGACCGGAACGTCGCCGGGCGCGGCGACGATCACGGCGACGAGCGAGGGCAAGAGCGGGACGGCCAACGTCACCGTCACGCCCGGGCCGGCGACGCACGTGGTGTTCACTGTCCAGCCGAGCATCGCGATCGGGGGTGCCGAGATCGCGCCGGCGGTCCTGGTGACGGCCCGCGACGCCCAAGGCAACACGGCGACGGGGTTCACGGCGGCCGTGACGGTGGCGATCGGCGCCAACCCGGCCGCCGGCACGCTGTTCGGCACGACCACGGTGACGGCGGTCGCCGGGGTGGCCACGTTCTCGAATCTCCGGATCGAGAAGGCCGGGAGCGCCTACACCCTCGACGCGACCTCCGGCAATCTGACGGCGGCCACCTCGACCGCCTTCGACATCACCCCCGCGGCGGCCGACCACCTCGCGTTCCTCGTACAGCCGTCCGCCACGACCGCGGGGGCCAGGATCGCTCCGGCCGTGCAGGTCGAGTTCCTGGATCGTTTCGAGAACCGGTTGACGGCCGCGACCGAGAGTGTCTCGATCGCGAGCCTGAACAACCCGAGTGGCGGGGTATTGTCGGGCACGACGGCCACGGGAGCGTCGGCCGGGGTCGCCAGCTTCGACAGTCTGAGCATCGCGAAGGCCGGCGCCGGCTACTCGTTGCGGGCCACCGCGAACGGCGTGACGTCGGCGACTTCGACGCCGTTCGACATCCGCCCGGGCGCGGCCGATCACGTCGTCTTCGTCGTCCAGCCGTCCAATACGACCGCGGGGGCGCCGCTCAGCCCCGCCGTTCGCGTCGAGATCCGGGATCGGCTCGGCAACCGGGTGACCGCCGCCCTCGACAACGTCACGATCGCGATCCTGGACAATCCGGGCGGCGGCACGCTTTCCGGCACCAACGCGGTCGCGGCCATTGGCGGCGTCGCGACGTTCGCGGACCTGAGCATCGAGAAGGACGGTGCCGGCTACACGGTCCAGGCCACCGGCGGCGGCTTGACGGCGGCCACGAGCGCGGCGTTCGACATCATCGTGAGCACGGCCGATCATGTCACCTTCCTCGCCCAGCCGTCCACCACGACGGCGGGGGCGACGATCGGCCCGGCCGTCCGGGTCGAGATCCAGGACGCCGCGGGGAACCAGGTGGCCAGCGCCAATCACGGAGTCACGATCGGGATCCTGGATAACCCGGGCGTCGACTCGGTGTCGGGAACCACCACGGTCGCGGCGGTCGGCGGCGTGGCGACCTTCGTGGACTTGAGCATCGACAAGGCCGCCACCGGCTACACGCTGCGAGCGAGCGCGAGCGGCCTGGCGGCAGCGACCTCGACGCCGTTCGACATCGGCGCGGGCTCGGCCGATCACGTCGCGTTTCTCCTCCAGCCGTCCGGAGCGGTCGCCGGGACGACGATCAGTCCGGCGGTCCAAGTCGAGATCCTGGATCGACTCGGCAACCGGGTGACGAGCGCGACCGACGGCGTCTCGATCGCGATCCGGGACAATCCGGGTGGCGGCACGGTGTCGGGAACCACCACGGTCGCGGCCGCGTCCGGCGTGGCCGTCTTCCCGGACTTGAGCATCGACAAGACCGCCACCGCTTACACGCTGCAGGCGAGCGCCGGCGGCCTGGCGGCGGCGACCTCGACTCCGTTCGCCATCGGCCCGAGCGCGCCCGATCACCTCGCGTTTCTCGTGCAGCCGTCCGGGGCGGTCGCCGGGACGGCGATCAGTCCGGCGGTCCAGGTCGAAATCCTGGATCAATTCGGCAACCGGGTGACGAGCGCGGCCGACGGCGTCTCGATCGCGATCCTGGGCAACCCGGGCGGCGGCACGCTCTCCGGCACCAACCCGGTCGCGGCCGCAGGCGGGGTGGCGACGTTCCCGGACTTGAGTATCGATCAGGCTGGTATCGGCTACACGCTCCAGGCGGCGACCGGAACCCTCACGACGACGACCTCGGTGGCGTTCGAGATCACGCCCAGCATCAGGGGATATCTCGCCTTCTTCCTCCAGCCGTCCACCACGACGGCCGGGGCGACGATCAATCCGGCCGTCCAAGTCGAGATCCTGGACCCCTCGGGGAACCGACTCACGGCCCTGACCGACAGCATCACGCTGGCGATCGGGACCAACCCCGGTGGGGGCACACTTTCCGGCATCGTGGTCGCGGGCGCCGTCGCAGGGCTGGCGAGCTTCGCGGATCTGCATCTCGACCAGAGCGGCCTCGGCTACACACTGGAAGCCACGGGTAGCTCGCTGGCGGCGTCCACGAGCACGCCGTTCACCGTCACGGCCGGGCCGGTCGATGCGGGGCAAGCAACCGTGACGGCCGCGCCCGACACGATCGGTGCATGCCTCTCCCCATGCCTCACGGGTATCACCGCTTCGACCATCACGGTCACGGCGCGGGACCAGCTCGGCAACCCGGTCTCCGGCGTGGCCGTAACGCTGAACGGCTCGCCGTCCACCGGGAACCGGTTCCGCAACCCGGGTGCCTCCGGCGTTACCAACGCCGGAGGAGTGTTCGCCGCGGAGTTCAGCTCGAGCCGGGTCGAAGCCAAGACTGTTTCCGCTACCGTAGGGGGAACGGTCATTCCGCAGACGGCGGCGGTTGCGGTGATGCCGGTGCTCGTCGGGGCCGGTGACATCGCGGACTGCAACACGAGCGGGGATGAAGCGACGGCCAGGTTGCTCGACAGCGTGCCCGGGTCGGTCTTCACGGCCGGTGACAATGCCTATGAGAGCGGGACGGCGACGGAGTACACGCGGTGCTACAAGCCGTCGTGGGGCCGCCACAGGACGCGCACGCGACCCTCGCCGGGCAACCACGATTACAATACCAGCGGCGCCACCGGCTATTTCGGTTATTTCGGGTCGCTCGCCGGTCCCTCGGGACGCGGCTACTACAGCTACGATCTGGGCGCCTGGCACATGATCTCGCTCAACAGCAACATCGGCATGAACGCCGGGTCGTCGCAGGAGAAATGGCTGCGGACCGATCTCGCGGCCACGAGCAAACGCTGCATCCTGGCCTATTGGCATCACCCGCGGTTCAGCTCCGGCAGCCACCACGGCAACTCGGCGAACACCCAGCCGCTGTGGCAGGCGCTGTACGACCTAGGGGCGGACGTCGTCATCTCGGGTCACGAGCACAACTACGAGCGCTTCGCGCCCCAGACGCCGTCGGGCGTGGCGGATCCCGACCGCGGGATACGCGAGTTCGTGGTCGGCACGGGCGGCACCAACCGTTACCCGATCGACACGCCGATCGCCAACAGCGAGGTGCGCTCCGGCGACAGCTGGGGCGTGCTGAGTCTGACGTTGATGGCCGACGGCTACCGCTGGCAGTTCATTCCGGTCGCTGGCCAGGTGTTCAGCGACTCGGGTAGCGCCCGTTGCCACTGACCGCTATCAATCCCAATAGACCCTACGCCACAGCCAAGGAGATCGACATGCTTCGCATCCGTACCAGCGTCCTGAGTCCTTTGGTGCTCGCCATCGCGTTCGCCGTGAGTCCATCAGGCCGTCCACTCCAAGCCCAGGATGAGCCGTCCTACCTGCGCGACCGCGGCACCGGAGTCCGGACGTCGGTGCTGGGCAGCTACGTGCGCAAGGGCGAGCTGATCGTGTATCCGTTCTTCGAGTACTACCGGGACGCGAACCTCGAGTACAAGCCCAGCGAGCTGGGATACGGGCAGGTGAAGGATTTCCGCGGGCGTTACAAGGCGTCCGAGGGGATTCTCTTTTTCGGCTATGGCCTCACCGCAAACATCGCCCTCGAATTCGAGGCGGCCGTCATTTCGGCCGAGCTCCAGAAGTCGCCCAGCGATACGGCCACGGTACCGGCCCGGGTGCGGGAATCCGGACTCGGCGACGTGGAGGGGCAAATCCGCTGGCGCTTTCAGCGCGAGACCGAGACCCGGCCGGAGTTGTTCACCTATTTCGGAACGGTGTTCCCGCTGCAAAAGAGCAAGAAGATCATCGGCACCCAGCACTGGGAGCACTTTGCCGGGATCGGCCTGACCCGGGGATTCCGCTGGGGGACATTCACCGTTCGCGCCGCTGCTGAGTTCTCGGAGGGGGTGTTCGACGCCGGCGAGTACGCATTCGAATACCTGCGACGCCTCTCGCCCGCCTGGCGGATCGTCGCGGGCATCGAGGGCAATCAGGTCGACGAGATGTCGCTGCTCACCGAAATCCAGTGGTCCATGGGCAGGCGCGCGACCGTCAAGCTCAACAACGCGCTGGGTCTCACGCCCAATGCCACCGACTTTGCGCCCGAAGTCGGCATCATGTTCACGTTCTGAGCCGACCGCCCCCTACCTCCGGAGGGCGTACTGCAGCTTCACCAGTAGCTGGTTGGACTCGAACGCGAAGCGATCCAGATCGTTGCGCAGCATGTTGTGATTGAACACGACGAACAGATCGCCGAGCGGGTTGAAGGTCCAGCGCAGCCGCGTGTTGGTGCCGAGATTGCGGCTCTCGTTGTCGTATTGCAGGAAGCTGCTCACCTGGAAGTCGGACGTGAACTTGAGATCGAGCCGCCCGGCATACAGCTCTTGCGTGAAATCGGGGCCTTCCGGCAAGACGGCCTTGTTCCGCTCTCCGCTCAGCTCCAGCGTCAAGGCGGGCCATGGTTTCACGGCCAGCTTGAGCCCGACGGTGGTGAGACTACCCTGGTAGAAGTCGCCGAACGAGAACGTCGCCTCGCCGCTGATCTTGCGTTTCTCCGCTGTGGCCACTCCGAAGTTGTACCGGATCCACCGATAGGCGCCGGGAAGAATGACGACGGAGTCGGCGATATCGAACGAGTCGGCCAATTGCTCGCCTTCCGGCACGATGGAGAATTCGACGCGGTCCCCACTCTCCAGCTGCCAGTCGAGCGGCTTCAACGTCCACTGATAGCTCTCCCATTGGTTGTCCAGGTCGGTCACCAGGAACAAGGACACCTCGTAGAACATCTGCCGTAGCCAGGGCCATTCCGGTCGCGGCTTGAAGTCCACCACCGCCTCCACGTTCTGGCCGGTGCGCGGCACGAAACCGAGAGAGGGACGGAAGCCGTCGCCGATGCGGAAGTAGGTCACCCCGATGTCCCACAAGTCGTTGGGATAGGAGATGTGGCCTCCGAACGCGGTCATGTTGCCCACCAGACTGGCGCGATTGTTCGCCAAGCCCCAGATGCCCGCGAGGAGGTTCTTGTCGCCCCGAAACTCCGAGGTCCGGAAGGTCAGGTCGGCGCCGGCCATCCAGCTCTGGGCCTCGCCGCGTGGATCGCCAAAGGTGGCCAGGATTCCGACCGACGATTCGTCCAGCACGTTCTGCTTGATGCGGACCGCACCCATCGTCGCGCCCTCGATACTGTCCCGGGTCCCGGTGCGCACGACCAGCGCCCCCAGGTTGGTATTGCCGACTCGGCCGTTCACCTTGCCACCGACCGTGAGTGGGACCTGCACCACCTCGTCCTCGTCGCCGAACACGCCCAGGGTGCGGGTATGGAACGGCGTGAGGCGCTCCACGTCCAATCCGACCCCGAACTCGAAGATGTCCGCGCCTTCCAGAAAGAACGTCCGCTTCTCCGGGAAAAAGAGATCGAAGCGCGTCAGATTGGTCTGCCGGGCGTCCACCTCGGTCTCACCGAAATCCGTGTTGACCGTCGCGGAGGCCACCAGGTTGGAGCCGAGCTTCTGCGTGATATCCAGGCTGAGATCCGCGGTGCGGTCCCTGCCTTCGTCCGGCGCCGGCCGGCTGTCGCTGAAAACCAGTGCGGGACGGACACTCAGGCCCAATCCGAGATTGAAACGCGGCAGGTTTTCGAGCACGCCGGCGCGGCTGGTCTGGTAGATCTCGTAGTCGCGGCTGGCTCCGGACCAGCGGCTGGTCTCCTGCAGCCGCTCAACCCGGCGTTGCACGTTGAATCCCCATTCGGACAGGCCCTTCCTGAAGCTGAGGCTCAGGACCGGAATCCGGATCTCCGCGCTCCACCCTCTGGTGTCGCGCGCGGTCTTCGCTTCCCACACCGCGTCCCAGTCGCTGTTGACCTCCTCCCCCTGGGCGATCACCAGACCGTCGAACCGCGCGCCGCTCGGATTGACCGCAAATACGTAGCCCGAGCGCCCGTCCTGGAACGGATCCAGCACGATCAGGATGTGATCCTCCGACTCGAGATCGGCGTCACGGGCTTTGGAAAAGGAGACGATGCCCGACGGGTCCGGATCGCGGGCCAGCACACCGATGATCAACTCGGTCGGGCTGGTCAACACCTTGACGATCGTCTGCCCCACGGGGATGCCGCCCTCTTCCGGCTCGATCGTGACGAGGTTCCCGATGGAGTCGACGGCGCGCCAGGCCGGCTCGTCGAGCTTGCCATCCAGGGTGATGTCGGAGCGGGCACCGGCAGCTCGCGTACCGGCGCGGAGCGTGGGCGCCGCGGTGCCGGCGGCGGGCGTTGGTTCACCCTCGTCGGTCGGGGGCGCTGGCTCGCGCTCCGGTGGGGTGGGCGCCGGTTGAACGGTCGGAGGGGTGGGCCCAGGCTCGGCGTCGCCGCTCGTGATATCAAAGGGCGCGCTCATGGTCCCCGCGAGACCCGACGCGGCCGCTGAGAGGATGTACCCGGCGCCCGCGTTGTCGATGCTGAGGTTGGAGAACGTGGCGACGCCGGCCACCGCGGTGACCGCCGTCGTGCCGGAGAGCATGGCCTCGCCGTCACCCGTCCCCACTGTGATCGACAACGTCACCTTCCCCGTGAATCCCGTCAACGTCCGACCGGAGGACTCGCGCGCCGTCACGCGCACGGCCGGACGGATTGTCGCTTCCTCCGCCGCTGTGCTCGGCTGCCCGCTGAACACCAGCTCGGGGCCCCGCTGGCCGGGCATGATATCAAACGGCGCGCTCGTGGTCCCATCGAGACCCGTCGCGGCCGCCGCGAGCATGTACCCGGTGCCCGCTTTGTCGATCGTGAGGTTGGAGAACGTAGCGACGCCGAACACCACGGCGACCGTTGTCGTACCGGAGAGCACGGCCTCGCGCTCACCCGTACCCCGTACGATCGCCAGCGTCACTTTCCCGGTGAATCTCGTCGTCGTCCGACCGGAAGTCTCACGCGCCGTCACTTGCACGGCCGGACCGATCGTCGCTTGCTCCGCCGTCCTGCTCGGCTGCGCCGTGAACACGAGCTCGATGCCCCGGAGATCGGGGGTGACGTCAAAGGGGGCGCTCGTGGCCCCCGCGACATCCGAGGCCCGGGCCGAGAGCATGTACCCCACGCCCTCATCGTCGATGGCGAAGTTGGGGAAGATGGCGACGCCGGCCACTGCCGTCACGGTCGTCATCCCAAACAGCATCGCTCCGGGATTTCCCGTCCCCGCCGCGATCTTCACCGTCACTCTCCCGGTGAAGCTCGTCGCCGTTTGGCCCGAAGAATCCCGCGCCGTTACCTGTACCGCCGGACGGATGATCGCCTGGGCGTTCGTCTTGCTCGGCTGTACGGTGAACACGAGCTGGGTCGCCGGGCCTTGCGCCCGCGCGCGGCCCGCCCCGAGGCAGAGCGCGAGACCGAGGCTCGCTGCGAGCGTCGGTCGCGTCATGCCGCTAATTCCCTCCCGCAGTCGTGAACGTCGACTCGACATACGTGGTGTTGCCGCCGCTTGCAATGGTGCCGATAGACAGGACGTATTCCAACCCAGGCGCCAGAAAGCCGTCCGGCAAGGCAAACGAGGTCGCGGATCCTGGCAGCCTTGCCGTGACGCTCACCTCCAGCGAATCCTGCTCGACCGCGATGACATACGCGGCCAGATTTCGCGCCGGGGTCCAGCTGATGACCAGACCTTTGACCGGCACGTCTTCCGCATCGGCGGCGGGCTTAACCCCGGTGGCCGTGGCCGGCAACGCGTGACGCAATGTGGACGTGCCGTGGAACTTGACGCCGGCCGCAGTCGATGCGTCGAAGGTGTAGACGCCTTCCGGGTACGCCGCCTTGATACTGGCGACATCCCCCCGTTCCGGGGATTCGAAGCGGAACTGCCGCAGTCCCAAGGTGGAGGCGTCGGGTGACTTGATGTCGACGACGGTCCGGCCGTCCGGAGCCGCCACGGTGAGCTGCACCAGCCCATCATCTCCGCCCTTCACGTCGAACACCACCTCGACGTCCTTGTCGGTGGCATTCTGCTCGAAGAAGACGGTCGCAATGGCGAAGGGTACCGCCGGAGCTCGGGGCGGCAGCTCCGGAGAACCCACGAGAACCAGCGCTCCGGCGAGTATCTGCTTTGCGGTTGTCATGGCTAGGATTTCGTCAGTTTGAGGAGTGCGCTCGCCAGGAAGGTGGCGGCCGCGAGCCACATGGCGCCGAGGAACGCATCCGGCGTGTCGAACTTGCCGGTTTCGGACCACTCTTTCACCTGGAAGACCACGAACCCTACCACGGTCATGGTCAGGGTGCGGACCGCGACTTCGGTCCATCCAGCGGGGGCGTCGACGGCGAGCCATTGCCTCAGTGTCATGGCTTCCTCACCACGGGTTCCGAGGGTGGGTTCGTCAGAAAGCGGGAGGGACTCAGGAGCACTTGATCGAACCCGACTCCCTCCATACCGGCCTGCAAATATACGGTAATCTCGCCACCGTTCTGGAAGTAGATGAGCGGCTCGGGGCCGTCGCACCCCGCCCACGCCCAGCCTGGCCGCGCCAGCCCCTGTGCGGTGAGGTAGCTGCCGGTCCCGGGGCGGAGTACTTCACGGTGTGCCTTGTCTACGGCATCGGTGAACTGCACCCACAGCATGTTCGCCTGCGACTCACCCTTCGGCGCGCCCACCTTCATGTGAATCCAGCAGCGGTACGGAACGCCGCTTTGCACCCGCACCTTGAAGGTCACGTGGGGGTCGTCCTCGGGGGGAGGATCCAGGTGCCCGCCGTCGTTGGGTGTGCCGACCAGCTTGCCCCCGGGCGACGCCGGATCGCTCCAGAAGTCGAACTCGGAGAGGGCGCTCTCGGGGAGGTCGGACGCGTAGACCACCACCTCGGGCGCGGGGCTTTGCGGCCGTTTCATGAACGCGGAGAGGGCGAGCACGCAAAGGCCGATTGCGGTGAGCACTCTGGTCATCGGACGCCTCCTCGAACGGTCAGAAAGTGACCATCGCGTTCAGCCGCAGGCGCTTCTGGTAAGTCCGAGCGGCGGCAACCTGGTGTGGTCGATAGTAATACAAGGTGGCGTTCAAGAAGAAGCCCGCGATCGGGACGGCATCCACCGCCAGCGTGTGGATCTCGTAGTTCGTGCCGAGCGTCGTATTGTCGTGCGAGAACGCGGCCAGCACCGCGTCGGTTTGCGTCATCCCGTAGCCGTAACGATAGCGCAGGTCGCCCGGGCGCGCGCTCTTGCCGAGGTACGCGTCGACGCCCCATCCGGTGTTCTGGTCGGCCGCCCCCGAATTGTGGACGTAATCGCCCACCAGGCGCAACGGGCGGCGCTCCCCAAACCCCGAGTAGTCGAAGGCGACGAGGATGTCGAGCAAATCGAAATCCGAGAGGTACGCTCCCCCGCCCGGGGCCAAGCGGTTACTGCGGGTGTCACCGGCGCCTGCCGCGGTGAGACTGCGGATGCGGTAGTCGTAGTAGGCCACCGACCCGGACGCCTTCCACTTCGTTCCGGCCGGGACGGCGACGGTGAGCTGGCCGCCCGCCATGTTGCTGCTCAGGTTGTTCGCCTGCTGGTCCACGATGAAATAAAGGCCCGTGAGCGTCGCGCTGACCTTGGCCTTGTCGCCCATCATGACCCGTCCAGCCACGCCCTGCGGGTTCACGTCGCCGTCCCAGACGAGCTCGGTGGACTGCAGCGGATTGAAGAATTTCCCTCCGAATGCCGCCCAGCGGGGGCGGGTGATCTCGACCGACGCCATGTCCAGGCTGACGGCCAGATCATCGACGAACGTGCTGAGCGTGATGTCGGTCGAGTTGGGATCGCCCGGATCCCCGGTGGCGAGCCGCGCGCGCACGACGATGTCGTCCCGCAGGGGGTAGGTGATGCCGGCGCGGAACCGCACGACCTCTCTGCCCAGAGACAGCGAGCCGTTCCCGGTCGTCGTGTATTCGTAGCGCACCCGGAAGTCGCCATTGAAGCGGAGCCGGGGCGGGTCTTGAGCTTGCGCCGACACGACCATGGCGGTCGGGAGGAAGGCCAGGAAACCAAGGACTTTGCGCACGTTGCTCTCCTTCGGCTGTGTTGCCGGTCGCACCGCAGGCCGCGGTCGGATTACGACGCGCCTGCGAGCAGGACTTCCCGTTCTCAGGTCCCGACCGAACGGACCGTGGTCGCAGTTCTCGCTGCGGCTGAGCTCACCGTGCTACCGCCCCAGCCGGCTCCATCGGCTTCCCGAACCGCAGGTACAGGGAGGGGACGATGAACAGGTTGAGCAGCGTCGACGTCACCAGCCCTCCCACAATCACGACCGCCATCGGGTGCTCGATCTCGTGGCCGGGGATGCTTCCGGCGATCACCAAGGGCACGATGGCCAGTCCGGTGGCGAGCGTCGTCATCAGGATCGGCGACAGCCGCTCCCGCGCCCCCCGCAGCACAAGCGCGGGACCGAACGTTTCCCCTTCAAACCGCTCGAGATGCTGGAAGTGATTGATCATCATGATGCCGTTGCGCGCGGCGATGCCCAGGATCGTGAGGAAGCCCACGAGTGCTCCGAGGGAGAGCACGCCATCACCCAGGTACGCCGCCAGCACTCCGCCCACCAGCGCCGAGGGCAGCGTCAGGAAGGAGAGGATGCCGAGGCGCCAGCTGTTGAACGACGTCTCGAGCAGGAAGAGAATGCCGATCGCCGCGACGATCGACAGGAGCAGGAGCCCCTTCCCGGCCGCCTGCCGCTCCGCCCACTCGCCCTGGAGCTCGGCATGGTAGCCGAGCGGGAGCTGGACACTCGCCAGGGCCGCTTCGACGTCGGTCGCGACGGAGCCGAGATCACGTCCCTCCACGTCGGCCTTCACGTCGATGCGCCGCGCGCCGTTTTCGCGTTGCACCATGTTTGGGGTCGGCTTGACGGTGACACTGGCCACATCCGCCAGACGCACGTGACCGCCTCCGGGCGTGTCGATCAGCATCTCGCGGACGTCGGTGAGATTCTCGCGCGCCTCGGGAATGGACCACACCTGCACGTCGTACACCCACCCGTCCCGGTGAATGTCGCTCACTTCATGGCCCGACATGATCTCGTTCGCCGAGCGCAGCACATCGCCCGGCTTGAGTCCGTAGCGTTGGGCGGCGGCGAGGTCGACCTTGACCTCCACAAAGGGCACCATGGTCTGGAGCTGCACATGCAGGTCGGCGATCCCCTCGATGTCCTTCATGGCGGCTTCAATCGACTCCGCCGAGCTGCGGAGGAGATTCAGATCGGAGCCATAGACACGGATGATGAGGGCGTGCCCTCCTCCCGTCAGCACCTCCCGGATGCGCTCCTTCAGATAGGTCTGCACGTCGCGCTGCACGCCGGGGTAGCCCTCGACCGTCTCCTGAATGGCGGCGAGCGTGGCGTCGTAGTCGACCTTGGGGTCGACGCTGATCCAGTTTTCGGTGAAGTTCACCCCGTAGGGCTCATCCCCGGCCAGGGCGCGCCCGATATGCGCCCCGAAGTTGCGCACGCCCGGGATGGCGCGCAGCTCTTTGCTCGCCTGGACCGTGATGCGGTACATCTCCGGATGCGAGGTGCCCGGCCTGGTCACCCAGTGCATCAGGAAGTCCCGCTCTATGAACGATGGCAGCAGGGACGGCCCCAGCCGCGGTGCCACCAGGACGCCGGCCAGCGCGATGACGGCCACCGTGACGTATGCGCCGCGGGGCACCTGAACGATCCGCGACAACAGCGCCTGGTAGCGGCTCTGGAGCCACCGCGCCATCGGCGACCCATGCT
>CAZRGT010000048.1:0-22880 GCA_964599725.1 uncultured Gemmatimonadaceae bacterium | reverse complement strand
TCGTGATCCACGGGCGTCAGATCGGTCGCCTGGCCGCTCGCGAGATCCACGCCGAACACGTGTTGCCGATGGCCCGCCCGGAAGTCGTCCCAATGCCGCCAGAACAGCTCGGTCCAGATCCGGGCGTCGGTGGGGTAGTCCCCGTTGCGACGGTCGATCTCCTGATCGGTGGGCCACTTCACGTCGACCACCGCCACGAGACCGCTGCCGTCCGGCTTCCAGTAGATCTCCCCCACCCCGTCGGCGAGGCTGGTCAGTTTGCGGGCCTCGCCCCCGTCCGGGGGGGGGGACAACAGCCAAATCTGCGGCCCACCCTGGCGCGAGGAGATGAACGCCAGCGTGCGCCCGTCCGGCGACCAGCGCGGCGAGCGGTCGGAGCCAGGGCCCTGCGTGAGCTGACGCGACTCGCCCGCCGCCACGTCCGCGAGCCAGATGCGCGCGATGCCGCGATTGTCCGCGAGCGAGGGCGTGGACACGGTGTAGGCCACCCAGTGGCCGTCGGGGGAGAGCTGCGGGTCTGACACGACCGGCAGATTGATGAAGTCGTCGAAGGTGATGGCGCGCCGCTGCGCCGGCAGCGCGGTGGGCACCAGCAGCAGCAGGAGGAGACGCGAGCATCGCATGGCTCAATAGTCCGGGTGGGTGAGGATGGCCTTCACGAGGTCGTCGAAATCGCGCGATTCGGGGGTCACCTCTCCCGCATCGGTGGTGTGCACGTTCCAGGCGCACAGCTCCTGCAGCGCCGTCGCCTCTTCGTAGGTCATGTGCAGCAGGCGTCTCCCCCCCCCGTCACCGGCCGGCTGCGCGCCGTCGAGCACGCCTTTCAGGACGTCGGGGAGGTGCTTGGCGTTGCGGACGGCATCGAACTGCGCACGGCTGATGGCGAGGTCCATGGACTCCCTTGCGAGGCCGGTGATTGCGCCAAATCTTCCCTGCTCCACCCTGAAACGCCAGGCACCCATGCCCCACACGGAGTTCATCGCAACCGGTTTCCACGTCCCCCCGCGCGTCGTCACCAACGAGGATCTCGCTCGGCTGATGGAGACGACCGACGAGTGGATCACACAGCGGACCGGCATCAAGGAGCGTCGGTGGGTCGAGCCGGGGACCACCTGCTCGTCCCTCGCCACCCTTGCGACGCGCACCGCTTTGACCCGAGCCGGGCTCCAGGCGACCGACCTGGACTGCATCATCTTCGCCACCGCGACCCCGGATCACTTCTTCCCCGGCAATGGCTGCTTCCTGCAGCGCGAGCTCGGCGTCACCGACATCCCCGCGCTGGACGTACGCGACCAGTGTTCCGGCTTCGTGTATGGCTTGTCCATCGCCGACGCCTGGATCCGGTGCGGCCAATACAAGCGCGTGCTGCTGGTGGGTGCGGAGATCCAGTCACCCGGGCTCGACCAAAGCACCGCCGGCCGCGACACGGCCGTGATTTTCGGCGATGGAGCGGGCGTCGCGATCCTGGGCCCGACCGACGACCCCAAACGCGGCGTCCTCTCCACCCATCTCTTCAGCGACGGCCGCAGCGCGGAGAAGCTCTGGATGGACGGACCCGGCATCTCGCACGTGCCGTGGGTCAGCGGCCAGATGCTGGCCGACGGCACCGCCCGGGTCAAGATGGAAGGGCGCGAGGTGTTCAGGAGCGCGACCACCAAGATGCCCGAGTCGGTGCGGCAGGCGCTCAAGCAGAACGGCCTGACCACCGCGGACATCAAGCTGCTCATCCCGCATCAGGCGAATCTGCGCATCTCCGAGATGGTGCAGAGGCAGCTGGGTCTGCGCGACGATCAGGTGTTCAACAACATCCAGCGGTACGGGAACACCACCGCCGCCTCGATCCCGATCGCCCTGCATGAGGCGCTCGAGCTGGGTCTTCTGGCACGCGGCGATCTGCTCATGTTGACGGCGTTCGGGTCGGGATTCACCTGGGGCAGCGCGGCGATTCGCTGGTAGCGGGAGACGCTCTCAGCTGTCAGCTATCGGCTTTCAGCTCCTTCAGGAGGCGGGCCGCTGCGTTCGCGCCTGGCGTGCCGGGATAGCGATCGCGGAATCGCGCCAGCTCGACCACCATGCGATCCCGCTTCCCCTGCTTCCGGTACAGATCGATCAAGCCGTTCGATGCCCGCATCGCATGTCCGCGGTCGGGATTGCGACGCCGCACGTCCAGATAGAGCTGCTCCGCCCCGCTCGCGTCATCCAGGTGTCCCTCCAGGACTTCGGCGAGACGCAATCGAGCCTCGTTGTCATCCGGCTCGACGGTGAGATGGTCGCGGAAGTACTCCGCCGCCTCTCGAAACTGCCCGCGCACGATCATCACGTCCTGTCGCGGATACGTGCGGGGCGGCGGGATGTCCCCCGCGGAATAGAGGGTTTTCACCAACCCGATCGAGGCACGGCTCGTCCCGAAGTGGATCGCGAATATGCCGAGCGCGGTGAACGGGACGTTGAGCACGAGCAGGACCACGAACAACCAGGGGGGAATGACACCCTGCCGCTGCAGCAACACCCACAGCAGCGACAGCATGAGGAAGCACGGCGGGCCGAACCATGCGACGATCCGGAGCAGCTGCACGCGCTCGAAGGAATCGACGTCGCGCGGGGCGCCGGGGCGCGGGGGGGCCATGAGCCGGGAGATTGCGATGGAAACCGGAGCGACGCAAGTTGCGTACGGCGCTCAGTCGTCCCGGCCCTCTCAGGAGTAGGATATGATCGGTTTACTGCTCGGTGCCGCCGCGTTGGGCGGTGGCTTCATCGCCGCTCGCAACTTCGTCAAGCGACGGCTCCGCTACGTGGATGCCGCCCAGAAACGCTCCGCGCCCATGGTCGCAGGGGTCGCGGCGACCGCCGTGGCCCTCCCCATCGCCATACTGCCGGTCATCTCGATCCCGATGGCGATCGCGTTCGGGCTGGGGGTGGGAACGGGCTGGGCGAGCGGCCAGAAGGCCCCTTCCGACTCCTGACGCCGCCGCCCGACCCCCCTCCTGCGCCCCCCGGCCTGACAATCGCTCGATAAAACATGGGTCCGTTGCTACTTTATTCCGGTCCGGTGTGGCATCGTTGTCGCCGGGCAAGCGCCGTTCCACCTCGTTCACGCATCACTCGTCCCATGCGGGGGGTTGAAATGCATCGAGTCGCCGTTGCCGTCGGAGTCGCGCTGGCGATCCTCACGCCGACCGTGCGCGCACAGGACAACCAGTGGCGGTCGCAAGTGGAGGGCTACCTGAAGAACGCCTCCAAGACACTGAGTGACAAGGGATACGATCAGACCCACGACACGCAGATCGGATCGCTGCGTGACGACGAGAACGAATCGTTCACGCTCACGTTGCACAGCGGTACCGCCTACGCCTTGGTGGGCGTGTGCGACAACGACTGCAGGGATCTCGACATGGTGCTGTACGACGCGGACGACAGCCAGGTGGATTCGGACGTGCAGACTGACGATGTGCCGATCGTGCAGGTCACGCCGCGCGAGACCATGCGCTACCGGGTGAAAGTCATCATGGCCACCTGCAAGACGAATCCCTGCTGGTATGGGATCGGGGTGTACGGGAAGTAAGAACCGGAACTGCGTGGGTGAGTGGTACGTGGTCCGTAACGGCTGGTTGTCTGGCCTGCGCCACCGTCGACCTGGCTCTGAGCCGACAAGAACCACCCACCACTCACCACGCAGTTGGTACCTACCACCGGAGCGCCCATGCTGACCCTGCTCCTGGCTCTCCAGGACGATGAAGCTCCGACCAGCCTGGATTTCGGCGCCTTCATGCAGCTGCTGCCGCACTGGGGATTCATCGTCATTCACAGCACGCTCATTCTGCTGGGGTTCTTCCTGTCCCGGAGAGCCCGGGGGGCGGGGTACGGCACGGCGGCGATCGGGTTCCTGCTCTTCTGCCTCGCCGAGTTGAGCTACATCACGTATCACCTCGGGGTGACGCACTTCTTGTTCGCGCACACCATCGCCGAGGTGCTCGACGCGCTCGCGCTCTTGACGATCTGGATCGGGTTGGCGCGCAAGCGCTAACCGAGATTCAGCCGGACGTTCGGCGGACGGAACTCCACGACCTCCGGCTTCGCCACGCCCGCCGTGACGTAGGGATCCTCCGACACAATCCGTTCCAGCGTCGCCCGATCCGGCGCGGCCGCCACGAACACCCCGCCCGTCGGGGGCTCGCGCCGCGCCCAGGCGAGGATGGCGCCTTGTGCCGCCTGGCGCTCGAGGTGGGCCACGTGGCCGGCCCGCACGGCGTCCACCTCGGCGAGCGGCTTGGTGTAGTGCATCAGCACGACGAACAGCATGGCGTCCTCGTAACCGGGGCAGGATCGCACCGGGAGCGGCGGGTAGCGGACGAAGCGGCTGTCGGTCTCGGCCCTGGCACAGCGAAAGAACAGGGAGCCAGCGCGATTGGTGGCGACGCGCTTCCAGCGGCACCTCAGACACAGCCCGACGCGATCGTCCACGTCCCAACATAATGGCGCCGCCATGGCCCCGGGCGGGGGGAGCCTCCTATCTTGGGGTCGTGAGCGACGACTTCGACCCCGGGCTCCTCCCTCCCGGCCTCCTCGAAGGCTACCTCAAGAGCGTGCAGGGCCAGGTGGACCTGCTCGGTGGCCTGGCGGACCGGCTCGGAGCGCACGGCGATGATGCGGACGTGCTCAACGAGCTGCGGCGCGAATCCCACAAGATTCGTGGCTCCGCGGGCTCCTACGGGTTCTCCGAGGCGACGAACGTGGCGGCGGAAATGGAGGAGCTGGCCAAGACCTGGCTGGCGGGCAGCGGGACCCCCGCCGAGCGTGGCGCGGCGGCGCGGCTCCTCGTCGCACGGCTGCGCGCGGCGTTCGGCCCACCGCCGGCGAGGGACTTTCTGCCCGACGTCTTCATCGTCGAGGACGACACCGCGCTCATCGAGCTGTTCGAATACGGCCTCGCGGCCCGCGGCTACACGAGCCGGGTGCTGAGAAACGGTCGCGATGCGCTCGACACGCTGCGCACGTTAGCGACGGGCGACGCGCACCCGCTGCTGTTGCTGGACGTGGACCTCCCCGGACTCGACGGGTATTCCCTCTTCCACATGCTGCAGCGCGACCGGCCCGGCGTGTTCCGCGTCGTGTTCCTCACGGTGCATGGCGGCGAAGACGAGCAGCTGCGCGCCCTCGAAGCGGGGGCGACCGACTACCTCGTCAAGCCCGTGAGCCTGCGCGTCGCGCTCGAGAAGATCCGCCGCTGGGTCGGCCGGTGACGGCCCGGCAGCTGCTCGTGGTCGTCGCCCTCATCCAGGGCGTTCTGTTGGTCGCCCTCATACTCCTCATCCTGGTCAATCGCTGGGTACGCGGACGGGCGCGGGCGCGCCTGCTGCCGCGCCGCGTGGTGCTCGATACCGCGATGAAGGGGTGGGCGCTGGGCGAGGTGGACTCCGAGCTGGTGGTGCGTGGGCTCGAGGCGCTCCCTACCGCCGCAGCCGTCGAATCGCTCGTCGCCTGGGCCACGCGCCTGCCAGGCGAGCGCTGGCGCACCCTCGCGGCCGAGCTCGAGCACCGGCCCTGGGCCGTGCGACTCCGCGCCGCCGCCCGGTCGCGGCAATGGTGGAAACGGCTGCAGGCCGCCCGCTTTCTTTCCGTGGTATCGACGCCGGCGGATCTGGAGATCCTCGCGCGGCTGCTGCGTGACGTGCACCCCGCCGTCCACATCGCCGCCGCCGCCGCACTGGAACGGAGCGCCGATCCGCGGCTGGTGGCGCTCGTGTTACAGCGACTGCCGGAAATGATGTCGCCGGTGCAGGCCTATTACGCCGCCGTGCTGCGCCGTGCGCACCCGGTGGTGGTGCCGATGCTGGTGGAACGCCTGGCCCGCGTCTACGAGCCGACCCTGCACCGCTCCGTGGAGTTCGCTGGACGTCTGGGCGACGCCGGGCTGCGCGAGCCGATCACCGTGCTGGCCGACCACCGCAACTCCGAGGTGCGGGTACAGGTCGCGCGGGCGCTCGGGGCGTTCCCCCACCCGCGGTCCATCAGCGCCCTGCGCGATCTCGCGACCGATTCAGCCTGGGAGGTGCGGGCCCAGGCGGCGCGCTCGTTGGGACGTATCGCAGACCTTACGACGCTCAAGACGCTGACCGCGCGGCTCAGCGACACCGTCTGGTGGGTCCGGTTGCGCGCGGCCCTCGCGCTGACCCGGTTGGGGGCCCCCGGCCGCGACGCGCTGCTCGCCGCCGAGACGGGCCCGCACCCGGACGCGCGCTACGTGGCGCGGCTGATCCTCGGGTTGTCGTCGCAAGCGCTCGCGGAGTTCGCGGCGTGAGTCCGACGATCCATTTCGTGGATGGCAGTATCGTCGTTTATTTCTTCGCCCTGAACTCGTTTTACGCCCTGCTGCTGGTGCTCGCCATCCCGGAGATCTGGGAGCAGACCCGGCTCGCCGAGGACGATGACTTGCTGCGCCTGCTGCAGACCGAGGCCCCGCCGCCGATTTCGATCCTCGTACCGGCCTTCAACGAGAGTGCGACCATCGAAACCAGCATCACCGCCATTCTCACGCTCGACTACCGCACCTACGAGGTGATCGTCGTCAACGACGGCTCGAAGGATGACACGCTCGAGCGGTTGCAGGACGCGTTCGATCTGTACGAGGTCCCGCGCATCTATCCGGAGGTGCTGGCAACGCGTCCGATCCGTGCGCAGTACCGCTCCCGCACCCGCCCCCGGCTGCTGGTGATCGACAAGGAGAACGGCGGCAAGGCCGACTCGCTCAACGCCGGGATCAACGCCAGCCGTTGGCCCTTGGTGATCGCCTTAGACGCCGACACCCTGATCGAGCCGGGCGCGCTGCTGCGGCTCACCCGTCCGTTTCTGCTGGGCCAGCGCGTGGCCGCGGTCGGCGGCACGGTGCGCGTCGCCAACGGCTCGGTGATTCGCGACGGGCGCGTGCTCGAGCCTCGCGTGGCGCCGCGCTTCCTGCCCGGCGTCCAGGTGGTCGAGTACCTGCGCGCCTTCCTCTATGGACGCCTCGGCTGGAACCGGCTCGGCGGCAACCTGATCATCTCCGGGGCGTTCGGCCTGTTTCGCAAGGAGTATCTGCTCGAGATCGGCGGCTACCGGACCAGCAGTATCGTCGAGGACTTCGACGTCGTGGTCCGGCTGCACCGCCTGTTGCGCGACCGCAAGGTGCCCTACGTCGTGCCCTTCGTGCCGGATCCCGTCGCCTGGACCGAAGTGCCGGAATCGATCGCCGACCTGGGCCGCCAGCGCGAGCGGTGGCACCGCGGGCTGATCCTCACGATGTGGAAGTACCGCGCCATGCTGTTCCACCCGCGCTACGGACGCATCGCCTTCGTCGCTTTTCCCTTCTTCATCTTTGGCGAGATGATCGCGCCGGTGGTCGAGCTGGCCGGGTATGTCGTGACGGCCCTCGGCGTGTCGCTCGGCTTGCTCAACGTGCCCTTCGCGCTGCTGTTCCTGCTCGTCGCCTGGGGATACGGGATGCTGCTGTCGATCTGGGGGATCGTGCTCGAGGAGGTGGGCTTTCGGCGCTACCGTCGCTGGAGCGATCTGGCCCGGCTGCTCGTTTACGCCGTGCTGGAGAATCTCGGCTACCGCCAGCTCACCGTCTGGTTTCGCTTGCGCGCATTCTGGTCGGCGATCCGCTATCGGCACGTGTGGGGGAGCATGACCCGCACCGGGTTCGCGCCGGCTCGCACCGGAGCGCCCTCGTGATCGCCGCGGTGCTCGCGCTGCAGGCCCTCGCGTGTCCTCAGCGCGCCGGCGCCGTCGCGGACAGTGCCTGGCAGGCCTACCGCGCCAACCGCATCGCGGTCGCGGCGGCGCACTTCGCCGTCGCCGACTCCCTTTGCCCCGGGGTGCCCGAGACCCAGATCGGCCTCGGGTTCGTGGCGCTGCGGCATGACGAACTGGACGACGCCGAGCGCCGCTTCACCGGTGCGCTGAGGGTCGACTCGTCGAACGCGGATGGCTGGTACGGGCTCGGGCTGGTCCGGACGCGGCGCGGCCTCACCGAGGCCGCCATCATGGCGTTCCGGCACACTCTGGCGCTCGCGCCAGGCTACGCCGATGCGCAGCAGCAGCTCACGGCTCTCGGTGATGTCGGGGCCCCCCTGCCGCCGGTCCGCCGCCCCAAGAACGCCCGCATGCCGGCGCGCACGCACGGCGAACGGTTCGAGATCCGGCACAACGGCTCCTGGCGCCCGTTCTTCGTAAAGGGCATCAACCTCGGCGCGGCCCGGCCGGGAAAGTTCCCTGCGGAGTTTCCCACCGACGACTCGACGTACACCTCCTGGTTGGGACTGATGGCCGCGGCGCGCGCCAACGTCGTGCGTCTCTATACCATCCTGCCGCCCGCGTTCTACCGGGCGCTGAAGTCCTGGAACGACGCCCATCCCGATCAGGCCGTGTGGCTGGTGCACGGCGTATGGGCCGAAGCGCCGCCGGGCGATGATTACGACGAGCCCAGCTGGAGGGGCGAATTCCACGACGAGATGCGGCGTGTGGTGGACTTGTTGCACGGCCATGCCGTGATCCCGGGACGCCCCGGCCACGCCTTCGGACGCTACACCGTGGATGTCTCGGATCACGTCCTGGCGTTCATCGTCGGGCGCGAGTGGGAGCCGTTTACGATCCACCGATACAACACGATGCGCACCGGCGCGACGTCGTTCAGCGGGACCTTTTTGACCGTGACCGGGGGCACGCCGGCGGATGCTTGGATGGCACAACAGTGCGATTACCTCATGCGCTACGAGTGGGACACGTATCACGCCCAGCGGCCCATCGCGTACACGAACTGGCCCACCCTGGACCCGCTGCACCATCGCACGGAGCCCACCATCGACGAGGAAAGCGCCCTGCGCGAGCGGTTAGGGCTGCCGCCACTCGCGGGCGTGCGCGAGTACAACAACGAC
Organism: uncultured Gemmatimonadaceae bacterium; assembly: GCA_964599725.1. Classification (GTDB taxonomy): domain Bacteria; phylum Gemmatimonadota; class Gemmatimonadetes; order Gemmatimonadales; family GWC2-71-9; genus DASTHG01. The sequence continues at coordinate 13,968 of CAZRGT010000048.1, read as the reverse complement.
GATCAATCACTCGACGCGATGCTCGTGCGCACCACGCGGGCTAACCAGGCGGGCTATTTCGCTTCCTACCACGCCTATCCGTACTATCCGGACTTCATGAACTACGATTCGAGCTACGGCAGCGCGCGCTCGTCCGGGGGGCCGTCGCATTACTTCGGCTACCTGCTCGACTTGAAGCGGCATCATGCCGGGCGGCCGCTGCTGATCGCCGAGTACGGCGTACCGTCGTCACGCGGGCTGGCCCACCTGCAACCCGAAGGCATGCACCACGGCGGCCACGACGAGCAGGCGATGGCGGCGATCGACGTGCGGCTCACCCGCGAAATCCGCGAAGCGGGCCTAGCTGGCGGCGTCTTGTTTGCCTGGATCGACGAGTGGTTCAAGCACAACTGGGCGGTGGTCGACTTCGAGAAGCCCGCGGAACGGAACCACCTGTGGCTGAACGCGATGGATGCGGAACAACACTACGGCCTGCTGGGACAATACGCCGGGCCGGAGCGCACCATGCCCGAGCTGGGCGGCGATCCCGCCCGGTGGCGCGCGCTGCCCGTGCTCGAGGGAAACGACTCGCTGCGGCTCCGCGTCGGGTCCGACGAGGCGTACCTGTATCTGGCCCTGCAGATCGACGGCAGCGGACTCGCACCCGACTCGACCAGCTACCTCGTGGGGATCGATACCTATCGCCGCGACCGCGGCGAATTCCGGCTCCCGGGCGTGCTGGGCCTCGGGCTGGGCGTCGAATTCTATCTCGCCCTCTCCGACTCGACCGACGGCCGTCTGTTCGTCACCCGGAACTACAATCCCTACATCGCGCCGCGGCCGGGGATGGGGCCCACCGGGCTCGATCCGTTCCACAACGTCCTCTGCACCGTGGACTCCCGCACCGACACGGGGCAGTTCGATTCGCTCTTCATCACGACCAACCGGTTCCGCGTCACCCGGCGCGGGGCGATGATCCCGGCGCGGGGCGTGAACCGCGGGCGGCTGCGCCATGGCCGGCAGGCCGAGTCGTCGCTCGCCGACTGGTACGTGGACCGGCAGGCCGGCCTCGTGGAAGTCCGGCTGCCGTGGGGACTGCTCAACGTGACGGACCCATCGTCGCGCAGCGTGGTGACGGCGGTGCGGGAAAAAGGCGTCACGCTTACGGCCGTGACCGACGGGCTCCGGTTCGTCGTGGCCGGGTTGCGCCGCGCCGATGACCACGTCATCGCGTACTTGCCGGCGGATGCCACCTACACCTGGCCCACTTGGGAGGAGCCGACCTGGCACGAGCGCTTGAAGCCCGCCTACTACGCCATGCGCGAGCTGTGGGGATCGTGGTGACGCAGCGCCTGGGGCTCACCGCGACACTCCTGCTCCTCGCGCGGACCGTGTCCGCCCAGCTCCCAGAGGCCGAGGACGCGTTCGACCGCGGCGACTACCGGACCGCGCGGGCGCTGTACGACTCGGTGCTGGCGCGCGATTCGCTCAACCCGCGCGCGTTGTACCGGCTGGCGGTCTTCGACAGCTGGGATGGAAAGCTCACCCAATCACTGGCGCGGTTCGTGAAACTGCGCGGCCTCGATCCATCGGCGGACGTCATGGTCGCGCACGCCCGGGTGCTGGCCTGGGACGGCCAGACCCGCTGGTCCGAGGCGTTGCAAGACTCCGCGCTCGCCCTGAACCCCGACCGCAGCGACGCGCTGGCCGGCCGGGCGCGCGCGGTCGCTTGGAGCGGCGATCTCGATCGCGCCGAGCGCCTGTGGCGGGACGCGCTGGAGCGACACCCCGACGACCCGGAGATCCTGGTCGGCCTCGCGCAAACCCTGTACTGGGAGGGTGAGCCCGGCCTCGCCGAGGGCTACGTCGCGCGGGCGCGCGCGCTCGCCCCCACGGATCGCACCGCGCGCGACCTGTTCGACATGGTCCGCGCCGAGCGACGACCGGCCGTCCGCGTCTCGTCCGATGCAGCGAACGACATCGAGCACAATCGCTTCGTGAGCCTGAACGGAACGTTCAGCGCGTCGCTCTCGCCCGCGCTACGCGGAACACTGCGGGCCAGCTGGCGGCGCAACGACCTGAGGGACGCCGTGGGCATGAGCCAGGGCTTGGACGGCTGGCTGGTGCGGTCGTTCCGGGAAGGGACCACCGTCCGCGCCGGCGTGGGTGCCCGGACCCTCGATTCGGACAGTGGGACGCCGACCTTCGCCACGGTCCAGGCAGGGGTCGGCCTGCGTCCGGCGAAGTTCACGTCCATCGGCATCGGCTACAGCCGTTACCCTTTCGACGAAACCGCGGTGCTGGTTCAAAAGGCCTTCGTGTGGGACGAGCTCGAGGTGTCGACCGACATTGCGCCAAATCCCGGCCTCGACATCTCGGCGGCGGGAAACGCCGCCTGGCTTTCGGATGGCAATCGCCGACTCATCGGCTCCGTCGCCGCCATGGTGGGCATCGGTCGCGGGCTGCGCGTCGGCGGCTACGCCCGGATCATGGGATACCGCGAGGCCAATCCGCGCCGCGGGTACTTCGCCCCCGACCGATTCACGTTAGGAGAAGGACGCGTGGTCTACGGATGGCGCCGGCAGCGCTGGGCGGTGCGCTTGAGTGGGGGCGTGGGCGCGCAGCAGGTCGGAACGGGCGCCGCGACGCAGGCGGAATGGCACGGAGACGTCTCCGTGTCGCGCAGCTGGCGGGCCATTAACGAGCTGGCGCTGGTGGCGTTGTACACCAACAGCGCCGCGGCGCGCAGTGGAGCCGAAACCACACCGGCCTACCGCTACTGGTCGGTTGGTCTGCGCTGGAGGACCGGACTCTAGTCCCGCCCCGCGACCCGCTCCACGTCCCGCAACACCCGCAGCGCGTTCTGCCCGACGATCTGCTTCACGTCTTCGGTCTTCCACCCGCGGCGCAGCAGCTCGGCCACGAGATCCGGGAACTTCGAGACGTTCTCGAGTCCTTGTGGCACGCTCGAGATGCCGTCGAAATCGGAGCCCAGGCCGACGTGATCGACGCCGGCGACGTCGCGGATGTGCTCGATGTGATCGGCGACCTGCTGCAGCGTGGCCCGGGGCGCGGCGCGTTGCCACACTTTCGCCGAGTCGGCCAGTTTGCTGGAATCGAGCCCCGCGGCGACCAGCGCGGCCGCGCGTTGTTGCAGGCTGTCCTCGTACAGGCGCACCGCTTCCGACACGAACCCGGGGTTGAAGTTCACCATCACCACACCGTCATTCTCGCCTACGCGCTGGAGGATCGAATCGGGCACGTTGCGGACGTGTCCGGCGATGGCCCGCGCCGAAGAATGCGAGTAGAACACGGGAGCCTTCGAGACCCGGAGCGCATCCATCATCGTGGCGTCCGACACGTGGGACAGATCCACCAGCATGCCGAGCCGGTTCATTTCCGTCACCACCTGCTCGCCGAACGGGGTGAGGCCCCCGTGCCTGGCAGAATCGGTGGCCGCGTCGGCCCAATCCGTCGTCTCCCAATGCGTGAGCGTCATGTAGCGGACGCCCAGCGCATAGAACATGCGCAGCGCGCCGAGCGAGCTTTCGATCGCATGCCCGCCCTCGATGCCGATGAGGCACGAGATTCTGCCGGCCTTGAAGTTGCGCTCGATGTCGGCGGCCGTGAGGGCCATGGCCAGGTCGCGTGGATACTGGCGGCACAGGTAGCGCACGAGGTCGATCTGCTCCAGCGCGTACACCGCCGGGTGCTTTCCGCCGTGCATCGTGGAGACAGGCACGTAGGCGGCCCAGAACTGCGCCCCGACCATGCCGGCGCGCAGCTTGGGGATGTCGGTCATCAAACCGAGCTGCGTGGCCCCGAAATCCACCGAGTCCACGCCGCCGCGACCGCGGACCGCGTCCGGAATGTCGTTATGGGCGTCGATCAGTGGGACCGCCTTCAACAGGCGGAGCGCCTGGGCGCGGTAGTCTGGCGGCGCCTGCGCTGCCAGAGGAGACACCCAGAGCGTGGTGAAGGCGAGGGCAAGACCGACCGATCTGCGCATTGCGGTTCCGGATTCGAGTAGGCGGGAAAGCTGGCGTCGCAGGTGCCCGTTATCAAGATTAGGTTTCGCGCATGCAGCATCCCAAGCAGATCGTCGCGCTCACGTTGAACGGGGAGCTGTGTGAGGTGGCGTTTGCGCCCCACAAGACCCTGCTCGAAGTGCTGCGTGAAGACCTGAACCTGACCGGCACGAAGCACGGCTGCGAGCTGGGCGAGTGCGGCACCTGCACCGTGCTGTTTGACGGACGCCCGGTGCTGTCCTGCCTCGTGCTTGGCCTGGCCTGCAACGGGCGCGCGGTCGACACGATCGAAGGGATGGCCGGCGCGGAGCTGCACCCGCTGCAGACCGCGTTCGCCGATCTGGGCGCCGCCCAGTGCGGTTACTGCACCCCGGCGTTCCTGCTCGTCGCGCAGGCGCTGCTCGGCGAAAACCCCAAGCCCTCGCGTGACGACATCAAGCAGGCGTTAGCGGGCAACCTGTGCCGCTGCACCGGCTACATCAAGATCTACGAAGCCGTCGAGCTCGCGGCCGCACGGTTGAGGGGAGAGGACGCTACCGCCCCCCGGGAGTCGTTGTATGGCCGATAGGGGGGAGCTCCGGGTGGTGGGGAAAGCGCTCCGCAAAGTCGACGCCGTCGCGAAGGTGACGGGGGCAACCAAGTTCGCCGATGACCTCGCTCTACCGCGGATGCTCTACGCCAAGCTGCTGCGCAGTCCCCACCCCCATGCCCGTATTCTCGCGGTAGACACGACCAAAGCCCTGCGTCTCGAGGGCGTCAAGGCGATACTGACCGGCAAGGACTTCCCGATCCCGTTCGGGATCCTCCCCGTGAGCCAGGACGAGCACGCGCTCTGTCCCGATACGGTGCGGTTCGTCGGCGATCCCGTCGCCGCGGTCGCCGCGACAACGGAAGAGATCGCGACCGCCGCGCTCGACCTGATCAAGGTCCGTTACGAGCCGCTGCGGGCCATCGGCTCCGCTGAGGACGCACTCGCCCACCCTGAGCCGCGTATCCACGACTACGGAGACACGGGGAACCTTCACAAGCTCATCCACCTCGAATTCGGCGACGTGGAAGAGGGATTCGCCGAAGCGGACCTCGTTCGCGAGGACCTGTTTTTCTTCGAAGGAAGCACGCACCTCCCGATGGAGCAGCACGCCGCCCTCGCCGACTGGTCGGCCGATGGGAAGGTGACGTTGTGGAGCTCGACCCAGACCCCGCACTACGTCCACCGGGCGCTCGCGAAGGTGCTCGAGCTCCCGGCCGCGCGGATCCGCGTCATCGCCACGCCCAACGGCGGCGGGTTTGGCGGCAAGAGCGATCCGTTCAGCCACGAGATCGTGGTCGCCAAGCTCGCGATGCTCACCGGCCGGCCGGTGAAGATCACGCTCACCCGCGAAGAGGTGTTCTACTGTCACCGCGGCCGCCACCCCACCCTCATGTGGGTGAAGACCGGCGTCACCAAGGACGGCGCGATCACCGGCATGCACTTTCGCTCGCTGCTGGACGGGGGAGGCTACGGCTCCTACGGTGTCGCGAGCACGTACTACACCGGCGCGTTGCAGACCGTCACCTATCCGGTGCCGCGCTACAAGTTCCAGGGCGCCCGCGCATTCACCAACAAGCCGCCGTGCGGTCCCAAGCGCGGCCATGGCACGCCGCAGCCGCGCTACGCGCTCGAGGTGCATCTCGACAAGATCGCCGAGCAGCTGAGCATCGATCCGGCGGAGCTGCGCCTCAATCACCTGCAGCCGCCCAACTCGCTGACGGCGAATTACCTCCGCGTCGGCTCGATGGGGCTGGGCGAGTGCATCCGCAAGGTGACGGAGGGGTCGGGCTGGAAGAAGAAGTTCCGGCAGCTGCCCAACGGGAAGGGGGTCGGGCTCGCCTGCTCGTCGTACTTGAGCGGCGCGGGGCTCCCCATCTACTGGAATCACATGCCGCAATCGGGCGTCCAGCTGAAGTGCGACCGGAGCGGCGGCATCACCGTATTTTGCGGCTCGACCGACATCGGCCAGGGCTCGGACTCGATCCTCGCCTACATCGTCGCCGAGGTGCTGGGCGTCGATCCATTCGAGATGCGTATCGTCACCGCCGACACCGATCTCACCCCGGTGGACCTGGGGAGCTACTCATCGCGCGTCACCCTGATGAGCGGCAACGCGGCCCTGCAGGCGGCGGAACGGGCCCGCGACATCATCGCGCCTCACGTCGCGAAAAAGCTCGCCATCCCGGGGGACCGACTGGTGTTCGCCGCCGGCCGCGTGTTCGACGCGGAGGATCCGGAGCGCGGCATGAGCTTCGCCGAGGCAGTGCAGGCCGCCGAGAGTGTGGTCGGTACGATCGGGTCGGTGGGCTCTTACACGCCGCCCAAGAGCGCCGGCCGCTATCGCGGCGCGGGCGTGGGTCCATCCCCTGCCTACTCCTACAGTGCGTGTGTCGCCGAGGTCGATGTCGATCCCGCCACGGGTATCATCCGCGTGCCGACGATCTGGATCGCGCACGACCTGGGTCGGTGCATCAATGCCGTGACCGCCATCGGGCAGGTCGAGGGATCGGTGTACATGGGCCTGGGCGAGGCCCTCATGGAGGAGATGGCGTACCGGGAGAACCGGCAGGTCGTGCACAAGATCCCCAGCCTGCTCGAGTACAAGAGCCCCACCACGCTCGAGATGTGCGACGTCATCACCTACCTCGTCGAGGATCCCGACCCGAACGGCCCGTACGGCGCCAAGGAAGTCGGCCAGGGACCTCTACTCCCCGTGATGCCAGCGGTCGCGAACGCCGTGTACGACGCGGTCGGCGTGCGGGTCGACGAGATCCCGATCACGCCGGAGAAGGTCCTCAAGGCCCTCAAGAAAAAGGGGAAGGGGGAAGAGGGGAGGGTTGGACCCGTGCGCTTCCCCGAGATCCCCTGGCCCGAAGCGACGCGGGTGCCGCCGCCCTGGGAAGGCGGCGATGGCAAGGCGACGGACCAGGCGGCCACCCTGGCAGGCGGAGTGAGAGAGGAGCGCCAGCATTGACCCCTCGGAGGTGAGATGTGCACCTCCGGCCCGCTGCACCGTCTCTCCTCGGGACCCCCTCGAGGAGATTTTCATGTCTACCCATCCCATCCGCCTGCTGGTCATGGCCGCGGCCCTCATCGCGACTCCGCGGCTCGCGCCGCCCGACACGGGGCGCATCGCCGGCCACGTCCGCGACCCCGGCGGTACCGCGCTGCAACACGTTCAGGTGCTGGTGGTCGGAACCTCGCTCAAAGCGGTGACTGACCCTTCCGGCGCCTATCTGATCGACAAAGTTCCCGTCGGCACCTACCTGCTGCGCGCCCAATCCACCGGATACGCGCCAACCGCGGTGCATGGCGTGAAGGTGACGGCGAGCCAAACGGTGACCGTGGAAATCGTCTTGCAGCGAGCGGCGGTTTCTCCGAACGAAGTCGTGGTCGCTGGGGCTCCGGTCGCCGCCGACCGGCTCGCCGCCAGAGCGGCGCAGGGGCGGGTCATGGGCCATGCCGAGCGCGACGACGAGTCCTGGCGCGTCCGGCGCGAGCCGTGGAACACCGAAGAGTACGGGCGCATCAACGAGAACCCGTTTCTCGCTGTCTCCGCCCACCCGCTTTCGACGTTCTCGATCGACGTAGACCGGGCGTCCTACAGCAACGTGCGGCGGATGCTGCTGGAGGGACAGGCGCCACCCAAGGACGCCGTCCGCATCGAGGAGCTGGTCAACTACTTCCCCTACGGCTACGCCGAGCCGCGCGGCGACGACCCGGTCGCGATCCACACCGAGATCGCTCCGGCGCCATGGCAGCCCGCCCACCGGCTGCTGCGCATCGGCCTCCAGGCCAGACGGATCGACACGCGCGGTCTCCCACCCAGCAATCTCGTGTTCCTGCTCGACGTCTCCGGCTCGATGGACGAGCCGAACAAGCTGCCGCTGCTCAAGGCGTCATTCGGCTTGCTCGTCAATACCCTCCGGCCGCAGGATCGCGTGGCGATCGTCGTCTATGCCGGGTCGGCGGGGCTGGTGCTGCCGTCCACGGCGGGAGGCCGGAAGGCGACGATTCTGGAAGCGATCGAGCGGCTCGCGGCCGGTGGCAGCACGGCCGGCGGCGCCGGCATCAAACGGGCGTACGACGAGGCAGTGGCGAATTTCATCCGCGGCGGCAACAACCGCGTGATCCTCGCGACCGACGGCGACTTCAACGTCGGCGTCTCGAGCGACGGAGAGCTGGTGCGCTTGATCGAGGAGAAACGGAAGACCGGCGTGTTCCTCACGGTGCTCGGCTTCGGCCAGGGAAACCTGAAGGACGCCAAGATGGAGCAGCTCGCCGACCACGGGAACGGGAACTACGCCTACATCGACAACCTGCTCGAGGCCCGCAAGACGCTGGTGCACGAGCTGGGCGGGACGCTGTTCACGGTCGCGAAGGACGTGAAGATCCAGGTGGAGTTCAATCCCGCCCACGTGCGCGCCTATCGCCTGATCGGCTACGAGAACCGGTTGCTGGCCGCCGAGGATTTCGCCAACGACACGAAGGACGCGGGCGAGATCGGGGCGGGACACTCGGTGACCGCGCTGTACGAGATCGTCCCGGTGGGCGTCCAAACCGACGTGACGATCCGGGTGCCGGACTCGTTGCGCTATCAGTCGGTGCGCGCACCAAGCCGCGGCGGCGGGTCGGAGCTGGGCTTCGTGAAAGTGCGCTACAAACAACCGGACGGCGATCGTAGCCGCCTGCTCACCCACGCCGTACTCGACGCGCCGGGCCGTGCCGCAACGGCTGACTTTCAGTTTCAGGCGGCCGTGGCGGAATTCGGGCTGCTGCTGCGGCAATCCGAGCACCGCGGAGGGGCCAGCCTGCGCCATGCGATCGAGGTCGCGCGGGGGGCCGTCGGCACGGACCCCGACGGCTACCGGGCTGAGTTTGTGCGCCTGGCTCAGGCCGCGCAGTCGCTCGGTCTGGCACAGGCCGACGCGCCGCGCTAGCGTTCCAGAAATGCTGCGGCTGCCGTCGTTTTCCTATCTTCAGCCGACAACGCTCGCCCTGGCGTTGCGGATGAAGGCCGACGCCGGCCCCGACGGGATGTACGTCGCGGGCGGGACCGATCTGTATCCCAACATGAAGCGGCGGCATCAGGAGCCGAAAGTCGTCATATCGCTGATGGGGGTGGCGGAGCTGCGGTCGGATGGGCGGATAGGCGGATCAGCGGATGGCATAACCCTCGGTACGTGCCTGCTCCTGAGCGATCTATCCGTCCATCCGTCCATCCGTCCATCCGCCTATCAAGCCATCTCCACCGCCGCGACGCTCGTCTCCACTCCCCTGCTCCGCAACATGGGAACACTCGGCGGCAACCTTTGCCTGGACACCCGCTGCAACTACTACAATCAGTCCTATGAGTGGCGGAAGGCGATCGATTTCTGCATGAAGAAAGACGGCGCCATCTGCTGGGTGGCGCCGTCATCTCCGCGCTGCTGGGCGGTCAGCTCCTCGGACGTGGCGCCGGTGATGGTGGCGATTGGCGCGGAGTACGTGCTGGTCGGCCCCGCCGGGGAGCGCGTCGTTCCCGCGGGCCGGTTCTATCACAATGACGGGATTAACTACCTCACCAAGCAGCCGGACGAGATTCTCACCGCGGTGCGGTTGCCGGTGCCGAACGGCTGGGACGCGGTCTACCACAAGCTGCGGCGCCGCGGCTCGTTCGATTTCCCGGTCCTGGGGGTCGCGGCGTGGGTGCGGTGGGACGGCGGGAAAGTCGGCGATGCCCGCATCGTGCTCGGCGGGGTGGCCAGCTATCCGCAGGACGTTCCCGAAGCCGGTGTCGCGCTGCAGGGCACCGCTCTCGCTGACGATGCGATTGCGGCCGCCGCCCAGGCCGCCTTCCAGCCGTCGAAACCGATGGACAACACCGATTTCGACCTGTCATGGCGCAAGCAGATGACGCGGGTGTACGTCAGGCGCGCGCTGGAAGAGCTGCGCCAGCGCCGGACCCACCGCACCTAGCTGTCCGAACGCCGGCCAGGGACCAGACGACGCGCCAAGGCTACCAGTTGGCGGTCCAGTGACGGCGCGATCGTCTCGAGCGGCGTGCGACCCTGCCGCATCGCCAGGATGACGGTCACGAGCAACAAACCGTACGCGGCCACCATGTTCTGCCACGAGACAAAGTTCCACCGCCAGGGATTCACCCATTCCCGCTGTACCAACGGCCACAGGTAGGAGATGCCCCAGTCGCGGCCCGAGCCGAATGAGTCCATCACGAGGTGAAGGTGGAACAGGCCGAATGACAGAATCGCCATAGCCCGCTTGTGCCTGGACCAGGCGATGACGACCAGGGTCACGAGCAGGCCGAAGAACAGATTGTGGCCCACCACGTGATGATACGTCTCGAACGCCTCGCGGCCGGCGAGGATCGCCAGCCCGTCCAGGTCCGGCGCCGTGGCCGCGACCATCGCGAGCGCGCGCTCGCGCGGCGTGAGATCCCGAACCAGACTCGCAGCCACCCAGCCGGAGAGAACGTGGGTCGGCAGGTGCATGCGGAAAAAGATGATCTGGGCTATCGTCCACGACCACCCTTTTTCACCGGGAGCCTCGACGTGCAGGCACGATTCTCCACCACGTTCGCTCTGCTGCTGGCGCTCGCTCCCCTGGCGGCGGCCCAGTCGCCGCCCGTCGCCCGGGTGGTTCCCAAGATCGATACCATCCACGGCGACATTCTGGAAGACGACTACTTCTGGCTGCGCGAGAGAACCAACCCCGAAGTCATGGCGTACCTCGAGGCCGAGAACGCCTATACCGCCGCCGGCATGCGGCACACCGAAGCCCTGCAAGAGCGGCTGTACCAGGACATGCTCGGCCGCATCAAGGAAACCGACCTCAGCGTCCCCTATCACGACAACGGGTACTGGTACTACACACGCACCGAGCAGGGAAAGTCGTATCCCATCTTCTGTCGCAAGCGAGGCACGCTCTCAGCGCCAGAAGAAGTGATCTTCGATCAGAACCAGCTCGCGGCCGGAAAGAGATTCCACGCTTTGGGCGGCATGGACATCAGCCCCGATGCCCAGCTGCTGCTGTACCTCGAAGACACGACCGCCTTCCGCGAGTACACGCTGTACGTGAAGGATCTCCGCACCGGGCGTCTCACCGATTCCATCCCCGGCGTCTGGAACGGGACCGCGTGGGCGGATGACAACCGCACTTTCTTCTATGTAACCGCCGACTCGGCCAAACGGGGCAACGCGGCCTGGCGGCACATGATCGGGACGGCGCGCGGGCAGGACGTGAAGGTGTTCCAGGAAGACAACGTGTTGAACGACGTATCGGTATTTCGCTCGCGCAGCGGGAAGTACGTGTTCATTCCCGCCGACGGGTACACGTCGTCGGAGTGGCGGGTGATCCCGACCGGCAACCCGACGGCGGAGCCGTGGGTTATCGCGCCGCGGCGCGCCGGCGTCGAGTACAACATCGAGCATGGCGACGGCTTCTTCCTGCTCTATACCAACGACCAGGCGCGCAATTTCCGGATCCGGCGGGCGCCGGATACCGGGACGCCGCCCACGAGCTGGACCGACTGGCTGCCGCACCGCGACTCGGTGTTCGTGGAGGGAATCGACGCTTTCAAGCGGTACGTGGTCGTGAGCGAGCGCTCGGGCGGGCTGCGGCAGCTGCGGGTGACCGACCTGAAAACGAACGACTCGCACTACATCACCTTCCCCACGGCCGCCTACGGCGTGTTCCCCGCCGCCAACCCCGAGTTCGACACCCGCACGTTCCGGTTCTCTTACTCGTCGTTCGTGACGCCGAGCTCGGTTTACGACTACGACATGCAGGCCCGCACCCAGAGCTTGAAGAAGCGGACGGAGATCCCGAGCGGGTTCGATTCGAGCCGGTACGAGGTGCGGCGCTTCCTGGCGCGCGCCCGCGACGGGGTGCAGGTGCCGGTGTCGGTGCTACTGCAGCATGGCACACCGCAAGACGGCAGTCGCCCGCTGCTGCTCTACGCCTACGGCTCGTACGGATCCACGATCGAGCCGACGTTCAATTCCAACGTGCTGAGCCTGGTGGATCGCGGTTTCATCTACGCCATCGCGCACATCCGCGGTGGGCAGGAGATGGGCCGGCAGTGGTACGACGACGGCAAGATGATGAACAAGATGAACACGTTCCGCGACTACATCGATGTCGCGGAAGACTTGGTGCGCCAGAAGTACACCAGTGCCGACCGGCTGGTAGCCAACGGCGGGAGCGCTGGTGGGCTGCTCATGGGAGCCGTGGTGAACATGCGACCGGACCTGTTCCGGGCGGTGGTGGCCGACGTGCCGTTCGTGGACGCGATCAATACGATGATGGATGCCTCTGTCCCGCTCACCGCCCAGGAGTGGGAGCAGTGGGGCAACCCCCATATCCCCGAGCAGTACGCCTACATGCGGCAGTATTCGCCCTATGACAACGTCCGTGCCCAGGACTATCCCTGGATGCTGGTCACGACCTCGTTCAACGATTCGCAGGTGATGTATTGGGAGCCGGCGAAGTGGGTGGCGAAACTGCGATCACGGAAGACCGATTCGCACCCGCTGTACTTCAAGACCAATCTCACCGGCGGGCATGGCGGGTCATCGGGGCGCTACGATCGACTGCGTGAAACGGCTTTCCGGTATGCGTTCATGCTCGACGCCGTGGGATTGGCGGACGCGCGGCAGGCCAGTCCCAGTCCCTGAGCTAGGGCTTGATCGGCTCCACCTCCACCAGCCACCGCACCATGTCCACGACCGCCAGGCGCAGCAGCCCTTGAGGCTGGGCAGCGGAATCCAGCGCCGCGCGCGCGGAATCCTGCCACGCCGGCGTCGGGGCGATCGTGCCGTCGAGTCGAGCCATCGCCGCGAGGCCCACTGCCCCGATGCGCGCCAACGCGTCGGCGGCAGGCACGCCATCCTGGGCGAGCGGCGCGCGTGCGGCGGCGGCCCGAACCGCCGGCGCCAGCGCTCTCCAGGACTGGAACGCCTGCCGCAACGAGTCGCCCAACGATCGCGTCCGGCCGCTGTCGGCGAGAAACCGCTCCACCAGGGTGAGCGAGTTCCACCGGGCCGGCGGATCCGGGCGGGCCGCGTCGACCAGGCGGTCCAATGGCGTCTGCTGCGTCATTCCCACCTGCAGCCGGTGGCGCTGGCCGAACGTGATCGGCTGCGACACGTGGAGCAGCGCCTGTACGGCCTGAACGTCAGGGCCGTCACCCATGGCGCGCCGCAGGAACCCGTCGGTATGCGCGTCGTGTCCTAGCCCCAGCTCGCCGAGCCGCAGGCTGACGACCCGCAGCCGGCGGTACATGTCGTGCACGTCGCTGACGCTGGCAGGGGACCAGAGCTTTTCCGCCACCGCCGCGAGTCTGGGCCACAGCCGCGAGTCGATCGTCCCGGGTCCAATGTGCTCACTCCACATGCAGGCCTCCCCGCCCAGCACGCGCGCCGCCTCCTCGGGGCTCAGGCTCAGCGAGTCGGGCAGCGGATCGACGTAGTGGTCCTCGGCGCTGTACATCTGGTCGAGATAGTAGGGGGCCGACAGGATCGCGTGACGACCCGAGCGGACCGTCTGGGGGAGATACTCGATGCCCCGCCACGACTGCACCACCGCGCTGGCCGGCAAATCGGGATTCAGGATCTCGTCCCAGCCGATCATCCGCTTCCCGTGACGCTCCAGGATGCGCGCCAGGCGCCGGTTGAAATACGCTTGCAGCGCGGCATTGTCGGCGAGTCCGTGCAGACGCTTGAAGCGCCCGATGCGGCGGCTCGCGTCCCACTCCTTGCCGTTGACCTCGTCGCCGCCGATGTGCCAGTAGGGATCCGGGAACAGCGCGCTCATCTCGCCGATGAAGCCGTCGATGAACGCGTACACCTCCTCGCGACTGGGATCGAACGTGGCATCATGCACGCCCCAGGTGCGCACGATCTGGTACGGGCCCGGGCCGCTGGCGAAGCG
>CAZRGT010000047.1:0-14390 GCA_964599725.1 uncultured Gemmatimonadaceae bacterium | reverse complement strand
TTCGTCGCCGTGGCCGCGTTCCAGCAGCAGGCGGCCGAGCTGAGGCGGCGCATCGCCGGCGCCGGGGCGGAGATCAGCCGGGCGGAGGAGCAGCTCCGGCACATGCGCGCGGCCCTGGTGCAGGCTCCGCGGGCTGACCTGAGTCTCTTCACCCGGATGGACTCGGTGACCCGGTCGCTCGCGGCGCTCGAGACGCGGCTGAACGGCGATCGCACGCGCCAGCGCCTGGACGAGTCCACCACGCCCTCGGTCGGCAACCGCGTCGACCAGGTGATCGACGGGCACTGGGAGACGCGGCAGACGCCGACCGCCACTCAGCGCCGCGACATCGAGATCGCCACGGCCGAATTCGAGGCGTTGGCGAGCGAGTTGACCGCGCTGATTGACGGCGACCTCGCGCGCCTGGAGGCGGACCTCGAGGCCGCGGGAGCGCCGTGGACACCGGGGCGGCCGCGACGTTGACTAAGTCATCTAGTTTAGCTAACATCATCCCATGAAGAAACGCCCTCCCAAGTCGTATAACGTTCACGAGGCGAAGACCCATCTTTCCCGCCTGCTGAACCAGGTGGCGGCAGGAGATGAAGTCCTCATCGCCAAAGCCGGGATCCCCGTCGCGCGCCTGGTACCGGTCGTGTTGCCCGCGGATCAGCGCCAACTGGGGACCGAGCAAGGCCGCATCTTCATCGCCGACGACTTCGATGCCCCGCTCCCGGCGGATGTGTTGGACAGTTTCGAGACGTGAGGGTCCTGCTCGACACGCAGGTCTGGTTGTGGATGCTGGCGGCGCCCGAGCGGCTTTCCGAACCGAGTCGGGCGCTGGTCGTTTCCGCGGACAACGAGTTGCTGCTCTCCGCCGCGAGCGCCTGGGAGATCGCGATCAAGTACGCGCTCGGCAGGCTGCGGCTGCCGGAGGCGCCGGGCGATCTCATTCCCAGCCTGATGACGCGCACCGCCATCACGCCGCTCCCGGTCCATCATCGCCACGCATTGCACGTCGCGACGCTGCCGGCGCGGCATCGCGATCCGTTCGACCGTCTGCTGATCGCGCAGGCGCAGATCGAACGGCTGCCGATCCTGACTGCGGACCGGACCTTTGCGCTGTACGACGTAGAGACGCTGCGCGCGTGATCGCCTCGCCAAGCCCTGCCGCCTGGCGCATCTTAGCGCGCCCATGACCGATCCCTCGGGAGCCGGCGCTCATCTCTCCGCCACCCTCGCCGACCGCTACCGCCCGCCAGCTGTCTTGTTTAGATACAACAACATAGCTATTATAGCCAGATGAAGAGCGAGTCCATCTCCAGCGCCAAGAACCGGCTGAGCGCCCTCATCAAGCGGGTGCAGCGCGGCGATTCCATCGTGATCACCGATCGCGGCGTTCCCGTGGCGAAGCTCGTGCCCGTGCAGCTCGGGGCGGGAGTGCCCGAGCGGATCATCGCGCTCGCCCAGCAGGGGCTGGCACGGTTGCCCGAGCGCGACCCCGATACGGAATGGCTCGGCCTCCCGCGGCCGTCCCTCACGCCTGGGCCGGGCGCCGTGGACTTGCTGCTCGAAGAGCGCCGGGAAGGGCGATGAGGTTCTGGGACGCGTCGGCGGTGCTCCCCCTGCTGGTGGACGAGCCGGGCACGGCCGCGATGGTCGCGCTCCAGGTCGAAGATCCTGCCGCGGCGGTCTGGTGGCTCACGCCGGTGGAATGCTGGTCCGCGCTGGGGCGGCTGGAGCGCGAGCGGCGCCTCACGGAGGACGGCGTGACGGCCGCCTCCCGTCTGCTGGCGGAGGCGGCGCGGCGCTGGACCGAGGTCCCGCCCATTGACCGGGTGCGGGACCAGGCGGCCCGCCTGGTGCGGCTGCATCCGCTTCGCGCGGCCGACGCGCTCCAGCTGGCGGCGGCACTGGTGCTCTCGGACTTCGATCCCGCAACCCTGCCGTTCGTGACCCTCGACGATCGCCTCGCTAGGGCCGCGCGCCGCGAGGGATTCGCGGTGATCGGCGCATGAGCACTCCCGAGCGCCTCGCCGCCGCCCCTTCGGCGCCCTCAGGTTCGGACTTCGCTTCATGACGATCGAGCGCCTCAGGGCAAGCCTCGCCGACCGCTACCGCATCGAGCGCGAGCTGGGGCAGGGCGGCATGGCCACGGTCTACCTCGCCGAGGACCTCAAGCACAAACGGCACGTCGCGCTCAAGGTCTTGAAGCCCGAGCTCGCGGCCGTCCTGGGCGCCGAGCGGTTCGTGCAGGAGATCACGACCACCGCGGCGCTGCAGCACCCCCACATCCTGCCGCTGTTCGACTCTGGTACCGGCGACGGCTTCCTTTATTATGTCATGCCCTACATCGAGGGCGAGACCCTCCGCGCCAAGCTCGATCGCGAGACGCAGTTCGGCATCGAGGAAGCGGTGAAGATCACGACCGCCGTCGCCGATGCGCTCGACTACGCCCACCGCCACGGTGTGATCCACCGGGACATCAAGCCCGAGAACATCCTGCTGCACGATGGCCGGCCGATGGTGGCCGACTTCGGTATCGCGCTGGCCCTGAGCGCCGCGGCCGGCGGGCGGATGACCGAGACCGGGTTGAGTCTCGGCACGCCGCACTACATGAGCCCGGAGCAGGCGACGGCGGAGAAGGAGATCACCGGCCGCTCCGACATCTACTCGCTGGCGAGCGTGCTGTACGAGATGCTGGCCGGCCAGCCACCGCACCTGGGCGGCTCGGCGCAACAGATCATCATGAAGATCATCGCCGAGCCGGTACCGGCGGTGACCACGCTGAGGAAGTCGGTGCCGCCCAACGTGGCGGCGGCGGTGGCCAAGGCGCTGGAGAAATTGCCGGCCGACCGGTTCGACAGCGCCAAGGCGTTCGCGGAGGCGTTGACCGACAGCAGGTTCACCTCGGCCGCGGACGGGACGCCGCCACGGCCCATGATGGAGGCGGCGCGGCGCGCGCCGGTGGCCGCGGCCGGCTGGGGTGCCGCTGCGATCCTGGCCGTGGCGTTGGGGTGGAGACTGTTCGCGGCGGTCCCGGCCGGACCAGGTCGCAGCATCCGGTTTGCATTCTCTCTCGGGACCGCGACCAGCGGATCGATGGAGATCGAGATCTCGCCCGACGGCCGGCGCGTCGTGCAGCCGCAAGGGACCGGGCGGCCGGGAGGCTTGAATCTCACGGTACGTGACCTAACCTCGCTCGAACCATCGGTCCTTGAGGGAACGCCGGGAGGCCAGCCACGAGTATCCCCGGACGGTCGCTGGCTCGCGTACTCTCTGGACCGTGAACTGCGCAAGGTGCCCATCGGTGGCGGTACGCCGACGACGGTTTCGGAGCACTGCGGGGGTGGGCAGGCCTGGCTCGATGCCGAGGCGCTCGTCTGTGTGAAGACGGACAACTGGGGTCTGGGACGAGTATCCGGTGCGGGTGGACCGGTGGAGGAACTGACCGTTCCCGACACGGCGGCCGGTGAGATCGGCCACTGGGCGCCGGACGCGTTGCCAGGGGGACGTGTCGTCCTGTTCACGAGCTACCGCCGCCCCGCCTCGCGCATCGAAGCCTACGACCTCAGCTCGCGGCAGCGCACGGTACTCGTCGAGAACGCGATCATGGCCCGTTACGCGCGGTCGGGCCACCTCCTGTTTGTGCGCGATAACGCGCTGTTCGCCATTGGATTCGACGCGCGGACGATCCGCACACAGGGAACGGCGGTCCCGGTGCTCGAGGATGTGGCCTCGCGACCCAGCGACGCCGTCGCCGGGTTCGCCATCGCGGACAACGGGACGCTCGTCGCGATTCGCCAGTCGGAATGGACGGTGCCGAGCCGCGTGGTATGGGTCGATCGGCGAGGTGTGGAACAGCCGGCCATCCCCGCGCCGCGCGAATACGCCAGTCCGCGCATTTCCCCGGATCAGCGCAGCATCCTCGTGACGGTGACGACCGGGCATCGCGATCTCTGGCTCTACGACGTGCGGCGCTCGCTGCTCACGCAGCTGACGCGGTCGGCGGCGTCGGCGTTCGGCGGCGCGTGGTCGCCCGACGGACGCGAAGTCGTCTTCACCAACGAGACGCCTTCTTACGACGTGTATCGGATGCCGCTCGACGGGAGTGCACCGCCGGCGCCCGTGGTCGCCAATGTCAAGGACAAGTACCCGCGGGCGATATCGCCGGACGGCGCCACGGTCGCGTTCGAGGAGTCGTGGGCTGGATTGCGGCGGGTGATCCTGGCGCCATTGGACGGCCGCTCCCCGGGCAGAGCGATCGGGGATACGTCGGTGGGGAGTTTTGAGCCGATCTTCTCGCCCGATGGACGGTGGATCGCCTACAGCGAAGGCGGTCCGTACAACGGTGGTCGCAACATCTTCGTCCGTCGGACGGATGGGACCGGTGGAAAGCTCCAGGTGTCGGCGGGCGGTGAGTTCGACGTCGATCCCCGCTGGACCAAAGGCGGGCGCGAAATCGTGTTTCGCCGCCGCAACGCGGTGTACGCGGTCGATATCGACGTTGCGACCGCACACGTCGGGGCCGAGCGGAGGCTTTTCGAGGGGCCATATCCCGTAGACCGCGGCTACGATGTCACTCTGGATGGCACCCGGTTCCTCATGGTGAAGGTGGAGGAACGGCCCGCGGCATTGCCGATCCTGGTGATCACGAACTTCTTCGAGGAGCTGAAGAAGAAGGTGGGGCAATGACCGAAGAGCCTCGGCCGCTGATCTCCCGGCGCCACACGATTCAGCCCGCAACCGACTTCGCCCGACTCCACCTGGCCGAGCCGTTCGACCTGGCGGGCGCCAAGCAGACGTGGCTGGCCGCGCTCGGCGAAGCCGAGGCGTTCGGGCGCGAACGGCCGCCGGAGGAATGCGGCTGCCTCTACTATTCGCCGGGCCCGCGGCAGTTCGTCGTGCCGCGACGCGATGCCAGCCTCGCCGACCAGGGCATCGTGCCGCACTTTGGCGCCCCTGGCGGCGTGCTGCCCCGAATGGCGGATTCACGCGTCGAGGGAATCGGGTCGCTGTAGTGGTGGCATGGCGACTGGCCGGTCCCGGTGGGGGCCCGTATGTTCGTTTCCATCTCCCCGTTATCGAGTAGAGAGACACCAAAGTGACCGATGCCGCGCAGCGCCTGTCGGCCGCCCTGGCTGACCATTACGCCATCGAGCGCGAGCTGGGCCAGGGCGGCATGGCCACGGTGTACCTGGCCCACGACGTCCGGCACGACCGCAAGGTCGCCCTCAAAGTCCTCAGGCCTGAACTCGCCGCCGTCATCGGCGCCGAGCGGTTCCTGAAAGAGATCAAGGTCACCGCCAACCTCCAACACCCCCACGTCCTCGGCCTCATCGACTCCGGGGAGGCGGACCGCCTCCTCTATTACGTCATGCCCTTCGTCGAGGGCGAGTCGCTGCGCGACCGGCTCACCCGCGAGAAGCAGCTCCCCGTGGACGACGCCGTCCGCATCACCCGCGAAGTGGCGAGTGCCCTCGACTACGCTCACCGCCACCACGTGATCCACCGCGACATCAAGCCCGAGAACATCCTGTTGCACGAGGGGCAGGCGCTGGTGGCGGACTTCGGGATCGCGCTCGCCGTGAGCGCGGCGGGCGGGACGCGGATGACCGAGACCGGGATGAGCCTCGGCACGCCGCACTACATGAGTCCCGAGCAGGCGATGGGAGAGCGTGAGATCACCGCCCGCTCGGACGTGTATGCCCTCGGCTGTGTGCTGTACGAGATGCTGGTGGGTGAGCCGCCGTTCACGGGACCGACGGCGCAGGCGATTGTCGCCAAAGTGGTGACGGAGACGCCGCGACCGCTCGTGCCGCAGCGCCACACGATTCCCCCCCACGTCGAGGCCGCCGCGCTTCAGGCATTGGAGAAGCTCCCGGCCGACCGCTTCGGCACCGCGGCGCTGTTCGCGGACGCCCTGGCGAATGCATCATTTGCCACCGCGGCGCCTGCGTCCGGTCGAGCCACACCGGCGTCGCTGGCACGCCGGACGCCAGGCCTGCCCGCTGTTGCGCTCTTGGGGTTCGGAGCGCTGGCGCTCGGGGTTGCGGGCGCGAAGCTGGTCTGGCGGGAGCGCGCCCCGACGACCACGACCCGGCTGATGCTGGAGTTTCCGGCCAGTCAGCAGCCCCGTCTCCCCACGTTCAATCGGCCCATCCTGGCTCAGCTCCCCGATGGCAGCGGCTTCCTCTACTCGGGACCCGGTGCCAACACGCGGACCCAGCTCTGGATCCGGCGCTGGGACCGGCTGGAGGCCACCCGGCTGTTGCAGACCGTGGACGATGGCTGCTGTGCCGTGTTCTCGCCGCACGGTGATTCACTGGCCTACCTCACACCGCCCCATCTGCTCCGTGTGGTGCCTCTCACCGGAGGTCTTTCGACCACCGTGGCGGATTCTGGACTCACCCCGGTGACGGACTTCGGCGGCGGGGTGGACTGGGGGTCCGACGGGATGCTCTACGCAAGCGGCCTGGACGGACTCATCCGCATCTCACCGCGGGGCGGGAAGGCCGAGCTGGTCGGTGCGCTGGACGCCGGGCGTGGCGACCTGCGATACCTCTGGCCGGCGGTCCTGCCGGGCGCCCGCGGCGCTTTGGTCACGGTGGTCCCGACAGCGGATCCGACCAATCCCGAGCGTGCCTCCATCGGTGTGGTGAACTTCCAAACCGGGAAAGTGGACGTCATTCTGCAAGGGACACGCGCCATCTTTGCCCCGACCGGACACGTAATCGTTGCGAAGCCGAACGGGGTCCTCTGGGCGGCTGCATTCGACCGGCGGTCACTCGTGCTTACGGGGAGCGCGCGCGAGCTGACCGACACGATCGCGATCGGCGTCGGCGGCTTCGGGGACTTCTCGCTGTCTCCTGGCGGTGCGCTGGCGTACACCAAGGGAGTGGTGCAGTCGTACCAGGCGGTGTGGGTGAGCCGGAATGGGGAGTCACGGCCGGTTGCCGCAGACGTGAGCGACTACGGGTTGGATATGCCCGCGCTCTCTCCGGATGGGAGGCGGCTCGCCATTTCGATGAGTGGGCCCGATGGCAAGAGCAGCCTCTGGGTGAAGCCGCTCGACGGCGGCCCCAAGGTACGGCTGACCTTCGACGGGAGTTACAACGGGCGTGCCGCCTGGCGGCCCGGCAGCGGGGCGATCTCGTTCACTTCCGATCGCGAGCAGGCCGGGGTCCCCACCCGTCTCTTCGAAGTGGCCGCCGATGGGTCGGGCCGACTGACGAGACCCGAGCTTCACGACCGTCGGGCGATCGGTGCCCACACCTGGTCTCCGGATGGGAAGTGGCTCGTGTTCCGCACCGACGACCAGGAAGCGGGAAACGGCGACATCATGGGCATCCGACCCGGAGTGGACACCGTTCCCCGGGCCCTGGTCGCTACGCCGGCCGAGGAGCTCTCGCCCGCCGTATCGTTCGACGGGCGATGGATCGCCTATAGCTCCAATGAGACGGGACGGCGGGAAGTGTTCGTCCGCCCCTTCCCCCAAACGGGTGACGCCCGCTATCAGATCTCCTCCAGCGGAGGCACGAATCCGACCTGGAATCGAAACGGTCGGGAGCTCTTCTATCTCGACGCCGAGGGAAACATGGTCGCCGTGCCGGTAATCGCGGGGGCGACGTTTCAGACCAGTCAGCCGATCGTGCTCTTCCGGGCCGCCCCGTATGAATCGAACCCGTGGGGGCGGATGTACGACGTGGCGCCGGACGGTCAGCGCTTCGTGATGATTCGCGGGGAGACCGACGCGGCGGTGCATGTCGTGATCGTTTTCAATTTCCTCGCGGAGCTGCAGCAACTGATGGCGCGGCCTTGACCATTCCCGCCACGCCTTCGGTGCTCGACCTCGAGTTGACGCGCCTGCGCGCGATGACGGCCTCAGAGAAGGTGGCGGTCATGCACGCACTCTGGCGCCAGGCGTGGTCGCTTACGTCGGCCGGGGTCCGGGCTCGTCACCCGGATTGGACACCCGAGCGGATCGAGAGGGAGGTTCGGGAAATCTTCCGCTGTGAACCGCCATGACCGATGCGAGTCTCAGCGCGACATCGACTTGGTGATCGAGCTCCGCCCGCGGGACGCCCGCCGGTTCGCCGCCGCCCAGTCCCCCGCAGAGTTCTACGTTCCCCCGGTGGAGGTGGTCGAGGAAGAGAGTGGGCGCCCGGCGCACGGGCACTTCAACGTCATTCATGACCGGTCGCCCGGCTCGGGGTCGAGGGCGAATGGAAGCAAGCCCAGGACTTCCCGGAGTCGTAGCGAGGCGCATCTCTGTACCAGCCTTGTGATGCCAGCATGATGGCATTAGGATGACACCATGGTGCGTGCACAGGTACAGCTGACTATCGAGCAGCATCGCGCGCTGAAGCGCTGGGCCGGTCGCCTGGGCATCTCCCTGGCCGAGGCGGTCCGGCGCTGCGTGGCCGATCGCTTGGACCGGGAGGGGGCTGGAGCCGGCCGGACCGAGCGGGCGAAAGAGGCGCTCGCCGTCGTCGGCAAGTACGCAGACCCCGAGGGTCCCGGCCGCGTGGCCGTACAGCATGACGACCACCTGACCGACGCCTACCGGGGATGACCGTGTTCGCGGACACCTCGGCGTTCTATGCCTTGCTCGTTCGCAGCGAGGAGGGTCACGCCGCCGTGGCCGACACCTTCACACGGATGCTCGAGCGCGGCCGGCCGCTCGTCACCACCAACTACGTGGTGCTGGAGACGGCGGCCCTGCTCCAGCAGCGGATCGGACTCTCCGCCGTGCACGACTTCGACGATCGGATTGTGCCCCTCTGTACGATCCGTTGGGTCACAGAGCCGCTGCACCGCCGCGGGATGGCTCGCTTGCGGCGCACCGACCGGCGCGGCCTGAGTCTGGTGGACTGCATCAGCTTTGAGGTGATGGATCAGGACGCGATCGGTGAGGCCTTCGCGCTCGACGCCGACTTTGGCGATGCCGGGTTCCGGGTGATCCCCGCCTGACCGCCGCCCTCGATCGTCGGGTCCCATGATCGTCCTCGATGAGCGTGCGGTCCAACGGCTGCTCCGCTTCCAGGATCTCATTCCCGCCATGGCGCGGGCGCTGGCCGACCTGTCGGCGGGCCGCGTCGTGCAACCGGTGCGCGCGGTCCTCCCGGTCGCTCCGCACCAGGGGTTCTTCGGCGTCATGCCGGCGTACGCCGGCGCGCTGGGGGCCAAGTTGGTCACCTTCTACCCGCACAACGAGGGCATCCCGACCCACCATGCGGTGATCGTGCTGTTCCGCCCCGACACCGGAGCTCCGCTCGCCATGATGGACGGGCGATTGATCACGGAGATGCGGACGGCGGCTGCATCGGCGGTTGCCACCCAACAGCTCGCCCGCGCGGACGCGTCGGTGCTCGCCATTCTCGGGTCGGGGGTGCAGGCGCACAGCCATCTGGAAGCGCTGCGGCTGGTGCGTTCATTCTCCGAGGTTCGAGTGTGGAGTCCCCGCAATGCCCGGGCGTTCGCCGAGGGCCACGGCGTGACCGCGACGGCTACTCCCGAGGAGGCGGTGCGCGGCGCGGACGTGGTGGTCGTGGCCGTCAGCTCCCGCGTTCCGGTGTTGTTCGGCCGCTGGCTGTCGCCCGGGATGCACGTCAACGCCATTGGCGCCACGCGACCGGATTGGCGAGAGCTGGACGACGAAGTCCTGGCTCGGGCCCGCCTCTACGTCGATTCCCGTGAGGCGGCCACGAAAGAGTCCGGGGATGTCATGGCGGCGCGCGAGGTGGTGGCCGAGATTGGCGAGGTGCTCTCTGGCGCCCATTCGGGTCGCCGCAGCGCCGACGACATCACGCTGTTCAAGTCGGTCGGTGTCGCCGTGGAAGACGTGGCGGCTGCGGCCCTCGTGCACGAGAAATTCCTGCAATCGGGCACCCATGCCGCTTGAGCCCGTCCGCCCCATCGCACTGGCCGAGATCCGGGAGGCGCGGGCGCGCATCGCCGACATCGTCGTGCGCACGCCGTTGGTCCGCCTGGAGCTGGGACCCGACGACCCGGATATCCGGCTCAAGCTCGAGACCCTGCAGCCGATCAACGCCTACAAGCTGCGGGGCGCGGCCAATGCCGTCGCCATGCTGTCCGAGTCCGAGCGGCAGCGCGGGGTGTGGACGATCAGCGCAGGCAATGCGGGACAAGGCATCGCCTACGCAGCGAGGACGGCCGGCGTGCCGTGCACGGTGGTGGCGATCGAGACAGCGCCCATCTCGAAGCTCGAGCGCATGAAGGCGCTCGGCGCGCGGCTCGTCCCGGTGCCGTACGAGGTCGCGTGGAAGGCGCTCGAGGAACGTTCGTTTCCCGGGGTCCTGGGGACGTTCGTGCACCCATTCGACGATCACAATTTCATTGCCGGGCATGCGACCATGGGCCTGGAGATTCTCGAGGACGCGCCCGATACCAGCGCCGTCATCGCGGCCATCGGCGGCGGCGGGCTCATCACCGGCGTCGGCAGCGCGATCAAGGCGCTCAGGCCGGAGATCCGGGTCTGGGGCGCGGAGCCCGAGACGGCGGCCCCCGCGGCGCTCTCGTTTGACAGGGGATCTCCGCAAGTATTCAAGGAATGGAAGGCCTCATTCGTGGATGGCGCCGGCGGCAAGAGCGTGTTCCCCCGGATGTGGCAACGCATGAGGCCGGTGGTGGACGGGTGCATCGTGGTCAGCCTGGAAGCGACGAAGCGCGCGATGCGGCTCATGGCGGAAACGGCTCGCGTGATCACGGAAGGTGCGGGCGCCCTTCCGCTCGCGGCCGCGTTGACGGGGAAAGCCGGTCCGGGCCCGATCGTGGTCATCGTGTCCGGCGGCAACATCGATCTCCAGAAGTTCTTCGAGCTGGTGGACGAGACCAATCGATGATTTGACAAACGTGACCATATATGACCATATTATGACCATGAAAGAACCGCCCGAAAGAACCGTCAAGGTCGCCGAGCTCAAAGCGCGGTTGAGCGCGTACCTGCGGGCCGCCCGTCGTGGCCATCCGGTCACGGTCTGCGACCGCAACACACCCATCGCCCGGCTGGTGCCGTACCGGCTCGAGGGCGAGCCGCTCACCGTCCGGAACCCGGTCCGCGCGCTCCATGACGTCCCGATGCCCCCGCCGCTCGGCCGTCCCGTCGACAGCCTGGCCGCGCTGCTCGAGGAACGGCAGCCGTCGCGATGATCGCCTACCTCGATGCGTCGGTCGCGCTGCGCCTCGTCCTGGGCGAGCCGAACCGACTCGCCGAGTGGCAGCGCATCGAGTCGGCCGTTGCGAGCGCGCTTACCGAGGTCGAGTGCCTCCGGACACTCGATCGCCTGTCGCGCCTCGGAGTGCTGTCCGATGACGAAGTGGCCGCACGGCGCACGGTCGTCTACCGGTTGCTCGAGGCG
Source organism: uncultured Gemmatimonadaceae bacterium (assembly GCA_964599725.1). Taxonomy (GTDB): domain Bacteria; phylum Gemmatimonadota; class Gemmatimonadetes; order Gemmatimonadales; family GWC2-71-9; genus DASTHG01. The sequence goes on along the minus strand of CAZRGT010000047.1, from coordinate 3,033 downwards.
GTCGAAGTGGTGGATGTGGGCCGTCCGGTGCTGCGGCGCGCGTCCGAGCCATTCCCGACGCCGCTGAGCACCCTGGACGCCATTCACCTGTCCACGGCCATTGCCTGGCGCGACGCGCGCGACAGAGACCTGACTATGGCCACCCACGACACGGCGCTGGCCACCGCGGCACGCGCGGTGGGGTTGCAGGTGATCGGTGCCTGACGTCGCCTCACGCCTCGCCGCCGCCCCTTCGGCGCCCTCAGGTTCGGACTTCGCTTCATGACGATCGAGCGCCTCAGGGCAAGCCTCGTCGACCGCTACCGCATCGAGCGGGAGGTGGGGCAGGGCGGCATGGCGACGGTCTACCTCGCCCAGGATCTCAAGCACGGCCGCCAGGTCGCGATCAAGGTGCTGCGGCCCGAGCTGGCGGCCGTGATCGGCGCCGAGCGGTTCCTCTCCGAGATCAAGACGACGGCCGCGCTGCAACACCCGCACATTCTGCCGCTGCACGACTCGGGCGAGGCGGACTCCTTTCTCTTCTACGTGATGCCCTTCGTGGAGGGTGAATCACTCCGCGATCGGTTGACGCGCGAGAAGCAGCTGCCAATCCCTGACGCGGTGCGCATCGCCACCGAAGTCGCCTCCGCTCTCGACTATGCCCACCGCCACAACGTCATTCACCGCGACATCAAACCCGAGAACATCCTGCTGCACGACGGGCGCGCGCTGGTGGCGGACTTCGGCATCGCGCTGGCCGCGAGCAAGGCGGGCGGCACCCGAATGACCGAGACCGGCATGTCGCTCGGCACGCCGACCTACATGAGTCCCGAGCAGGCGATGGGAGAGCGGGAGATCACGGCGAAGAGCGATGTCTACGCGCTGGGCTGCGTGACCTACGAGATGCTGCTGGGCGAGCCGCCGTTCACCGGCCCCACGGCGCAGTCGATCGTGGCCAAGGTGATGACGGAGAAGCCGGCTCCGCTCCTGCCGCGCCGGGACCGCATCCCACCCAACGTCGAAAACGCGGTGCTCACCGCGCTGGAGAAGCTGCCGGCGGACCGCTTCGCGAGTGCCGCCCAGTTCGCCCAAGCGCTGGGCGACCCGAGCGTTGTGGCTCCGGGCGCGCCGGCCGCCGCCCCGGCGCGGAGAGGTGCCCGGGCCATGGTACCGCGGCGCTGGCTCGGCCTGGCCCTCGCCGCCAACCTGTTGCTGATCGTCGCTGCGCTGGTGTGGCCGCGCGGCGCCCCGGAGACGGGCACGAGCCGCCAGTCTGTGGTCCTCTGGCATTACCAACTCCCCCAGCCCCTCGAACCGGGCGCGCCGTTCGTGGCCTCGCAGGCGGCGATCGCGCCCGACGGGTCGAGCATCGTCTTTTCCGACTCCTCCACCAGCGGCGTCCGGTTGATGCGGAAGCTCCGGGACGCCGCCGACGCCACGCCGATCGCGGGTACGGAGGGCGGGGTCTCCCCGTTCTTCTCTCCCGACGGAAAGTGGATCGGGTACATCACGCTCGACGGGCAGGTCCGCAAGCAGCCCGTGAGCGGCGGCGGCTCGATCACGCTCGCCCTGGACGCCAGGGGCGACTACAAGGCCGCCGCATGGCTCGACGACCAGACCATCGTCTATGTCGACCGCCGTGGCTGGTTCACGAGGGTATCGGCCGAAGGTGGCACCGGTAGCGCGAAGGTCTACACGAAGCCGGCCAATGCGGACATCGCTACGCTTGCGCCGCTGCCCGGTTCGCGCGGGCTCCTCTTCACCTACTGCAACGGAAACTGCGCGGTCCAATCCGACTTGTATGTCTACGATCTCGCCGCCGACAGCGCCCGCGTGCTGGTCCCGCAGGCCGCCGGCGGCTGGTACTCGCCAACCGGTCACCTCCTCTATACCAGCCGTGACGGCGGACTCTACGCCGCGGCCTTCGATCTGCGGCGGCTCGTCACGCGGTCGGGGGCGATCCCGGTGATCGATGAGGTCGAGCCGACCCGTTTTGCCCTCTCGCCCTCCGGCGTGGTGGTCTATTCAATCGATCCCGCCGCGCACGAGCCAGCGGAGCTGGTGTGGGTGACGCGCGATGGGCGCGTGACGCCGATCGATTCGTCGTGGCGCGGTCCGTTCGAGTACCCGGCGCTGTCACCCGACGGGATGGCCCTGGCGGTCAGTCTGCGGGGGAAGACCACGGACTTGTGGATCCGGCGCGCGAACGGCACCCGGCAGAAAGTCATCGCCCTGGGCGCGGCGAACTGGCGCGCCTCGTGGATGCCGGATGGCAAGGCGCTCACCTTCATTTCGATCCGAAGCGCCGACAGCGCCGACGCCGAGTCCGTGTTTCGGGTGCAAGCGGACGGCAGCGGGAAAGCGGAGGAGATCCTGCACCATCGCTACGGCGTCTGGGAGACGGAGGTGTCGCGGGACGGGCGGTGGCTGGTCATCCGGTCGGATGAGGAGAATGGGGATGGCAACGTCTATGCGCGCCGGCTCGGGGGCGACACGGCGCTGGTCCCGCTCCTGACCGACCCGAGCCAGACGAATCAGATCGCCCTCTCGCCGGATGGCCGGTGGCTCGCCTGGGGCTCGAATGAATCCGGCGTGCAGAACGAGATCTACGTCGCCTCCTTCCCCGACATGGGGTCGAAGCGGCTGGTCTCGCGAGGCGGCGGCACCGAGCCCCGCTGGTCCCGCAATGGACGGGAGCTCTTCTTCAAGAGCGGCGGCCAGCTCATGGCGGTGGCCGTGCCGCCCGGTCCCTCTTTCCTGCCCGGCGATCCCCATCCGCTCTTTTCCGTGGCGGGCTTCCGGGCGGCGAGAAATCGCCCGCAGTACGATGTCGCACCGGACGGACGCTTCGTGATGATCCGGCAATCCGGTGCGGCGTCGGGCATCGTGTACGCCGAGCACTGGTTCGCCGAGCTCCAGGCGAGAGCGCGCCGATGACCGATCCGGCACGGCTCACGGCGGCCCCTTCGGCGCTCTCAAGCGCGGAGATCGCTTCATGACGATCGAGCGCCTCAGGGCAAGCCTCGCCGACCGCTACCAGATCGAGCGCGAGCT
>CAZRGT010000046.1:0-26427 GCA_964599725.1 uncultured Gemmatimonadaceae bacterium | reverse complement strand
CTGGTCGTAGCTGACGTAGGTCGTCCCCCACCCCTTGTCCGCCGCCACCTTCGTCAGCGCCGCCGTCAACGTCGTCTTCCCGTGATCCACGTGCCCGATCGTGCCCACGTTCACGTGCGGCTTGGTGCGCTCAAACTTTGCCTTGGCCATACGATCCCCTGGTTGGTTGAACTGCGTAAGGAAAACGTCGTATGGTGAACGACGTATGGAGACGACGTCGCTTCACTTCACTACGCCTTTCTCGTTACGCCTCTTACTCTGCGTTTGCTCCGGACGTCTTTCGCTGCTCAAAAGCCAGAGCTCGCGACCGGGATTGAACCGGTGACCTCGTCCTTACCAAGGACGCGCTCTACCGACTGAGCTACGCGAGCGGACCGCCGTACTCGAGAGCGGGCGACGGGGCTCGAACCCGCGACCCTCAGCTTGGAAGGCTGATGCTCTACCAACTGAGCTACGCCCGCGCGTTCCCGCGCGCCCCAATGGTGAGGGAAGGATTCGAACCTTCGTAGGCCGAAGCCGGCAGATTTACAGTCTGCTCCCTTTGACCGCTCGGGCACCCCACCCGCTTCTGCCGACTGCCCTCGTTCCCTTCCCCTACTGACAACGCACCCCGCGTGATCCGCGCGGGGTGAGTTGTGCGCGCGTCTTCTGCACGCGTCGCGTGTCGAGTTGCGATCTCCGCTTCGGGCTTCGTGAGCTGACGAAGGGACTCGAACCCTTAGCCTGCTGATTACAAATCAGCTGCTCTACCAGTTGAGCTACGTCAGCTGGGCACTGTCAAATTCAACAGACTCATAGGTTAACCGGGTGATGCCATGAACGCAAGGGAAGCAAGCGGAAGGAGTTAGGGTTCGAGCAACCAGAACTGAGTCTCATCGGTGAACACGGTAAAAGCGATCCGGTCACCATGCGGCGCGTAAGCGGGCTGCGTCTTGTCGGCCGGATCGAAGGGGATAGCAAAACCCCGACATAGACCTGTCGCTGTCGTAGGCATGAATCAGACCCGGTCGTCCGCCGGTGCGTGGCACGACGGACAACCCCTTATGCCGCACCGAGCAACAGCGGGACCATGGCCGCCCATAACGGATGCCTCGCGCGCAGGCGGGAAGTGCCGGCGGGCTGCACATTGCAGCGATGACCGGACTGCGCCGGACACTCGACTCGCTCGAGTACTTCACCTTCGCCTTTGGCAGCATGGTGGGCGTCGGCTGGCTCGTCGTGATGGACGACTGGCTCGGCCGTGGCGGCCCCGGTGGAGCGATGCTCGGCTTCCTGCTCGGCGGCGTGTTACTGCTCCCCATCGCGCGCACCTACGGGCGATTGGTCCGGGATATTCCCGATGCCGGAGCCGAGGTGGCCTACGCCGAGGGGGTGTTTCCGCCCTTTGCCGGGTTTGCGATCGGGTGGGTCATGGTGCTCGCGTACGCCATCGTCTGCCCGTGGGAGGCCGTGGCAATCGGCAACCTGCTGGCCCGCGTCTTCCCGGCTATGAACAGCGGCGCGCTCTACGCCGTGGCGGGAAAGACGATCTTCGCCCCGCGACTGGTGGTTGGTCTCGCGCTGACCGTGCTGATCGGCGTCGTGAACTACCGCGGCATCCGGCTGAGTGGTCGCATCCAGAACGTCACGACGATCGGTCTACTGGCATGCTTCGCGGTTTTCGCGGCGCTCGGATTCGCGCACGGCGAGGCTACTCGACTCGAGCCGCTGTTCGCACGACCGGGAAGCGGCGGGGCGCTCGTGTCGATCCTGCTCGTCGCCCAGATCGTTCCGTACTTCATGACCGGTTTCGAATCGGTCTCGAAAGCCTCGGAGGAGGCACGCCCGGGATTCGATCCGCGCCGGTTCGGCCAGACGATGACGCTGGCGCTGGTGGCCGGCGCGGCGTTCTACGTGCTCGTCATCGGCGCCGTCGCGTTCGTGTTTCCCTGGCGCGACCTGGTGCAGCAGCACCTGGGCACCGAAGCCGCGTTCGCGCGCGCTTTCGGGTCACCGGGCGTCGCCCGCCTGATCCTGTGCGCCGCCTTTCTCTCCCTCTTCAAAGTGTTCAACGGGAATTTCGTCGCGGCGACGCGCCTGGTCTTCGCCTTGGGCCGACGGCGGCTGGTTCACCCGGGACTGGGAGCGATCCACGCCAGTCACGGCACACCGATCGCCGCGATCGGGTTGATGACGCTGTTCACCGCGGCGGGGGCGTTCCTGGGTGACGCGCTGCTCGTGCCGATCACCGAAGTGGGATCGCTCGCGGCCGGCGTCGGCTGGTGCGCCGCGTGCCTCGCGTTCGTGGCCCGCCGGCGCTCGAACACCCGGACCGCGGGAACCCGTCTGGCGTTGCTCGGCGCGGCGGTGAGCGCCGGGATCATCCTGATGAAGGTGATCCCGGCCGTCCCCGGCAGCTTTACCGCCGTCGAATGGATCGCTCTTGCAGGGTGGTGCGGGTTGGGGATTGCGCTCTGGGGCGCGCGACCGCGCTAGCCCTTGGGCCTCCGCCGCAGCTCGATCACGTCGGCCATCACGTTCAACCTAGCGGCGGGCGTTGCGCGTGGCGAGAAAATCGTGCCGGTGTGCCGGCCCTCTGGCCGAATTCACCGAGTAGGATAGTATGCAAGTACCATGGCCCTGCCCCGTACATCTCCGATCTTGCGGCTTCTCGCCTATTACGTCCTCCTGGGCGGCGCGGTGTGGTTGCTGTTCACACTCTTCCCGGGCATCGCCGAGCTCGCGGCACGGTTCAAGGACGTGTCCGCGCTGGGCGCGGAGAGCCGCGGGCGCAGCTTCACGGACGTGTCCACCGGGCTCGAGTCGCTGTCGCAAGTCGATCTGGCGCTGGTCACCCTCCTCGCCAGCCTCGCGGCCCTCGCGCTCGTGGCGCCGGTGGCGTACGTCTACATGGTCACCAAACGCCGGCGCGGCTACGACCAGTCGGTGGTCCAGACGGTGATCATTCTCCCCATGGCCGTCGGCGGCACGGTGATCCTGGTCCAGAACAGCATCGCGCTCGCCTTCGCGCTCGGGGCGGTGATGGCCGCCGTGCGGTTCCGCAACACGCTCAAAGACACCAAAGACGCCGTGTACATCTTTCTGGCGCTGGCCGTCGGCGTCGCGGCCGGAGTGTTCGCTCCTACTGTGGCGCTCACGATGTCCGTCGTCTTCAACCTGATCGTCCTCGCGCTGTGGCACTACAATATCGGGAACATCTACGTGGACCAGCGCGGGCGCGTCGAGCCGCTGCGCCCGGGCGAAGCGCTGATGGGCCCCGGGGCGAAAACCGGTGAGTTCATGGCGGTGGGCGACCCGAAGCTGCTGGAGGCCCTGACCCCCGACGAGCTGGACCAGGTGGCGGACCGGGCGGCGCGCCTCCAGGCCTACATCGCCGCCCGATCCGAGGATACAAAGAAGAAGCGCTTTACCGCCATCGTGCTGGTGCACACTACCGAGCCGAAGGCGGCGCAAAAGGTGGTCGAGAGCGTGCTCGAAGAACAGACGAAGCGCTGGCGGCTCGCCGAGATCCTGCCGAGTGTGGAGGGAACCACGACAATCGAATACATGGTGCGGTTGAAGGAAGAGGTGGAGGCCGGGGCATTGCTCGATGTCCTCAAAAGCCGCGGCGCTCCCAGCGTCGTAGCGGCCGAATACCGCTCGCTGCGGGGCCTCAAACGCGAGGAATGAGCCGGGCGCGGTGGGTCCCGTGCATCACTCTCGCCTGGGCCCTCTCGGAGCGCCCGGCCACCGCCCTCGCGCAAGGCACCGATTCGCTGCAGCCTGGGGCGCGCGTACAGTTGGCCGCGGGCGAGCGCTACCGCGCGGGCTGGCTGCACCGGCTCATCCTCGGATCGCACTACCGCGACCTGTGGGCGACCCCGCTGCCCGTCGACGTGCTCGATGTGTCGACGTTTGCGGGCGGATTGACGCCCACCCGGTGCGGTGGGGGCCGCCAGACGATGTCCGTTCGGTTCACCGGGGCCGATGGGCGCCCCTATGTGTTCCGCTCGGTGGACAAAGACCCGACGCTCGCCTTGCCTCCAGACTTGCGCCGCACCTTCGCGCGCGACCTGGTACAAGATCAGATCAGCACCCAACACCCGGGCGGGCCACTCGTGGTCGCGCCGCTGCTCGAGGCGGCGGGGGTGTTGCACGCGACCCCGACGCTCTACGTACTCCCCGACGATCCGCGCCTGGCCACGCTCCGCTGCGTCCGTCCCGGCATGCTGGGCCTGATCGAGGTACTGCCGACAGCCGCTTCGGATAGCGAGCCGGGATTCGCGGGGGCGGTGGACGTGGGGAGCACGAAGCAATTGTTCGGCCGGCTCGAGCGCGGTCCGGACGATCGAGTGGACGCGAGAGAGTTCTTGCGCGCCCGCCTGCTCGACGTCTTCGTGGGCGACTGGGATCGCCACCAGGATCAGTGGCGTTGGGCCCGCTTCGACACCGCGGGCCTGCATTGGTGGCGGCCGATTCCCCGCGACCGCGACCAGGCGTTCTCCCGCCTCGATGGGGTGCTGGTCTGGCTGGCGGGGTTCTACTACCCAGAGCTGGTCGGATTTGACGACGCGTACCCGAGCCTCTCCCGGTTGAGTCGTACAGGGGAGGTGATCGACCGCAGACTGCTCACGGAGCTGGAGCGGCCGGTGTGGGACTCCGTGGCGACGGCGCTGCAGGCGCGGCTGACCGACTCGGTGATCGATATCGCGGTCGGCCGGCTGCCGGCGGCGTATCGCCGCGGCAGCGGTGCCCGTCTCGCTCAGGCGCTGCGACGTCGCCGCGATCAGCTCCCCGAGGCCGCGCGGCGATACTACGCCGTGCTCGCCGGCGACGTGGACGTCCACACCACGGACGAGCCAGATCTGGCGGAGGTCGTGCGCGCGCCGGTGGGCCGCGCGACCCTCCGCATCACGTCACGCGGCGAGCCGTACTTCACCCGGACCTTTGACCGACGTGAGACCGGGGAAATCCGGCTGTACCTGCAGGGCGGGGACGACCGGGTGGTCGTGCGCGGCTCGGGCGACGGTCCCCTGGTGCGCATCATCGGGGGTGGTGGCAACGACACCCTGGTCGACTCTGCCACCGGGGGTGTCACTCGCTTCTACGACGATCGAGGGACCAACCGGTTCGTGGGGAGCCCGTCCAGTATCCATACCAAGCCCTACGCCGCGCCGCCGCTCGATACGCTTAGCCTCGGTCGGCCGCGGGACCGTGGGGCGCGCTGGGTGCCGCTCACGTGGCTCAGCTTCGGGTCGGACCTCGGTTTGTTTCTCGGGGCCGGTTCGGTCCGCACCGGGTATGGCTTCCGCCATGCGCCGTATCGGACTCGGCTGCTGGTCCGGGCGGGATACGCCACCGCCGCGGCGAGCTATCGGGCGGAGCTTGTCGAGGAGCTCCGGGGGTTCCCGGGAAGAGCGACCACGACCATACAGCTCCGCTTGTCCGGCATTGACGTCGTCCGGTTTTACGGGTTCGGAAACGAGACGGTGGACACCGGGTCCACCGCGTTCTACAAGGTGCCACAGAAGCAGTATCTGCTCGCGCCGACCGTCACTTGGCCGGTGTCGCCTGCCTCACGCGTCTCGGTCGGTATCGTGTTGAAGCATGCACAGTCGGCTCCCGATTCCACCCGCTTCGTGGGCGTGCTGCGACCGTACGGCATCGGGTCATTCAGCCAGGTCGGCGTGACCGGCGGAATTCGCCTGGACACGCGTGACTACCCGACCTGGGCGTCGCGCGGCCACTTCGTTTCGCTCTCGGGGAGCGCCTATCCAGCGGTGCTCGACGTGGCAAGTGGGTTCGGCGGTGTGTCGGTCGAGGCAGCCACGTACCTGACCATTCCGGGCGGCCCGACACTGGCGTTGCGCGTCGCCGGGTCACGGATGTTCGGCACTTATCCGTTCCACGAAGCCGCCTACGTGGGGGGTGGAACGACGGTGCGAGGCTACTCCGAAAACCGCTTTGCGGGTGACGCGGCGCTGTTTGGGAACGCTGAAGTGCGTGCGCGACTAGGGCGGTTCTACGCCCTCTTGCCGATCGAGGTCGGCGTTTTCGGGCTCGCTGATGCGGGTCGTGTGTTCCTGTCCGGCGAAACATCAGATGTGTGGCACGGCGCCGCCGGTGGCGGGCTCTGGTTCGCCTTTCTCAACCGGGTGAATACCCTGACCGTCGCGGCGGTGCGATCGCCCGAGCGCACGGGCATCTACGTGCGCGCCGGCTTCGCGTACTAGTCCGATGGGCGTGGCGCCGTTCCCGGAGTGGCGCGGGGAAGTTCCCAGCCTCGATCTCCTGAACCGGATGGTGCGGGAGCCCCTGCCCTTGGGGCTGCGCGCAGACTCCGTCGAGCGGACGTTTCACCGCGATATGTACCTCGATGCGTCGGACTGGACGCTGCGGCGCCGCGGCGTGACGTGCCGGTTCCGCGTGCGGCTCGACGACCGTCGGATCCTGACGGTGCGAAGCCTGGGTCGCACGGAGGACGCCGCCATCATCGTCGTCCCCCAGGTATACGAAGCCGAGATCGAGGAGCTCACGGCCGTACAGGCGGTCGCTGGAGGGTCGGAGCCCGCACGGCGCCTCCGGGCCTTGATCGATCCGTCCCGGCTCCTGCCCCGGCTCGAGTTCGAGACTGAACGCCGCCTTCGGCGCACCCGCCCAGGATGGTTCGCCCGCGCGCAGTTCGAGCTCCTATACGACCTCGTGACGGTCCGGAACCAGGCGCTGTCGCAGACACTGCAGGAAGTGACACTGCGACGCGTGCGCGCCGGCCGGCCGGCCTTCGACGCGGTGGTGGAGGCGCTGCGCGGCGCGTCCGGTCTGCGGCCATTGCTGGTCGGCAAGTTTGAGCGGGCGGAAAAGCTCGCGCAGCAGCTCGAAGCGGAGACCGTCGCTCGGGCATCGCAGGGCCAGCGCGAGATCGTGCTGATCGCCCTCGAGGAGTCTACGGTTGCGCTGCGGCACGATCGGGGGACGTTGTGGCTACCCACGGCGAGGGGTAGTGGCGAGGAGGGCTGTCGCCACGTGCTGCGCGCCAGCTTCGGGAGCGGCGACGGGCAGCTGCGCTTCCTGGGGCTAGCCCCGACTGTCGGGGACACCCCGCCGCTCGAGGTGTGGCTGGCCCGTCGCGTGAGCGGGCACGGCGCGGCCGGCGGCGACTGTCGCTGGCTGCCGCTCGACGACGTACTGGCAAGCGTCGGCTCGCCGGCGCTCCGAGAGCCCCGTACGCTCGCCGCGCTGGCCGTGGCGGCGCGCGCCGACGTGTTCCCGCACCGTCGGCCGCCCCCAGCCGCGGAGGCAGCGACACCATTGCGGGCCCTCGTAGAGACCGCGGAAGCCACCCCGCTGTCCCACGACGCGTCGCGACCGGCGCCGGATCAGCTGCTCAATGAAGATTTGTCCACGCTCGCCTTCAATGAGCGGGTGCTCGGGCTGGCCGAAGACCCCCACGTACCGCTGCTGGCACGCGTGCGGTTTCTCTCGATCCTCAGCGCGAACCTGGACGAGTTCTTCATGGTGCGGATGGGAACGCTGGCCCGGGCGGCCGCCGCCGGGTACACCACGCGCAGCGACGACGGCTTGACGCCCCGTGGGCAACTGGAGGCGATCGCACTGCGGCTGCGCCCGCTGATCCAGCGGCAGGAGCGGTGCTGGACCCTGTCCTGCATGCCGGCGCTGGTCCGGGAGGGGATCGGCGTGCTGCGGTGGCCCGAGCTGAGCGACGCGCAGCGGGACGCGATGCGCCACTATTTCGCGGATCAGGTGTTCGCCACCCTCACCCCGCAGGCGATTACGCGCGCGCCGGGCCATCCGTTTCCGGTGCTCCCGAACGCCCGCCTCTGCCTCGCCGTAGTGGTGCGCGAGCCGCGCAGCGGTACGCAGCACTTCGCCTGCGTGAAAACGCCGGAGGGCCTGCCCCGCTTTGTGCCGTTGGGGAGCGAGCAGTTCGTGCCCATCGAAGACGTGGTGCGCGAAAACCTCGGCACACTGTACCCCGGTCGCCACGTGGAGGCGGCTTACGCATTCCGCATCACCCGCAGCGGCGACCTCGAGCTCGCCGAGGATGGGGCGGCGAGCCTGTTGCAGATCGTCGATGAGGAGACCAAGCGACGCCCGTATGGCGCCGTCGTGCGCATCGAGGTGGAGCAGACCATGCCCCAAGCCGTCCGCGACCTGCTGCTGCGCGAGCTGCAGTTCGAAGAGGCCGGGGACGTCAGCGCGCTCGGCCCCGGCGACGTGTACGAGGCAGAAGCGTTCGTCAATCTTGGCGCGCTCCGGGAGATCGCCGCATTGCCGCGTCCCGAGCTGCAGTACCCGCCGTTCCAGGGAAGCGCCCCCCTGACTGCGGACCGATCGATCTTCGAGCTGCTCCGGGAGGGCGACGCGCTCGTGCACCACCCCTACGAGGCGTTCGAGGCGACCGTCGAGCGCTTCTTCGCGGACGCGGCCGACGACCCCGCCGTCCTGGCGGTCAAGCTCACCCTGTATCGTGCCGGCGGGCGCTCCGGGATCGTCGAGGCGCTGCTGCGCGCGGCCGGCGCGGGCAAGGAAGTCTTCGTCTTCGTCGAGCTGAAAGCTCGCTTCGATGAGGAGCGCAACGTCGAGTGGGCCCGCAAGCTGGAGGAGGCCGGCGTTCATGTCGTCTACGGCTTGGTGAAGCTCAAGACCCACTGCAAGACGGCCCTCGTCGTGCGCCGCGAGGGCGACGTCGTCCGGCGTTACGTGCACATCGGCACCGGGAATTACAACGCCGCGACCGCCGCCCTGTACACCGACCTCGGCCTGCTGTCGGCGAACGAGGATCTCGGGGCCGATGTGAACGACCTGTTCAATGAGCTCTCGGGCTCGTCGCGGCCGCCGGAATCGCCCTACCGGCGGCTCCTGGTCGCGCCGACGCACCTGCTGCCCCGGTTCCTTGCGTTGATCGATCGCGAGGCGCAGCACGCCAGCGCAGGACGCGGGGGTCGCATCCGTGCCAAGCTCAACGGCCTGTCGGACGGGGAGATCATTGTCGCGTTGTACCGGGCGGCACAGGCCGGCGTCGACATCGAGCTTTCCGTCCGTGGGCTCTGCAGGCTCCGACCGGGCGTCCCGGGGTTGTCCGAGCGCATCCGGGTGGTCAGCGTGCTGGGCCGGTTTCTCGAGCACGCCCGCATCTTTCACTTCGTGAATGGGGGCGCCCCGGAGTATTACATTGGCTCCGCCGACTGGCGCCCCCGCAATCTGCGCCGTCGCGTCGAGGTGGTTGCGCCGGTCCGGCATCCGGAGGGCCAGCGTCGCCTCGATCAGATCCTCACCGCGGATCTCCAGGATCCCACCGCGTGGGAGCTCCATGCCGATGGCAGCTATCAGCGGCGCGTTGCCCCCAAGAAGTAGCCGTTCTTACCCGTTCACCCGGAGCGCCTGCGTGCGTTCGATCTCGATCACGGTGTGTCTGCTCCTGGCGTCCACGGCCGACGGCGTCTCCCAGAGCCCGGCCGCCGAGGTGCGTTACCATGCAAGTTGGGTCGACGTGGCCGCCGTCACGGCGACCGGAATCACCTCGATGGTCCCGGGGCTGCTCAAGCTTCCCAGCGGCCCACCCTCGTGCGCACCGTGCAACCCGGCAGATTTGCCAGGCATCGATCGATGGGTGGTGGGCGCCAACTCGTCAGTCGCGCGCCGTGGCAGTGATATGTTGCTGATCGGCGTGGGTGGCCTGGCGGCGTACGTCGCCGCGCACGATCGCTCGCCCCAGCAGGCCCGCGGGAACCTCGCGGTGCTCGCGAACTCGGTCACCTGGACCGCGGCTTCGACGAATTGGCTCAAGGTGCTCGTTCGCCGCAACCGACCGGCGTTGTATACGGGCGGCGCGGCGGCGGTCGCGGGCGCTGTGGACAACCAGCGGTCCTTCCCCTCCGGTCATACCTCCATCGCGTTCGCGGTGGCCACTTCGTACCTCGTGATGGCCAATCGCGAGCACCTGCCTCACCGGACGCGCAACGCGATCCTGCTGTACGGCGGCGCCTCGGGCGTGGGCGTACTGCGCCTGACGGGCGGCAGTCATTTCCCGACCGACGTACTCGGCGGTGCCGTGCTGGGAGCCGGCATCGGCTGGCTCGTGGCCGCCGTACATCCGAAAACGCCGTAATGCGGCGGAGCGACGGCTGACGATTCGCGCGTGGAGCCTCCCGGCGATCGCCGCAGCGGCCGGGCTCCTGGCCTCCCGCGCTCCGGCCCCGCGCCAACGGTGTGACCAGCCCCACTACCGCTGGGACGTGAAGATCGATACGGCACTCGCCGGCCGACCGGCAACTCCCGCCACAATCACGGACATCCTGACGCGCTGGACGCCGCCGGCGCTCGGACCAGCCGACCGCTGCGCGGTGCGGGCCGGCCGCGAGCGGAACCGGTACATCGTCAGCGGATGGATCCGTCGGGTCGAGAAGAAGAAGGATGACGGCGACTGGCACATCGAGCTCACCGCCGCTGCGACCAGCCCGCCCGAGTCGTGCCTCGTGGCGGAGATCCCGCTGGGCACGTTGGGCGCGGTATACCGTCGCGCCCGGGCGCAACTCGACACGCTACTGGCCAGCCGGCGGCTCGATAAGGACGGCGATCTCTCCGTGCCGCTCGAGGTGCGGATCGCCGGTGCCGCGTTCTACGACGGCCAACACCGGCGTACGACACGCAAGCATGACCGGAGCGATGGGGAACACGGTCGCTGCAACACGTCGGTCCGTGCCCTGTGGGAGCTGCATCCGGTCTACGAAGTCCACAGACCGTGACACCACCTCGCCCCAACGTCAGCGCGGGCCGGCGGGGAGATGCTCCAGCAGGTAGCGCGTGAGCAGCGAGTAGACGTGCAACGACGTCCCGCGTCCCTCGCAGATGCAGTGGGAGCGGTTGGGGTAGACCATGAGGTCGAACTGTTTCCCCAGTGCCACCAGCCGGTTGACGAGTCGCTCCGATCCCTGATAGTGCACGTTGTCGTCGCCCGATCCGTGCACCAGAAGCAGACGCCCGCGCAGTCCGTCGGCGAAGGTAATCGGGGACCCCAGCCGATAGCCCTCCCCATTCTCCGATGGGAGCCCCATGTAGCGCTCCTGGTAGATCGTGTCGTACAGGCGCTGGTCCGGGACGGGCGCGACCGACATGCCGACCTGGTACACCTCCGGATAGCGGAACATGGCCTGCAGCGTGCTCGAGCCGCCGCCGCTCCACCCCCAGATGGCCACACGTGTCGAATCGAGGTAGGGCCGCGCCCGGGTGAGCGCCCGGACGGCGTCCGCCTGCTCCCGGCTGGAGAGCACGCCGACTCGTCCGTACACGACCTTGCGCCAGGCCCGCCCGCGCGGCGCCGGCGTGCCGCGACTGTCTACGCTCGCTACGATGTATCCCTGATCGGCCAGCATCCGGTGCCACAGCTCCGTGGTGCCGAGCCAGCGGTCGATCACCGTCTGTCCAGCGGGCTCGCCGTAGACGTGCATCAGCAGCGGATAGGCCTTGGTCGAATCGAAGCTCCGCGGCCGGATCATCCATCCATCGAGCGACACGCCATCCCCGACCCTCACCTTGAAGAACTCGGTGGGCCGCGTGATCAGCGAGTCCACCGCCGCGCGCAGCGCGGCGTTCTCCACCAGGGTCCGGACCACCTGGTGCGACGGCAGCCGGACCAGGTCGGTGACGGGCGGCGCGTCGAACCGCGATGCGGTGTGAATGGCCCAGCGCGCGTCCGGGGACACCACGTACGAGTGGGTCGCCGGAGCGCCCGCCGGCGTGACACGCTCCGGTTTGCCGCCGCCGTCCAGGCGCATGCGGTACAGGTAACGCTGCGTCGCATTGTCGGGCGACGCGATGTAGTACAGCCACCCGCCGGCCGCATCCACCGCCGCGATCTCGACCACGTCGAACGCGCCGGGAGTGACGAGGATCGGCCGGCTCCCGTCCCGCGCCACCGCATAGACGTGACGCCAGCCGTCGCGCTCGGAGAGCCACAGGAACCGGTTGTTGCCCGCGAGCCATTTGATCTCGTCGACCACGTCGAGCCAGGCGCTGTCGCGTTCGGTCAGGATCGCGCGCGTCCCGCCGGTGACGGCGTCGGCGAGCATCACCCGGTTCGTGTTCTGCTGGCGGTTCATCCGCTGCAGCACCAGCTCCTTGACGCCGACCCATTCCATGCGCGGCAGGTAGTTGTCGCGGGGATCGTCGGGCAGATAGATCCAGGTGGTGGTCCCGCCGTCCGCGCTCACGATGCCGGCCCGCACCGCGGAGTTCGGGGTCCCCGTCTTGGGGTACTGGATCGGGATAGTGAACGGGTACAACGAGTCCGTGTCGTTGATCAGGGTGAAAGTGCGGACCCCGGTCATGTCGAAGCGCCAGTAGGCGATCCTGGTCCCGTCGGGCGACCAGCGGAACGCGTCACGCAGGTCGAATTCTTCTTCGTAGACCCAATCGGTCATTCCGTTGACGTGGAGCGAATCGGCGTCCGAAGTGAGTCGCGTGATCGTCCCATCGGCCAGCCGTTCCGCGTAGAGGTCGCCGCGGCGCACGTACGCCACGCGATCGCCCGTGGGCGAGAACTTGGCATACATCAGCGCCGCTGCGGCGGCATCGGGCCCACCGAGCTTCCGCAGCGATCCGCTGCTCCGGTTCAGCACCCAGTAGTCGCCGCGCGTGTTCCGGCGCCACACCTTGCGCGTATTCGTGAACACGAGCAGCAGCGAGTCGCCCGCCCCTAAGTCGTAGTCGTCGATGGCCAGCGGCGCCTGGGCGCCGCTGGGGATCAGCTGGCGCGCCGAGACGAGGACGGTTCTGGCTCCGGTGGCCGTCTCGTAGCGCACCAAATCCTGAGCCCCGGGCACCAGGGCCGAGGGCTCGATGGTGGTGTAAGCCGCGCCGCCGCTCGTCCAGCGGGCCGGTCCGAAAGACTGCGACGCGAAGTCCCGGGAGGCGTAGAGCCGGTGCAGCAGGTCCCCGGAGGCGCCCGGCAGCTGGCCGGCCAACCCGCGGACGCCGGTCAGGGCGGCGATCAGCAGCACGAACGAAACACGGCGCATACACGGACCTCCAGGCGGTGCGGACGGTTCCCGATACGAGGTTGAATCTCGCCGCGCGGGACAGTTGCGCAATCGCCGTCCGGGAGGCACGATGGTGGGGAACTTTCAGCCCCTCGAGCGGGAGGAAACCATGGCTTTGATGGAGCGGGCCAAGAACATCTTGTTCCAGCCCAAGCAGGAGTGGCCGGTGATCGATGCCGAGCCGGCGAGTGTGGGTGGCCTCTACACGGGCTATGTCATTCCCCTCGCCGCGATCGGCCCAGTGGCAAGCCTCATTGGGTGGTCGGTGCTCGGCATGCGAATGCCGTTCGTCGGGGCGATCAAGATCCCGATCAGTTACGGACTGCGCATGGCGGTCGTGCAATACGTGGGGGCGCTGGTCGGCACCTTCGTGTTGGCACTGATCATCGACGCGCTGGCCCCGACGTTCGGCGGCCAGAAGAATCGAATCCAGGCACTCAAAGTCGCGGCCTACTCCGCCACGGCCGTCTGGGTCGCCGGGATCTTCGCCATCATCCCGGCCCTCGCCATCCTCGGCATCTTGGGTTTGTACAGCCTCTATCTGCTGTATCTCGGGTTGCCCACGCTCATGAAAGCGCCGCCGGAGAAGGCGATGGTGTACACGGTGGTGGTCATCGTGTGCGCGATCGTGCTGGCGATCATCCTCTCTGTCATCACGCGGCAGTTCACCTGGCAGCCCACGATGGGGATGCCGGGCCTGTAAACCGCTCTCGTGCCGGTGGCGGCGGCCCTACTGCCGCCGCCACTTGGCGCCTTGCGGCGTATCCTCGATTTCGATCCCGCGCGCGCGGAGTTCCTCCCGCACGCGGTCCGCTGCTGCAAAGTTCTTCGCGCGCCGGGCGGCGGTCCGTGCCGCAAGCCGCTCCTCGACCCAGCGCGTGAGCTCCGCATCCACCACGTCCGCCGAGGGGCAGGCGTCGAGCACGCCGTCCATCAACTCCCACGCGGCTCGGGCGCGCCCTCCGGGCCGGGCGCCGCCGTCCATCAGGCGGTTGCCTTCCGTCACGAAGTCGTTGAGGGCGGCCACCGCGCGCGGCGCGTTCAGGTCGTCGTCCAGCGCCTCGCGGAAGCGCTGCTCGCGCTCGGCCGCCAGCGCCGCGAACGACGCATCGTCGTCATCTGCGGTCCGCTCGCGCAGGCGATCGCGAAATACCCCGAAGCGGCGCGACATCTCGCGCGCCCCGGACAATGCGTCGTCGTTGTAGTCCAGCTCCTTGCGATAGTGCGTCTGGAAGGTGAGCAGGCGGATCGCGCCCGGATCCACTCCCGCTTCCTTGAGGTCGCGCGCCGTAAGGAAGTTGCCGTAGCGCTTCGACATCTTGCTGCCGCGCACGTTGAGAAACGCTCCGTGCATCCACACGCGGGCGAACGGCTGGCCCGTGACGGCTTCGGATTGGGCAATCTCGTCCTCGTGATGCGGGAAGATCAGATCCACCCCGCCGGCGTGAATGTCGAGGGTCTGGACCCCGGCGCGCCGCCCGATCTCCTCCAACGACATCGCCGAGCATTCGAGGTGCCAGCCGGGGCGGCCGCGGCCGAACGGCGCGTCCCACGCCGCCCCGACCTGCTCGTCGGGCGGCTCGGCCTTCTTCCACAGGGCAAAGTCGCTCGGGTTCTCCTTCGCGTATTCATCCGACGCCACGCGGGCGCCGACCTTGATCTCGCGCGTGTCGAGTCGCGAGAGCCGGCCGTAGGTCGGGAACCTGTCGATGGCGAAATACACCGACCCGTCTTCGCCCTTGTAGGCGACGCCCTTGTCGAGTAGGCGCTGCACCAACTGGATCATCGCCGGGATCGACTCCGTGGCCCGCGGGTAGACGTGGGCCGGCGTGATCCGGAGGAAATCGCGATCCTCGAAGAATGCCTGCGTGTAGGGCTCGGTGTGCGCCGTCAACGACTTCCCCGCCGCCGCGGCCGCTTTGATGGTGCGGTCATCCACGTCGGTGAGATTCATGATGTGCAGCACCTCGTATCCCGACCGCTCGAGCCAGCGGCGCAGCACGTCCTGAAACAGAAACGTGCGGAAGTTGCCGATGTGCGCGTAGTTCCAGACGGTGGGGCCGCAGGTGTAGAGCGTGACACGCGGCGGGCGGAGCGGCGTGAACGGCTCCACCTGTCGGGTAAGGGTGTTGTAGAGGTGAAGCGTCATGGACCGCGCAAACTAGCGAGGCGGCGCGGACCCGGTCAACGCGCCACGACATCCTCGACATCGAGCGTGGCTTCGTCCAGCGTCTTGAAGCGGACGCGCGAACCGCGCACCGCGAGCCGGTGCGCCCGACACAGCGCCAACGCCGCTTCCGCGCTCTGGTGGCCCAGGTCCGCCTCGATCCCGGTCGCAGTGACGCGGAATCCCGGAGGCGGCTGGCGCGGCGGGGCATCGAGCGCCACCTCGAGCACGCGGCCGCCCAGGAGCGCGGCCGCCGGCGAGACCCGGATCAGACGACCGGCGCGCAGTACCAGGACACGGTCGACCAGGCGCTCGAGCCCGATCGGATCCGAGGACGAGAGCAAGACGCTCGCGCCCGCAGCCGCGAGCCGCTGCAACCGCTCGCCCAGATCGCGCCGGGCGATCGCGTCGAGCCCGGCGAACGGCTCGTCCAGCAGCACCACTCGGCGCCCGCCCAGCGCGGCCAACGCCAGCAACAATCGGCGCGCGTCGGGAAGCGCCAGCGTCGTCGCCTGTCGATGGACGACGGCGTCGAGCCCCGCGACGTCGATCGCCTCCCGCACCAGGCCCGCGCGCTCCCGGCCGGTGACGTGGCAGCTCGCGCTGTAGCCGAGCATCTCGCGGACATTGAGACCGGGTGGAAACGCCGGATCGCGGGGTGCGAGTCCCACAATCCGTCGCGCCGCCGGAACATGCGCCGGCTGGCCCTCGACGCGCACGACTCCCGCGTCGGGCCGCAGCCGGCCCGACGCTATGGCGAGCAGCGTCGTCTTGCCGGCGCCGTCGGGGCCGATGAGACACGCGATCTCGCCTTCGCTCAGCTCGAACGAGGCCTCGGCGATCGCGACCACCGGTGGCCGGCCGAACGCCCGGCGAAACGCGCGGCGGACCCCGCGTGCCTGCAACGGAATCGTCACAGCCGCCGGCCGCCCAGCCGCGCCACCTGCCAGGCGGCGATGCTGAGACCAACGCCAACCCACAGGACGGCGTGCGCCATAGCTCCCAGGTCGCCCGTGGCGATGCCCCGGTAGCGCCACACGGAGGGGCCGATTTCAAGTACGCCGGCCCCCATGAGCCAGACGACGCCGCGATGCCCCAGACCGAGCATCCGCTCCGGCGGCACGACACTGACGAGCAGGAACCACAAGAACGCCGGGACGGCGAGCACCGAGCCGCCGACCAACACCAGGGCGAGCACGCAGGCGGACACCGCCGCCGCCGCAGCCAGTCCCGCGAGGGCCGCGCCCACACTTCCACGGGCTCCAGGCGTCGCCCAGGCAGCATGCCCGGCGACAATCAGTACGAGCAGGGCCGCCCCGCACGCCGCCGAAAGCCAGCGACCGGCGGCGATCGCGGCGGGCGACGTCGGTTGCAGCAGACGGTGCGCCAGCGCCGCGCGATCGTCCCGGGAGCCGGCCAGGGCGGCGGCGCACAGCACCGCTCCCAGCGTCCCCGCCAGGACGGCGACACCCACGGGATCCGCCGCCGGGTCGCCGTGCTGGAGCCACCACAGCCCGCCGAGCAGCAACAGGAGCCAGAAGCCGAGACGGGTGCGCACCAGGCGCACCGGCAAGAGCGGCCACTCCGTGAGGGTACGGCGAACGAATTCCATCCGGCAGTATGGGCGCCGAATGGTCGGAAAGCGGTATCGATTTGTTGCGGGCGGGATCGAACGAGTGCAGCCGATTCCTAGCGGCTCTGCTGCCACTCCTGGGCGGCATGCGCCACCGCATCGGCGAGCGGAGCGGGGTCAAAGCGAACCGGATCGGCCGTGGGCAGTGCGGTGTCCGCTTCCGCCTGGGCGACGGCTCGGCGCGCGGCGGACTCATCCAGATCGTAGGTGTTGAGGCAGATGCCGATGACCTTGGTCGGAAAGACAGGCTGGGCGGCGCGCTCATAGAGCGCGATGAGGTCGGTGAGCGGGGGGATCCTCACCCACGGCTCCCGACCGTGGTAGTCCCCGACGAACTCACGCGACGACTGGTGACAGAGGATGAGCGCGCGGGGCATCGAGCCGTGCAGCAGGCCGAGGGTGACGCCGGAGTAGCCGGGATGGAGTAAACTCCCTTGCCCCTCCACCAGGACGACATCGGCATCCTTGGCAGCCTGGAGCACCAACTCCTCGGCGGCCCCGGCGATGAAGTCGGCGACGACGGCGTCGACGGCCGTCCCCCATCCTTCGATGAAGATGCCCGTCTGCCCCGTCGCCGCGAAGCGCGCGCGCACGCCCCGGCGCACGAGCGCCGTCCGCACCTCGAGCATGGCGGTCATCTTGCCGACGTTGCAGTCCGACCCCACGGCGTGGACGACGTAGGCGTCCACCTCGCCGGCGCGTCCATCGGCGATGGGCAGATTGGCCGGCGGTTTGCGGGCGTCCAGGATCCGCACCCCGAGCCGACTCGCCATGGGGCCCAGCTCCGGGTCGTCGGAGATGAACGTGTGCAGTCCGCTCCAGATCTCGAGCTTCCGCTCGATGGCCAGGCGAATCCAGGCGCGCCATTCGTCCGGCAGCCGGCCGCCCAACGGGGCGATGCCCACCAGCACGGTCGTGGCGCCCTCGCCCAGCCCGAGCCCCTGCGCGAAGTCGCCCACGACGGGGATCGGGCCGCCGAAGCCGAGCACGTCCTGCACGGTCTGGCCGGCGTGCTCCCGGTCGAACACGCCCACGATCCGCTGGGGGAAATAGCGGATGCAGGAGTTGGCGGTCTTCGAGGTCAGGGGGTCGAACGCGCCATCGGCGATGATGAGGAAGCGGTGGTCGCTGCGGGCGGGCACGGCGCTCGGTCAGCGGTCGCGGCCGCGGGTCGTCCGCAGCACGGCCGGCTGGGGCGCCGCCCCTTCGCCGTAGATCCCCTCCTGCAGCACGTGTCGCACGATGACGATGGTGATCGCCATGATGGGGACTGCGACGATCAACCCCACCGCACCCAGCAACGTGCCCATGACCAGGATCCCGATGATGGTGAGGGCGGGGGGAATGGAGACCGTGCGCTGCATGATGAGCGGGATGATCACGTTCATCCCGACGATGTGCACCGCGGTGCCGAGGGCGACCACGGCCGCAACCTGGAGCCAGTTCCCGGTGCCGACGACGAACAGCGCTGGGAGGATCGTGGAGACGAGCGTTCCAAAGAACGGCACCAGCGCGACGAGGCCCGTGAAGATGCCGAACGCGAGCCAGTACGGGACGCCGAGCGCCCACAGGCCCACCGCGGTGAGAGCCGCGAGGATCACCATCGCGAGCATCTGGCCGATGACCCAGGCTCGCAGCGTGGCCCCGAGGTCCTGAAAGATGGTCGCGGCGACGTCGCGATGGCGCGGGCTGACCAGGGTCAGGATCCCGTCACGGTACGCGGTGGGCCGTTGCGCAAAATAGAGCGCGATCGTCACGGCGGCCACCGCGTCGATCAGGAGCTTGCCGCCCGCGCGGATGTAGGGGAACAGGGCCCCACGCAGCCACTCGGTCGCGTCGGCGATGACGCCCGCCACGAGGCCCGATTGGGGATCGGCGAACCCAGTGCTCAGGAACATGGGGTAGTCGCTCGCCACGCGGGCGAGGACGGTCTGAATGGCGGAGAGCGTCTGGGGGAGGCCCGCGATCAGCGCGGTGGTCTGCGCCACCACCGGCGGCACGAACAGGATCCAGATCCCGCTCACGACCGCGAGCGTGACGATCACCGCGATCGCGAGTCCCAGACCGCGGGCCAACCGGAAGCGCCGTTCCAGCTGGTCCGTCACCGCCGAGAGATAGACGGCCAGGAGCACGGCGATGAAGACCAGGAGGAGGACCGCCACCACCCGGATGACGAACCCGATGATGAGCGCCGTAATGAAGAGCGCCACGAACGTGGCGCCCGATAGCCGAGACTGCGGTGCGACGTCGGTCAGGGGCGGTGCTCGTCGTCGTCGACCAGCTCCGCTTCGGCCGCGCCGGTCCCGAGCTGTTTCGTTTCCGGAGGCGAGCCGGCACCGAGCAGCCCCATGCGCTGCTTCAGCGCCGCCAGCTGCTGGTCGGCATCCGTCTTTTCGAGCGCCTGGAATTGTTGCATCAGTGAGTCGCCGGACAGATCGTCGTTGACCTCCGCGGCGGCGATGAGCTTGCGCTCCTCGTGCTCGATCTGCTCCGCCATGCGCTCGAAGGTCTCGAAGGCGCTCTTGTCGGACATCGAGGACATCGTCTCCTGAATCTTCTTGTGCGCCTCGGCGCGCCTGGCCCGCGCGATGAGGATGTTCTTCTTGCGTTTTGCCTCTTCGATCTTGTCGTTCAGCTGCCGCAGCGAGAGCTTCAGCTTCTCGGTCTCCGCGCGGTGTTTGACCCACGTCTCTTGCAGCTGCACCGCGCCCTGGACGTACTCGTTGTAGCGCAGCAGCGCCTGCTTGGCGAGATCGTCCCGGCCTTCGCGCACGGCAAGCTCAGCTCGCTTCTCCCACTCCTCGGCGAGCTTCTTCTCCTGCTCCGCCTGCGCCGCCAGCCGTTTCTCGTCCGCGATCGCGGCGGCCACCTGCTGCTTCGCCTTGGCGAGCTGGCTCCGCATGTCGACGATCAGCTGGTTCAGCATCTTTTCCGGATTCTCGGCACGCGCAATCAGGTCGTTGACGTTCGACCGGAGCAGCGTCGAGAGACGGTCCCAGATCCCCATGGCTATCCTCGCATCAGTGGGCCGCTACCGGCCCGCGCCCAACTGTTGCCCACGCTTCTCCGCCAGCAGTCGCTCGGCGAAGTCCAACCGCTCGGCCAGCTCCGACACCTGACCCGTCAACGCCAACAAACGCTCACCGAGCTCGGCGGCGCGTCGATCGTCCAGCGCTCCACCGTCGAGCGGCTCGTCGTGCCATTCGGCGCCCAGCCCCTTCCAGTGCTTGCGCCGCCGCGCATTCAACCGAATCCGCTCGGCCATCGCGTCGGCCACCGGCGACTGAAAGAACCACTTCGCGATCAACGCCGTCGCCGCGCTTCCCGCGATGGCCGGCAGCACCCATAGCATGTCCACCTATTTCGCCGTCCCGATGCGATGTTCGCGGTGCTCCACCAGCACGCGCTCGGTGAAATCCAGACGCTCACCCAGCTCCGAAACCTGGGACGACAGGAGCCGCACCTGCTCCTCCAGCGCGGTCACCCGCGGCTCGTCCGTGCCTTCGCCGCTCAGCCCATAGCGACGGCGGCGACGCAGGCGAATCCCCTCGGCGATCGCCTCGCCGATCGGCGAGTGCAGCAGCCAGCGCGCCACGAGGGCGAACATCACCGTCACCGCCACCGGCCCGACCAGCGAGAGCACCTGGGACACGATGAAATTCGGATCCACGGGCAGCGCCGGCGGTGGCGGAAACGGCGTCTGCATCATGGGCCTGTCGTACGCCCCCCGAGCGCCCCCTGTTTCATCCGGAAACCCGATCGGGCGGTGACAGGCGCTCCTGCGCGCGCACCTTGGTCAGCAGCCGCTCCGTAAAATCTACTCGCTCGGCGAGTTCCGCCACCTCCCGGCGCAGATCCTCGATCACGGCCACCAGCTCCTCATGGCGCGCCCCGGCTTCCGGATCAGGGTGTTGGCGCCGCATCCGCTCGGCGTAGGCTTTTCCAACCGGGGACAGGGAGATCATCCAGGCGAAAAAGCCGCCGACGGCGACGATCGGGATGAATACCGCTATCGCGCCCGCATCCACGCCGCTAGCTCCCGCCGGGCAGACGGCCCGGCTCTCGTTGCTTGGCGAGCAATCGCTCCGCGAAATCGACCCGCTCCGCCAGGTCGTTCACGTCCTGGCGCAGCTGCTGGAGCTCAGTCAGAACCGCCTCATCCGGTTCGGGCGCCTTGGCGGGCGGCACCTCGCCGCCAATGCGCTTGGCCAACGCTCCTGCCAACGGACGCAGGACCCAGAAACCACCGCCGAAAATGAAGAACACGAGTGCCGCTTCTTCGCCGCTCATCCCTCCCTCCCCTGCCCGAGACGCTGGGCGTCGCGGCTCTGGGCGAGCAGCCGCTCGGCGAAATCCAGGCGCTCCGCCAGCTCGGCCACCTCCCGGCGCACATGCTGCAGGTCCTCGGCCAAGGCCTCGCGCTGCTCGGTCAGCTCGGCCCGCAACTCGCCCTCGTCTGGGGCCCCGTGCTTGCCACGAATGCGATCGGCGAACGCGCGGCCCACCGGCGAGAACCCCAGCGCCACCGCCGTGCCGCCTCCGAAGAGGAAGATGATCGCGAGAACGGCTTCCACGTCCATCGCGTCAGCGCGGCGGGGCGATACGGTCGGCGTCTCGCTGCCTGGCCAGCAGCCGCTCGGTGAAGTCGAGCCGCTCTTCGACCTCTGCGAGGCGTTGTTTCAACCCTTCCACGTCGGCGTGCAGGACCTCGCCATCCCCCTGCTGGGCAGGGTGCCGGCCGGCGAGTCGATCGGCCAGGGCGCGCCCCAGCGGCCCACGCAGCACGAATATCGATGCCAACGAGATGAACATCATACTGATGGCGATCGTCTTGGCGATCTCTTCCATGATCCCCCAGCTGCGTCCAACCTAGTGGTCAGTCCCCGGCCCGCAACACCTTGCGCAGGAATTGCCCAGTGAACGAGCCCCGGACCTGGCTTACCTGCTCGGGCGTCCCCGCCGCAACGACCTCCCCGCCCCGCTCGCCTCCCTCGGGGCCCAGATCGATCACCCAGTCGGCCGTCTTCACGACGTCGAGGTTGTGCTCGATCACGACCACGGTGTTGCCCTTGTCGACCAGGCGGTGCAGCACTTCGAGCAGCAGCCGCACGTCTTCGAAATGCAACCCGGTCGTCGGCTCGTCGAGGATGTAGAGCGTCCGGCCGGTGTCGCGCTTGGCCAGCTCGGTGGCGAGCTTGACGCGCTGCGCCTCCCCGCCTGACAGGGTCGTCGCCGGCTGGCCGAGGTGGATGTACCCGAGTCCTACGTCGTTCAACAGTTCCAGTTTCGAACGGATGCGCGGCTGCGCCTCGAAAAAGTCGAGCGCATCGGCCACGGTCAGATCGAGGACGTCCGCGATGCTCCGTCCTTTGTAGCGAACCTCGAGCGTCTCCCGGTTGTAGCGGCGTCCCTTGCACACCTCGCAGGACACGTACACGTCGGGGAGGAAATGCATCTCGACCTTGACCAGGCCGTCCCCCTGGCACGACTCGCAACGCCCGCCCTTCACGTTGAAGGAAAACCGGCCCGGACCGTAGCCGCGCAGCTTCGACTCGGGTAGATACGTGAACAGCTCCCGGATCGGCGTAAACAGCCCCGTGTAGGTGGCCGGGTTCGAGCGTGGCGTGCGGCCGATCGGGCTCTGATCGATGTCGATCACCTTGTCGATGTGCGCCAGGCCTTCGAGGCGCGCGTGCGCGCCGGGAACCACCTTGGCCCGGTAGAAGTGGCGCGCCAGCGCCCGATACAGAATGTCGGTGACGAGCGTGGACTTGCCGGATCCCGACACCCCGGTGACCGCGATGAACGTCCCGAGCGGGAAGGCGACCGTGAGGTCCTTCAGGTTGTGCTGCCGGGCGCCGACCAGGCGCAGCGCGCGGTCCGTGTCGGCCACGCGGCGGCGCGGCGGCACGGGAATGCGCAGCTCGTTGCGGAGGTACCGCGCGGTGAGCGAGTCGTGGTGACGCAGCACCGTTTCCAGTCGCCCTTCGGCCACCACTTCGCCACCGTGGCGCCCCGCGCGGGGGCCCAGATCGATCACGTAGTCACCGGCGCGGATCGTTTCTTCGTCGTGCTCCACCACGATCACGGTGTTGCCGAGCTCGCGTAGCTCCCGCAGCGTGTCGAGCAGCCGCGCGTTGTCGCGCTGGTGCAGACCGATCGAGGGTTCGTCCAGGATGTAGAGCACGCCGACCAATCGGCTGCCGATCTGGGTCGCGAGCCGGATGCGCTGGGCCTCTCCACCCGACAAGGTCACCGCCGAGCGCTCGAGCGTCAGGTAATCGAGACCGACGTTCTGCAGGAACCGCAACCGGTCGACGACCTCCTTGAGAATCGGTTTGGCGATCTCCGGGTCGAGCCCTCGCTTTCCTTTGCCGCGCAGCGGCAGCGCCTGGAACAAGGCGAGCGCGTCGGTCACCGACAGCGCCACCACATCGCCGATGCTCTTGCCGGCCACCAGCACCGAGAGACTCTCGGGCTTCAGCCGCCGTCCGCCGCAGGTGGGGCACGGCTGCTCCACCATGAATTCCTCGAGCTGCTCGCGCATGCTCGCCGAGGCCGTGTCGCGATAGCGTCGCTCGACGTGCTGCAGCACGCCCTTCCATCCGGACTCGTAGCTGCCGTGCCATTTCTCGCTGTGGTACTGATAGGTGAACGTCTTCCCGGGTGCGCCGTACAGGATGATCTTGCGCACCGCGGTCGGGATGCTCTTCCACGGCGCGTCGAGGTCGAACTTGAGCGACTTGGCGAGCGTGGGCAGGACAACCTTGCGCAGGTACCCGGCGGGCTCACCCCAGGGGAGAATGGCGCCCTCGAGGATCGAGAGACTCGGGTCGCCGAGCACCAGGTCGGCGTTGACCTCGCGGCGGGTGCCGAGTCCCGAGCAGTCGGGGCAGGCGCCGAAGGGGGAGTTGAACGAGAACTGTCGCGGCTCGAGCTCGAGGAGCGACAGGCCACACTGCGGGCACGCATAGCGCTCCGAAAACGTCACTGGCTTCTTGGCGCCGTTGCCGTGGCGCATGATTTCGACCACCCCGTCGGCGGCCTTGAGCGCCGTCTCGATGGAGTCGGAGAGCCGCGAGCGGTCGGCCGGGCGCACGACCAGCCGATCCACCAGCACCGCGATGTCGTGGTTCTGGCGCCGGTTCAGTTTGGGCACGGCGGCGAGGTCATGTGTTGCGCCGTCGACGCGGACGCGCACGAACCCTTGCTGCTTCGCCGCTTCGAACACGTCGCGGAATTCGCCTTTGCGCCCGCGCACCAGCGGCGCCAGCACCTCGATCTTGGTGCCTTCGGGCCAGGCGAGCACGTGCTCGGCGATCTGCGACGCGCTCTGGCGCTCGATCGGGGAACCGTCGTTGGGACAGTGGGGCGTCCCGGTCCGTGCCCACAACAACCGGAGGTAGTCGTAGATCTCGGTGATGGTGCCGACAGTGGAGCGCGGATTGGCGCCGGCGGTCTTCTGCTCGATCGAGATCGCGGGGGAGAGCCCCTCGATCGCATCGACGTCCGGCTTTTCCATCAGACCGAGGAATTGCCGGGCATACGCCGAGAGCGACTCGACATAGCGCCGCTGGCCCTCGGCGTAGATCGTGTCGAAAGCGAGCGAGGACTTTCCCGACCCCGACAGTCCCGTGATGACGGTCAGGGTGTTGCGGGGGATCTCGACGGTGATGTTCTTGAGGTTGTGCTCGCGTGCGCCGCGGACGATGAGCGCGTCGTTGGACATAACCTCGGAGGCTACTCGGGGCGGTGGGCTTCGGTCAATCCTCGGAGGCCGATCGCCCGGATCAGTCGGTCGATGTCGGCCTCAGTGTTGTAGACGTGCGGCGTCACCCGCAGCACTCCGCGGCCCCGGACGCTCACGTACACCCGCTCCGCCGCAAGGCGGTGGGGCAACTCCGGCGGCACTCCACTGGGAAACCTGAGCCCCACATAGTGCGGCGCGCGGCGCGCGGCCGGCACTGCCTGGAGACCGAGCTCGGCGGCCCGCGCCACCAGCGGGCCGGTCAGCGCGGCGATGGTCTCCCCGACGTTCAGCACGCCCCACTCCAGGAGCTGTTCGAGCGCCTCGATCGCCATGGGGATGAGCGCGAAGTTCGAGGTCTCACCCACATCGAAACGGCGCGCTCCCGGCTGGAACCGGAGCTCGCCCGCGTAGCTCGCGAGCGCGGTGAAATCTTCCGAGCCGGCCCGCGTGATCCAGTTGTACTCGACCGGTCTTCCGCCATGGTGCTGAGGCGCGACGTACAGGAACCCCAGGCTGTAGGGACCGAGCAGCCACTTGTAGGTTGCGGCGACGAGGAAGTCGGGCCGCACCTCGCTCATGGCGAACGACATGGCGCCCAGCGATTGGGTCGCGTCCACCACCAGCGCCGCGCCCACGTCACGCAGCCGGGCCGCCACGCGCGGCAGGTCGATGAGCGCACCGTCGGTCCAGTGGAGCGCAGGGAGCGCCGCCACCGCGGTCCGTTGGTCGATCGCCTCCAGAATCACGCGGGTCCAGTCGTCGTCGGCGGGCCGGGGAAGCAGCACCGCTCTTGCCCCGGCCTCCCGGGCCCGCTCCCGCCACGGCAGGATGACGGATGGAAACTCCTCGTCCAGGAGCAGCACCGTCTGGCCCCGGGCGAGGGGAAGGTTGGCGCACGCGACGGCCATCCCGTAGCTCACCGCCGGCACGATCGCCACGTCGTCCTCGCCGGCACCGCCTCCGAGCAGGGTCGCGAACAGGCGGCGAGCCTGTCCGATCTCGGAGAAGAAATCCGCGGGCGCGATCTCCCAGGGCCGGGCCTTCCGTGCCACCGCGCGCTGTCCCGCTTCGGTGACTCGCCGAAGTAGCGGCGACATGTACGCGCAATTGAGGTACGCGACCTCTTCGGGGATGTCGAACAGGTGGCGCTGACAGGGAAGGCGGGCCATGGTGGCGGGAGTATTCGCCCCTACACGTTGAACCGAATGTGCAGGATGTCTCCGTCGGCGACCATGTAGTCTTTCCCCTCGATCTGCAGCCGCCCGGCGTCCTTCACGGATTGCTCGGATCCATACTGCGTGAAGACCGCGTAGGGGATCACCTCGGCGCGAATGAATCCCCGCTCCAGATCCGAATGGATCCGTCCCGCTGCCTGCCGAGCGTTGGTGCCGCGCCGGATCGGCCAGGCCCGCACTTCGTCGGGCCCCACGGTGAAGAAGGAAATCAGATCCAGCAGACCATGCGCGGTTCGAATGAACCGGGTCAGCGCCGACTCCTTGAGCCCCAGGTCCTCCAGAAACGCCGCCCGATCGGCGGGGGCCATGGTAGCGATCTCCGACTCCACACTGGCCGAAAGCACAAGTCCTGCGGCGTGCAGATCGGCGAGCCGAGCGGCCAACGTGGGAGGCATGGGCTGGGCGGCTTCCTGCTCGGCGCGGTTCAGCGCGACCAGGAGCGGGCGATCGGTGAGGAGTCCGTAGCCCTTCAGATAGTCGCGATGCAACGCCGCCGTGGGGAGCGAGCGGAGGGGAAGCTCGTGCTCGAGTGTGTTCTTCATCAACTCGAAAGCGGCCAGCTCGAGCGCATCAGGCTTTTCCTTCTTGGCCCGATCCAGGCGGCG
>CAZRGT010000045.1:0-9123 GCA_964599725.1 uncultured Gemmatimonadaceae bacterium | reverse complement strand
GGGTCACCGAGTTAGAACGTGCCCTGGCGGATCCGGCGCTGTACGACGGTGGCGCGACCGGGGCGCGGGAGGCCGGTCGTCTCAACGTGGAGCTGACGACGATGCGGGCTACGCTGGACGAAGCACTGGCCCGGTGGACCGCAGCGAGTGACGCGCTCGAGGCGCAGTGAGCTACTCGTCGGTCACTGCCTGAGCCGCGCTCGCACGTCCGCGAACCAGTTTTCCACCTGGACGACCGGTAGCGCCGTCGCCGCCTGGCTGGATTGCCGTAGCTGCATGAAGACGAACCCCCGGCCGCCGGGGAGCACGTCGAACGACTGGTGGAACGCATCGAGCGTGAATCGAGAGGCGTCGAACAAGGGTCGCAGGTCGGTGACTTCGAACGCCGTCGCCACGCGAATCTGCGCCGCCACGAGACCGGTGTTGCCGACGTAGAACAGCTCCCGACCGTCGAGCGACCAGCGCGGCTGGAGCCCGCCCCCGTTCGAGACCTGCCAGCGCCCGCCCGTCGTGACCGGGAACGGGCGGACGTAAACCTCGTTCGTGCTCGACTCGTTCGACGTGTAGGCGAGCCAGCGGCCGTCCGGCGAGACCGCCGGATGCAGCTCCGTGAACTCGCTCGACACGAATGGCACCGGCGCGGTGTCACCGCTGGTGCGGAGGCCGACGATATCGCCGGCGCCTCGGGAGCCGTTGTCGGTACGGAGCACGATCCAGCGCCCGTCGGGGGACCATGTGGCCTCCTGGACCTGGCGGTCGAGCCGGGCGAGCAGCCGGTCGGGAGTGCTGCCGTCGACCCGCCGCGCGAACACGCTGCTGTGGTTCAGCGAGTCCCGGATGAACGCCACGACCTGACCGTCCGGTGACCAGGCCGGACGCCGGTCCTGCCCGCCGAACGTCAGGCGTGTGAACGGTCCGCGGTCGAGCTGCTTGACCCACACGCCGAGCGCGCCGCTCGCCAGCCCGGCCCCCACGGCCAGGCGGCGCCCATCGGGAGACAGCGCGAACGAGTTGAACCCGCCGTACCACCCCGTGTCGATCGGCGCCACGGCGCCGTCACGGCCGACCCGCACCATCTCCTGCTCGGCGACGACGCCGCTCCCGCGCAGGTACACGAGCGTCCCCGCGGGGGACCACGCCAACTCCGCGATCCCACCGTCCACGAACACGCCTTCGAGCACCGGCGCCGCCGCGCCTGTGATCTCCAGACGGCCGAGATCGAACGGCGCCGCTAATGCCGCGCCGTCCCGACGCACGTACAGCGAGTGCCCGGTCGGCAGATACCACGCGGTCACCACGTCGTCGAGCAGGACGCGGTGCCGTCCGGTGCGTAAATCGAGGAGGTGCACGCTCATCGTCACGCAGCCCGAAGTGCACACCGTGAACAACACGCCCCGGGCGCCGGGCAGCGGCGTGGGGTTGGCGAGCCCGAGGCCGGCCAGCGCGGCGTCTCGCACCACGATCGTGCTGGGCCCGCCCGCCGCGCTCACCCGCGACAGATCGCTGAGGGTCGGCCCGACGTACACCAGGGTGCCGTCGTCGAGCCACGCCGCGCCCCCGAAGGGGGCGGAGGCCGAATCGGCCAGGGTGATGGCCGCGCCCCCCCCGGGGCGGATCTTCTTGAGGCGCCCGTCGGCGATGAACGCGACCCACTGGCCGTCGGGCGAGAACACGGGATGGCTCCCCCGCTCGGTGCCCGGGATCGAAACGGGGTTCAGCTCGCCGCGACGCTTGATCCACAGGAGCCCGTTCTGGATGTCGTCCTTGAAGACCAGGCTCGCGCCGTCGGGGGACAGCGCCAGAGCCGGAGTCTGCCTGGTGACGACGGGACCACCGCCGAAGGAGAGGTACTGCCAGCTCGGGCCCGGGAGTGGTGGCCGTCCCAGCCAGCCCCACGCGGCGGCGCCGAGGGCGAGCGCGGCGAGGATCCACGGCGCGAGAGCGCGCGCCCGCTGCCGCCGGATGGCGGACGGCGGGCGCGCGGCTGCCGCCGATACCGTCGGTATACCGGGACGGCTCAGCGCCTCGGCGAACTGCGCGGCGCTCGCGAACCGGTCGGCCGGCAGCTTCTCGAGCGCCATCGTCACCGCCGCCTCGACGTGCGGCGGGATCGTATGCCGCTGCAACGTCAGCGAGCGCGGCGACTCCGTCATCACCCGCGCGATGATCGCCTGCGCCGTGGGCCCCGTGAACGGCGGCTCGCCGCACAGCATCTCATACAGCACGCACCCCAGCGCGTAGATGTCGGCCTTGGGCGTGATCTCCCGCTCCCCCATCGCCTGCTCGGGCGCCATGTAGTGCGGCGTGCCGAGGCTCATCCCCGTCTCGGTCATCCGGGTCCCGCCGTCGGAGCGAGACACCGCCAGCGCGATGCCGAAGTCCGCCACCTGCACGTGCCCGTCGTGCAGCAGCACGTTCTCGGGTTTGATGTCCCGGTGGATGATGCCGTGGCGGTGCGCGTAGTCCAGCGCCCCAGCCACCTCGGTGGCGATGCGCACGGCCTCCTCCACTGGCAGCTGGTGCTCGCGCGCCACCCGGTCGCGCAGCGATTCGCCCTCCACGTAAGGCATCACGTAAAACACCATCCCGTCCGCTTCGCCCGAATCGTGCAGCGGCAGGATATGCGGGTGCTGGAGGTTGGCGGTGGTCTTGATCTCGGACAGGAACCGTTGGGCGCCGATCACCGCGGCGAGCTCGGGACGCAGCACCTTGACGGCGACCTTTCGATCGTGCTTCAGGTCCTGGGCGAGGTACACCGTGGCCATGCCGCCCTGGCCCAGCTCGCGCTCGAGGCGGTAACGGTCGGCCAGCGCGGCGGACAGCCGAGCGACGGCGCGCGAGGGATCGGTCATGGTGCGGCGTTCGCCGGCGTCAGCACGATGTTGCGGTACTCGATCGGCCCGTGATCTCCCTGGAGGAGGATGGGACCTGGGGCCTGCTCCTCGCTGTCCAGGGCCCCTCCGGTGATACCGGGGATGGCCTGATTGCAAATGACGCGCCGTCCGTTGAGCACGACCGTCACCATCCGGCCCAGCAGCGTGATGTCGTAGGATTGCCATTCCCCCGGCTGCTTGGCGGCCTTCTCGCTGGGAGTCAGGAACCCATAAATGGAACCCAGGGCCTCAATCGTCGGCTCCACGCCCGGCGTATCCTCGACCTGCACCTCGTATCGGCCGCGCAGATAAATGCCGCTGTTGCCACCCGGCGGGTAGCGGAACTCCACGTGCAACTTGAAGTCGGTGAAGGTTTCTCGGGTCCTGAGATTGGCCCCGGCCTTGGTGTTGGTGAGCACGCGATCGACCACTTTCCATTCACTCGACCCGATGGGCTCCCAGCCGGTGAGATCGACTCCATTGAAGAGGGTGATGGGACGGCCCCAGCGCGGCGTGGTGCTGCGCCGGAGCGTCGGAGCCCGGCGTGCGCTCCAGGCAAAGCGATTGCCGGCCGGGTCCGTCATCCAACCCGAGAGCCGGTCGTTTTCCAGCACGCCTTCAAAGCGCAGGTCGTTGTCCCCGGGCTCCCACTGAGGAGGAACGGAGAATCGGAGCGTATCGTGAGCGAACTCGATTCTGGAGATGGGCCGGGCGTTGCCGACGCGACCCACGAACCGGCCGACGAGGGTGCGGTCGCCGGACCATTCCACCTCCAGCCAGGACGGGTAATCGCCGGCCGGCGTGTCGACGGCAATGTCCCACCGTCCGGTGAGGGGCGGCTGGACCGGCTGTTGGGCAGTCAGGGCCCGACTCCCAGCGCCAAGCCCAAGCAGCACACACAGAACGAGAGCCATCGTAGCCTTACCTGAGTCTGCCTCAGCTGGTGCATCGTTGGCATGCGGGGTCACGCCCATATCCTCATCTCCGGATGTGAGGTCGAGATCGAGTGTGGACTGCCTCAGGATCGTTTCCATTGGGCTGAACTCGATGGCATAGCAGCCGGCCGACGCAGTCGACAGGCGCTGAACCGCGTTCGTCACGCTGGTTCCTCTTTACTGGAGAAGGTGAAGATGGAATCGAAGATACGGGCGCTAGGCGGACGTTCGGACTCCGCAGTCATCGGTCCGCTGCGCCTCGCTGGTTGCTCCGACCGGTGTCGTGAAGCGGCGTGAATCCCTCGACACGGGAATCCGCCATGCGCGGCAGCACCCCGCCGGGGGCGCAAAAGTGCGGCACGATGCCCTGGTCGGCAAGCCCGGCCTCGCGCCGCGGCACGACGAACTGCTGTGCCTGGGCCGCATAGTAGAGGCAGCCGCACTCCTCCGGCGGCCGCTCCCGCACGAACGCCTCGGCGTCCGCGAGCGCCGCGAGCCAGGTCTGTTTGGCATGCGCCAGGTCGAACGGCTCGGCCAGGCGCAGCCGTGCGAAGTCCTCCTGGCGATAGCGCCCGCGCCGCTTCAGCAACTCCAGCACCGAGAGCGGCGTGAAGCCCGGGTCCTTGCCGACCGCCGCCCAGCACAGCGCGGCCAGCGGCAGCACGCGCTCGTGCACGAACAGGATGTCCACGAAGTCGCGCGGCTCGTCGCGGCCGGCGAGCGCGAGCACCTTGTTGACCGCGAGATCCACCGGGTGCAGGAGCAAGCCGCCCAGTGCGTCGCGCACGAGCGGCATGAACCGCCACGCCGAGTCATGCGCCCAATCCACGCGCGTCGCGTGCTCGCCGCGACGGACCACGGCCCGGACGAACCCGGGCTGGCTCAGCTCGACTTCCACTGTCATGCCGGCGCGTGCGAGGCGCTCGCGGTCCGCGCCGAATGCCGCCGCCACTCGCGCCTCCGAGTCATGAAAAAAGTCCAGGTCGTCGCTGTAGCGCGTAGAGTTCGGGGCGAAGTGCATAGCGGCGCCGCCGGCGAGGTAGCGGTCATCGGTCGGCGGCACGGCCAGCGCGGCCAGCAGGGTGCGCTGGAAGTCCGTCAGCGGCACAGCTTCGCCCCGACTCGCCACGCTTCGCGGTTGCCATGCTTCATCAGCTGCTCCGCCACCCACGGCACGTCAGCCGCGCCGATGTCGAGGTCGGGCCGGTACGACCAGAAGCAGGTGCTCCGGAATCGGCGGAAGGCGCGCCGCGCCTCGCGCACGCGGACCATTGCGCGGGCGGTGTCGGCGTCAAGCGTGCGGCGGCTCCGGCGCCCGCCGCGGGCGCCGATCTCGGCGAGGTAGCGTCGGATGTCCGGCATGGTACAAACATAAGCCGCTTATGTTCTACTGGCAAGATACGATTAGCTTTACGGTACATGTGATCAGCCTGCGACCGCCGAGCGGCCCGGCGGGTTCGCTCATCAATTGACCTCGTCCACCAGCGCAAAGAATCTCTTGAGATCGATGTTGCCTCCGGACACGATGGCCACGATCGGGCCCGGACCGGCTTTCCCCGTCAACGCCGCCGCGAGCGGCAGGGCGCCCGCGCCTTCCGCGATGACGCGCGCCCTTTCCGCCATGAGCCGCAGGGCGCGCTTCGTCTCCTCCAGGGTGACCACGATGCAGCCGTCGACCGAGGCGGTAGCGGTCGGCGAGGGCGATGGTGAGGCGTGAGACGGAAACGCTCATGGAGCCCTAATGATGCAGGGGTCGGGCGATCTCGGCGAGCGGAGTCAGCCCCGGCGGCTCGGACCCCCGAACCGGGCCAGTAGATCCCCCACACCGAGTTCCCCGGCCCACCGCTCGAGGTAAGAGCGGTCGAAATCGTCGCGGTTCAGTATCACGAGACCCTCGATGTCGCGCCGCTGCACGTCTGACGTCTCGCCGCCGAGACGGTACCACCGCAGCTTGGCGAGAAGGATGTCTTCCGCAGTCGCGACCCGCAGCGCCCCGCGTCCACCCGGCAAGACCACATCCGTAGCCCGCCGGGTGGCCTCGCGATCGAACGCGGTGAGGCACGGGAAGACATCCACCTTCAGGTACGTGCCGCGGTGAATGAGGTTGAACCCCTTCCCCTCCGCGAGGCACGCACGCGCCTGGTCGGGGTCGGCGAAGAACTCGCCCGACAGATCGGCCATGAGGGATTCGAGGTGCCGGGGCTCCAGCATCGCGACGATGTCGACATCGTTGGTGGCGCGGAACTCGCCGTGGACGCTGCTGGCAAACGAGCCCGTGACAAAGTACGCCACGTCCTGGCGGTGGAGCGCCGACACGATGGCTTCGAGAACGGCGGCGAGTTCGGACGCGTCACTCACTCGCCGGGAGCGCGGGCCTCCGCGCCAAGGCAATGCGGGCGTCGAACCCCGGCCCATGGAGCTGCTGCAGGAAGCGTTCGACCACCGCGCCGGCTCCCCGATCGTCGGCGTGCAACAGCGCACCCTGCCACACGAGATCGCGCACCAGGGACGTCAAGGCCAGCGCCCTCGCCAAGCGCTCCGCGGGAGACATCGCTCGCAGGAGCTCGAGCGTACGGGCCCGCGTCATGGTGTCAGTGTCCACGCGGGCTCGTGCTCCCCGGGGCATCGCTCATGGGTGCGAATCTAGACCCGGCCCAGTGGCAGGCAAGCGAGGCCAGCTCCCGCTCGATGCGGTAGCGGTCGGCGAGGGCCGACGACAGCCGTTCGGTGATCGATGTCATTCGTGGATCGCTCAGGCCTTTCGGTAGCCCCGCGAACTAACGCGCGGCGTGCTTCAGCGGTCAGAGCGGACTGATCGGAACGCCGAGCCGCTCCGCCGCTTGGAGCAACCGCTGGTCGTAACTGGCGAGCGAGATCTCCACCCTCTGGCTTCTCAGGAACTCCACCGACGCGAGGTGCAACGCGTCAAGCGTCCGCACCGGTACGGGGAACGGCTCCAGTGCACGCGCCAGCACCGGTGGGGCCAACTCGAGCAGCGCCAGTCGATGGAGCAGCGCGCGAGCCGCCTCCCCGTGCGAAGATCCCAGCCCGCGCGCGTTTAGACGGATCCACAGCTCGTACTCCAGCAGCCGGCTGCTGACGAGTGACTCCTCCCAGAGGCTGGCCGGTGGCGACTGATCCTCGGCCAGCAGGTGCGCCAGCGCGACGGAGGTGTCGAGGTAGATCACCGCTCGCGGCGATCGGTATCGAGCTCGCGCAGCACCTCGCGCAGCGGCGCGACCGGCAAGCGCGGCGGGACGGTCGACCGCCCCACGAGCGGCGCCGTCAACCAGCCACGCCGCATCGCTTCGGCGAGAACCGCATCCGACGTCAGCGGGCCGCGTCCCTCGGGGGGGCGCAGCTCGGCTACGACCGTCTCGCGATCGGTGACGAGCACGGTCTCGCCACGGTTGGCGATCCGGACATACTCGCTCAGCCGGTTCTTGAGCACTTTCAGGCCTACGGTACGCATGCCTGAATGTAGCTCCCAGAAGCTACGTCTGCAACCGGTGGGCGGTGGTGAGACGGGGTTCGGGATCACTCATTTCAGCACCATGCCCTTGAGCTCTTCGAACCAGTTGACGACCAGGACCAGCTCGGTCTGACCCTCCGAGGCGAGGATCATCAGGAAGCGGCGGTCGTCGCGGCTCACATCGTAGGACCGGTGGAAATAGTCCGAGGCCATCCTGGCCGCCGGGAACAGGACCCGCGGTGGCTGAGCGTGAAACGTCGGGCCGATCGTCACGGCGGCAACCATCATCTCCGCGCGTGGACCCCGGAAGAACAGCTCCCGGCCGCTGTGAGCCCATCGCGGCTCGGCGCCGCCGACTACCGACACCTGCGTGCGCCCGGCGCCGGGGTCGTCATAACGACGGACGTACACCTCGTTCCGCCCCGACTCGTTGGAGACGTAAGCGAACCAGCGCCCGTCGGGCGAGACATCCGCACCGAGCTCATCGAAATTCTCAGTCAGGATCGGACGCGGCGTGCCGGTTGCCGGGATCCGGGTCGAATACAGGTCGCGACTCCCTGCGCCGGCGCCCCCAACACGGTAAAGGACGGAGCGGCCGTCGGGCGCCCACGCCACCTCGTCGATGCTCCGCGATTCCACGACGAGAGACTCGGCCGAGGCACTCCCGTCGCTGCGCTGAATCCAGATGGAGGAGCGCGACTGCCCGGGCCGCCGGATGAACGCGACCCGGCGGCCGTCCGGGGACCAGGCCGGGCGTTCGGACGAACCGCTGCCGCGGGTGATGGAGGTGAGCGGACCACGGGGCAGCTGTTTGACCCAGATCTGCTGGCCTTGCGCCGTGGTCACCGCCACGACCAGCCGGTTGCCGTCAGGGGAGAGGGCTGGATCCTTGAAAGCGCCGGTCCAGGTGGAGTCCACCGGGGTGATGCGTCCCTCGCGGTCCACCCAGACCACCTGCCCCCGGCTCTGTCCCGGCATGTACAGCAGGGTACCCGAGTTCGAAGCGGCAAACTGTCCCGCGCCGCCGGAGGGGTCGACCTGCACCCCCTCGGCGACGGTGACGGACGGACCCGTCAGGGAGTGCTTGTCGACATCGAACGGAACCAGCTGGAGCACGCCAGCGGCGTTGACGTACAGGATGTGGCCCGTCGGCAGGTATCGGGCCACCACGCCCTCGAGCAGCGGTGTCTGGGCCCCGGTGGCGAACTCGACCAGGGTGATCTTCGCGTCCTGGAAGGAGGTGGCCCAGGCCTGAACCAGCGCCGTCCGACCTCCGGGAAGCACCTGGGGGAAGTCATGCTCGGTCACCCCGGCGGCGGTGTCAGGCTCACTGACCGGGACGGGGCTCCCGCCAGTCGCCGGTACGCGCGCCAGGCCGTGGGTGGGCGCGCGACTGAAGTAGATGTTCCCATCCGCGTGCCAGTCACCACCCCACGGGAACGCCGAGTCGCGCACCACGGTCCGCACCGGCCCGCCATCCACTGGAACCACGCGGAGGTCACCCGGCAGCCCCACGAAGAACGCGACCGCCGTCCCCTCTGGGTTGAAGAACGGGGCCTGCGCGCCGCCGGTCCCCGGCAGCGGGCGGCTGTTGAGCGCACTCATCGGACGCACCCACAGCTGGGTGCCCGACCCGCTGTCGGGACCGACGTAGACGAGCCGGGAGCCGTCCGGGGAGATGGCGACCCGCGCGGTCTGCACTGCCTGGATCGCTTCGCCGCTCGGGAACGTGACGTTGAACCGCATCACGGGAGCGGGCCGTTCCGGCCGCAGCCGGCCCCCCAGGGCGAACCCCGTGGCCAGGATCGCGAGGGCGCCGACCACGAACAGGACTCGGCTTCGA
>CAZRGT010000044.1:0-146218 GCA_964599725.1 uncultured Gemmatimonadaceae bacterium | reverse complement strand
CGCGCACGCCATGGTCGTGTTCGTGTCGCCGATCACGACCGCCGCACGGGCGGGATGCGCCGCGAGCCAGGTCTCACATGACGTCAGGATCGCCGCCGTTTGCTCGGCGTGCGAGCCCGAGCCGACACCCAGGAACGCGTCCGGCGCGCGCACACCGAGCTGATCGTAGTGCACCTGATGCATCGAGTAGTCGTAGTGCTGGCCAGTGTCGACCGCCACGACCGGACCGGTCGCGGCCAGCGCGTCCCGGAGCACGCTGGCCTTGATCACCTGGGGCCGCGTGCCGAAGAACAGCGCGATCGGTGCCGTCATTCGCGGTAAAACGCGCGAATGAGATCGGCGACGTGTTCGACTTGCTGGTGACTCAGCTCGGGAAACATGGGAAGAGAGAGAATCCGCTCCGCCGCGCGTTCGGTGACGGGAAACGCCCCGCGCCCGAGCCCCAAGTGGCGGTACGCGTTCTGGAGATGCAGCGGTACCGGGTAGTGCAACCCGGTGCCGACCCCCTGGGCGTTGAGGTGAGCCTGTAGCGTGTCCCGTCGTTGGGCCTGGATCACGAACAAGTGCCAGACGTGCGTCGTGTTGGCCGCTTCAACCGGGACCCGCACTTCCGAAACCTCCACCAGAGCCTCGCGATACCACGCGGCCACCTGCCGGCGACCCGCGTTCCACGCGGGCAAATGCCGCAGCTTCACCCGCAGGAACGCGGCCTGGATCGCGTCCATCCGTCCGTTGTAGCCCTCGGTCTCGTGATGGTACTTGCGGGACTGGCCGTGCTCGCGCAGCCGGCGTACCGTCTCCAAGTGAGCGGGCTCGGCGCCGACCACCGCTCCCCCTTCCCCGCAGGCCCCGAGGTTCTTCCCCGGATAGAAGCTGAAAGCGCCGAGGGCTCCTAGCGTCCCGGCCGGGCGGCCGTGATACGTCGCCCCGTGCGCTTGTGCCGCGTCTTCCACGATCCAGAGACGGTGCTTGCGAGCGAGGGCGAGCAACGGATCCATGTCCGCGGGTTGCCCATAGAGGTGGACCGGAACGAGGCCCACGGTCCGCGGGCCAATTGCCGCCGCGGCAGCCGCTGGATCCATGGTGAGGGTACCGTCGGTGACGTCCACGAACCGCAGCGTCGCCCCGGCCTGCGTCAGCGCTTCAGTAGTAGCAATGAACGTGTTCGGGACCGTTACCACCTCATCACCCTGTTTGAGACCCAGCGCGAGATAAGCGAACCGCAAAGCATCGGTGCCGCTGTTCACGGCCACGGCGCCCGAGCTGCCGGTGAACGCAGCGAACTCGGCCTCGAAGGCTGCCACCTCCTGGCCACCGACGAAATCGGCGGACTGAAGCGCGCGCCGGAACGCCGCCACCAATTCGTCCTCGAGCGCGCGATGCTGAGCGATGAGGTCGAGAAACGGGATATCGGTTGTGAGGGATGTGCCGCGAGATGTCATCAGACCCTTGGGGATTTCTTGGCCCAGGGGAAACTAAGGCATTGCTACAGTGGCGGTAGCCAGTCCCTGTTGCTGGCCGACCTCCTTACGAATGAAGACCAGGCGGTCGTCTATGAGTGTCGAGTAGAAAAGATCCGTGCCGACCACCCCCATGATCTCTCCTTCGAGCTGCCATTGCGTCCGGTTCGTGCTCACCGCGCTCCAAATACGACTCCGCCCACCCGGAGCATTGAGGTCGTCGGCAGTGAAGATCATGCGCCAGAGACCCGGTGCAAATTCACGGATCGTCGGACTGTAGGCGGAACGCTGACCCGTGGCCGGCAGCTCGTCCGTGGTCAAGACCGGCCCCACATAGGTCCAATTCACCTGATCGGTCGAACGCCATTCGACGATGTGGAATTTGTTCTCGGCCGGTTGAATCCGACGATAACCGCCGACGAGCATTCGCCAATCACCCGTCGTCATCTGTTCGACCACCATCCCTTCACCGACCGGCCACGGAGGCGCGCCGGGTCCCGGAGCGCCTCCATTGTCCAGCCGTATCCCAGGTTCCTTGATCCAGGTCTGCGCGTCCGATGAGACGGCTGAGAACACCTGCCACCCAAAGCAGGCAAAGCTCCCGGAAGCGTAGTACATGCGCCACCCCGGGGCGTCCGACTTCGGCACGATGGCGATGTTCTCGATACCGGATCCATTGGGCGCGCAGTCGGAGTCATCGCGTTGCAGGACGACGCCGTCATAGAGGTAGTGTAGGCCGTCGTTCGATACCAGCCGATGCAGATGACCACGGTAGCCGCTGAGACTAGTGTTATCCGGCTCGTAGCCCGCAAAAAACAGCTGCCAATCCCCCGACGGGCTCCGCCACAGCGTAGGCGCCCAGGGCAACACGCTCGCCGGCAGGCTGTCCAGGTCGAGGTACTCACCCGCAACTGACGACGCGACGGGCCGAACCGCCAGGGCCACCGGCAACGCCGTAACCATTGAGCCCACGCGCACTACTAGCGTCGCGAGGGCCGAGTGTTGCGCACGAAGCTCCTGGCAACTCGACCCGCTCCAAGCCGACGACGCATCGACCGATGGCTCGAGCGTCATCGGCTGACCGTTCCGGTCCCGCACCTCGCAGCGCAGCGGGATCAGCGAATCTCGCCACAACGACAGGATCGGAAGCGTATCCGTCAGCGTCGCGACGATCGTGTCCGGGACTTGCGCGACAACGCCGACCTGCTGCACCGGAAGGCCGGCGGCCGAGAACCGGAGGACGGTCCGCCCGTTCCGCTTGGCCCGGACGGTCACCGAATCGACGAGCTCCAGCACGCTGGTATCCTCGACCGCGAGCTGGGCGACGCCACCTCCCTGCACCGGATGGCCCAGCGAGTCCACCGCGATCCCGACTATCGTCCGGGTTTCCCCGAGCGCCACGAAGCGCAGACTGCCCGAGTCGGTCAGCACCATTACCGGTCGCTGCTGCACCTGTATCACGACCTGAAGCGATTCACCCGCGCTCGTGATCTGGACGACGGTCAAACCATTGCGCCGGGCGTACACCCTCCCGTCCGCCACGACGCTCGCGACCGAGGTATCGGCGATGGCGTACTCCATCGCCAGCCCGGGAATCACAGCGCCCAGACGGTCGACCACGCTGGCACCGAGCGATTGCGCCTCCCCGAGCGCCTCGAATCGGAGCGTGTCGTGCGACGCGAGGATTCCCGATGGCTGCTGGATCACGGTGACTGGGACCGAATCCACATCCCCGCTCAGAG
This sequence comes from uncultured Gemmatimonadaceae bacterium, assembly GCA_964599725.1. Classification (GTDB taxonomy): domain Bacteria; phylum Gemmatimonadota; class Gemmatimonadetes; order Gemmatimonadales; family GWC2-71-9; genus DASTHG01. Next base: position 143,016 of record CAZRGT010000044.1, on the reverse strand, counting down.
CTCGGGCCGCAATCCACGTGACCCCGTTGTTGCGCGCCGTGACGAGACCGGCCGAATCCACGGAGGCCACGAGCGGCGCGTTGGACGCGTAGCTGACGTTCGGCGTCGGCAGCGGAGTGGCACTTGGTCCCATCATCGCCGCGCTCAGTCGCACCGTGTCTCCCAATGCGGCGAACGTCAGGCTCTGAGGCGAGACCTCGAGCTGGTGACCGAACGGCCCACTTGGTTCGGACAGGCACGCCGAACCCATCGCCAGGAGCAGCGTGAAGACCAGACAGCGCCGCACCGTGGCGGGTAGTCCCCGGCGCATCCGGGGTTGGGGCGGAACGAGAATCGGGCGACCGAACAAGTTGATGTCGTCGTTTCGTTGTCATTTTGGGTTGTCGACAAGCACTCAGACGCGTGTGGAAAGGCAAGAAGCGCGCCTTTGGAGGCGTTCAGGGAGATCATACGATCGCGTATTCTATTGGAGGAGAAGAACTTGTGAATTGTGCTATGAGGAGGTCAGACGAGGAGCGCTGAGCTTGTCAACAATACCCGAAAAATGCAAAAAATACGAAAAACGCAATCCTACGCTTACTCCCCTACCTGTCGCGCTGGGTTGCCCACGACGGTCACTCCATCTGGAACGTCCCGGGTGACCACCGCGCCGGCCCCCACGATCGCCTCGACCCCGATCGTGAGGCCGGGGAGAATCACCGACCCGGTCCCAAGCGCCGCCCCTCGCTTGACCAGGGTGCGCTCCAGCGTCCAGTCCGCGTCGGTTTTCCGCGATCCGTCCCTGGTCGTGGCGCGGGGGAACCGGTCGTTCAGGAAGTTCACGTTGTGGCCCACGAAGACTTCGTCTTCGATGGTCACGCCTTCGCAGATGAACGAGTGGCTTTGGATCTTGCAGCGAGCGCCGATCTTCGCGCCCTTCTGGATCTCGACGAACGTGCCAATCGAGGTCTCATCTCCGATTTCACAGCCGTACAGGTTCACGAACGCGTGGACCTGTACGCCCCGCCCCAGCTTCACGTCGGACGCGATGCGTCGCAGCAACGCGTCTCGCTCGCCGGCCTCCACGATCAGACCCGGCGGGCGGCCGGGACGAGGGGAATGAGAGCGCCGCCGGCGGCGATCGACCGTTGGGCGGCCTCGAGAATCCGCACCACGCGCCAGCCGGCTCGACCGTCCACCACCGGGGGCTCCTTCCCCTGAATCGCCCGGATCACGTTCTCGACCTCGACGGCCAACGCCTCCCGCGTGTCGATCTGCGGCGCGTGCATGTCGCCCGACCGGTAACTGATCATGAGCTGGTATTCGCTCTCCGCGGACGACGACACCGAGAAGCCCTTGTCGTACACCTTCAGCTTTTCGCTCGGCTCCATGTCGTCGTAGATCAACATCCGCTTCGAGCCCCCCACGATGGTGCGCCGGACCTTCGCCGGGGCGAGCCAATTGACGTGGACGTGACCCAACAGGGAGCCCGCGTACCGCACCGTGACGTAGGCGATGTTCTCGGTCGGGCTGCCGCCATGGGCGGCGCCGACCGCCGTCACCGAGACGGGCTCGTGGCCGATCAGATAGTCCATGATCGACACGTCGTGCGGCGCGAGATCCCAGATGACGTTGATGTCGGTTTGGATGAGACCCAGGTTGATCCGGACGGAATCGAAGTAGTACAACTCGCCGATTTCCCCTCCCTGGATCAGCTCCCGCATTTTTCGCACGGCGCCCGTGAACACAAACGTATGATCCACCGCGAGCACCACACCCTGCCGCTCGGCCAGCGCGCACAGTTCTTCGGCTTGATCCGCCCGCGTCGCGAGCGGCTTCATCACCAGGACGTGCTGGCCGCGTTCGATGGCCTGCCGGGCCAGATTGAAATGCGTGAACGAGGGAGTGGCGATCACGACCAGATCGAGATCCGGAGCCTTGAGCAATTCTTCCGGCTGATCGGTAATCGTGGGAATCCGGTATTCGGCTCCGATATGTGAGGCCCGCTCGTACCGGGCATCGCACACCGCGACGACCTCGCTGTGCGGGTGCCGGGCGAAGTTGCGCACCAGGTTGGGGCCCCAATAGCCACAGCCGATCACGCCGACTCGAACCGCCCGGGCGTTCACGCCGCTCGACCCGAGTTGAACAAGACCACCGGGATTGTCTTGACGAGGATCTGGAGGTCGAGCCACAGCGACCAACGGCGCACGTATTCGATGTCGAGCTCGCACATCCTGCGATAGGTCAACAGGTTACGCCCGGACACCTGCCACAGCCCGGTGATACCCGGCCGCATTTGCAGGCGATCGAATTGCCAGTGCGCGTACGCCTCGATCTCGTAGGGGAGCGGCGGACGGGGTCCCACGAGGCTCATTTGGCCGCGCAACACGTTCACGAGCTGCGGCAGTTCGTCCAGCGATGACCGACGTAGCAGGCGCCCCACCCGGGTGATGCGATCGTCCCGCAGCAGCTTGTACACCCGGCTGCCGCCCGAACCACACTGGGCCGTGGATTCCTCGTCCCCGGACAGCATCCGGTGCACCAGATCGCGATGGGAGGCATCCGAGGCGCCGTGAGTCATGGTGCGGAACTTGAGGACGCGGAATCGGCGGCCGCCCGTACCCGCGCGCTCCTGGCGGAAGAACACGGGACCCCGAGAGTCGAGACGGATCGCCGCCGCGATGACGGCGAGCAAGGGGGCCGTCAGGATCAGACCGACCATCGCCCCCACGAGATCCACCGCCCGCTTCAGCGCCAATTCCCAGCCCTGCAGCGTCGGAGCGGTCAGCGTCACGAGCGGCTGGCCGCGGCGCCAGATGATATCCGGAATGACCCCGGGCATGTCGACGCCGCGCGGCAGCGCCAGCAGCTGGCAGCCGGCCGCCAGCGCCGCCCGGGTGACGTCCTCGAGCTGCATGTCCGTCAGCTGCCCGCACGCCACAACGGCCTCGGCACGGGATTCGTGCAACACGCGCGCAATCTCCATCAGGTGCCCGCGCGACTCGAGCGCCGGCGGCATCCGGATGTCGACGAATCCGACCGACGCGAAGTCCCTTGGGTCGCGGAACGCCGCCGTGGCCGCTACCGCCGCGCACTGCTCCGCCGATCCTACGAACAGGGCTCTGGTGGCGCGCCGTTCCGGCGGTCGGACCCAGTCCACCAGCCGGTCAACGGTGAACCGCTCCCCGACCAGTCCGACCCAGACCAGCGATGTCGTGAGCGCGTACTGGAGCACCACCACATCCAATCCACGCGTCCAAATCGTCATCCACAGCGGCAAGGCGGTGGCGAGCGCGGACGCCGCGAACAGTCGGCGCGCGTCGCGGCGGCGGTCACCCGTGCCGTAGCATCCCAGCGCCAGCAACGCCACGAACAGCGCCGCGGCGTACTGCCACCCGTTCAGGATTCCCGGAGGCAAGACGGCCTCGACCCGCGCCGCGATCCAACCGCCCAGCGCCGCCTGATCGCGCACCGCGCGGATCAACGCGCGCATCAAGCCGAACGAAGCCAGGTCGGCGACGACGAGGACGAGGAAGCGCGTCGCGGCCCGTTGGGCGTAGCGGCGGAGATTGTCGTGCGCCCGCTGCTGCAAATCGAGCTGCAGCCGAGCCGGCGTGCCCGGTGCCGTCAAGCCTGGCGGCGGTAGAACCGGAGGGACGGTGACGCCCTGGCTGTTGATCTCGGTGACCGGAGCGGAGGCAGCCGACGCTGTACGAACAATCGATTCCACGCCGGGACGACTCCTCTTGTGGAAAAGATGTGGCGGATCAGGAGGGCACAATCTACAAGCCCGACAAGGATTTGCCTAGCTTTTCCACGAACGACCACAAGATCTGGGTTACCGGAAACCAAAACTGCCTCCCTCGCGATGGGCGAAGAAGGCAGGATGGACCTGGCTCAGTTTTGTGATGTGGAAATGTGCAAATGTCTGACTGCCCTACGGATCACTTCTTGAATACTTGCGTCAGCGCATAAATCGTCAGTGGGATGCTGAGGATGATTGAGATGGTGCGAACGACACTGAAGAAGTTGCCCGACGAATTCGCGGGTACGACGAACTTGTCGCCGGGCCGCACATTGGCATCGTCCAGCGTAAGCCCCTCAGCCATCAGCGACTGCAAGTCTTGGCCCTCGACCAGCCGCCGGCCACCTCGCTCCACCCACATTTTCTCCACCCTGGCATTCTGCGTCGGTCCCCCGGCCGCAGTCACCACGTCCGACACGACGGAAGCCGGCGGCAGCAGGTAGAACCCCGGCCGGTTCACCTCTCCGATGATGGACACCCGGATCAGCGGAGTCGCGCGCACGATCGGGTCGCGCAAGAACCGCCCCAACTCACGCGACATCGCCACCTGCAGCTCGGCGCGTAGCACGCCGCGCAGCGACACGATGCCCACGACCGGGAGCACGAGCTCCTGATTCGGCCCCACGGGGAACGTGTCGGTGAGCTGCGGCTCGCTGTCCACCTGCAGCCGGATGCGATCGCCCACCTGGAAGTCGCCCCGCTCGAGACGGTTCCGGATCAGCTGGGCCGTGTTCTTGGCCCGCTGCTTCGCGGAGTTGTTCGCGGACGTCGCTTGGCCGAGGGAATCGATCTGCACGAGCAGCACCTGCAGGCTGTCCCGCCCGATGGTCAGTTTGTACAGGGCGCTGTCGGCGGCCGTCTGCTGTGCCACGACGCGGTCCGACACGGTCAACGCCAGCAGGGCCGCTCCCAGGACGGCCGCTCGGAATCGGATCATGGCACCTAGAATAAGGGGTGGAGGTTCGATCCGCTACTCGACCGTGACGCTTTTCGCCAGATTGCGGGGGCGATCCACGTCGCAGCCGCGCAGCACCGCAATGTGATAGGCGAGCAGCTGGAGCGGGATCGCCGTCACCACGGGTGAGAGCAGCGGAGCCACCGCCGGGACGTGAAGCTCCCGGTCGACGAGGCGCGTCAATTCCCCGTTTCCTTCGCTCGTCACCGCGAGAATCCGCCCGCCGCGCGCCTTCACTTCCTGCATGTTGGCGAGCACCTTCTTGTACACCTGATCGTGCGGCGCCACGAACACCACCGGCATGTTTTCGTCGATCAGCGCGATCGGTCCGTGTTTCATCTCCGCCGCCGGGTAGCCTTCGGCGTGGATGTAACTGATTTCCTTCAGCTTCAACGCCCCTTCCAACGCCACCGGAAAGTTCACGCCCCGGCCCAGGTACAACGCGTTGCGCGTTTCCGCGTAGGCCTTGGCGAGCTCCACGATCCCCGCTGACAGCTCCAGCGTCCGCTTGACCAGCTCCGGCAGATTGGACAACTCGTTGGCGAAGCTCCGGCCCGCCTCCTCCGACACCACTCCGCGCTGCCGCCCCAGGTACAAGCCGAGCAGCAGGAGCGCCGTGATTTGGGACGTGAAGGCTTTGGTCGACGCCACGCCAATCTCCGGGCCGGCATGCAGGTAAATCCCGCCGTCCGATTCGCGGGCGATCGTGCTGCCGACGACGTTCACGATGCCCACCACCCGGCACCCGGCGGCCCGGGCCGCCCGCATCGCCTCGAGCGTGTCCGCCGTCTCCCCGGATTGGGAAATGGCGATCGCCAACGTGCCCGGCTGGTGCAGGCGCGGACGGTAGCGATACTCCGATGCATACTCGACATCCACGGGAATGCGCGCCAGCTCTTCGATGGCGTAGCGGCCGACCAACCCGGAATGCCACGAGGTGCCGCACGCCACGATCAGGATGCGCTGGATCGCCGTGCAATCCTCCGGCTTCAGGTTCAAACCGTTGAGCCGGGCCGTCCCTTCGTCGAACAACAATCGGCCGCGGAGCGTGGCCGTCACCGTCTCGGGCTGCTCGTAGATCTCCTTGAGCATGAAGTGGGGGTACCCGCCCAGTTCGATGGCGGCGAGGTCCCACTCGATGTTGCTCACCGCCCGCACCTGGTCGCGTTGGTCGAGGTCCAGGATGCGGTAGCCTTCCGGGGTCACCACCGCGATGTCCCCGTCGTCCAGATAGACCACGGAGCGCGTGTGCTCCAAAATCGCGGACGCATCCGAGGCGACGAAATACTCCCCGTCGCCGATCCCCAGCAGGACCGGGGAGCCCTTGCGGGCCACCACGATCTTGCCGGGCTCGGCGGAGGAGATGACGGCCAGCCCGTAGGTGCCTTCGACGTGCGCGAGGGCCGCAATGACGCGATCCTCGAGCGTCGCCCCGGCGGCTTCTTCGATCAGATGGACGAGGGTCTCGGTGTCCGTCTCGGTGCTGAACTCGTGTCCGCCCTGCTGCAGCTTGGTGCGGAGTGAGTCGGCGTTCTCGATGATCCCGTTGTGCACCAGGGCCACGGCGCCGCTGCAATCGGTGTGTGGGTGAGCGTTGGTGCGGGTCGGTGCGCCGTGCGTGGCCCAGCGCGTGTGGGCGATGCCGCTCTGGCCGAGTACCGGCTCGGCGTCGAGCAGCTGATGCAACCGGGTGACGCGCCCCGCCAGCTTGCGGAGCACCACTCCGGTGCCGTTCTGCACCGCGACGCCCGCGGAGTCATAGCCGCGGTACTCCAGGCGGTGCAGTCCCTCAATGAGAATCGGCGCCGCTTCCCGGGCGCCGCTATAGCCTATTATGCCGCACATCGCGTCAGTTCTCCAGAGACAGGTCCGTGCAGGCGGCCGGCGACGGTTCGAGGTTTCAACCGGGCCGAACCAGCTTCTTGTCGCTGTCTTCCTCGGCCACCTCGTACCCCGCCAGATAGTACGCGTAGTAGCGGTACGCGCCCCCGGCTTCGACGTCGTTCAGCACCGCCCCCAGCACGCGCACCGGCAGCCGGTCCAGCAGGTCGATCTTCGCCCGGGCCAGCTCGCGATCCGTCACGCCGGTGCGCATCACGAGCAACAGGTGACCGGTCAGCGTTCCCAGGACGTACGGATCAACGCCGGCGGCCATCGGCGCGCTATCCACCAGGATCACGTCGAAACGCGAGCGGAGCGAGGCGAGGAGCTGGCCCATGGCCGGCGAGCTCAGGAGCTCGGGACCGTTCGGCGTACGTTGTCCGCACCCGATGAAGCTGAGCTGCGGGAAATCGGTCTTCTGAATGATGTCTTCACGGCCGGCGTTGCCACTCAGGTGATCGATGAGGCCCGGCTTCCGCTTCGCGTTGAGCACCCGATGCAACAGTCCGCGGCGGATGTCCCCATCGATGACGATGGTGCGCAACCCGGCATCGGCGAACGCCAGCCCCAGATTGGACGTGATGAACGATTTGCCGTCGCTCGATCCGGGGCTCGAGATGGTGAGCACCATCGGTCCGGTTCCGTACGCGTTCTGGACGCCCAGCCGGATCGAGCGCAACGCCTCGATCACCTGCGGCGCGTTGCGACCATTGCCGTTCTCCCGGGACACGCGCGGCACCACACCGAGGATCGACAACCCCATGTCGGTGGTCACCTGCTCCGGATAGCGGAACCGCGTATCGGTCCGGTCGAGCAGGACCGCTCCCACCACGCCGGCGCTCAGACTGCCGAGGAATGCGAGCGCGATGAGAACCGGCGCCAGCGTGCCCACCGGGCGCTGCGGCACCACGGCCCGATCGAACAGCTTCACGTCGGGGAGCGCGCTGACTTCGGCCAACCGAACCGCGTCGTATTGCTGCTGCACTCCGGCGAGGGTCTGCTCGGCGGTGGTCAGGTCGCGCTTCAAGCGTTCGTCGTCGATGGCGAGCGAGGGGATCGTGGCCAGCGATGCCGAGCCGCTGTTGATCTGCTGGCGCAGGTCGTTCTCCTGCGCCAGCAGCGTGCCATCGAGCGCCAGCGCCAGCTGCGGAATGGTGCGTTTCTGCAAGTCTTCGATCCGTCCCAGCAGCCGCCGCACCGCCGGTTGCTCGTCGGTATAGCGATAGCGCAGCGCGCGCAATTCGGCCTGGGCGCCGGTCAACTCGCGCAACGCGGCGATGAGCGTAGACGACCGTTGCACGGACGGGATGTTTTCCAGGTTACCGGGCTGAATACCGGAGTCAGCCGCCTCGGCCAGCACGCGCCGGATGACCTGCCGGTCTTCCTGCACCTGGTCGAGCGTGACCCGCGCATTGAAAAACCGGTTGGCGGACGGGTCGCGGGTGTCGATCTGCCCGTTGTTGCTCATGGCCAGCGAAGTAGCCGAGCGAACCCGGAACGCGCGTAAGGCTGCCTCGGCAGTGGCGACGGCGACCTTGGCACGCTGCAACTGCTCGTACAGGGCCCCCGACAGTTCATGCACCTTCTGTTTCTTCAACTCGGCCGCCACCGTGACGAACCGCTCCGCGACGGCGTTCACCGTGGCCGCCGCGAACTCCGGATCGGGATCTTTCAGCTCGAGCCGCATGAAGTTTCCGTCGGCGTCGCTGCGGACCGCCAAGGCGGAGGCAAGTGACAACCCGGTCTCATGCGGAGCCGTAACCGAGAACGCGATCACCTGCCCCTTGGACAGGGAGCTCGCGGGCGGTGCCCAGCGCCAGCCGAGGCTGCGGCCGACGGAGTCGCCGACCACGCCGCTATCCACCAGCGTGCCGTCTTCCCCCGTCAGGACGTAGTGCTGACCGGCACTGTCAACCTTGAGCGTATAGATGCCAATCCGGAATCGATCCTGGAGATCGAACCTTTCGAATGCCGTCGAATCACCCGCGTTCTCCCACCCCAGGTACAGCTTGTTCTCGTGGACGACATAGTCCATCACCTGGTCGGAGGTGAGCAGGTTGTCCCACCCCGTGGAGATTCCCAGCTGGCCACCGAGTTGGAACGCCTCCGGCGTGCGCGCGCGTGGGTCGACGACGTCCACCCAAATCGTGGCGCGAGCGAGGTACCCGGGCTTGATGAGAAATCGGCTCAGCCCGTACCCGGCCGCCGTGCCCACCACGACGACGCCCAGCACGAGCCACTTGAATCGGACGACCGACGCATAAACGCGGCGCCAGTCCGGGCCTCCGCCACCCGGCGGCTCCCCGTAAAGCATCGGCGCCGGGTACCCCTGATTCTGCAGCGCGACGGATGCGGGCAGCGGTTGCGGGACCGGTGCTGGCACCGGCAGGTCATTCGGCATTCAGTCGAAACCTCAATACTGGGTGGTCGGGCCCTCAATGGCCCGGACCTGAAAAACCAGGGGCCGCTAGTACGCTAAGGCTAGCGCCGTTGGGTGCAAGGTCTAGACCGCTGTGACCTACGGCACTGCCGGCTCTAGCCAGCTTCCCGAACCCCACTTGCGAAACGAGAGTATTCGTTGCAAATGTGCAACACTGTGATGCCCGAACACAACGGATTGTCGCGACTCGGCAACCATAGGTTTCGATAGGACAACCTCATACGCAGCTGCCGCCTAGCAGGCCCGATCCCTGCAATGGTGTTTCGTGATCCTGCGGCGCAGCGTTGCCGCGACGATGGACTTCTGCGACGAGGATGCAACCGCGTGGCCGTACACACGACAGACCCTGCGTTGGGACGTGACGTCAGCAAGCTGCTCCCGATCGATCCCCGCACGCGGGCCAGTCTCAGCATCATGGTGGTGGACGACGAGCGGGTGATGCGGGAAAGCTGCGCTTCCTACCTCGAGGCCGAGGGCTACAACCTCACCGTCTGCTCCCGGGGCGACAAGGCGCTCGAAACCATCAAGCGGCGCGCTTTCGACATTATCCTGGTCGACTTGTACATGAGCCAGGTGCCCGGCATGGAGCTGCTTCGCGCCGCACTGGCTACGCATCCGGAGACGATCGTCATCGTCATGACCGGCAACCCGAGCGTCGACTCGAGCCTCGAAGCGCTCCGCGCCGGCGCCTGGGACTATCTGCCCAAGCCGTTCTCGGCAACGCACCTCCAGATCCTCATCGGGCGGGCGGCCCATGCGGTTGTGGTAGCGCGGGAATCCCAGTCGATGCAGGCTCAGCTCGAGCAGGCCCCGGGGGAAACCGAGAAGTTCAACGTACTCGGCAGCGCCCCGGCCTTTCGCAAGATCATCGCGCTGGCGCGCAAAGTCGCCGCCACCGACGCATCCGTGTTCATCACCGGCGAGAGCGGCTCCGGCAAGGAACTGATCGCCCAGTTCATTCATCACTACAGCCGCCGCTCCAGCCGATCCCTGGTCGCCATCAACTGCGCCGCCCTGCCCGAAGCCTTGCTCGAGTCGGAGATGTTCGGTCACGTGAAGGGAGCCTTCACCGGCGCCGTTCGCGACAAACCCGGCCTGCTCGAGACGGCCAACGGCGGCACGATGTTCCTGGACGAGCTGATCGAGATGCCCAAGCCGATCCAGGCGAAACTGCTGCGGGTGATCCAAGACGGCGTGGTGCGCCGCGTGGGCAGCGAAACGACCGACGCGGTCGTCAACGTGCGGTTCATCGCTGCAACCAACATCGATCCGGATGAAGCAGTAGCCTCAGGCGCGCTCCGCGAGGACCTCTATTATCGGTTGCGCGTGGTGCCGATTCACATGCCGCCATTGCGGTCCCGGCCGGAAGACATCCCGCTGCTGGCAAACCACTTCCTGGCCTACTACTGGAAGCGGCATCGCGACTCCGGCCAGCCCCTGCCGACTTGGACCACGTCCGCCATCCGCGCCCTCTCGAGTCACAACTGGCCGGGCAACGTCCGTGAACTGCAGAACGTGGTCGAGCACGCCGTCGTCCTGCTCGAGCCGGGTGCCGATATTCAGCCCGAGGACATTCCGTTTATAGGGGAACAGAAAGAAGCCGCGACCGCGGAAACGGCGCCGATGGAGATCGATGGCTCGCCGGGCGAGAGCTATCACGCCGCGCGCGAGCGCCTGTTGTCGGCCTTCGAGCGTCGCTACCTGACGCGCCTGGTCCACCAGGCCGGCGGCAACATGTCCAAAGCCGCCAGGATTGCCGGAGTCGATCGCACGACCCTGTACCGACTCATGGAGCGGCATGGGCTCGAGCGGGGCTTGTTGGCGTCCAACAACGCCGTGTAACCCCAACTAGAAACGGGCATACGGAGGGAAGCGGACCGCTTCCCTCCGTTTTTTTCTTGTGGCACCGGTTCCACAGATAGCGTTGGCCTGCAACAGGATAGACCCGTCAACGTCGGGCGAGCATCGGGTAACGAACGTGTAACTGACGTCCCATCATGCACTTCCAAAAACAGCCCTGGCCGGCCACTTGGTGCACGGCACTTGCTAGTGGTAGCCGCGGGGGGCCGATATGGCCCCGTTGGCTCGCACTACACATCAGGAGACCCGGACCGCGCCATGACCGCTTCCAACCTCGCCGAAACGTTCACCCTGCGCCCGCCCCTCGGGCTGATGCGCGGCATGGGGTCGGTTGAGCAAGAGACCGAGGGCACCCGACGGGCGCTGAACGTCCTGGTGGCGGTGGTCGGAATCGTGGTCGCGGCTCCGGTGATGGCCCTGGTGGCGGCGCTCATCAAGCTGACTTCGCCGGGTCCGGTGTTCTTCCAGCAGACCCGGGTCGGTCTCGATCGACGCGATCCGGCCGAGGATCGGGGGAATGGGCGGCGCCAGCTGGACCTCGGCGGCAAGCCGTTCCGGATCTACAAGTTCCGGACGATGTTCGTGCAGAAGAAGACCGAACAGGTGTGGGCGCGCCAGGATGATCCCCGGATCACCTCCCTGGGACGCGTGTTGCGCAAGTACCGTCTCGACGAGCTGCCCCAGTTGTTCAACGTGTTGCTGGGCGACATGAATATCGTCGGCCCGCGGCCCGAGCAGCCGGGCATCGCCGCAGATCTACAGAAGCAGATCACGGTCTACAACCTACGCCACAAGGTGCGCCCGGGCATCACGGGGTGGGCGCAGATCAATCAACACTACGACCAGTCCATCGAGGACGTGCGCCGCAAGGTCAGTCTCGACCTGGAGTACATCAAGCGGCAATCGCTGTCGGAAGACCTCAAGATCATGCTCCGCACGGTGCCGGTCGTGGTGCTTCGCAAGGGCGGCTGGTGAGCGGACCGACGGGCTAGCCAGTCCACCACCGAGGGGCGCTACGGCGCCCCTCGGCATTTCGCGACCAGATCCCCATTTTAGTTACTTGGCTCGCCGACCCCCGCCGCCGCGAGCGGCTGGGGAGAGCCCGATACCCCTAATGGGAGCCGCCCGGCGCATGAACAAGACCGTGAACATCGTTGCCGTGACACAAGACGACCCCTTCTTTACCGGCCGCTTTTTCGCAGCCTTCCTGGCCGCCGCGGCGAACGGGCCGGTTCGCCTGGTGGAAATCGTGCTGTTGCGCAATTTCAACGAATCACGTCTGGCGCTGGCGCGCCGCCTCTGGAAGGTCTACGGCACGGTTGACATGGTCCGGCTGATGGCCCGTTACGCCACGGCCCGCCTGGCGGACCGCCTGGGGAAGCCGCGTAGCGTGGCGGCCCTGGCCTCCAGAGCCGGCGTGCCGGTCCGGATCCTGGACTCGATCAATGACGAAGGTTACTTGCGAACGCTCCGGGAGCGCGGGGTGGATGTGCTGTTATCGGTGTCGGCACCGGAGATCTTCCGGGCGGGTGCGCTGGGTGCCGTCCCCCATACCATCAACATCCACAACGGAAAGCTGCCTTTTTACCGGGGGATGATGCCGACCTTCTGGGCCCTGCTGCACGGCGAGCCGGAAGTGACCGTCACCGTGCACACGATGGTCGAGAAGCTCGACGCCGGGCAGGTGCTGGCCGAGTACGTGGTGCCGATCACGCCCGGCGACTCGCAGTTCGCCCTCTCGGCCAGGGCCAAAGACGTGGCGGGTCGGGAGGTCGCGGGGTTGCTGGCACGCCTGGGCACGCCGGAATGGCCCATCTCCCGCACCGTCGATATGTCGCAGAAGCGTTACTTCAAGTTCCCCACGCCCATCGATGTCGCCCAGCTGCGCGCCAAGGGAAGGCGCATGCTGTGACCGCTCAGCCGCAATTCCTGGCTTCATTCGACATCGAAGAGTGGTTTCACGCCGAAAACCTGAAGGGCGTCCTGCCGACCAACGACTGGGAGCAACTCGAGTCCAGGGTCGAACGCAATACGCACGAGCTGCTCGATGCACTCGTCGCCACCGGCGCCACGGCAACCTGTTTCGTGTTGGGCTGGGTCGCACGCCGATATCCGGCGCTGGTGCGTCGCATGGTGACCGATGGGCACGAAGTGGCGAGTCATAGCGATACGCACCCGCGCCTCTACAGTCTGTCGCGTCCGGCGCTGGCCGAGGAGTTGACCCGGGCCCGCGATACCCTGCAGCAGCTGACCGGGCTTCCCGTGTGGGGAATCCGGGCGCCGATGTTCTCCATCAGCGACGCCGTGCTGGATTACCTCGCTGAAGCCGGGTATTGGTACGACTCGAGTTTTTACGACTTCAAGGCGCACGACCGGTACGGGCAGTTGTCGACGCCAATCGACCCGGAGCGCTCTGTAGTGGAAGTGCGACCCGGACTGCTCGAGCTCCCTATGTCGCGGGTGGCCGTCGGGCCCCTGGCGCTGCCCTGGTCAGGAGGCGGCTATTTTCGGCTGATCCCTTCCCGCCTGTACCGCTGGGGCGTCGCCCGACGTCTCGCCCGGCGCTCCTGGTTCATGTTCTACTTCCATCCCTGGGAGCTGGACACGGATGAGACACCCCCGCCCCGGTTGTCTCCCACCCTGAAGTTCCGGGCCTACGTGGGCCGGGGCCGCATGCGAAGGGATCTCCGCGTGCTGCTGGGGCGGTTCGGCTCGATCCGCATCGACCACGCGTTGCGCACGATGGGGTTCACCCCACCGACCGGCGGCTGAGGCAGATGGCGGGTAGCGAGCTGACTCAGCGCACGTTGGCCGGCATGCTCTGGATGAGCTACGGCAAGGCGGCGTTTGCGATCCTGCATCTGGTCGTGCTGGCCGTGCTGGCGCGCCTCGTCTCGCCGCTCGATTTCGGTGTGATCAGTGCGGCGCTCGTCGTCATCGGCCTTTCAGCGATCGTGTCCCAGCTCGGACTCGGGCCGGCCATCGTGCAGCGCCCACACATCGAGCCACGTCACCTCGACACCGCCTTCACGGCGTCACTCCTGCTGGGCCTCGCGCTGGGCGCCATCATCTGGGCGGGTGCCCCACTCGCCGCGGGCTTTCTGCACCTCGATGGCGTGACCCCCGTGCTGCGCGCGCTCGCGTGGGTGTTCCCGCTCCATGGGCTGGGCACCGTGTCGGCCTCGCTGCTCTCCCGCGAGCTCCGCTTCTCCTGGCTGGCCAATCTCGACGTCGTGTCGTACGGTATCGGATACGGCGCCGTGGGGATCGCTACCGCCCTGCTCGGCTGGGGCGTTTGGGCCCTCGTGGCCGGACAAGTCGGCCAGGCACTGGTTCGCAGCGCGATTCTCCTGGTCAAGCACCCACCCCGTCTCCGGCCGACGATGGAACGGGCAGCGCTGCGCGACCTCGTATATTTCGGGGGAGGCTTCACCATCGCCAAACTGGCGAATTACGTCGCCCTGTACGGCGACAACGTCGTCACCGGACGATTCCTGGGTGGCCAAGCGCTCGGGTATTACGGCCGGGCCTACTCCCTGATGTCCGCGCCCGCGTACGCGTTCGGGGCGGTGTTGGACGCGGTGCTGTTCCCGGCAATGGCGCGGGTGCAGGACGACACTACCCGGTTGGCGGCCGCCTACCGACGCGGGGTCGCCTTGATCGCCATCGTCGTGCTGGCGCCAAGCGCCACCATCATTCTGCTCGCGCCAGAAGTCATCCAGGTCGTGCTGGGCAGCCACTGGGCCGCGGTGGTCGTGCCGTTCCAGATCCTCGGCATCGGCATGCTGTTCCGGACCAGCTACAAGATGAGCGATTCGATCGCGCGATCGACCGGCGTGGTCTATCGCCGCGCGTGGCGTCAGATCCTGTACGCGGGCCTCGTCGTGCTCGGGGCCTGGATCGGCCAGCATTGGGGCATCGCCGGCGTCTCCTGGGGGGCGCTCGCGGCCCTCACGGTGAATTTCTTCCTCATGGCCGAGTTGAGCCTGGACGTCGCACACATCACCTGGCGTGAGTTCTGGCAGGCGCACCGTCCCGCCGTCCTGCTGACCGTGTGTTCCTTTCCAGTCGTCTGGGGTGCCGCCATGATCGCGCGGCGTGCCGACGCGCCGGCGCTCGTCGTGCTGATCGGAGTCGGCGTGATCCAGCTCGCGATGTGCGGATGGTTGATTCGTCGCCTGCCCCAGCACTTCTTGGGCCACGACGGTCAATGGATGGTGGAAACGCTGCGTAGCTTCCTGGGCCGCCGCGCGTCATCTGTCGCACCCACAGCAGGGTCCGCGCCGCAGTTCGGCCCCCCCGAGCGACGAGCGAATTCGTGACAACGCTGCGCGAAGCGCCACCGGTTGGAGACGCCGGAAGGACCGCCCCATTGGGCGTGCTGCGCGACCTGTTCCGGCGACTGCACAATGCCGACATCCGCTATTGCCATTGGAAGAGCAACGAGCATCTCGATGTATCCCTCGACGGGCGAACCGACGTGGACGCCTTGTTCGACCGCCGCGCCATCGTTCCGCTCACCCGGATACTGGGCGAAGCCAATTTCAAGCGCTTCGTGGTAAAGCCGGGGCGCGGGTATCCCGGGATCGAGGACTACGTCGGATTCGACTCCTCGACCGGAGCATTGACGCACTTGCACGTGCACTACCAGCTCACGCTGGGGGAGAAGTTTCTCAAGGGTCACCGGCTACCCTGGGAGGAGCGATATCTCTCCAGTCGGGTCTGGGACGCGGATCACGAGATCTACATCGCCGATCCGCATCTCGAGCTCACGACCCTGGTCGTTCGCGCGGTGATGAAGCTGCGGTGGCGGGACGCCGGCCTCGAGGCCATGGGCACTCCGTTTGTGCGTGGTGGTATGCTGCGGGAGCTGCGCTGGCTGGCCGACCGCGTGGATCGCGCTCGCCTGCTCGACGTGGCGAGCGAGCTGGTGGGCGAGCGAGCCGCAACCCTGCTTCCCGCCATGGTGGACGCCCGGCAACCCTCGACCGGGCAGCTGCGGCTTTTTGGTCGCTGGGCACGCCCGCGCCTGCGGGAGTATCGCCTGTTCGGCACGGCCGACGCCGTACGCCAGATGTCCGCGCGGGAGTGGGGCGTAGTCTGGTGGAAAGTCCGAAACTGGTTTCTGGGCGCTCCCACGAAGTCGACCCGCACGCTCCCCCATGGTGGGCTGAGCGTCGCCATTCTGGGTGCCGACGGTGCCGGCAAGTCGACCCTCACCGGGGCAATCGCCCAGTGGCTTTCGCGGGAAGTGGCGGTCGTCACGACCTACGGCGGCAGTGGCAAAGGCTCCGCCACATGGCCGCGGCGCCTGCTTCAAGGAATCGCCGCCTCGCGACGCCGTTTGGCTGGACGCCGGGCCTCGGGAAACGGACCTCAGCGGTCCGTCCCTGACGAAACCTCGCCGGGGAGGGTGCTGGGACGCCTCCTCTGGGTGTGGTCGCTGGTCCGTGAGCGACGACGACGGGCTCGCGAGAGCCGGCGTGCCAAGGGACTCGGCATGGTAGTCCTCTCGGATCGATTCCCGCAGAGCCAGTTTCCCGGCCTGAACGACGGGCCGAGACTCAGCCGTTGGCTCGAGGATCGATCCTGGCTGCGCCGGTGGGCGGCGCGTCACGAGCAAGCCGGGTTTCGCCTGGTCGAGCTGTCACCCCCGGATCTCGTGCTGAAGCTCCACGTGTCCCCCGAGGTTGCGTCGCGACGCAAGCCGGAAACTCCCCCGCACCAGGTCCGCTCGGGCATCGACATGGTCCGGCAGCTGCGCTTTCCGGAGACGACCAAAGTCGTGGATCTGGACGCCGAGCAACCCCCGGCAACGGTGCTGCTCGAGGCCAAGCGCCACCTGTGGGCATTCATCTAGTCGACAAGATTCAATCTCGTACCACATTGCCCTGCAATAGCTTACAAGACAACCAGTGCGTCGGCACGAACCCTGCACTCGATTTCGGAATCCAACAGGCTCCGGCATGACACGAACAGGATGGCTTACCACCACCCCGGCATGGGGTGTGATCCGACCCGCGCACCAGGGCGGTTGCTGACGTGTGCGGCATTGCGGGCTTTCTGCACAGCGACGGGTGCTGCGCCGCCGAAGCTCGCGCCACGGTCATCGCCATGGCCGACTCGTTGCAACATCGCGGCCCTGACGACAGCGGCGCCTGGGTAGATCCCGATGCCGGGATCGCGCTGGGGTTCCGCCGTCTGTCGATCATCGATCTCTCGCCCACCGGGCGGCAGCCGATGGAGTCGGCCTCCGGCCGGTTCGTCGTCGTGTTCAACGGGGAGATCTACAACTTCAAAGACCTGCGGCATGAGCTGGCCACCCAGGGCCATCAGTTCCGTGGCCGGTCGGACACCGAAGTCCTGCTGGCGGCCGTGGAAGCGTGGGGCCTGAAAGGAGCGCTGCCCCGGTTCAACGGCATGTTCGCCTTCGCCCTGTGGGATCGTGCCCAACGGACGCTGCACCTGGCGCGTGACCGCGCCGGCGAGAAGCCGTTGTACTACGGCTGGATGGGCCGAACGTTGCTGTTCGCGTCGGAGCTCAAAGCGCTTCGAGCCCACCCATCCTTCCGCGCGCAGATCGATCGCAACGCGCTGATCCAGTACTTTCGCCGCGGCTACGTTCCCGATCCCGCCAGCATCTACCTCGGCATAGCCAAGCTCTCGCCCGGCACCCAACTCAGCGTGCGGTCGGACCGCCCCGGATCGAACCTGGCGCCGGTGCCGTACTGGTCGGGGCGCGACGTCGCCGAGGCTGGCGTGGCAAATCCGTTCCGCGGTGGCACGGGCGAAGCGGTCGACGCACTGCAGGAGTTGCTGCTGGACGCCGTCAAGATCCGCATGGTATCGGACGTGCCGCTGGGCGCCTTTCTTTCCGGCGGGATCGACTCGTCGACGATCGTGGCACTCATGCAAGCCCAAAGCGGAACTCCGGTGCGGACATTCACGATTGGCTACGACGACCCGCGACACAATGAAGCACACCATGCGGCGGCGGCGGCCCGTCATCTCGGAACCGAGCACCACGAGCTCACCGTCACCACGGCAGAAGCGCAGGCGGTGATACCGCTGCTCCCCCGCCTGTACGACGAGCCGTTTGCGGATACCTCGCAGATTCCCACGTATCTGGTCTCCAAGCTCACGCGGCAACACGTCACGGTGGGTCTCTCGGGTGATGCCGGGGACGAATTGTTTGGCGGATACCACCGCTATCGGTTGGGGCCCTCGATTTGGCGTGGCATCCGTTGGATCCCCTTGTGGCTCCGGCTGGCCGCGGCGGCCGCCCTGGTGACCGGGAACGGGGGATCTGGGAAGGTCCTTGCCGCCGTCAACCGAGTCACGCGCGGCTGGACTGGGAAACGCACGTTTGGCGAGCGGCTCGAACAGGCAGCGGAGATCCTCCCCGCGGCCACACCGGAGGCCGTCTACGACTACATGATGTCATACTGGAAACACCCGGCGGCGCTGGTCCGAGACGGGCATGACGTGTCACCGGGCTCCACCGGGCAACGTCCCCGGCTGGACGGCAATCCCGAGCATATCATGATGCTGCTGGACGCTTCGACCTACCTGCCGGGCGACATCCTCGTGAAGCTGGATCGTGCCGCCATGGGGGTGAGCCTGGAGACCCGAGTTCCACTCCTGGATCATCGGGTCATCGAGTTCGCTTGGCGACTGCCGCTGGCGTACAAGCTGCGCGGTAGCACCAGCAAATGGCTGCTGCGGCAGGTTCTGTATCGATACGTGCCGCGATCGCTCGTGGACCGTCCCAAACGGGGATTTCACATGCCGATCGCGGACTGGCTGCGTGGACCGCTGCGGGATTGGGCCGAAGCCCTGCTCGACGAACACCGACTGCGGCGCGAGGGGGTGCTGGAACCGGGAATCGTGCGGCAGAAGTGGCGCGAGCATCTCGCTGGAGCGCGCTGGGACTACCACCTCTGGACCGTGCTCATGTTCCAATCCTGGCAGGAGGCGGTGTCTCAGCGCGAACCCGCAATCGACCTCGCCGAGGTGTGATTGAGAAGGAGGTTGCCTCACATGCCCCACGATGGCGGGCGCAGACATCCAGTAAGCCAATGACTAGCAGCCGTTTATGAGACCGGCCAAGATCGTATCACCGGACCGGCGCCAGTCGATTGGCGCCCTCAGCGAGCGAACGGAAGCGTATATTCTGTTTCCCCATGCAATCATGTTGCGGTGTCGCAACAATCGGCCCATAAACGCATCCACAGGACGGAAATGAAGCGCAGCTATCGCCTTGGCGCCCCGGCCATCTTTCCCGGAGTCGAATGACCGCGCGACCCGCCGACAGCTCCACTGCGGAGCTCCGCGATCTGCGACCGCGCGGGGCTCCCGGCGCCGCGCCGCGGCTGCGGATCCTGGATGAGCTATTCGCCCGACTGGACGCCGAAGGCATCCGGTATTGTCACTGGAAGAGCAACGAGCACCTCGGCCCCGCCCTGATCGGCGTCACGGACGTCGACGCGCTGTTCGATCGTCGCGCCGCCCAACGCCTCGCTCACATCCTCACCAGCGGAACCCAGTTCAAACGGTTCGTGGTCAAGGCTGGCCGCGGCTACCCGGGGATCGAGGACTACGTGGGGTTCGACCCGGGCACAGGAACGCTCACCCACGTGCACGTGCACTACCAGCTGACGCTGGGGGAGAGATTCCTGAAAGGCCATCGGTTGCCCTGGGAAGAGGTCCTGCTGGCGACGCGGGTCCGCGATCCCGAGCACACCGTCTGGGTCACCGATCCGCCTCTCGAGCTGCTGATCCTGATCGCCCGGGCGGCGATGAAGCTGCGCTGGCGCGACCGCGCGCTCGCGCTGATGGGACACGATTATGTCCGCGGCTCGATGTTGCGGGAAATGCGGTGGCTGGCGGCGCGCGTGCGGTCGGACCGCCTGATCGAGGTGGCGACGCCCCTCGTCGGCACGGCCGCGGCGCATGCCGCAGCCGTGCTGATCTCCACCCGCACCCCGTCGATCCGGCAGCTCATGGCGTTCCGTCGATTGGCGGATCCGCCGCTCCACGCTTATCGCATGTACAGCGCGCCGGGCGCCGCACGCCGGATGATGTTCCGGGAATGGACCTGGATCTGGTGGCGCGTTTTCCACTGGATCACGCGGGCGCCCACTCGCTCCACACGCACGCCGCCCCAAGGCGGGGTTGCCATCGCGTTCGTGGGCCCCGACGGCGCGGGCAAATCGACGCTCACGCAGGCGATCGCGAGGTGGCTGTCGGGGGAGCTGGCGGTCGTCTCGACCTATGGCGGGAGCGGCAAGGGAACAGCCTCCCAACCGCGGCGCTGGCTGCAGCGCGTCAGCGCCATGGCCCGTCCCGCCGCGACGACCCCAACCGGGCCCCCGCCCGGGTCTCCATCGCGGTCCGAGCCCACCGGCGTCCGCCTGTTCGGCCGGCTGCTCTGGGTGCTCTCCCTCGCGCGCGAGCGACGGCGCTGGGCCCAAGGGGTGCGGCAAGCCCGGAGCCTGGGGATGATCGTGCTTTCGGATCGCCTGCCACAGACCCAGTTCGCCGGACTCAACGACGGACCTCGGCTGGAGCACTGGATCGAATCGACGTCGTGGCTGCGGCGGACCGTGGCACGACGCGAGCAAGCCGCGTTCCGCCTGGCGGAGCTGGTGCCGCCGGACCTCGTAATCCGCCTGCACGTGCCGGTCGACATCGCCGCCCGCCGCAAGCCGGATACGCCGCTCGATCAACTGCGGCGCAAGGTGGAGATCGTCGCACACCTGACCTTTCCCCCGACGTCACGCGTGGCCGAAATCAACGCCGCGCAACCGATCGAACGAGTGCTGGCCGAAGTGAAGCAGGCGGTTTGGGAGTGCCTCTGACCGAGGCGCCGCCGCGCGGACGCCGGCAGTCGCCGTCGGGACTGGGAGCGCCGGTCCGCACCCTGATCGCGGAACTCGTCGGCCCAGCGGGCGCCGGGAAAACCGCGATCCTGCGCGCGCTCGGCCAGCGCGACGAGAACATCCGGCCGGGGTTGCAAATCGACCGCCTGCGCTCCCTCCCCATGATGATTCGATTCGCCATCGGGCTGGCGCCGACGGCCTTCGAGGTGATGCGGCGGAGTCCACGGTCGTGGCGGCCCGCCCTGCTGCACTTGCTGCGTCTCAGAACCCTCCCCGGCGTGCTGTCGCGCGGGACTTCGCCGGCCTACCGTGCGATCGTGCTGGACGAGGGCCCGTTGTTCAGTCTCAGCCGGCTCAGCGTGTTCCACGAGGCGAACACCGGGCATGGCCGCCTGGCGTTGGGGTGGGAGACGGCGCTCGACTACTGGGCCGGTGCGCTCGACACCGTCATCTGGCTAGACGCGCCGAACCCGGTTCTGTGGCAGCGCATTCGCGACCGCTCCAAGGAGCACCAGGTCAAGGACAAGAGCGAGCGGGAAGTGTTCGAATTCCTCGACCGCTACCGCAGCGCCTACCGCGAGGTTCTGGCCAGGCTGACGACGATCGGCCGAGTCAAGTTGACCTGGGTCGACACGGCGGCGGAGTCGGTCGACCAAGCCGCTGCCAGGATCCTCGATGCCCTGGGGCAGACGGGGCACCCGCGCCGGGCGGCCGGAGATCGCTCAGGAGGTGGAACCTGATGCGACACAGAATGAGCCGGGTTGACCGAATCTCGGCCGCCGGCACCCACACCTCCGCCGGGCAACGGGGATCGCAGGCGCTGGCACAACCTCAAGGCCCCAGCTGGATACTCCGCTGCGCGCTGTATGGCTTCGTGTTTTCGCTGCCGTTCGACGCGCCGGGACGGTTGCCACTCGAGCTCACCACGCTCACCGGCGCGGGATTCCTCGCCGTCACGCTGCTGCAGCCGGGTCTCTGCTATGGCCGGCGCCCGGCGGCCTTGTGGTGGTTCTTGGGATACGTCTACGCCTACTGGCTCGCGTATGTGTTGGGCGGCGCCCGCTTTACCTCGGATGCCGTACGCTCGTCGTTGTTCTACATCCAGGGCCTCATGATTTTCTGCGCCTGCTTCAACCTCATGCGGTATGAGAGGGTCGCGCGGAACGTGCTGCTCACGCTGATGGTCGGGGCCGCGATCCTCGCGATCATGACGGTGCTCGGCATCGGGAAGATCGTGGATTCCGACACCGAGCGGGCGATGGTCTTCGGGCAGAATGCGAATCGCGCCGCCCGGGTGCTGTGCGCGGGCCTGCTGGCCGCGATCGGCCTCGTGTACAGTCGGTCGAAGGTTGCGTTACGACCAGGTTGGATCGCGTGGCCGACCGCGGCGCTGATCGGCCTCGCCATAATCATGGGGGGCTCGCGTGGCGGTCTGCTCGCTCTGGCCGTCGGGCTGTGGATGTTCGCGCTCACCGGCAAAACGCTCGGCATCCGACTGCGGAACACGGTCGTGGCGATGCTCGCGATCGGGCTCGCCGCCTGGGGAGCGATGCAGTCACCGGTGATGCAGCGACGCCTCCAGGCGGCCGCCGCAGGCAATCTCGCCGGGCGGCAAGAGATCTTCCCGGCTGCAGTGCAGTTGTTCAAGGACCGCCCCCTCATGGGCTGGGGGCCGACCAACCAATACATGCTCGCGGTGCGGCTCGGAATTCCTCCGCAGCAGCATCTCACCCGCGATACGCACAACCTGTTTCTCGAGGTCCTCACGTCCACGGGGATCGCGGGGGCTCTTCCATTCCTGACCGGGCTCGGCCTGGTTTGCCTCGCCGCCTGGAAAGCGCGCCGCGGCATCGAAGGCATTCTCCCCGCCGCGCAAGTGGCGGCGTCGCTCGCCAGCAATCTCAGCGGCAACTACATCATGTTGAAGCTACAGTGGGTGCTGCTCGCGTATGCCATGGCGAGCTGGATCTACCTCACGCCGCACCAGACCCGACCGACGACTTCGCCCCGTATCTGGGCGCGCCGCCAGCGGTGGGGTTAGACCGGTGCTGATCACCTTTTCCGGCTTGGACGGCGCGGGCAAATCCACGCTGATCGACTTCCTCCAGGGGGCGCTCGAGCAACAGCGCCGCCGGGTCGTGGTGCTCCACCTGAACGACCAGGTCGGCGTCTACGCGTTGCTTCGGTCGCTGCGCGATCGCGTGCGCGGCCGGCCGTCCGACCAGCTAGCTCCCGGGGCTCCCGATCCCAAATCCCAGAAGCTGCAGCGTCCACCGGCGCGCGGCCTGAGGCGTGTGCTGGGGCGCGTCCGCACGACCCTGCTCTGGAACAAGCCGCTGCGGCGAGTTCTGTACGTGATCGACTTGATGGTGTTTCTCTGCTACCGCGCCTACCTGGAGAGAGTCCGTGGTCGCGTTCTCATCATGGATCGTTACTTCTACGACACGCTGGTCGACGTGGCCAATGGTCGGGATCGGCTCTGGACGCGGCTGCTGGAACGCCTGACGCCACGACCGACCGTGCCGGTATTCCTCGACATCACCCCCGAGGAGTCATTTCGCCGCAAGCGCGAGTTTTCGATCGAGTACCTGCGTCGCAGATCCGATGCCTACCGCCACGTGTTCGCGCGGGTTCCCGGAGCGGTCTGCATCGTCAACGAGGATCTCGGTCGAACTCAGGCGGCGTTACTGGGTGCTGTCCGCGATCGCGGCGGACTCTCGTGAGCCCGGACCGGGAATCGGTCCTCGTCTTGGACGGGCAGACCAACCAGGCCCTCGCTTGCGTCCGCTCGCTCGGTCGGGCAGGATGCGACGTGTTGGTCGCGGCGCCCCGTGGACGACCATTGGCGGCCTGGTCACGGTTTTGCATCGAGCGCTTCAGATTGCGCGGAGAAACCCCGGCGGCTTTCCAGGCGCTGCGTGCGTGGGCCATCGCCCGCGGGGTGACGATGGTGCACCCGCTAACCGAGCGCTCCTGCATCCTGTGCAACCTCGAGCGGGAAGTCTGGGAAGCCGCCGGGATCGCCGTCGCGTGCGCGCCGGATCCGGTGCTACGGCGCGCTTTCGACAAGGCCGCAACCCTGGAAGCCGCGCGGGCGTGCGGCGTCAGTGTGCCACCGACACGGATGCCCACCTCGATGTCCGAAGCCCACGCAGCGGGCGGCGAGCTGGGGTTTCCCTGCGTGGTCAAATCGCGCTTCAGCAATGCCTGGAACGGGAGCAGCTTCATCGCGGATCCCGGCACGAGCTACGTACGCGACGCGGCCGAGCTCGAGCGGGCAATCACCACGCACCGCTACGCGGACAGCTGGCCAGTGATGCAGGCTTTCGTCCCCGGGCAGGGGAAAGGGGTGTTTGCGCTGTTCGATCACGGTCGACCGGTGGCATGGTTCGCTCACGAACGGCTGCGGGACGTCCGCCCGTCCGGTTCGGGCAGCTCGCTCCGCTCGTCGGCCGCGCTGGACCCCAGACTGCTCGGGCCGGCCGAGCGCCTCCTCACCGACATGCACTGGCACGGGCCCGCGATGGTCGAATTTCGCGATGATGGCATGCACGCGCCCTATCTCATGGAAGTGAACGGTCGTTTTTGGGGCTCGCTCCAACTGGCCGTGTCGGCGGGCGCGGATTTCCCGCGCTGGTGGCTTGCGATCGTGCGCGGCCAGACGGTGGAGCGGCGCACCGGCTACGCCACCGGCGTCACCGTCCGTTGGGTCTGGGGCGACGTGAAGCGGTTCCTGTACATTCTTGCCGGGGCGCCGGCGGGGTACCCGGGACGCTACCCCAGTGTCGGCCAGGGACTGCGCGAGCTGTTCGGTCGCCAGCCGCCGGGGACGCGTTCGGAAGCATGGGATCCGGAGGATCGCTGGCCGGCGGTGGGTGAGTGGGTTCAGGGCATCGGCGAGTTGCTGCGCGGCCAGCGCCGACGCCCAGCGACGCGCGGCCCAGACCGGGCCGCCGCTGAACCGGTCGCCGCGCCGGCGTTGTCGGACGTATCTCGCTGACGCCCGAGCGAGCGCACCCCAGCGATCCGGAGAGCATGGAAGCACCGATCCGAGTCCTGATGATCACCGCGGGGTGGCCGCAACCTGGCCAACCTCAGACCACGCACTTCGTCAAGCGCCAGGCGGAATTCCTGCGCAAGGCAGGGGTCGTCGTGGACGTGTTCCATTTTCGCGGTGCCAAGCGCCCGTGGAACTACGCCCGGGCGTGGCTCGCCGTGCGCCCGCGGATCCGCTCCGGACCGTACGACCTGGTGCACGCCCAATTCGGCCAGAGCGGCGTGTTGGCGCTCCCCAAACACCTGCCTCTGGTCGTCACGCTGCGCGGCAGCGACATCCTCGGCATCGTCGGGCCGAACGGACGCCATACCATCGCGGGCAGGATCTCGCAGTGGGTCACCCGATTCGCCCTCCAGCGCGCTGACGCGGTCGTCGTGGTTTCCGAGCACATGAAGGCCTACTTCGACACGCGGGCGCCGGTGACCGTACTGCCATCCGGACTCGATTTCGAGCTGTTTCGTATCGTGCCCCGGGACGAAGCCCGGGCACAACTCGGCTGGCCGCTCGACACGCGCATGGTGCTGTTCGCCGGGAATCCCGACCAGCCGCGCAAGCGCCATTCGCTCGCGAAGGCGGCCGTCGAGCTGGTCAACCGATCACTCCCTACCGAGCTGGTCGTCGCGTGGGGGGTGCCGCACACGGACGTTCCGCTGTACATGAGCGCGTGTGACGCCTTCGTGTTCACCTCGATGCAGGAAGGGTCGCCGAACGTGGTGAAAGAAGCACTGGCGTGTGACCTGCCCGTGGTCTCGGTTGTCATCGGCGATACTGCCGAGCGGCTGCGCGGCATCGAAGGGTGCGAGCTGGTCCAAGACGAGCGCCCAGAAGCGATCGCCGCGGCTCTCGAGCGGGTGCTGCGCCGCGGCCGACGGGTCGCCGGCCGTGTGGCCGTCGCCCACCTGGCGGAGGAGGCCATCACCGCGCGTCTCATCGACGTGTATCGCGACGCCGTCGGCCGACGGGCCCGGCTGGACGGCCCGGTCACCACCTGATGCCCACCGTCCTCCCATCGGTCTCGATCGTCGTGCCCTGCCGGAACGAGCGGCACTACATCGCCGAGTGCCTCGATTCGATTCTCGCGTGCGACTACCCGCAGGACCGGCTCGAAGTCCTGGTCGTGGACGGGATGAGCGATGACGGGACGCGACCGGTGCTCGCCGACTATTCGACCCGGCACCCCCTGATCCGGGTGATCGACAATCCGCGCCGCATCACGCCCGTGGCCCTCAACCTGGCGATTCGCGCCGCCCGCGGTGACGTGATCGTCCGCATGGACGCGCACGTGGTTTACCCCAAGAACTACGTGTCCCGACTCGTCGCCGCGCTGGACGAGTTCGGGGCCGACAATGTGGGAGCGGTGCTGCGCACGCTCCCCGCGAACCCGAGCCCGATGGGCCGCGCCATCGCGATCGGCATGTCGCACCCGTTCGGCGTGGGCACGTCGTACTTTCGCATCGGGACCGATCAGCCGCGCTGGGTCGACACCATCGCTTTTTTCTGCGTCCGCCGACAGACGTTCGATCGCGTCGGCTTGTTCGATGAAGAGCTCATCCGGCACCAGGACGGAGAATTCAACGCCCGGCTGATCGGAGGCGGCGGGCGCATCCTGCTCATTCCCGACATCGTCTCGTATTACTACGCGCGCTCCACCCTACGCCAGGTCGGACGCATGTTCTACCAGTACGGCTACTTCAAACCGCTGGTCGCCAAGAAACTGGGGCGGTTCATGACGGTACGGCAGCTGATTCCGCCGGGCTTTGTGCTGGCGCTGGCCACCACCGCCATCGGCGCACTCGTGTGGAAGCCCGCCCTGATTCTCTTCGGACTGGTCGCCGGTAGCTACGCGCTCGTGGTTGGCGGCTGCGCCCTCCAAACCGCCCTCAAACAAGGTCCCAGGACCGGCCTCGCCCTGGCCGCCGTGCTCCCCGTGATCCACGTGAGCTACGGGACCGGGTTCTGGCGGCGCGTGGTCGAACTCCTGCTGCCCACGCGGCGCGCCGCGGCGGATCGCGGGGCCGAGCTGCCGTTGTCACGCTGAAGGCGATTCGTGCCAGCCCTGCCGGAAATCGCCTGCCTGATGTACCACGAGGTCACCGACGATCCCGCCTCGTCGGGTTTTCAGCGTCTTGGCGCCTTCGCCTACAAACACTCCCCCGCCGTGTTCGCCGAGCATCTGGCGCGGATCGCGGAGGCCGCGATCCGTCCCAGCCTCGTGAGCGAACTCGATTTGAGCGCGCCCGGGCGACACCTCGTGTTGACCTTTGATGACGGAGGGAAGAGCGCCCTGACGACGGGGGACCTGCTCGACAAACGCGGCTGGAAGGGACACTTCTTCATCGTCACGAGCCTGATCGGCAGCCGGACCTTCATCGACCCCGACGGAATCCGGGCCTTGCACTCCGCCGGCCACCTGATCGGCAGCCATTCACACACGCACCCAAACATCTTCCGGGACCAGGAGCCGGCCCGCATGGTGGAAGAATGGCGCCTCAGCAGTGACATCCTGAGCCAGATCACCGGCGCGCCCTGTGTGTCCGCGTCCGTCCCGGGCGGCGACATCTCGGCGCGCGTGCTCGCCTCGGCGGATACCGTGGGGCTTCGCTACCTGTTCACCTCGGAACCGTGGCTCGTCCCCCGCCGGAGTGGCGGCTGCGCCATCCTGGGTCGCTACAGTGTCAAGGGGAGCACGTCCGCCGCGCAGGTCGGCGCGCTCGCGCGCTTTCACGGGTGGCGCGCGGCCTTGCTGCGACGGCGCCTGAAGGTCTGGGCGACGCGTGCATTGCCGCCCCTGTATCGCCTCTACATCCGGGCGCGAACGACGCCCAGCGCCGACGCGCCGATCGCTAGTGACAGGAGCCGCTCCCGGAGTCGGTGAAGGTCATCCCCGCCACCGGAATGAACTCCCACGCATAGGTGCCCGGGCCGAGCGTCAGCTTCAGCACCCCGAAGGTGTCGTTGTTGCGCGATTCGCTGTTCGGCTCCGGAGTTCCGAACCCGTAGTGCCCCGTTCCCCCGGTGCCGACCACGAATTCGCGAATGCCGCGAACAGGATCCGCTGCGCCGGTGGGCGTTTGCGGCGCAAAACGCTCGTAGGTGTGATCGTGACCGGAAACGACGATTTCGGCGCCAGCATCGTACAGCGCGTCCCATAGCGGCTCGGTCTGGCCCTGGTTGCCGTGATTGCTGCTCGAACTGAACCGCGCGTGATGCCAGTAGGCCAGCGTGCACGGCCGTGTGGTCGCCGCGAGATCGGCCCGCAGCCAGGTCTCCTGAGCCGAGCCGGAGCTCATGCTGACGTTGCTGTTGAGCGACACGATGTGCCAGTCGCCCAGGTCGTAGCTGTAGTATCCTTTCCCAGCCTCCCCGGCGTTCGCGCCGTAGTACCCGTAGTAGTCCGCCGCGCCCGACGTATGATAGTCGTGGTTCCCCGGCGAGGAGCGCGTACGCGCCTTATGCCGGCCCCAGCTCGGCTCGTAGCACTGCGAGAAGTTCGCGGCGGTCCCGTCGTCGTAGGCGTTGTCCCCGGCGGTGAACACAGTGCCCTGGATCCCATCCAGCAGAGCGGCGGTCGCCTCGTCGCCGCTCGAGCCGCAGTCGGCGATGTCTCCCGCTCCGACGAGCACGTTGGTCGTGCCCGGGGGCGGCGGGCCGACACCGGGGCCGGTGGCGCAGGTCGTGGATGCGAACAGCAGCACCAACGCGAGCGGGGGGCGCTGCATCGCGCGAAGCGTATGAATGAGCACGATCGACCGTCCTTGTTAACCATACCGAAACAACGACGCCGTGACACTGGTCACGGCGTCGTTGGGCCGACGATATCGGCTAGTGGCAGGTCCCGGATCCGGTATGCGTGTAGCTCGAACCCGCGACGGGGACGAATTGCCACGTATAGCTGCTGGCGGACAGAGTGAGTTTCAACACACCGTACGTGTGGCCCTCCCGGACCTCGCTCAAGGGGAACAGGTTGGTCAGATCTCCGCCACTCTCCCCGCCCATCCCCGCGATGATGGTGCGGATGCCGTTGACGGGATCGGCCGTCCCGTCGGGTTTCATGGGCGCCAACACCTCGTACACGTGTCGGTGACCGTTGAGCACCAGGTCGACGCCGGCAGCGTAGAGGTTATCCCAGAACCGCCGGGCGCTCGAGGTCACCGCCCCCCCGCTGCCGCTGCCACCAATCGAGGAGTACAAGGGGTGATGCCAGTAGGCCAGGGTGCACAGGTTCTGGTGCGCCGCCAGGTCGGCCAGCAGCCAGGTGTCCTGGGCGGACCCGGCACCGGTGGAGATGTTGCTGTTCAGCACGATGACATGCCACGAGCCGAGGTCGAAGCTGTAGAAGCCCTCCCCCGGTGTGCCTGCCGCGGCCCCAAAGTAGTTGAAGTACGGGGTGGCATTGGTGGAATTGTACTCGTGGTTGCCCGCCGACGGGTGCGTCCGGGATTTGAACGCACCCCAGGTTGGGTGGTAGCAGTTGTTGAATTGGCTCGTCGTGCCGTTGGGATAGACGTTGTCGCCGAGCACAAAGACCGGGGTCGTGCTCGGCATCGCACTGATCAAGGCGGCGGTCGCCGCATCATTGTCATTCCCGCAGTCGGCGATGTCGCCGGCCCCGACGAAGGTCACCGTGCTGCCGGCCGCGGTCACGGTCACCGCCGCCGTCTGGGTCAGGGGGAGAACGCCCGCCGTGGCGGACACGGTCTTGGTCCCGGTCGCCGTCGAGGAGAGCCCCCCGGTGGCGACCCCATTGCTCCCGGTGGGGCCCGATGGCGGGGTCAGCGTGTTGCCGCTCCCCGTCGCCCCCAGGATCACCGTCGACCCGCTCACCGGATTCCCGAACGCGTCTTTCACCGTCACGGTGATCGTGGATGTGCCGCTGCCGGCAACGATCGACGCCGGGGATGCGCTCACCGTGGACACACTCGCGGATACCGGACCGGCGGTCACGCCCACCACGGGCTTCTGCGTGATCGCCACCCCGTTGGCGGTCGCGGTCACGGTCTTGTTGCCGGCGACCGTCGAACTCAGGCTGCCCGTGGCGACGCCGCTGCCGTTCGCGGGGGCGGAGGGCTGCGTGACGGTGTTGCCGCTCCCCGAGACGGAAAGCGTAACCGTCGCCCCGACCACGGGGAACCCGCCGGCGTCTTTGGCCGTCACGGTGATGGTCGACGAGCCACTGCCCGCCGTGATCGAAGCCGGAACGGCGACGACCGTGGACTGCGCCGCCGACACGACGCCGGACGTCACGTTGAAGGTCGTCGACAGGGCGTCCGCCAGACCCCCCACCGTGGCCTTGAGGGTGTAGCCCGTGCCGGTCTGGTTGATGCTGAGGCTCGAGAAGGTCGCCACGCCGTTCACGGCCGCCCCCGTGCCCCCGGTCAGCGTCCCCCCTCCCGGGTTGGTCCCGAACGTCAGCACGACACCGTTAGTCGCGCTCGTCACCCGGTTCGCGAACTGATCACGAATCTCCACCTGTACGGGCGGTGTCATGATCGTGCCGACCGTCATGCTCGTCGGTTGTACCAGGAACGTCGAGCTGCTGGGCAATCCCGCCGCAACCGTCACCGTGTCGGTCTGGGCGATGCCCGTCCCGGCGATCGTCGCGGACACGATCCGCACTCCAGTCAGGGTCGAGCTCAGGGTCCCGGTCGCTACGCCGCCGGCACTCGTCGCGCCCGCCGGTTGGGTGAGCGTATTCGAGGTCCCCGTCGCCATCAGCACGACGCCCACGTTCGGAATCGGATTTCCCTGCTCGTCGCCAGCCGTCACCGTGATGGTCGCCGGACTCGAGCCGGCGCTCGCGGTAATGCTGGCCGGGACGACCACGACGGTAGACTGGCTGACCGAGACCTCACCGGGGATAACCGTGACGCCTACCGTCTGCGTGACCGGAGTTCCGGCCACGGATGCGGAGACCAGCTTGGCCCCGGCCACGGTCGAGCTGAGCGTTCCCGTGGCCACGCCGAATACGTCGGTCATGGCAGCCGGTTGGGCCAGGGTATTCCCGCTGCCCGTCGCGGCAAGCACCACCGCGAGGCCCGGGATCACGTTGCCGAAGGTGTCTTTCGCCGTTACGGTGATGGTGGTCGTCACGCCGCCGAAGCTCGCGGCGATCTCCGTGGGGGAAGCGGTCACCTGCGCTTGCGATGACGCCACCGGTCCCGGGACCACCGTGACGGTCCCCTGCTGGGTCACGAGCGTGCCGTTGATGGTCGCGCTCACCATCTTGGTTCCGCTCACCGTCGAGCTGAGCGCTCCCGTGACCACGCCGTTTGCGTTGGTCGGACCGGCCGGCTGCGTCAGCGAATTCCCCGTCCCGGTAACGGCCAGGGCCACGGGGGCGCCCGGCACAGGGTTATTGAAGGCGTCGCGGGCGGTCACGGTGATCGTGGAGGCGCTGGTCCCGGTGCTGGCCGTGATGCCCGGTGGCGATACGGAGACGCTCGATTGCGTTGCCGACACAGGACCGGGTGTGATGCTGAACTGGTTCGAAGTCCCCGTCGTAATCCCACCGGCCATGGCGATGAGGGTATAGCCGGCCGCGGCCTTGTCGAGACTCAGATTCGCGAAGGTCGCCTCACCGGCCACGGCCGCCTTCGTGGTTGTCCCGGCTAGTGAACCGGCGCCGGGGTTGGCGCCGAGATCGATCGTGATGTTGCCATTGAAACTGGTGAACGTGTTTCCGAAGTCGTCGCGCACCGCAACCTTGACGGCAGGTGTGATCGCCGCCCCCGCGATTGCGGTGGCGGGTTGGGTCGTGAACACCAGCATGCCATTCACCGCGGGCGTGACCGTCACCGCGGCCGTTTGCGTCACGCTGACCCCACCCACCAAGGCGGCCACGGTCTTCGACTCGGCGACGATCGAGCTGAGCGCGCCGGTCGCGACACCGCCGGTATCCGTCGGACCGACCGGCTGCGTCAGGACGTTGCCCGTGCCCGATGCCGTGAGCACGACGGTGGCCCCGATCACCGAGTTGTCGAACGCATCGCGGGCGGTCACCGTCACCAACGCCGCACTGGAACCGTTGCTCGCCATGATCGAGGCCGGCGAGGCCACCACAGTGGAATGGCCGGGAGCCACCGGACCCGCCACGATCGTGAGCGCGCTGGACGTGTCTCCGACCAAGCCGGATCCGGACACCGTCAGGGTGTATCCGGCGCTGGCTTTGTCGAGGCTCAGGTCGATGAAGTTGACGACGCCGCCGACGGCACGCACCGTTTTCGTCCCCGAGAGCTTTCCGCCAGCCGGATTGGTGACCAGAGCGATCGAGACGAGCCCTCCATAGGTCGTCGCCACGTTGCCCAGCGCATCCCTCGCATTCACCACGATCGGCGGCGCAATCGTCACCCCGGCACGCGCGGTGCCGGGGAGTGCGGTGAAGGCGAGCCGCGCGGGGGAGCCCGCAATGACGTCGAACGCGATGCTCGCCGCAGACGTGATGGAGCCCGTCGTCGCGGAGAGCGTGTAGCCAGTCCCGCTCTTGTCGATGTGGAGATCGGGAAACGCCACCACCCCGTTCACGGCGGTAGCGACCGGCGTCCCACCCAGCGCGGCGCCTCCGGGGTTGGCGGCGATCGCCGCCGTGACGACCCCTGAGAAAGCCGTTGCGGTATTGCCTTGCGCGTCGCGCGCCGTCACCTCCACGCCGGGCGCAATTGTTGCACCCGCCGTCACGAGGCTCGGCTGTCTGGTGAAGACGAGCGCCGCGGCGGGGCCCGGAACGACGTTGACGGTGGCCGACCCGCTCTTCCCTTCGCTGGTCGCGGTGATCGCCGCGGGCCCGAGCGTCAGACCGCTCACCTTGCCCGTCCCGTTCACCGTGGCGACGGCGGGGTCGGACGTGCTCCACGTGATGGTGCGACCCGTCAGCAGCACGCCGCCGGCGTCGCGCAACGTGACCTGCAACTGGATCGTCGACCCCACGGCAAATGGCACCGGGACGGCGATTGCGACCGTCTCGACCGGTGTCGGCGGTCCCGCCGAGTCGGTAGCGCAGGCGGCCAGCACGGCGGCAAGGACAAAGGTGCGGCGCGAAGACGCTGCCAATCTCACCTCAGGTCACAATCTGTGGCGTGGATGCTACACAATGCCCCGTTGCGGGGGCGTGGCGACAGATTGTGCTGCAAAATTCGGACCCTGCCTCAGGCCTTCATGAAGGCCGACCCTCAATGGCAGGTGGCCGTGCCGACGTCCGAGTAGGTCCCCTGGCCCTGGGCGTGGAGGAACTCCCAGCGATATGAGCTGGCGTACAGCGTTAGGCGTAGCACACCACGCGAGAAGTTGCCGTTATCGCTCGCCTCGACATTGGGGGGACTGTTCACGTAGTTCGTGTGGGTCTCTCCCCCACCTGTCCCCACGATGAATTCCCGAATGCCCGTGCCACTCGCATTGCCGAGCGAGTCCTGAGGGGCGAACCGCTCGTACAGGTGATCGTGACCGTTGACGACGACCTCGGCACCGGCATTCTGGAGTGCTTGCCACAGTCGCCTGATCCTCGGCGAGCCTCCGTTGGACGATCCGGACGTGAACAGCGGGCGGTGCCAAAGGGCCAGGACGCATTGGTTCGTCCGGCCGACCAGATCGCCTTGCAACCAAGTCAACTGGCCGGAGCCCGGGTTCGTCACGCCTGAATCACTGTTGAGGACCACGACGTGCCAGGTGCCCAGATCAAAGCTGTAGTAGCCGAATCCGTTTCCGAGCGGATCCGCCACCGACGCGCCGAAGTAGGCCATGTAGGGCGCCGCGGTGCTACTGCTGTCGTATTCGTGATTCCCGACCACCGGGCGGGTACGGGCCTTGTGCCGCCCCCACGTCGGGTCGTAGCAGCTCGTGAAATTCGCCGCCGTCCCATCCGGATAGGCGTTGTCCCCGGCAGCGAACACCACGCCCGGGATGCTATCCAGCTGGTTGGCCGTGGCATCGTCCCGGATCGAATTGCAATCGGCGATGTCGCCGGCTCCGACGAGGACCGGCATGACGACCTGCGCCGCTGTCTGAGTGATCGCCGTACCGCCCGCCGTGGCGGAGATGGCCTTTGCCCCGGTGACAGAGGAGTTGAAGGCCGCTGTGAAGACCCCGGTCGCGTCGGCGTTCCCCGAGGCGGATGGACTGAAGCCGTTCCCCGTCCCGCTTGCGGAGAGGACGACCGGGGATCCGGAAACGAGATTCCCGAACTGGTCCTTCACGGTAACCGTAACGGTGGATGCGTGGATTCCGGGAATGCATGAATACGCGCATTGCCCGATCGTGTCCGTCGCGGCGACGAGGCTCGATAGCCCGGCATCGACGCCGTCCGCCGTGATATCGAACCCCGTGCTTGTGTCCGGCGTGAGCGAGCCGGAGGCCGCCCGCAAGGTGTAGCCCGTCCCGGTCTTGTTGAGGCTCAGGTTCGAAAACGTTGCGATGCCGCTCACACCAGACTTCGGGTTCAACCCGGACAGCGTGCTGTTCCCCGGATTCGAAGCGGGGGCCATGGTGACGCTGTTCGTCGCCGTGGTCACCCGATTCCCCCCGGCGTCCTGTATCTCGACCTCGACCGCCGGCGCGATAGACGCGCCGGCCGCGGTGTTGGACGGCTGGACGCGGAAGCCCAGCCTGGCCGGAACACCGACCGTGATGTCGAATGTGTTCGAGGTCGCGCCGCTGAGTACTGCCGCCGTGGCTCCCAACCGGTAGCCGATCCCCGCGCTGTCGATGAGCAGGGTGCCGAACGTCGCGACGCCGGCGGTGGCCGGTATGGTGGTCGTCCCCGACAGCGAACCGTTGTTCGGATTGGTGCCGATCGCGACCGTGATGCTGTTGGTGGCGCCGGGCACGCGGTTTCCGCCGGCGTCCTGGACCTCGACCTGCACCGCCGGGGTGAGGATCGCGCCACCGGTGGCATTGGGCGGTTGCACACGGAAGCCGACCTTCGCCGCCGCGCCGACGGTGATCGTGAACGGGTTCGAGGTCGTCCCGGTGAGTCCACTCGCTGTCGCGCCCAAGGTGTAGCCGACTCCGGCACTGTCAACGCTCAACGAGTTGAACGTCGCCACGCCCCCGACCGCGGCCACCGTCTTTGTCCCGGAGAGCGAGCCGTTGTTCGGATTGGTCCCGATCGCCAGCGTCACGCTGTTGGTCGCACCAGGCACCGGGTTGCCACCGGCGTCCTGGATCTGGACCTGAACCGCCGGGCCGATCGGCACCCCGCCCGTGGTATTGGTCGGCTGGGCAAAGAAGGCGAGCTTGGTCGCTGTCCCGACGATGATGTCGAAGCTGTTCGACATCGCGGCCACGAGCCCGAGCGACGAGGCCGACAGCGTGTAACCGGTGCCGGCGTTGTCGATGCTCAGATCCGAGAATGTCGCCAGTCCACCCGTGGTGGAGACCGGGAGCGTCCCGGACAGAGTCCCGCTCCCCGGATTGTTGACGATCGCCAACGAGACGCTGTGCGTGCCGATGATGACCCGGTTCCCGCCGGCGTCCTGAACTTCCACCTGCACAGCCGGCGCGATCGTCGCTCCACCCCCGGTGTTGGACGGATGGACGACGAAGTCGAGTTTGGCGGCACTGCCGATGGTGACGTTGAAGGACGTCGAGGTCGCGGCCGCGAGCCCGGTCGCCGACGCTGTCAGCGTGTAGCCAATACCCGCCCTGTCGATGCTCAGGTTCGAGAACGACGCGATCCCGCCCGCGGCGGTGACGGGGTTCGTCCCGGTGAGCGACCCACTCCCCGGGTTGCTGGCGATGGCCAGCGACACGCTGGTGGTGGCGCTCGTGACCCGGTTGCCGCCGGCATCCAGGATCTCGACCTGAACCGCCGGAGAGAGCGTCCCGCCTCCGGAAGCGTTAGGCGGCTGAACGAGGAATGACAGGGCCGCCGCTGCCCCGACTGTGATATTGAATGCAGTCGAGGTCGCGCCGGCGATCCCGGTGGCCGTGGCCGTCAGCGTGTAACCGGCGCCGTCGCCGTCGATACTCAGCGTCGAGAAGGCCGCCACTCCGCTCACCGCAGCCACGGTAGTGGTCCCCGAGAGAATCCCACTCCCGCCGTTGGTGCCGATGGCCACGGTCACCGAGCCGCTGAACCCGACGGCCGTGTTCCCCAAGCCGTCACGAGCGGTGACCCGGACGCCCGGCATGATCGTGTCCGTCGCGGCGGTCGCCGATGGCTGCCGCGTGAACACGAGCTGCGTGGCGGCGCCCGCCGTGACGTCGAACGCTACGCTTGTATCGGGGGTCAAACCCGTGGCTGTTCCGCGCAGCCGGTACCCGACCCCCGCGGTGTCGATACTGAGATTGTCGAACGTCGCGACGCCGGCCACGGCCGCGTGGATCTGGGTGCCCGAGAGTGTCCCGCCGGCCGGGTTGGCGGCGAACGTGATCGTGACATTGTTCGTCCCGGTCGAGACGCGGTTACCAAAGGCGTCCTGAATCTCGACTTGGACGGTCGGCGCGATCGCGGCGCCCGCGGTCACGTTCGAGGGTTCTGCGAAAAAGACCAGCCGACTCGCGGCGCCGGGAGTGACGCTGAAGTCGTTCGACGTGGCGCCGGTGATTCCGGCCGCCGAGGCCCCGAGCGTGTAACCGGTGCCGGCCAGGTCGATACCCAGAGACGAAAACGCCGCCACGCCCGCCACGGCGGAGACCGTCTTGGTCCCGGCGAGCGTCCCACCGCTCGGGTTATCGACGATCGCCACCGTGACACTGTTCGTGGCGCTCGTGACCCGGTTGCCGAATGCATCCTGGGTTTCCACTTGCACCGCCGGCGCGATCGTCGCTCCCGCCACCGCATTCGATGGCTGCACGGCAAACGCCAGCGCGGCCACCGCGGCGGGGGTTACGGTGACGGTGTCGGTCTGCGCCACCACAACTCCGGCGATCGTTGCGGACAGAATCTTCGCTCCGGCCCCGGTCGAGCTGAGCGTGCCCGTCGCCTCGCCGGCGGCGTCGGTTGTCCCCGAGGGCTGCGTGAGCGTATTGCCCGACCCGGTCGCCGCAAGGACCACGGAGGCTCCCGCAACGGGATTCCCCTGGGCGTCCCGTGCCGTGACGGTGATGGTGGCGAAACTCGCGCCTCCGCTGGCCGTGATCGTGGACGGAAGCGCCGCGACGCTCGACTGCCCCGGCGAAACACCCCCCGTGATGACGGTGAAGGCACTCGAGATCGTCCCGCTGAGCCCTGGGGAGGCCGCCGACAGGGTGTATCCGGTGCTGGCCTTATCGATGCTGAGATCGCCGAAGTCGGCCACTCCGGCGACTGCGGTGACCGTCTTGGTGCCTGCGAGCGTTCCGCCGACGGGGTTGGCGCCGATCCCGATCGTGACGTTTCCAGTGAACCCGGCTGCGGCGTTGCCGAGAGCGTCCCGGGCGCTCACCTGAACTGCGGGGGCAATCGGCGACCCCGCACCGGTCGTCGTGGGCTGCACGGTGAACGCGAGCCGGTCGGCTGGCCCCGGGGACACGGTGACATCCGCGCTCCCGCTCTTTCCTTCGCTGGTGGCCGTGATCGTCGTTGTACCGGGACTCTTGCCGCTCACGAGTCCGCTCCCATCAACAGTCGCGAACGCCGGGGCGTTGCTCGACCAGGTGATGATGCGTCCCGAGAGCGGCGTACCGTTGGCGTCCTTGGGAACGGCCGTCAACTGCACCGTGGCGCCGGCCGAGAGCGGAGTCACGGCAGGAGTGACGGTGACGGATGCCACCGACGCAGGCGGGCCGATATCGGAACCGCAGGCCGCGACGAGAATCGTTGCCCACAGCCGCGACCGTTGCGAGCGGGTCACGCGCCGATCGCCCTCGTACCAGGATTCATGTTCACCGCCCTCCACCATAAATTGATCGCCGTCATGTCGACCGCCCGTCCGATGAGACCGACGCTCGCCCGGCTCGCCTTGGGTGCTGCCGTCGGCTGCATCCTGCTCGCGACGCTCACGCCGTTTCCCGGGGCGCGACAGCCCGAATTCATCAGCTGCCTGATCTGCGGCGTCCGAGGGTCCGCCGACGCGCTCGTCAACTTGATCCTGTACGCGCCGCTCGGCGTGGCCCTCATGATAAACGGTCGAGTGGGTCTGCGCGCGGTGGCGTGGGCCGGACTCCTGTCGACTGGCACCGAGTTCGCGCAGATCTTCATACCCGGCCGCGATCCGAACCTGGGCGACGTCTGCTTCAACACGCTCGGGGCCGCAGCCGGCCAGGTGATCGCGCACGTGGCGGCCCGCTGGGCCGCGCCCGAATCGCGTGCGGCAGCCCGTCTGTCGGTCGCCGCCGCTATCGGCGCTGCCGCGGTGCTCGGCCTGACCGGATGGCTGCTCTCGCCCGCACTCCCCGTCTCAGCCTTGCGGGCCTGGTACACCGCCGATCGCCCCAATCTCGACTTCTACCATGGCCGAGTGCTCGGCACGACGCTGGGATCGATCAGGCTCGGCACCGCCGACCTGCCCGACCCGCGCGAGGTGCGCCGTTTGCTCCTGGTGGGTGCACCGCTCCGCATCCTCGCGGTCGCCGGGCCCCGCGCCCGGGCGCTCGGTCCGCTGTACGTCATCGAGGACGATTCCGGGGACGAGGTCTTCTTGGTCGGTCCTGATCGCGACGACCTCGCGCTCCGCTATCGTACCCACGCCACCGTGCTGCGGCTCGACCAACCGGATCTGCGGTTGCGCCAGGCGCTCGCGCGCGTGGTGCCCGGCGATACGCTGCACATCGAGGCCCGTCGCGAGCGCGGTGGGTACTGCCTCACGGTCAATCAGGCGCACGCCTGCGGCCTCGGCTTCACGATCGGCAGCGGCTGGGGGCTGCTGCTCTACCCGCGTCACCTTCCACCGTGGCTGCAGCTGCTGCTCAGCGCCGTATGGGTGGCCGGCATCGTGCTCCCGGTGGGATTCTGGGCGCGGAAGCGGTGGGAGACCGGTCTGGCCGGGGCTCTCCTGCTCGCCGGCCTCGCGCTGGTCCCGCGCACAGTGGGACTGATCCCTGCGCCAGGCTGGCTGTGGCTGGGTGCCGCCGCAGGCTGCCTGCTCGGTGTGGGTCTCCAATGGCTGGGGCGTCGGGTACGGCCACCCGCCCACTAGCGCGACGGGCTCGTCAGCAGGAAGGTGTCGAACGCCGGGCCAGTGCGCAGCGGCGCACGGGTCATGCGCCCGAGCGGAGTCGGAGGGGTGATTCCGGTCATCGGGACCCGAATCGGCGCGCCCTCGTAGATCCCGCTCACGACCGGGGGTCCGAACAGCGCCTGCACGTTGTGGATCTCGTAGCGATCCCCGGCCTGCAGGACGCCGGTGACATCCACGGCCACGTCGGCCTGGCCACCCCAGTTGTAGACGACGATGTGGGCGCGGCCGGCTTCGTACTTGTTGGGGCGCACGAACAGCTTCGTGGCCGACGGCCGCTCCGGTACGACTTCATCCGTGCCACCCAATCCCGTGGCGTGCCGCCAACCGTTCCAATCATACGCGGTGTCTGCGTACCGCCAGGCCGGCGCGTTGGCGTCGCGCCCCCACCGGTTCCTCGACCACTGGTAATCACGGGCGATGCTGGCCCCGCCCACCGTCACCACGTCTCGACTGCCGATGAACTCGTTCCCTTCGACCGTCGCGTGCGTCCACGGCTCGACCATTTCCAGCCCGACCCTCCCTCCGGCGGCATAGTTGTCGCGCAACACGAGGTCGCGGTTGTGGTGGGCCGCGTACCTTCCCACCCGCAGATTGATCCCCTCCCGGCCGGAGAAGTAGAGCAGGTTGCCGATCCCGACCATCCCTTCGGTGGGCACCGGCGCATTGAAGATCAGGTTCTGCCGCGCGGCAACGACGGTGGAGATCGAGCCGTTGTTGAACGACACATTCCCCTCGACCCGGACGTTGCGGATCACGGGGTTGTTGCGGCTGGCGTACACCTGAATGCCGCGGGCCAGGTTGTTGAAGAAGACATTCTCGGCGATCAGCTTCGTGCCATTCTCGTTGTGCACGTAGACGCCGTGATCGAGGTTTTCGTGAGTCCCGTTGTTGTAAATGATGCAGCCATACAGCTCGGCATCCACGGCGGGGGTCCAGAAACTGACCCCCTGGGACCCGGCGTCGTGCACGATCAAATTGATGAACCGCCCGTGCGCGGTGTTGGCCTGCAGGCCGTAGGTGACCGGGGTCGACTGCATGATCTCGAACCCCCAGAACGCCAGGTAGGCACCGTCGGCCCGGAGCGTGCCGTCGATGGTGGCCCGCTCGCCCGGAAGCTGGCGGAATACGATCCAGCGTCCGGGGGATCCGGCGAGCCGGGTCCGGAATTCGCCCCGGTAGGTCCCGCCGCGCAGCCACACCGTGTCGCCGGGCCCGAGACGTCCCGCTGCCCCGGAGAGGGCGGCTTGCAGCGTCCACGGTTGCGCCGCGGTGCCCGTCCCACTGTCGTCCGCCGTCGGAGAGACGTAGTAGCCGCCATGCACAAGCGGGTGGGTCGTACCCGCTGGCGACGGACGGGCGGTGACTGCCATAACGAGCAGCCATCCTGCCGCCACCGACCACCGTCGCTTGTTAGGGTGCCGCGCTCGTGAGCAGAAAGACATCGAACTCCGGTCCGGTTGTGGGCGGCAGCCGCGGGATGGAGCGCCCGATCGGCTTGGGCGGCGCCACCCCACTCATCGAGATCGCCACCGCGCCGCCGGCGTACGTCCCACTGACCACTGGCGGATCGTACACCGACTGAACATTGCGGATCTCGTAGTGATGCCCGAGGGCGACGATGCTGCTGATATCCACGTTGACCGGGTTGTCGTGGGCAAAGTTGTAAACGACGATGAACGCCCGGCCGGCCTCGTACTTGTTGGGCCGCACGAAGATCCGAGTCGCTGCCGGCGCTCCGCTGACCGCCGAATCTGACCCCCCGAGTCCGGTCGCCGTCTTCCAGGCGTTGAACGGGTAGCCCAGGCCGTCCTGCTCCCATGCGCTCGCATTGGGATCGCGGTGGTAGGTATTACCCGACCAGTTGTAGATGTTGACTGACGGTCCGCCCGTGCGCACCACGTCGGTCGACCCGTCTCCGATGAAGACGTTGTTCTGAACCGTCGCCTGGGCCCACTGGTACTGCATCTCGAGCCCCACCCTGCCGCCCACGGCGAAGTTGTTCTCGACGTCGATGCCCTGGTTGTAAATGGCGCTGTCGGTCACGTCATAATTGCCCAACCGCAGCTGAATGCCGGCCTCCCCGGGTGAGAAGTAGAGCAGATTGTCCTTCGTCACCATCCCCGAGATGGGCGTCGGAGCGCTGATCAAGATGTTGACCTCGGTGGAGCCGGTCGCGATGGTGCCGTTGTTGAACGAGATGTTGCCGGTGACCTCGAAGTTCCGGATGACGCTCGCGCTGCCCTCGTACACCTGGATCCCACGCCCGAAGTTGTTGAAGAGAACATTGTCCGTGATGTACTTCGTGCCGATGGTCGAATTGTGAGCGTAGATGCCGTGATCGATGTTGTCGCGGAATCCGTTGTTATAGACAATGCTGCCGTACAACTCGACGCCGTTTCCGGCATTGTCCGCCATGCTCACGCCCGAATACCCCGCGTCGTGCAGCACCAGATTGACAAAACGGCCGTCCACGGTGTTCGCCTCGAGCACCCGGTCGACGACTTGAAGGGGGTGCGATTGCATGATCTCGAAGCCCACGAACCACAGGTTCGACCCGGATGCGGCCAGCGAGCCGTCGATCGTGGCACGCTCCCCGGGATACTGGCGGAACTGAATCGGCAGCCCGGCCTGGCCCTGGAGCGAGGTTCTGAAGCTCCCCGGGTAGGTGCCGCCACGAATCCAGACCGTGTCGCCCGGCTGCAGTCGATGCCCGTGCCCGCCAGAGAGCGCGGTGGCCAGGTCCCATGGGGCGTCGGTCGCTCCCGAGCCGGACGTCAGGCCGTACGGCGGCGGGTACACATAGTAGCCGGCGCGCGTGCCGGGCGGCGGCGGAGGGGGTGGAGGCGGTTGCGTTCCACCGTCGGTCTGGCAGCCGACCGCCGCCAGAGCCCCAACCCAGACCAGGATCCCCGTCGGGGCCCGAAGGCGCATCACGTTGACAACCCCCGCATCGCTGGACTAGAGCAGGAGCAAG
The DNA here is from genome assembly GCA_964599725.1 of uncultured Gemmatimonadaceae bacterium. Taxonomy (GTDB): domain Bacteria; phylum Gemmatimonadota; class Gemmatimonadetes; order Gemmatimonadales; family GWC2-71-9; genus DASTHG01. Next base: position 101,091 of record CAZRGT010000044.1, on the reverse strand, counting down.
AAATCAGCCGGGCCGCTCCTCCACCTGCCCAAGCCGAGCCCTTGTCGAGTGCTCCCGACTGTGGACTCGATGCGACAGGCCCGCTCACTTTCCATCTCGGCCTATCGTTCGTAGGCGCAGAGGTCCGCGGCGCTCCCCCGCACGCGGCACACAACCGCAGGAGGGTCAGGGCTGGCTCACGATACGATAGAGATTTCCCGACAGCGTGGTCACATAGATGCGCCCGCCGGCGTCTTCGCCGAACGAACTGAGTCCACCGCTCACCGCCAGTGCAGGCCAGTCACGCAGATCGGTCGCCTGTGCACCGGAGTATCGGAAGGAGCGCACCCAGCCGCGGCAATAGTCGCCATACAGGTAGAGCCCTAGGAGATCGGGAACCGTACTATCGCGCGAGACGTATCCGCCCGTCACCGAGCATCCTTCGCCGTGTCCGTATTCCAGCACCGGGAGGATGAGACCGGGCACCGGGCAGCTCGAGGCGGCGTAGCAGTGTTTCCCCTCCATCTCGTTCCAGCCCAGGTTCTCGCCACCCGGCGAGCTCGCCGCCAACACGTCGACCTCCTCCCAGGCGTTTTGACCCACATCGCCGATGTAGAGGTCGTCAGTCGCTCGATCGAACGAAAAGCGCCACGGGTTGCGCAACCCGTAGAGCCACACTTCCCCGCGCGCGCTCGTGTCGCCGACGAAGGGATTGTCCGGCGGGATGGCGTAGGGCGAGCCAGCGTCGACGTCGATCCGCAGGATCTTGCCGAGCAGGGCGTTGCGGTTTTGTCCATTGCCGTCCGGATCGCCTCCCGAGCCGCCGTCGCCGAGCCCGGTGTAGAGCTTTCCATCCGGCCCGAACAGGACCAGTCCGCCGTTGTGATTGCCGTAGGGCTGATGGACGACCGCCAGGACGGTGTCTCCGGAGGTGGAATCGGCGATGTCGGGGCTCGCCGTCACGAGATAGCCAACGATCCGGATATCGCCGGCCGGGTTGGTGAAATAGACGTAGAACCGACCGTTCTGCGCGTAGCGGGGATGAAAGGCAAGGCTCAGCAATCCGCGCTCGCCCCCCGCCGAAATGTGACGCGCCATGTTCAGGAACGGCGTCGCGAGCAGCGTGTCGTGGTGAAAGACGCGGATCCGGCCGCCCTGTTCCACGACGAACAGTCGCGCCGTGTCGCCCGGCGGCGCGGTGACGAAAATGGGGCTATTGAGATTGTCCGAGACCAGCTGCAACGCTGGCGTCCCCGAGCCGGGACCTGGCCCCGGACCCGGGCCCATGGTGGTACGCCCGCAGGCCAGCAGTACCGCCACCCAAGCCACCCGACCCGCTTGCATCGATCCGCTCCCTCCGCTAACCCGACCCCAGCTCCACGTCCACGCCGTCACGACGGAGCCTACCTATCATCCGAGCCTCGACCCGGGCGGTGACCTCCACCACACCATCGGTGTGCGTCTCCCGAAGCACCTCGGCCTCCCGGTGCAGCTCGGCCAGAAGCCGCCCGTCCGACAGCGGGACGCGCACCCGCGCAATGGGCCGGAGCGCCTGCGCCGACGCGCGCAAGGCCGATCGCAATGCCGCAATCCCTGGCGGTCCACCGCCCGGCCCAACGCTCGTCAGCACTGCGTGCGGGAACCGCTCCCGCTCGCCCGCCAGGAACGCGTCTGGATCAGGGAGGAGATCGGCCTTGTTGAACACATGCATGACGCGTTTGCGGCCGATGTCCTCCAGAACGCGCTCGACCACGTCGACCTGCTCCTCCCACGTTGGGTGCGCCGCGTCGATCACGTGCAGCAGCAAATCGGCTTCCCGCACCTCCTCGAGCGTGGCCCGGAACGAAGCGACGAGATGGTGTGGCAGCTTGCGAATGAAGCCAACGGTGTCGCTCAGCCGGAAACGGTATCCCTCCCCGACGTCGATTTCCCGCATCACAGTATCCAAGGTGGCGAACAGCCGGTCCTCGATCAGCACGTCGGCGCCGGACAGGGCGTGCAGCAAGCTCGATTTCCCTGCGTTCGTATAGCCGATCAGCACCGCATGCGGCAAGTCACGGCGGCCCTGTCGCTGGTTGGCTCGGTGCTCCGCTACATCCTCAAGCCGGCGTCGCAGCACCGAGATCTTGCGACGGATGACGCGCCGGTCGGTCTCCAGCTGGGTCTCGCCCGGGCCTCGGAGACCGATGCCGCCGCGGATGCGCGACAGGTGGGTCCACATCCGCGTGAGCCGCGGCAGCAGATACTCGAGCTGGGCCAGCTCCACCTGCATCTTCGCCTCGGCGCTGCGGGCGCGCGTGGCAAAGATGTCGAGGATGACCTCGGCGCGATCCATGACGCGCACACCGGTCGCCTTCTCCAGATTGGTGCCCTGCGCGGGCGACAACGGTTCATCGAACACGAGCAGGGTGGCACTGTCTTCACGCAGCCGCCCTTCCAGCTCCTCGACCTTCCCCTGGCCGAGGTAGAAATTTGGCGTCGGCGCATCGATCCGCTGCACCAACCGTCCTCCCACCGTCGCCCCGGCCGTGTCTACCAGGCGCCCCAGCTCGTCCAAATGCTCATCCACCCGGGCAGCGTCGTCCGATCCTTTGCGCGGGGCGCCGACCAGAAAGGCCCGCTCCACGGGGGGCTGAATGTCGATCAGCGGACGGATGGCGGCACCTCCGGCGAGATCGTCACGGTCGCAGCGCCCGGAGTGGCACGTCTCCGCTGCCGTGGACGCTGACGCGACGATCGCCGATCGGCGTATCGAGGGTCGCGCTGCCCGTCAGCCCATAGCGAATAGCCTGCCGCGTGAGCAGGGCACGCGCACCGGCGCCCAGTCCAGTCCACGCGAAGCGCACCGGAACCGTCACCAGGCTGTGTTGCTGCGCCGGCAGCTCGACCGGTGTCTCGAGCAGGACGTCGCCGAAATGGACCTGCTCGAGGTCGATTCCCAACTCCAACCGCATGGTGCGCAACCGGAAGCCGTTGGGGTTGAAGACATCGAGCGTGAGATCCAATGTTCCACCGGTCAGCCCGAGCCCGGTGATGCGAACCTCTTGCAGCCGGATGTCCGGCTCTTCGAACCGCAACGCGTGCTGGATCGACGCGCAACCGTTCGCGAGTGCGGCACACCCGATCAGAAGCCCGAGCGTTCGCTTCATGGGCGCCCGGGGCTGCCTTCGGCTTCCCGTTTGAGGCGCTGCCACCAGTCGATCCGCTCCTTCACGGTCTTTTCGTATCCGAATTCCGTGGGCTCGTACCACTGCGCTCCGCGCAAGGCTTCCGGCAGGTATTCCTGCGGCGCATAGGCCTCCGCATGGTCATGGCCATACTGGTAGTCCGCCCCGTAGCCAAGCTCTCGCATGAGCTTCGTCGGAGCGTTCCGAATGTGGAGTGGGACCGGTTCCGCGGGATGCGTCTCGGCGGCTCCCACGGCGTCTCCAAAGGCGCGGTACAGCCGGTTCGATTTCGGCGCGGTGGCGAGATAGACCGTCGCTTCGGCCAGGGCGAGCTCGCCTTCGGGCGTCCCCAGAAAATGGTAAGCGTCCTTGGCGGCGAGGGTCACGCTCAAGGCGCGCGGGTCGGCCAGGCCTACGTCCTCGCTGGCGATCCGCACCAACCGACGCGCGATGAAGAGCGGATCCTCCCCGCCGGCGAGCATCCGGGCCAGCCAGTAGAGCGCGCCTTCGACGTCGCTTCCCCGGACGGCTTTATGGAGCGCCGAGATGAGATTGTAATGCTCCTCGCCGCCCTTGTCGTACTTGGCGAACCGTTTCTGGAGTGCGTCGGCGATCAACGCGGCTGACAGGCGGATGGACGGATCGGCGGATGGCCCGGCCCCCGCGCCCACCACGAATTCCGCCGCCGCCTCCAGGGCTTGCAGCGCGCGTCGAGCATCTCCATCCGCTTCTCGCGACAATAACCCGAGGGCATCGTCGTCGATCTCGAGGTGGAAACGCCCCAGCCCATGATCCGGATCGGCCAACGCGCGACGGATCAGGGTCGCGACGTGCTCTACCGTGAGCGGTTGCAGCACGAACACGCGGCAGCGCGACAGCAGCGCGCCCGTGAGCTCGAAGCTCGGATTCTCCGTCGTGGCCCCGATCAAGGTGACGATGCCGTTCTCGACCCAGGGCAGAAACGCGTCTTGCTGCGCGCGGTTGAACCGGTGGATCTCGTCGCAGAACAGGATGGTGCCTTGGCCCTGATACTTGAGGCGCTCCTCGGCGGCGTGAATGATCTCGCGCACCCGGGCGACGCCCTCCGTCACCGCCGAAAACGGCTCGAAATGCCGATCGGTGTAATTGGCGATGATCCGGGCAAGCGTCGTCTTCCCCGACCCCGGCGGCCCCCAGACGATGCACGATCCCACGTCGCCGCGACGGATCAGCTCACCCAGGGCCTTGCCGGGTCCCAGGAGATGCTCCTGTCCGAGGAACTGCTCCAGCGTCCGCGGTCGCATCCGGGCCGCCAGCGGCTCGGAGGAGCCCTGGAACAACGTCGGCGCGCTCACCAGACCCGGTCCAGGAGAAGTTTGGTCAGGTAGAAGACCGCGGCACCCGCGAAGAACGCCGCGGGAAGCTTCCATCCACGCTTGCCCTGAAACTCTGGCACGAGATTCGACGCGGCAACGTACAAGGTCACGCCCGCCGACAACGCGAGCCCGTGCGTCACCAGCACGTCGAGGTGGTCCGTCAGCAGCACGCCGGCGACGGTCGCGATCCCGAGCAGGGTCGCCGCCCGAACCGCCGCCGTGCCGGAGCTCCCCCCGGCCAGCATCAGACTGGAAATGGTGACCCCCTCAGGGAGCTTGTGCAGCACGATGGCGATGAACACGAGCACGCCGAGCTCCGGGCGCACCAGAAAAGCGCTCGCAATGGCCACGCCGTCGAAAAAGGTGTGCAGCAGGAGTCCGATCAGCGCGGATCGGCCCGCCACCGCGTTGACGCGATGCGTCTCCTCGCCGAAATGAAAGTGCGGTGTCAGGGTGTGCTGGGTGAGATGCACCGCCAGATACCCGACCAGGAACAGCGGCGGGGCCGCGGCCCCGCTCTTGGCCAGCGCCTCGGGAACGATCTCCGTCAGGCAGACCGCGAGCATGAATCCGGCGCCGAACGCGACAAAGTGCTCGATCAGTCGCAGGCTGCCGCTGGCGCGACGGGTCACCGCCAGCGCCCCGATCACGTTCCCGGCGCCGGCCGCGACGGCGTACCACAGAGCGTTAGACACGGGTCAGTAGATAGTCGCGCGTGTTGCGGCTCGGATCCTCGATCACCTCTTCGAGCAGCCGCTGCAGGGCTTCCCCCACCTCGGGCCCCGGGCGGACGCCCGCAGCGATGAGATCCTCTCCGCGCACCGCGAGATCCCTCAAGGACAGCGGATCGCGGGCGACGCGAATCGCGGCCACCACCTTGGGGAGGGTGTTGTGCGGTTCTGAGGCCCCGAGCAACGTCAGCAAGTCGTCGGCGGCCGGCCCGGTCTCGGCGAGCCAGCGGCGGACATCGACGAGCCGCTTCGGATCGGGAGAGCGATCGCGCCAGTCCCGGATCGCCCGCCCGCGCTCGACGTCCCGGGTGGCGCACTTGAGGCGGGTGAGGAGCGACGCTGGATCGGAGGCGAGGGAGGCCGTAATGAGCACCGGATCACGGGGCAGGCGGTCGACCGCGCCCCGTTCGCCGACCCCCGTTCCCCGGATCTCGGGAAGCCAAATGCGCGCCGCCCCAACCTCGCGCCACAGCGCCACGAGCTTCGAGACCCGGCGCGCCGTCGTGATGCCCTTGAACCATTCGTCGCGAACGCGCTCCGCCGATAATTGGGACAGCCCCTGGGCGTTGGCGTGGGCCGCTTCGCGCGTCGGCCCGTGAATGCGAAACTCGAACCGGGCCGCGAACCGCAAGGCGCGCAGGATGCGGAGGTAGTCCTCCCGAAACCGCCAGTTGGGATCCCCGACGGCGCGAATCAGCTTCCGGTCGAGATCCTGGGCGCCGTGAAACGGGTCGCGCCACTCGTGGCGGAGCGGATGATAGGCGATGGCATTGATGGTGAAATCCCGCCGCGCGAGGTCGTCGGTCAGCGACACCCCGAATTCAACGCGCGCATGCCGCCCATCCGTTTGGACGTCTTTGCGAAACGTCGTGACTTCGTGCGGCCGGTTGGCCGAGTCGAGCACGGCCACGGTGCCGTGCTCGACGCCGATCGGCACGGTGCGCCGAAACAGCCGCTGCACGTCTTCGGGGTGCCCGGCGGTCGTCAGGTCGAAGTCGTGGTTCAGGACGCCGAGCAGCGTGTCGCGGATCGCCCCCCCCACACACCAGGTCTCGAACCCGGCCTCCTCGAGCTTGTGAGCGATGTTCAGCACTTCACGCGGGATGTCGAGGCGCTCGGGGAAACTCATCCGCACAACACCGAACCGCCGTTGATGTTGAGGATCTCACCGGTGATGTGCCGCGCGAGGTCGGAGCAGAGAAAGACGATCGGTCCGGCGACGTCTTCAGCGCTCGCCACCCGGCCGAGGGGGATCCCACGCTCGATCTCCCGCCGCCCGCGTCCCCCGTCGCGCGCGTAGGCCTGCTGCGACATCTCCGTGTCGACCCACCCGGGCGCGACGCAATTCACGGTGATATCGGGGGCGAGCTCCACCGCGAGCGACTTGGTCAGCGCGATGACCGCCCCCTTGGTCGCGGCGTAGTCCGCGTGGAAGGCCTCACCCCGCTGCCCCGCCGTGGAGGCGACCAGCACGATGCGGCCGCCCCGGACCAAATGCGGGATGGCCGCCCGGCACACGAAGAACACGCTGTCGAGATTGGCTCGTCGGGTGTCCTCCCACTGCGCCGCGCTCATGCCGGACAGCGGGATATCGGCCGACGGCCACACGCCGTGATTCACGACGAGGAGATCGAGGCCCCCCAGGGCAGTGCCCACCTGTTCCACCACCTGTGTCGCGACGGCGGGGTCGCCCAGATCGCCACCCACGGCTTCCGCGCGCCCGGGCGCCCCGCCGATCGCCCGGATCGTCTCGTCCGCATCGGCGCGCCGCGAGCGATACCCTATCGCGATCCGCGCGCCGGCCTGGGCCAGCAGCAACGCGGTGGCTCGACCGATGCCACGGTCGCCACCGGTCACGAATGCCCGCCGACCGGTCAGGTCGATCACTCCGTGAGTCGCTCCTCGACCCAGTCGCAAATCAGGTGCTGGACCACGAGGTGCAGCTCCTGGATGCGGGCCGTGTCGTCACTCGGGACCACGAGGGCGAGGTCCGCCAGGTCCTTCAGGTCGCCGCCGGTCCGGCCCAGGAACGCGACCACTTCGATCCCACGGGCCCGAGCCGCTTGCGCGGCCCGAATCACGTTCGGGCTCTCCCCGCTGGTCGAATGCAGAATCAGCACATCGCCGGGGCGCGCCAGCGCCTCGACCTGGCGGGCAAACACTTCGTCGAAGCCCATGTCGTTCGCGGCCGCCGTGAGCAGCGAGGTATCGGTCGTCAGCGCGATCGCCCGCAACGCCGGCCGCTGTTTCCGATAGCGCACCACGTATTCGGTGGCGAGATGCTGGGCATCCGCGGCGCTGCCGCCGTTGCCGGCGAAGAACAGCGTACCGCCGCGGCGCAAGGCGGTCTCGTACCGGATCGCGATCGCCCCGATCGTGTCGGCCTGTTCGGCGGCCACACGATTGACCAACGCCACGAGGCGCCCGAGTCCTTCGCGAGCCCGATCGGGGGTCATGGGCGCCCGTCCCGCACCGCGCGGACAAACGCGGCTAGCGCAGCACCGTTCACCCGCTCGAGCGCCGTGCCGATCACGACGAAATCGGCCCCCGCGGCCCGCGCCAGGGCGGCTTCTTCCGGCCGGCGGATGCCGCCCCCCACAAAGAGCGGCACGCCAGGATCGTCCAGGCAGCCGCGGCAGGCCGCAATCACGGCCGCGGGGACGGGGCGCTCCGCACCGCTGCCGGCGTCCAGATAGATCGCCTGCATCCCGATCAGCCGGGCGGCGCGGACGTGGGCGGCCGCCAGCTCCGGCTTGTCCGCTGGGAGCGGTCGTGTCTGACTCACCGCCTCGACGCTCGTGACCCGACCACCGTCGATCAGGATGTAGCCCGTCGACAACGTGGGGACCGGGTGCCGTTGCAGGAACGGAATCGCGCGCACGTGCTCCTCGATCAGGTACTGCGGATTGCGCCCCGACACGAGCGACAGGAACAGAATGAGATCCACCTGATCCGTGAGCTGCATCGCCGAGCCGGGGAAGAGCACGACGGGGAGATCCAGAGCCAGTGCGCGCACCGCCGCGGCCACGTGGTGCGTTTCCCTGGTGCCGTCGAAAGAGCCTCCGATGAGCACGCCGGCGGCCCCGGCCTCGCGCGCTTGCGTCGCGAGACGCGCGGCCGCGGCGGGTTCGCAGCGACCCGGGTCGACGAGCACCAGGAGTCCCGGCCGCCGCGCGAGCAGATCGGTCACGAGTCTTCTCCAGCCACGCGCCGGGCCAGCGCCGCCAGACCGGCCGTGTCCACTTCGGCCTGCGCTTCGAAGGCGTAGGTCACGAGAGCATCGGCGGCGAGGAGGTCGAGCGCCAGCTCGCGGCCGCCCTCCGGCCGGTCGAGCACGCGAGCCAGCAACGCCACGCCGGCATCGGCCAGCTGATCCGGACCATTCCCTGGAGCATCCGGCACCAAAGCCATCAGGTGCTCACGCAGCGTCGGGGGCGGGACCGGTCGACGCGCGTCCAGCCACGCCACGAGCTCGGCGCGCGTCACCGCTCGAGCAACCCGCGCACGATCTCACCCGCGCGCCGTCGAGCCTCGGAGAGCTTGTCCGGGTCGCCCACGCCGGCCGAGGCGAAGTGGGGCTTCCCGCCACCCTTGCCCCCGGTCACCGCCGCGATGGCGCCGGCGATTGCTCCGGCCTTCACCCCGTTCGCCACCAGATCGTCGGTCACAGCAACGTGAATGCCCGGCCGGGAGCCGTTGGTGAACAGCACGCGGATGGCGTGCCGATGGCGCTCGCGAAACGCGTCCATGGTGAGCGCGATCTGATGACGGTCGTCCAGATCGGATACATCCACGTGAAGCTCGACCGCCCCGATGCGCTCCACAGTCCCTTGCTCGCCGGACCCGGGCCCTGCCCCGCCCGCTCGCAACAGATCGGTGACGCGCTTCTCGAGCTTTCGGTTCTCCTCCAGCAGCGACTCGAGCCGATGCACGAGGTGCTCCGGACGCGTCTTCAGCACGGCCGACGCTTCGTCCAGGCGCCGCTCCAGATCGCGCGCCAGCCGGTAGGCGGTCGGACCGGTGATCGCTTCGATGCGCCGCACGCCGGCCTGCGAGCCGGTCTCGTGGGTGAACCGGAACAGCGCGATCTCCCCCGTAGTCCCCACGTGCGTGCCGCCGCACAACTCGAGCGAGACGCCGGGCACGTCCACCACGCGCACGACGTCCCCATACTTCTCGGTGAAGAAGGCCATGGCGCCGGCGGCGATCGCCTCCGTGTACGGCAGCTCGCGCGTCGTCACGGGAAGATTGGCCCAGACGTGCTCGTTCACTTCCTCTTCAATGAGGCGCAACGTGGGCTCGTCCACCGGGCCGTGATGGGTGAAATCGAAGCGCAGTCGCTCCGGGGCCACGACCGATCCGCTCTGGCGTACGTGCGGCCCCAGAATGTTGCGCAGGGCCGCGTGCACCAGGTGCGTCGCCGTGTGATTGCGGGCGATGTTGTGGCGCCGCGACTCGTTCACGCGGGCGTCGGCCGGGGTGGGATCGAACGGTTCCGGGAAATGCCCGACCACCGCGCTCTGCCCTTCGGCTTTGGAGACGTCCTCGACGGTCAGCTCCCAGCCCTCGCCCGTCACCACACCGGTATCGCTGACTTGCCCGCCGGACTCGGCGTAGAACGGGTTCTCCTCCAACACGAGCTCGAGCACGTCCCCCGATTGGCGGAAGGCGAGCACGTCCGTCTCCGCGCGGGTTCGGTCATAGCCGATCCAGCGCTGCCGGGCCTGCGGCTTCACCGCGACCCAGTCTCCGGCTCCTGCCGCCCGCCGGATCACGGGACCCGAGGGACGAGCCCGGCGCGAGCGATCCCGCTGCGCCGTGAGCGCCCGCTCGAATCCGGCCGCGTCCACCGTCTGCCCCCGCTCGGTGGCGATGATCTGTGTCAGGTCGAGCGGAAAACCGTACGTGTCGTACAGCTTGAATGCGTCCTCCCCCGAGATCGCGCTCGCACCCTTCAACTCCTCCAGTCGCCGCAACCCGCCTTCGATCGTCTCCAGGAACCGCTCTTCCTCCGCGCGCGTGACCTTGGTGATGTGCGAGCGCTTCGTCTCGAGCTCCGGATAGGCGACCCGCATCTGGTCCACGACCCGCTCGGTGAGTGGGGCGACGGTCGGCTCGCGCCGCCCCAGCAGCCACGCGTGTCGCACCGCACGGCGCAGGATGCGGCGCAACACGTAGCCGCGACCATCGCTCGACGGGTAGACCCCGTCGGCGAGCAGAAACGCGACCGCCCGCGCATGATCGGCGAGGACTCGATAGGAGGCCCCCGCGGGGCCGCGGTCGTAAGGGAGGCCGACGACATCCACCGCGCGTTCGAGAATCGGCGCGAACAGCTCGGTATCGAAATTCGACGGTACCCGCTGTAGCACGGCGGCGATGCGCTCCAGCCCCGCTCCCGTGTCAACCGAGGGAGCGGGGAGCGGGGGGCGGGATCCATCGGCGTGCTGGTCGAACTGCATGAACACGAGGTTCCAGATCTCCAACAACGCCCCGGCTTCATTGAGCTCAACGAACTCCTCGAGCCGGAGCGACCCGCTCCCCGCTCCCCGCTCCCGCGTATCCACCATGATCTCGGAGCACGGGCCGCAGGGCCCCGTTTCACCCATCTGCCACAAGTTGTCCTTGTCGCTCAGACCGTAGATCCGTTCGTCCTTGATCCCGGTGATCGTGCGCCACAGGGACCGCGCCTCGTCGTCTGAATGGTGCACGGTGATGTAGAGACGCTCGGGGTCGATGCCGAGCCATTGCTCGCTCGTCACCCACTCCCAAGCGAACTCGATCGCTTCTTTCTTGAAATAGTCGCCAAAACTGAAGTTGCCAAGCATCTCGAAAAACGTGTGGTGCCGCGCCGTGTGACCAACTTGCTCCAGGTCGTTGTGCTTTCCCCCCGCGCGCACGCACTTCTGGCACGTCACCGCGCGCTGGTAATCGCGCCGTTCCAGACCCTGAAACACCCGCTTGAACTGCACCATGCCCGCATTGGTGAACAGCAGCGTGGGATCGTCGGCCGGAACCAGGCTGGAGCTTGGCACCTCCCGGTGGTGCCGTGCGCTGAAATACTGGAGGAACCTGCTGCGGATCTCGACGGCCTTCATGGGGGGAAATATAGCCCGCCGACAGGGCAAGCCAACGGAAGGGGCTACGTTACCTCGCCGGACCTGACCAAATCCTCGACCAGCGAGCGCACGCCAGGGCCCTGGTAGCCGCGCCGCGACAGGTACGCGGTCAGGCGACGCCGCCGCACGGGAACGGGCAGCTGCGCGAGACGAGCAACGCGTCGCTCGGCCGTCTGACGCAGCGCTTCGTCCACGTCGATGCCTTCCGCAACCAGTGTCGCCTGCACTGCCTCTTCGGCGACGCGCCGGTCGAGACCCTGGTGCAGCAAATCCCTCAGCAGCCGCGTGGGCCCGCGCCCCCGGGGCGCACGGGTCGCGACATAGTGCTCGGCGAACTGCCGGTCGTCGAGCAGTCCGAGGCTCACCAACCGTTCCAGTGCCGAGACCACGGCGGCGGGAGGATGCTGCTTCTGAACCAGACGACGCTGCAGATCACGATAGGCGTGAGGCCGACGCGCCTGGGCGCGCAGCGCGGCGCGGTGGGCGGCTTCGACGTCGGCTAGGTGCTGCAGACGATCCAAGAGCTTGGGACCGATGGTCACGCCCACCGCGAGCCCCAGACCCTGGAGCGCCACGTCAGGCAACGACGCGAATCGCCCCCGGTCCACCTCCAGGACCCGGTAGTCCGGGCGGCGGGGATCGAGGGCGAAGCCGGTGAGAACCGCCACTTCACTCTTCGCCGGCAGGCGGCTCTTCATCGGCCGACGTCGACACGGTCGATTTCACACCGAGGTGTTCTTTCACCCGGCCCTCGACCTCGAGCGCCATGTCGGGATGGTCCTTGAGGTATAACTTGGCGTTTTCCCGTCCCTGCCCGATGCGATCCTTCCCATACGTGTACCAGGCGCCGGACTTCTCGATAATGCCAGCCTCGGCCGCGATATCCACCAGCAACGACTCGCGACTGATGCCTTCGTCGAACATGATGTCGAACTCGGCCTGGCGGAACGGCGCCGCCACCTTGTTCTTCACGACCTTCACCCGCACGTGGTTGCCGATCACCACTTCGCGATCCTTCACCGGTGCGATGCGGCGCATGTCGAGCCGGACGGAGGCGTAGAACTTGAGCGCCCGGCCGCCCGTGGTGGTTTCCGGGTTGCCGAACATCACGCCGATCTTCTCGCGCAGCTGATTGATGAAGACCACCGAGGTGCGCGAGCGGTTGATTGACCCGGCGAGCTTGCGCAGCGCCTGGCTCATCAACCGGGCCTGCAATCCCATGTGCGAATCGCCCATCTCGCCTTCGATCTCGGCCTTGGGCACGAGCGCGGCGACCGAGTCGACGACGACGATGTCTACGGCCCCCGAGCGCACGAGGATCTCCGTGATCTCGAGCCCCTGCTCGCCGGTGTCGGGCTGGGACACCAGGAGGTTGTCGATGTCCACGCCGAGCTTCTTGGCGTATTCCACGTCGAGGGCGTGCTCCGCGTCGATATAGGCGGCGGCGCCACCGGCTCTCTGCGCATTCGCGACGAGCGACAACGCGAGCGTCGTCTTGCCGCTCGATTCCGGGCCGAAGATTTCGGTGACGCGACCGCGCGGGATACCGCCAATACCGATGGCCGCGTCGAGATTGATCGCCCCGGTGGAGATCGCGGCGACCCGCACGCGGGGTGAATCCGACCCCATCCGCATGATCGAGCCCTTGCCACAGGTCTTCTCGATCTGGGCGATGGCCAGATTCAGCGCCTTGCGGCGCTCGTCGGTCAGTTGGTCGCTGTCTTTGGGATCGGCCGCCATGAGAATCCTCGCCATGAGTTGCGGGCCTCGTCGTTTGAAGGAGACCCGAATATATACCGAAGTGTGTTTTAGCGCCAACCAGGCCGAAATGCGTCTTCCAGGTGCTGTAACTTATTGTTCAGTAAGGCGATACAGTCGAATCGATAGATATCGGACGGCCGACCATGCCGGTCGATCCAGACCCTGGAGGCCTTCACCAATTCCCGTCGCTTGGCGCCCGTGATCGCTTCGAGCGGACTGCCGAATCCCTCGCCCCGCCGCGCCTTCACCTCGACGAACGTCACCAGGGCCCCGCGCCGGGCCACGATGTCGATTTCCGCGCGCCCGACCCGCCAGCGATGGGCCAGCACGCTCCAACCGCGACTCATGAGGTAGCGGATCGCCTGCTCTTCCGCCGCGAGCCCTTGTCGCTGCCGTTCGTCCTTCCAATCCGCTGGATCGCTGCGCAGGCCGCTGTACACACTGGGCAACGTAGGGCGCCACCGACGAACCACCTAACCGGAACTGCGCCCACGGTGTCCGATCTACGCGATCATCCACAGATCTCGTCCAGCTCCTCGAGCCCCACGAGCACGTCCCGCGGCTTGCTGCCGTTGGCGGGACCCAGGATCCCCGCCATCTCGAGCTGGTCGATGACGCGGGCGGCGCGACCGTAGCCGATGCTCATGCGGCGCTGCAGCAACGAGGTAGAGCCGAGCTGATTCTGGATGCACACTTCGGCGGCCTGGCGGAACAACGGGTCGCGGTCCCCGGGGTCCCCGCCCCCATCGGCTCCACCCTCCGTGGTTTCCGCGGCCTGAATCGCCGCGACCTGGCCTTCGATGGCCGCTTGCGTCTGCTCCGCCACCGCCCCGGACGCGTGTCCCCGGTACCACTCCATCAGTCGCTCGGTTTCGTCGGTCGAGATGTAGGCGCCCTGCACCCGGAGCGGTTCGCTCTTGCCCGGCGGAAGAAACAGCATGTCGCCGTTGCCCAGCAGGGTTTCGGCGCCGTTTTGATCCAGGATGGTGCGGCTGTCCACCTTGGCCGACACCCGGAACGCGATGCGGCACGGGAAATTCGCCTTGATGAGACCGGTGATGACATTCACGGATGGCCGTTGCGTGGCGAGCAGCAAGTGGATCCCGATCGCCCGAGCCTTTTGGGCCAGCATCGCCAGCGGCGTTTCGATCTCGCCCTGCACGGTCAGGATCAGGTCGGCGAGTTCGTCCACCACGACGACGATATAGGGCAGGATCCCGTCCTTGTACGCGCCCTCCTCGAACGGCTGTTCCTTGGTGACCCCGGCAAGCGTCGCCAGTGTCTCCCGCGGGCCCTTGAGCGGCTTGCCGTCGGTCACCTTGCGATTGAAATCGCCGATGTTCCGAGCCCCGTTGGCGTGCAGCAGCTTGTAGCGCCGCTCCATTTCCCACACGGCCCACTTGAGTACGGTTGCGGCCTTGTGGTGATTGGTCACCACCGGCAGGCCGAGATGGGGCAGATCCTTGTACATCGACAGCTCGACCATCTTGGGGTCGACCATCAGCAGTTTCAGCGTCTCCGGCGGATAGGCATAGATGAGGCTCGTCACGATGGTGTTGATGCACACCGACTTGCCTGATCCGGTCGCGCCCGCTATCAGGAGGTGCGGCATCTTCGCGAGATCATCGTAGACCTCCTGACCTTCCAGATCGCGCCCCAACGCGACGGGCAGTATCCGCCCGTGCGCGCGGAAGCGGGCGTTGTCGATCAGCTCACGGATCGTGACCATCCGGGCCCGCGGATTCGGCACCTCGATCCCGACGCGGGCCTTGCCAGGAATCGGGGCCACGATCCGCAGGCTGCGGGCTTTCATGGCGAGCGCCAGATCGTCGGCGAGCGAGGCGATGCGCCCGATCTTCACCCCGGGACTCGGCTCCAGCTCGTACCGCGTCACGACCGGCCCCACGGTGCGATCGGCGATCGTTCCCCCCACCCGGAACGTCTCGAGCGTTGCCACCAGCCGGTGCCCCATCGCGTCGATCTCTGCGGTGCCCGGATCGAGATCCTCCGAGGTGGGCGCCGTGAGTAGCTCGGGCGGTGGGATGAGAACACCTTCCGGGATCGGCAGGGGAGCCGGCGGGCGGGACACCAGTTTCACCTTGCGGCGACTGTCTTCGCGGCGGTCGGGCGCCGCCATCACCGGAGCAAATGCCGGAATCGCATCTTCCTTGAACGGAGCGCCGCCCTTGCCCTCGCGCGCGGATTTGCGGCTGCGACGCTCGGCGTCCGCGGTCTCGAGGCCGCCCTCGCTCGCCCGCAACAGCGCCAACGGGTGCCACCCGATCGTGAGAATGCCCAGCGCGGAAACGGCGAACAGCCCGATCAGGGCGCCGCCGGCCGTGCCGAGCGCGCCGGTCACGGCACTGGCCATCCAGCCGGGAACGATGCCAACCAATTGCTGTGGCGTGCTCCAGTGCAAGTAGTCGGCGGGAAACGCGAGATCCACGCGACCGACGATCCCGACGGCGTACGGTCCGAGCAGGATGAGGCCGGCGACGAGCACCGCCACCCGCGGGGTTGACAGGGAGCCCAGCCGACCAAACGCGGCGAGGGCCCATCCGACCCCGAGCACGGGGAGCAGGACGGCCCCCACGCCGAGACCATGCCAGCAGAGCGCGCCGAGCCGGCCGCCGACGCCCCCGGTGACGTGCCACGGCAGGAGGGTGAGTCCGAGGAACAGTCCGACGACGAGGGCGCCGACGCCGATCAGCTCGGCCCGCGCCTTCGGATTCATGTGATGCGACGCTCGCTGTAGATGGGCACGTTGGCGAACCGGTCGACCTGAGCGCTGAATCGCACGTCGTCCCCGAGCCCCAACGCCTGGAGCGTCCGCCCCGCTTCACAGGTTTTCAAGGCGTCCTGCCAGTCCTTGTAGCGCTGGGTGAGGGCGAGGGCGACGCCTGCGCCATCGTTCAGTTCCACGCGCCGCAGCCGCTTCTTCACGTCCTTCACGAGGCGACCGGCGACGTAGGCATCTTCCAAGGCGAATTGCTTCTCGTGCCCGGCGCAGATGATGGCGAGGTCGCTCCGCTCGATGAATAATGCGCGCGCCCGCTCGGCGAAGGCGCTGAAATTGATAGCGGCGCCGACCAGCACGGCATCCGCCCCCTGCGCCGCGACCAGCGCCGGGGTCCCGTTGGTGGTGGCGAGGTAGACCGTCTTGCCGCCCACCTGTTCCGGGGTCATGTCGCCAGGCGAGTTACCCAGGGCGAACCCCGGAATCGGCAGGTATTTCCGCTCTCCGGCGAGGACGAAGCCGTCGCGCTCCAGGTTGGCGGTCATCTTGACGGCTTCCTCGGAGGTCGCCGCAGGAACGACGGCCCGGGCTCCGCTCGCCAGCGCCGTCACAATCGACGTCGTGGCGCGCAGTACGTCGATGACGACGACCCCCCGGCCGGCGAGATCTCCCGCGGTGAGGCCGAGAGGGGTGAAATAGACGTCGAGCTTCATGCCGAATCGTTGAGCAGCTGCGGCTCGCGCTCGAGGAACTTGGTGTCGATCTTCCCGGCGACGAAGTCGGGGTGGCGCATGACCCGACCGAGGAAGGGGATCGTCGTCGTCACGCCCTCAATGATAAACGAGTCGAGCGCCTGACGCATGCGGGCGATCGCTTCTTCGCGATCGTTGCCCTGCACGATCACCTTCGCCAGCAGCGAGTCGTAATACGGCGGGACGGTGTAGCCGTCGTAGACATGCGTATCGACGCGGACGCCGGGACCGCCGGGCGGATGGTACGCCGTGATCAGCCCCGGCGATGGCTGGAAGTTGCGCGCCGGATCCTCCGCGTTGACGCGACACTCTATCGCGTGCCCGCGCAGGCGACTCCCGTGCAGCACCATCGACAATGGCTCGCCCGCGGCGACGCGGATCTGCTCCTTTACGAGATCGAAGTTGGTGCACATCTCCGTGACGGGATGCTCCACCTGGATGCGCGTGTTCATCTCCATGAAGTAGAACGACCCGTCGGTATCGAGCAGAAACTCGACCGTCCCGGCGCCGACGTACTGGATCGCGGAGGCCAACTCGACCGCCGCGGCGCCGATCCGTTCGCGCAGCGGCTGATCCAAGGCCGGGCTCGGCGCCTCCTCGATCAGTTTCTGGTGGCGCCGTTGGATCGAGCAATCACGCTCGCACAGGTGCATCACGTTGCCGTGCTGGTCGCCCATGATCTGGATCTCGATGTGCCGCGGGCGGGCGAGGTACTTCTCGATGTAAACCTGATCGGACCCGAAGGCCGCGAGGGCTTCCTGGCGGGCAAGGTGGTAGGCCTGCGTGAACGCGTCGGCGTCGGCCGCGACGCGCATGCCCTTCCCGCCTCCGCCCGCCGCGGCCTTGATGATCACCGGGAACCCGATCTGGCCGGCGATGGCGATCGCGTCCTCCGCGCTTTCCACCGGCCCGGGCGAGCCCGGCACCGTGGGCATCTTGAGCTGCTGGGCGAGCTTGCGGGCGGCGGCTTTGTCGCCCATCTGCCGGATCTGGTCCGGCGTCGGCCCGATGAACGCGATCCCGGAGGTCCGCACAATCTCGGCGAATTCCGCGTTCTCCGCCAGGAACCCGTAGCCCGGGTGGATGGCGTCGGCGCCGGTGATTTCGGCCGCGGCGATAATGCGAGGAATGTTGAGGTAACTGTCTCGGCTCGGCGGCCGGCCGATGCAGACGTCGTCATCGGCGAAGCGCACGTGCAGGCACTCGCGGTCCGCCTCGGAATAGACGGCGACGGTGGCGATGCCTAGCTCCTTACAGGCGCGAATCACCCGCAGGGCGATCTCCCCGCGGTTCGCGATCAGCACCTTCCGGAACATCAGCTCGTGAGGCTGATCGACTCGACCCCGGCCGAGGCCCCGGGCGAGCCGAGCTTGCTGCCCGACGCGTCCACCCCCGACACCTTGAGGGCGAACTCGCTGGGGTTTGTCGCGTAGAAGATTGCGCTCTCGTAGCTGATCATGCCCTGTTGATACCACTGGAACAGGGACTGGTCGAAGCTCTGCATCCCGTACTGGATCGAGCCTTCCGCGATCAGGTCGGGGATGTCGAGCGACCTGGTAAGGTCGCGGATGTTCTCCGCCACGGCCGCCGTATTGATCAGCACCTCCGCCGCCGGCACGCGCCCCTTGGCGTCCCTGCGCGGCACGAGACGCAGCGACACGACCGCCTGCAGCGCGGTCGAGAGCAGGTGGCGCACTTCGTCGTGCTGGTGCGGCGGGAAGAACGAAATCACGCGGTTGATCGTCTGTGTCGCATCGGTCGTATGCAGCGTAGAGAACACGAGATGACCCGTATCCGCCGCCTTGAGCGATGTGTCGAGCGTCTCCATGTCCCGGATTTCGCCGATCAGAATGACGTCGGGATCCTGCCGCAGCACGTGCCGCAGCGCCGAGCCGAACGACAGCGTGTCGTTGCCGACCTCGCGCTGTGAAATATTGGAAGCATTGTCGCGATGGAGGAACTCGATCGGGTCTTCGATCGTGATGATATTCACGCGCCGGCTGGCGTTGAGGTGGTTGATCATCGCCGCGAGACACGTCGATTTACCCGAGCCCGTGACCCCGGTCACCAGCACGAGCCCGCGCGGCCGCAAGGCGATCTCCTCCAGCACCGGCGGCAGATTGAGCTCGCGAATCGTCTTCACCTCGTACGGAATGGCGCGGAACGCGAACGCCACGGTACCGCGCTGCTGATACACGTTGGTCCGAAAGCGCCCCACGCCCGGCACGCCGATCGCGAAGTCCGCCTCCTTGTGCTCGGCGAACTCCTTCACCTGACGCGGCGTCATGATCTGCTCGGCGAGCGATTTCAACTCTTCCGGCTTGAGCGGCTGCGTCTCCAGCGCCACGAGATCGCCGTTGACACGGATCGTCGCCGGGCGCCCTACCTTGAGAAGCAGGTCCGACCCGTTACGCTGGACCATCTGCGTGATAGCCACCTTGAAGTTGAACGGCGGCGGGCTGCCTTGGGCTGCGTCAGGCATGGGGATCCACCCGGAAAAGGACCTGGCCGAACTCCACGGGCTGGGCATTATCCACGCACACCTCGCGGATGACGCCCTGCACCTCGGACTCGATTTCGTTCATGATCTTCATGGCTTCGATGATGCAGACGACCTGCCCCGGCGCCACCCGGGTCCCGACCTTCGCGTACGCTTCGGCTCCGTGCTCCGGAGCCTTGTAGAACGTGCCCACCATCGGCGACTTGATCTCGAGCAACGGCGAGATCGCCGCCGGTGGGGCCGCCAGGGCGGACCCGGCCGGATTGGCCGCGCCGGCTGGGGCATACCCCGGCGCCGCGGCCACCATGACCGACTGGGCCGCCGCGGCATGCCCCGACTTGGACACCCGGACGGACGCCCAAAGCCCGAATAGCCCGCGGCGCACTTCAATCGCCCCGAGCTCCGGTGCGTCCTTCAGGATTTTGACCAACTGCCCGATGAGGTCCAGGTTCATGTCGTCTGGGTGCGTGATACGGAGTCCAAATAGACCACCCCGAGAAGCCTTCCGTCAATGCGCCGCCCGGCGCACCGTGGTCTCAGGCCAACTCCAACAGATCCGTGACGCCGTCCGACAACAACACCGGCCCGTTCGTCGCCAGATGAACGTCGTCCTCGATGCGCACACCACCCTGCCCGCCCAGGTAAATGCCGGGTTCGATCGTTACGACGGCGTCGACTGGCAGGGGCTCGGCGTTGGTCCGGGCCAGCCGTGGCGCCTCGTGCACTTCGAGCCCCAGTCCGTGGCCCAGGGAGTGCCCGAACGCATCGCCGAATCCCCGCGCCTCGATCACGTCGCGGGCCAGCGCATCCGCCTCACGGCCCGTCATCCCGGCGTGAATCCGCTCCCGGGCCCCGCGCTGCGCCGATTGGACCAACTCATACAACACCCGCTGCCCCTCGGTGGCGCGCGCCCCCACCACCACGGTGCGGGTCACGTCGGCACAATAGCCGTCCACCTGAGCGCCAAAGTCTAGCAGCAGCCACTCGCCCCGCGCCACCGGCCGCGAGCTGGTACGGGCATGCGGCCACGCCGTCCGCTCGCCCGAGGCGACGATCGTCGGAAACGGGTGCGCCTCGCTGCCGCACCGGCGCAGATGCCCCTCGAGCATGCCCGCGATCTCGCACTCGGTCTGCCCGACGCGCACCGCACACAGCGTCGCCCGGAGCGCCTCGCCCGTGAGCGCCGCCGCCGCTCGGATCGCCGCCACCTCGGCCGGCGTCTTGCGCAACCGCAGGCGCTCGACGAGCTCGGGCGCCGCCCGCCATTGCCAGGCCGTGGCCGTCGCGGCGAGCCGCTGCGCATCCTTGGCCCACACCGCGTGGGCTTCGTACCCGATCGTCTCCAGCGGGCCGAACGACCCTAGCTCCTTGAAGAGTCGTTCCCACGCGCTGGTCCGTTCGATCACCACGCGCGCCGCGCCGTCCACCTCGGCGCGGGCCTGCGCTTCGTAGCGAGAATCCGTGACCAGCAGCAACCCGCGCGCGGTCACGATGCCAAGTGCCGCCGAGCCGGAGAACCCCGTGAGGTAGCGAATGTTCGAAAGCGACGTCACGAGTAACGCGTCGAGCCCCTCCGTCGCCAGCAGCTCGGCGAGGGCCGCGTGGCGCTCCGATCGGGGGTCAGGTCCCACGGCGGGCAGTCAGACGGCGGACCAGCCCGTCGAGCCCCAATCGATAGCTGTCCGCACCGAAGCCGACTACGATGCCCAGCGCGAGATCGGCCAGGAGGGAACGGCGGCGTTCCGGCTCGCGGGCGAAAATGTTGGACAGGTGTACCTCCACGAACGGGACGCCCACCGCGAGCACGGCGTCGCGGAGGGCAAGACTCGTATGAGTGAACGCGGCCGCATTGATCAACGCGCCGTCGGCCGTGCCGCGCAGCCCCTGGATCGCCTCGACCAGCTCCCCTTCGTGATTCGTCTGCGTCCAGACGCACTCGACGCCCAGCGTCGCCGCCTGGACGCGAACCGCCGCTTCGATCTCGTCGAGCGTTTCCGGCCCGTAGAACTCCGGCTCGCGAGCGCCCAACAGGTTGAGATTGGGGCCGTTCAGAACTGCGATACGCACTAGGCTTTGAGGCTCTTCAGCCAAGCCTGAAACTGATCCAGATCCTCTTCCTGCTCAGGGGAGCGGGAGCGCCCGGTGGGACGGGGCGGTCGCGAGTTTGAGGCGGACCCTTTACCGGACCCCGAAGCGGGCGCCGCCGATGTCCCGAAGAAGTCGTCGAAGGAAAACCCGCCGGTCGCCGGCGGCAGCTTGCTGGGCTTGTCCGGCACCGGCTCGGAGAGCGCCGGGATCGACCCGCGACCTCCTTCGTCCCCGAATACTGAATCGAGCGAGATCGCGTCACTCGCGGGTCGGGTGGGGGTTCCAGGTGCCGGCGAGCCCGGCTGCCCGTCTTCGGACGCGGGCACGACCAGTTCGGCGACGGGAACGTGTGCGGCCGCCGCTGGCATCGGCGCCGGATGGGGTGTTTTCAGCGGCAGCGGCGCCGGTCCACCCGGTCGTGCGCTCAAGATCCCCTTGAGAAACGCCGCGGCGGACTGTCCCCGGCCCGAATGCCGCGGCTTGGGAGTCGAGAGCTCCGCGACCTTCTCCTGCAATCGCTCGTCCAACGGGCGTTGCGCCGCCAGCGCCTCATACACGCGCAGGGCTTCGTCCCGATGGCCTTGCCGGAGATACAGCTCCGCCATCGTTTCGGTCACCACCGGCTCCGCTTGCGACAGCGTCGCGGTATCGGCGGCCCCATCGTCATCCAGTAGTTGCACCGGAGCAGTCGGCCTGTCGCCCGACGCCACCGGGCTCTCGACCAGCGCGGCCACTGGCTCGACGTCTTCCGGCATGATCAACGGAAGATCGGCCGCGGGGCCCGCGGGCGGCTCGGGCGGAGACGTGTCGGCATCGACCTTGAACATCCCGCTGCCCTCGTACTGCGTGCGTGCCAGGCCCTCGACCACGAGCCCGGAATCCGGAGCCGCTTCGACGGGCTGGTCAAGCTGAATTCCCTCGGTCGGCGGGACTTGCGCAGCCACGGCCGTGAAATCGACGGTCCCGTCGTAACTCTCGACTTCAGCTGTTGGCGCCGACGATGCCGACGGCGGTTCGGAGGTCCGTTCCAGCTCGAAATCGGGCTGCTCGATAGCCGCGGTCGGGGCTTCAGCGAGATCCGCGTTGAACGGTCCTTCCATGTGCTCGATGGAGAGGCGGGGTGGCCGCCCTGCCTTGGCGCTCCCCGTGACCCCGATCTCCAATTCCTCGTGCTCGACCTGGAGCGGGGGTTGGGCCTCCAACGCCATCACCGCCGTCGCGCCGGGCATGGCGATCGCCGGAGTCGGCTTGGTCGGCGAGGCGGCGGCCTTGCCGCGAACGCGCGACAGGCCATCGGCGGCCTCGCCGTTCATCGGGTCAGCCAAGAGCAACCGAGTCAGCCACTCGACGGCCTGGTCGAACCGGTCATTTCGCTCAGCGACTTCTGCCAGGACCTTCAGCGCGAGGATGTTCTCGGGATCGAGATCGAGGACCCGGCGGAACACCGCTTCGGCACCGGTGTCGTCCTTCTTGTCGACCAGGCAGCGACCATGAACGATGTGACCGCTGACGTAGTCGGCGTGGACCTGGAGGCCAGCCTGACACAGCTCGATCGCGTTATCTATAAGCCCCGCTTTGCGATACGCGTCTGCCAAGGGCGCGAAGTTCCGCCCCTTGGGATTCTCGCGATAGCGCGCTTCGAGCTTCTCGATCTCGCTGGTGTACGCCACAGCCTAAGTCTTTGTGGGGATTGGTCTAAGTTAGTGATCGGCCGGCCAAACTGTCAATGTAACCACGCCGCTCAAACTTGAGTTTGTTCGTTGTCGCGCTTAGACTTATCTCCCCTCTGACCTCTTTCGCCCGGAGTTTCCGAACCCAATGATGCGTGCGATGCGGGAGAACACCAAATGGGTGTTCTACATCCTTGCCGCGAGTTTCATCGGCTGGCTCGTGTTCGACGTCGCCATGGGAGCGACCGGCACTGGTTCGGGGGGGAGCGACGTCGTCCTCCGAATCGACGGCGAGCCGATCCACCTGCCGCAGTACCAGGCCGCCCTCCAGGGCGCCATGGAACAGGCGCGCCAGAGGTCCGGCGGCAACGTGACGCGCGAAGACGAAAAGCAGATCGAAGACCAGATCGTGGAGCAGCTGACCCGCGATGTGTTGATCGAGCACGAGGCGCGCCGCCTGGGCATCACCGTCACGGACCAGGAAGTCCGCGACGCCGCGCAGACCTCGCCACCGCCCGAGGTGTACCAGGTCGCCGAGTTTCAAACCAACGGACAATTCGATCCCAACAAGTGGCAGCGCTTCCTGCAGAGCGGCTCCAGCCCGGAGTTCCTGGTCCAGCTCGAGGCCCGCTATCGTCAACAGATCCCGCAGGTGAAGCTGTTGCAGTACGTCACCGCCGATCTCTACGTCTCCGACGCCAAGCTGTGGCGCGTCTATCGCGACCAGCACGACTCCGCGACGATCGCGTGGCTCGCCATCGGGCCGGAGCAGATCCCGGACTCCGAGGCCGTGCCGAGCGACGACGATCTGGCGCGCTACTACCGGGCGCACGAGCAGGATTTCATGCGCCCGGCGGCCGCGTGGCTCAGCTTCGTGGCGCTGCCGGGGCGACCCAGCACATCCGACACGGCGGCCGCGCTGGCACGCGCGGCCACGCTGCGAGCCGACGCGGCCGCCAGCCAGGCGAAATTCGAGGACGTGGCGCGCCGGGAGTCGTCCGATACCGGGACCGGTCGGCAGGGTGGGGACCTCGGCTGGATCAGGCGCAACCAGCCCGGCTTCGATACGCTGTTCCTGGCGGGTCTGCGGCGCCTGGCCGTCGGGCAGGTTTCCGCTCCGGTACGGTCCAGCTTCGGGTATCACCTGATCCGCGTCGATTCCGCGCGCGGTGATTCCGTGCGCGCGCGGCACATTCTCGTGCCAATCGAGCTGGCTGGAGCGCATCGGGATTCGGTCGAATCGAGCGCCGACAGCCTCGACCGCTTTGCCGCCGAACGGGACAGCGGCTCGCTGCTCGACAGCGCGGCGCAGCGACTGGGATTACCGGTAGGACGGGCGCCAAAGCTGATCGATGGAGATCGGATGGTGCTCGGCAAGTACGTCGTTCCCGACGTGAGCGTGTGGGCGTTCGAGCATGCGCCGGGCCAAACGAGCCCGGTGATCGAAGGCGAAGGCGCCTTTTACGTATTCCGGGTGGATTCCGTGACGCCGGCGGGCCTCGCCCCGCTCGCACAGGTGCGCGATCAAGTGGTCTATCAGGCCAGACTCCAGAAGAAGGCGACGCTGTGGCGGGCGCGCGCCGAACAGATCGCCGACCAGCTCCAGTCATCCCCGACACTCCAGCCGGGCGCCGCCGCGCACGGATGGCGTGCGGATCGGGCAGGGCCGTTCAGCCGGTTGCGTCCCCCCCCCGCGCTCCAGTTGGAGCCGAAGGTGATCGGGGCGGCCTTCGGGCTGAGCATCGGCCAGCGCAGCGGGGTCATCACGGGAGAACACCGGGCCTACATCATCGAATCGCTCGCTCGCACGTTCGCCGATTCCGCATCGTGGCTGGCGCAGCGCGATGCCCAGCGGGAGGGCCTGCTCCAGGCCGCGCGTCAGGCCCGCGTCGAGCAGTACTTCGCGGCCCTGCGCCAGCGGGCCAACGTGGTGGATCGGCGGAAGGAGATCTTCCGGGTCCAGAGCACCGCCGCCGGCAGCTAGCACCGTTCCACCTCATCGAACCTGGTGCTGGAGCGCCGCCTGAGAGACAGGTGGAACGGCGCTAGCCGGCGGCGCGGTTTATTCGACCAGGCGCTTCGGTGCGGTCAGCGCGTCTGGCGAGCGTGGCGGCAACGGATCGTCAGAGCGACCCATGGCGTCCTGCGCCTCGTTCAGGGAACGACGGAACTCCCGCAGTCCTTTGCCGATACTCCGACCGGCCTCCGGTAGTCCTTTCCCTCCGAATACGAGCAACGCGATCACCAACAGGATCACGATCTCGCCGGCGCTGAGATTCCCCATCGCCCTGCCTCCCGCCCTACTGATTGAGGCGCTTTGGCTCTCCCCCACTCGGAGGCACCGCGCCGGACGTCCCGGACGGCGGCGGCGGCAGGGGCGGCTGAGGCTGCTCCGATCCCACCTCCTTGAGACTGTTCTTGAACTCGCGGATCCCCTTCCCCAGTGACGAGCCGATTTCGGGGATACGCTTCGCCCCGAACACCAGCAGCGCGATGACCAGCAGAATCAGGATGTGCGGCAGCGACAATTCCATATGCGGCTCCTCTAGAAGAGCGACCGTGCCACGAAGTAGGCGATCGCCACGCCCAGCACGGACAGCAGCGATACCTCGAGCCCGATCGGCCCCAACGTGATCGACACCACCAGGAGGTCCAGATGCACCGGCCCGAAGGTCGGCGTCACCGCGGTGGTGAAGAACTCTTTCGCAGCGCCCTGCGGCAGAAATCGGCGGAGCAGTGCATGGAGAAAGCCGCCCAGAACGAACCCGGCCGCAAGCACTCCCAGGTAAAATAGCGGACGCCGTGGACCGCGCGCCACGCGTTAGCTCCGGCGCTCGACGGCGTAGGCGATGCTGTCGCGCAGGGCTTCCCGTGCGGGCGAGGGCGGCAGCACCACGAGCTCCGCGTCGGCTTGCTGGGCCAGCTCCAGCGCCCGGCGACGCGCGTAGTCCAGCCCGCCGGCGGCCTCTGCCAGCTGAATCACTTCCGCCACTTGGGCGTCGGTCGGATCGGCGGTGGCCATCAACCGGGTCACGACCTGTCGTTGCGCGGCCGAGAGCCGGGGCAGCGCGGCAATGAGCGGCAACGTAACCTTGTGCTCCTTCAGATCCAGGCCGGAGGGCTTGCCCGTCACCGCTTCGGACTGCGTGTAATCGAGCAGGTCGTCCGTGATCTGGAACGCCATGCCCAACAGCATGCCGAAGCGGCTCAGGGCGTCGCGCACCGCCGCCGGAGCCTGCAGCGCAGCCACTTCGCATGCGCCCGACAGCAGCGAGGCCGTCTTGGCTCGGATCAGGAGATCGTACTGCGTCTCACCATACGCGAGCTTGTCGTGGGCCTCGAGCTGGCGCATCTCCCCGATCGACATCTCGTTGGTCACCCGCGCGAACACGCGCAAGGGCTCGAGGTCTCCGACCCGAACCAGCTCGATGATGGCCCGGGAGTAGAGATAGTCCCCCATGATGACGGCGACCTGATGGGAAAACAAGGCGTTGAGTGTCGGCATGCCGCGCCGCAGCGCGGAGTGGTCCACCGAATCGTCGTGGACCAGGGTCGCCAGGTGAATCAGCTCCACCACGGCGGCCAGCGCCACGATCCGGCCGTCCTCACACCCCGCGGCGCGATGGCTGAGCAACAGCAGTGTGGGACGGAATAGCTTGCCCTTCATCCGGAGCAGGTGGTCGTTGGCGTCGGCGATGATGGGGAAGTCGGCGGCGATACTCCGGCGCAGCTCGAGGGCGACGCGCTCGAGATCGTCCGCGACCGGCCGCTGTAGGTCCGACAGCGTGACCCGGGTGACCTGCTCGCTCATGCTAGCGCGCCTTGGCGAGCGCCTTCACGCGCGCCCCCACGTCCTTGAAGCGGATCTCCACCGCGAATACGCGGCCGTACAGATCGCGCGCCTCGGTCGTCTTGCCCTGCTCCTCGAGCGACCGGCCCAGCCAGTACAGGATGCCGAGGCGCTCCTGATCGCCGGTGGACGGCAGGTCCAGCGCCCGGCGCAGGATCGATTCGGCCACTCCGAACGCGCCCTTGTCGTGGAAGCAGACTCCAAGGGCCTCCGACGTGCGGAGCTTGCCGTCCGGCGCCCGCAGCGCCTTCTGGAACTCGGCGATCGCCTCGTCGAGCAGCCCCATTTCCTTGAAGGCCACGCCGAGATCGTAGTGCGATTGGAAATCGGTTTCCTCGATGTTCTCGTCGATTCCCTGCCGGAATCGCGCCAGCATCTCGCGAAAATCCTGCTCTTCATCCCCGGTCGGCTCCTCATCCTCCACCTTCATGCGCGTGTCGCGCGGCGCTTCGTCCTCCTCGAGGATCATGGCGCCCAGGTCGACGAAGTCGCCCGCTTCACCCGCTTCGTCTCGCACGCGCATCTTGGCGTCCTTCGCCGCCACCTTCCCTTCCCGCTTGGGCGGCGCGGGCACGGGAGCGAGCATCGCCAGCGCCGCGCGGGCCCGATCGTTCTTCGGGTCGTGCTCCACGACCCGCTCATACACCGCCCGGGCCTTGTCCGCCAAATCGGCCCGTAGCAGCGTATCGGCAAGCTCAATGTACGCCTCGATCAGGCTGGCCTTGTCGCCGGACTTGAACGCGAACTCGACCTGCTTCTGCCGGTGCCGCACGCTGTTCGGATCGAGCCGGAGGATTTCATCGACCAGCCCCTGGGCATGCGGGAGGTTCCCGGCGCCCTCGAATCCACCGGTGGCGATATCGAGCTCCTCGATGCCGCGCTCCCGCTCCCCCGCCTCGATCAGCCCCTCACCCAGCGCCTGGTGGGCCTCGGCGTCGTCAGGATCGTCCGCCACAAGCGACTCGAGCTCCTCGATCGTCGGGGCGGCCGGAGTTTCCTGGGCGAGCCCCTCGAATACCAGGGCAGGCGCTTCGTCGTTTTCCTTGACCACCTCAAGACCGAGATCGATCGCCGGTGAGGGGCCGTCGTCGATCCTCAGGGGCTCGTCATCCACCTCATGCTCGTGCGCGGTGGTGGAGGTCTCCACGACATCTGCATCGAAATCGGGTTCGAGCTCCAGCGGCGGAATCTCGACGACGGTCTTACGCTTAGGGGGATGGGCCGCGGGCGGGTGGGGCGGGACTTGCGCCACAGCGTCCTCGACCCCCTCTACCGCCTCCGCCACAGACTCGTCCACGAGCGACATGTCCGCGATCGGCTCGACCGCGGTCGGTTCCCCCACGTCGGGGACGGTCGTCGGCTCGAGACCCGCCAGCGGCCCGGCGTCGGCCATCAGGTCCTCGTCACGGATCGAGCGGATGCCGGAAACAGTGTTGCGAACCTGCTGGAAGTCCTCCCCCGTCACCTCGAGCCCGTCGAGTGCCTCGGCCCCCTGCGTGAGGTTGAGTTCCTCGACGAGGCTCATCGTCTGAATCGCTCCGGCCGGAGGCTGCGGGACCTCGGGTTTCGTAACTGGGGGCGCGGGCGGAGGCGCCGTCGCGACAGGCGCGGGCAGCGCGGGCGGGCGGGTGGGAGGCGCCACCGGACGTCCAGGTGCCGGCTTCGCTTTCGCCGGCTCGTCGAGATCGAGGAACACGAGACTCGACGTTTTCCGCTTCAGTTTCGGGGGTCCGGCGGGGGTGGCCACCGTCGTGCGCTGCCCCGGTGACGACAGGCGCGCCTGCAGCTCCGGTCCCCCATACGCGCGCATATGCTCCTCGAGCATCTGGCGCAGCTGCTCTCCTTCCGAGGAGATGTCGGCGAATTCCTTGAGCGCCTGGAAGGCCTGCTGGATCGCACCCGCCTTCTGCATCCGCTCGGCGTATTGGATGAAATTCTGCTTCGCTTCGCCCGAAAAACCCTTTGCGGCATACAGCTTGGCGAGTTTCAAGTAGGTCGTGGGACGCCCCGGGGCGTTGCGCAGCACCTTGTTACACATCGCGATGGCGTTGTTGTGGAAGCCCAGCTCGGCATACCGATCCACGGCGCGGTCGTAGTAGTCGGCCGCCTGACCGGGATCCTTCACCTTCAGAAAGAGATCCCCGATGCGGTTGAAGATGCCGAGATCGGGATTCGGATCGCTCTCGTCCTCCTGCGCCCGCAGCACTTCGAGCCAGGTGTCGATGGCGGTTCGGGCGTCTCCCTTAGCCTCGTGGGTGCGCGCTCGCTCTTTGAGCTTCTCAAGCTTCGACATGGAAGCCTAAAGATACCGGGCCCGCCGGACGCGGACAAGCGAAACCCGCTGTCCAGACGTCGGTTACGAGATTCGCACCCACCCAATACGCCACTTCTCTCCAGTCCGCGACCGCGCACGCGACCAAATCGGCCGCGAACCCGGGCGCGATTTGTCCGCGATCGTGCTCCAGACCGAGGGCCGCCGCGGCGTTCACGGTCACGGCCATCACCGCCTCGCTATGGCGCAGGCCCAGCTGGCTCACCGCTAGGCTCATCACCAGCGGCAGCCCCACCGTGGGCGAGCTGCCGGGGTTGAAATCGCTCGCGAGGGCAATGGCGGCTCCCGCCTCGATGAGGCGCCGCGCCGGCGCCTGTCGCTGTTTGCCCAGAAAACTCATCGTCGCCGGGAGCAGGACCGCCACCGTGGACGTCGCGGCGAGCGCACGGATGCCTGCGTCCGACACTCCGGCCAGGTGATCGGCCGAGAGTGCGCCCAGCTCAGCGGCGAGCTCGGCGCCCCCGCAGCCCTCGAGCTCATCGGCGTGCAGTTTTGTCGCGAGACCGTGCCCGCGGGCGGCGGCAAGCACCGCACGCGCCTCGGTTACCGAGAACACCCCTGGCTCGCAAAAGACGTCGCAGGCCTTCGCCAGACCCTCCCGGGCCACCGCGGGCAGCATGTCCTCGATGACCGACCGCACATACGCCTCGCGCCGCAGCCGATACTCGGGTGGCACTTCGTGCGCGCCCAGGAAGGTGGGTACGAGCGACAGCCGCTCGGTGCGCGCGAGTCGCTGCACCACCCGCAGCTGCTTCAGCTCCGTCTCGAGCTCGAGCCCGTACCCGGATTTCACCTCGATCGTCGTGCTGCCGTGCGCGCGCAGCGTGATCAACCGGTTCCGGGCCAGCTGCTCGAGCTCGTGTTCAGACCGGCCGCGCACATCCCGCACCGATTCCAGAATCCCACCTCCCGCGGTCGCGATCGCCTGGTAGCTCTCGCCCGACGCGCGCCGCTCGTGGTCGTCGAGCCGCGGAGCGCCGAAGATGGCATGCGTGTGACAGTCGATGAACCCGGGAAAGAGCACGCCCGGCAGGTCCACGGCTTCGAGGCGCGGATACCGCGCGCGCGCCTCGCGTTGCGATCCGACCCAGGCGATCCGGTCGCCCTCGATCAGCACGGCCGCGTCCGAGAGCACTTCCAGCTCCGCCAACTCCCGGCCCCGGCGTGCTCGCGCCGGCCCGCGGCAGGTCACCACCTGCCGGGCGCCCACCAGCTGCGCGGTCAGTCGTTCGCCTCGAGCATTGGCAGCCGGAGCCCTTCGCGACGCGCCGTCGCGATCGCCTCGGGATACCCCGCATCCGCGTGTCGCACGACCCCAATCCCCGGGTCATTGGTGAGCACGCGCGCCAGACGGCGGCCGGCCTCGGGCGTGCCATCTGCCACGCTCACCTGTCCGGCGTGGAGTGAGTTCCCGATCCCGACCCCGCCCCCGTGGTGAAACGACACCCACGACGCGCCGGACGCCGTGTTGAGCAGTGCGTTCAGAATGGGCCAATCAGCGATCGCGTCGGATCCGTCGCGCATCGCTTCCGTTTCGCGGAACGGCGACGCCACGCTACCGGTGTCGAGATGATCCCGGCCGATCACGATCGGCGCCGAAAGCTCTCCGCGGGCGACGAGATCGTTCAACGCCAAGCCGAAGCGCGCACGCTCCCCCTGCCCCAGCCAGCAAATGCGCGCGGGCAGCCCCTGAAACGCTACCCGCTCCCGTACCAGTCGTATCCACCGCGTGAGGTGCTGATTGTCGGGAAACAACTCGAGCACCAGGCGATCGGTTCGCTCCAGATCCTTAGGATCCCCCGAGAGAGCCACCCACCGGAACGGCCCCTTCCCCGCGCAGAACAGCGGCCGGATGTACTCCGGCACGAACCCCGGGATCTCGAATGCGTCGTGGACTCCAGCGTCGGCCGCGACGGTGCGGATGTTGTTGCCGTAGTCGAAGGTGACGGCTCCGGCGCGCTTGAGATCCAGCAGGGCGCGCACATGCACCGCGATGCTTTCCACCGCGCGGCGAACGTAGCTCTGCGGATCAGAGCTGCGCAGCGCGATGGCATCCGCGAGCGGCAGTCCGGCCGGGACGTAGCCGTTCAGAGTGTCGTGCGCCGAGGTCTGATCGGTGAGCACGTCCGGCACCACGCCGCGGCGGGAGAGCTCCGGCACGACCTCGGCACAATTCCCGATCACGCCGACCGACAGGGCCGTGCCCGCTTGCCGGGCGGCATCACACCAGCGCAACGCTTCGCCTAGGTCGGCGGTCGCCCTGTCCAGGTACCGGGTCTCGAGCCGGCGCTGGACGCGGGTCGGATCCACGTCCACGGCCAAGCACACGCCCTCCTGCATCGTCGCCGCCAGCGGCTGGGCGCCACCCATGCCGCCCAGTCCACCGGTCAGCACCAGCCGGCCGCGGAGCGAGCCGCCGAAGTGACGCCGGGCCACCGCGCCGAAGGTCTCGTACGTGCCCTGGAGGATGCCCTGCGTCCCGATGTAGATCCAGGAGCCGGCGGTCATCTGCCCGTACATGATCAGGCCGCGCCGCTCGAGATCCCGGAACACCTCCCAGGACGCCCACCGCCCCACGAGATTCGCGTTGGCGATCAGGACCCGCGGGGCATCGGGGTGCGTGGTGAACACTCCCACCGGCTTGCCGGATTGCACCAGCAGCGTCTCGTCGTCGCCCAGCGTGCGCAGCGTCCGCACGATCGCGTCGAAGGCCTCCCAGCTGCGCGCCGCGCGGCCGGTCCCCCCGTACACCACCAGATCCTGGGGACGCTCGGCGACCTCGGGGTCGAGGTTGTTCATGAGCATCCGCAACGCGGCTTCCTGAATCCAGCCCCGGCACGAGAGCTTCGAACCGCGGGGGGCCCGCACCACGCGGGCGCCGCTCACCGCACCGCCTCGGGATCGCAGTCCCCGGCACGGATGGCCGCAGCCATACGCTCGATTTCTTCCGCCATGGATCGATCGGCCATGAGTGGCGCCGCGATGCGACGCACGGCACCGTAGACCCGCACCACACCGCGTCCCGGCTGCAGGGGTTTCAAGTACTCGAGACCCTGCGCGCCGGCCAGCAGCTCGATCGCCACCACGCGCGCGGCATCGTCGAAGATCCGCCCGGCCTTCCACGCGGCCGTCATCCCCATCGGGACGAAGTCTTCCTGGTTTGCTTCGGTGGGGATCGACTGCACGCTTGCCGGGGTGGCCAGCACCCTCGCCTCGGCCACCAGGGCCGCCGCAGCGATCTGTGCCGCCATGAAGCCCGAATCGAGACCCGGATTGCGCGCCAGGAACGCCGGCAGCCCGGAGGAGAGGTCGGGATTCACGACTCGCTCCAGGCGCCGCTCGGCGAGGCCGGCGAGGGTGACGAGCGCGATTCCCAGCACGTCCAGAGCGAGCGCAATCGGCTGTCCGTGGAAATTCCCGCCGGACAACACGTCCTCCCCGAAGACGAGGGGGTTGTCGGTGGCCGCGTTCAGTTCGATCGCCACGAGACGCTCGGCGAAAGCGATCCCTTCCCCCACGGCGCCCAAGATCTGCGGGGTGCAGCGCAACGAGTACGCGTCCTGGACCCGCGGATCCTCGTGCCGGTGCGACTCCCGAATCTCGGAGCCGGCGAGCAATTCCCGCAGCATCGCGGCGGACCGCTGCTGGAATGGGTGCGGTCGCGCGTCGTGGATGCGGGCATCGAACGGGACCGGGGTGCCGCGAACCGCTTCCAGGCTCATGGCCGCCCCGGCGTGCGCCGTGCGCCACAGGATCCACGCGTCATGGACCAGCAGGGCCGCCAGCCCGGTTTGCGCCTGCGTTCCGTTGACGAACGCGATCCCCTCCTTGGCCTCCAGCGTGACCGGCGTCAGCCCGGCCTCCCGCAGCCGGGCCCCGTCGGCGCCTTCACCGATCAACGCCAGCGCCAGGTGCGAGAGCGGCGCCAGGTCGCCCGACGCCCCCACGCTCCCCTGCGACGGGACCACGGGATGCACCGCCGCGTTCAGCATCGCCACGAGCGTCTCGGCGAGGACCGGGCGCACGCCGCTCGTCTCCATGAGCAGCACGTTGGCGCGGAGCACCATCATGGCCCGGACGGCCTCCACGGGAAGCGGGGTCCCCACACCCGAGGCATGGCTGCGGATCAAGTTCAGCTGCAGGTCACGCAAGCTCTCGGGTGGAATGCGAACATGAGCGAGCTTCCCGAAGCCGGTGTTGACCCCGTAGATCGTTTCCCCCCGGGCCAGCGCCGCTTCGATACCCGCGCGCGCGCGCGCCACGCGCTCCCGTACGCCCGGTGCAATGGCCACGTGGGCCCCCGCGCGGGCCGTTGCCACGACGTCGGCGATCGATAAAGAACGGCCGTCGAGGGTGATGGTAGAGGGCATGTTGAGGCAGGAAACTACGCGGCAAGCCCAGCCTACGCCAAGACACCGGGCTCGCCGCGGTCATGCGGGAAGCGACTATCGAGCCCCGGCTACCTCGACGCCCGTCTCCATGGACGTCGGCAAGTCGGCGTGAACGACCAGTTCGGGATTCCCCAGATCGGTCTGAAGGCTCCAGTCGAAAATGAGGTAATTCCGGCCCACGTGCGTCACCCGCAGCGCCGCATAGCGCAGGGTGGAGCCGTCCACAAGCTGAAACACGTAGCCGTAGCCGGGGACCGCCTGGATCATGTTGCGGGAGTAGCCGCCCACCGGGGCGAAATCGATGTCCGTCAGATCCGCCACGGGCGCGGACGAGTACAGTCGCATCGAGGTCCCGCTGAACTCGGGCACGATCCACAACGTCGAGTCGACGGGATCGCGGTAGACCCAAAAATCGATGTCGGTGCGATTGCCGTCCTGTACCAGCCCCAATTCGGGGGGCTGGGCAACGCCATCCTGGTTGACGTCATCCCAGAAGCGGAATCCCGACTGCAGCGGGGTGGCGTCGAACGCCGACACCCACAGGTTCCGGGCGTCGGGGCGCGGCGTGTCCTGCCGCAGGGGTGACCACAGGCTTTCATATCCCTCGACGCTGATCGCCGAAACGCCGTAGCAGCGCGGCACGCCGTTCGCGAGCGCCCCCGCCACGAATTCCGGCGAGACCGTGGAGCCTTCGAGCGCCCAATCGACGCCGCAGAGCCCCTGATCGAGATCGTAGGTTGCGCTATAGACGCGGTACCACTTGAAGCGCGACGGATCGGCCGCGTAGGCGTTGTCACTCCACTCGAGATGAATGGCGCCATTGAGCGAGATCGAGCTCATGCTCGCGGGTCGTTGCAGCTGCAACCGCTCGTCGACCGTGATGACGTCGCTCGGATCGCTCTCTCCGCCGTCCTGGTCCACGGCGGTGACATAGTAGTCGAGGTGCGGAACGCCGTTGTCGTGGAAGGTGTTGGAAGAAGTCTCGCCGCGCAGCCCGAAGGACCCGTTCGCGCTACCGCGGGAGTACACGCGATAGCTCGCGAGCGCGGGATCCGACACATCGTCCCACCGCAGCAGGATCCCAGCCGGCCGAACCGGGTCGCCGCTGGGATCGAGCGCATAGTCAAAGTTCGCCGGCGGCGCGATGAAACCCGGTGAGCCGATGATGGTCGTGGTTTCGCAGCCGGCCACGACGAGGCCAAGGGCCAGCAGACCGACGAGCGTTCGGGCGGACATGGACATCCTCGCAAGAGAGTTGACGAGCGTACCAGGGCGAGGGCAGGGCTTGTGCCGACTCGTAACCGCTTGCCGATCTAAGTGTTATCGAAGAGGGACGGAGCGATGGCTGTCCCAGAACGAGGACAGCGGAACGCAGCGGCGGTGTTTTCAGGGATTCCGGAGGTAGCTCTGCTGATCGTAATCGAACTTGATGTCCGGCTGGTCGAGCAGCGCCACGTAGAAATTGAACGCGAAGTTACCGCTCGCTGTCCGGCTGAACGCAAAGCTGGCGTGCCAGCGGTGCAGGTCCCGCTCGAGGCGTACGTAGTGCTGGCCGAAACGACGCGTGTCGAAGTCGTACAGCGTGTTCCAGGAGGCCGTCCAGAGTGCGGTCGGACTGAACCCCAAGTTGAGGGTCATCTGCTGGCGTCCGCCTGACAGGGAG
Organism: uncultured Gemmatimonadaceae bacterium; assembly: GCA_964599725.1. Taxonomy (GTDB): domain Bacteria; phylum Gemmatimonadota; class Gemmatimonadetes; order Gemmatimonadales; family GWC2-71-9; genus DASTHG01. The sequence continues at coordinate 65,999 of CAZRGT010000044.1, read as the reverse complement.
CTCGCTCGCGCCGGCGCCGCGATCGTGTCGCGCGTTTGTTGACTGGAAAACTGTACGTTGAGCGTAAAGCCGCGACCGCCGGCGCCATATCCTCCGTACGCCCCACCCAGCCCGCCGAATCCGCCGAATCCGCGCGGCCCGGGCCCCGTGCGGGGCTGCCCGCCCGCCCCCGGTGCTGGCGTCGGCGCCGGGGGCGGAACCGACGCGTGTCCAATCCCCAGCAAGCCGCCGATCGCCGCCAGCGTGCGTGAGCTGATCGCAAAGGATGCCGACAGGCTCTGCAGGAACGGGTCGAACCTGGTGCTCGCGAGCCCTACCTGGCCGCGCCACAGATCGTGTGTGAGCTGGAGGTTGAACCCGGGCAGCAGGTCCGACGCGAACGTATTGGTCAGCGCCTGGGTCTGCCAGCCGACGCGTCCCGGTTGCTTCGCCTGCTCGAAGTTGTAGGACACGCCGGAGGTCGCGATCGACAGCAGCCGGATCTTGCGCGGCTCGGCGTTCGTGGTATCGCCCGCCGCAGGCTTGAATTTGGCTTCGAAGTTCTGCTGTAGCCCCAGGGTGATGGTCTGCTGTGGATCGCTGCGCGCGTTCAGGAGCCGGCCCGCGGGATCCAGCGCGCGGGCGAATTCAGCCGGCACCTTGGCGCCGGGCGCGTACTGATACGAGACCAGCAGGGACACGGCATGGCGAATCCGGGCGAACGGCCCGACCCCCGGAAAGAAGCCGAAAAACGTCGGCGCGAGTCCAAGGCTGAACTGCAGCCGCTTCCCCTGCTGGAGGAACTGCCCGCCGGTGAACTGGTTGCGCAGCATGTACGGTCCCGCGCCCGTCTTGTTCACGATCTGGACCCCGGGCTGAAGCCGCCATGTCCCGCTCAGCAGCTGCGGGAGATTGATCCCGGTGATCCAATCTACGCGGGTTTCGAAGGTGTGGTCGTAGATCAGGCGGTGCAGCAGCGTGGGATCGGCGGAGTCTGGAAGCACGAACTCCACCCGCTGGTTGCTGGTGCGGTCGATGACCGAAAAGTTGTTGACCCAGTTCCAGCGCCCGATCCGCAACGGCGTTCCGAGCGACAGGTCCGTGACGCGCGTGTCGAAATTCAACAGCAGGGTGTCAATCCCGCCTCCGGCACGCGGGGCGAGCAGCAATCCGGGCCCCGGATTGTGAAAGGTCTGCGTGTTCCCGAACGAGAAGCCCGGCGACCAGGTGATCCACGGCGCGAGGTCGATCGGCGCCGGCGTGATGGACACCCGGGGCAAGTTCTGCTGCCGCAGGTTGTTGGACAGGTTCTGCGTCATGCTGCCGCCGACGTTCAACGTGCCCCACGCGAAGCGCTTGTCAAAATTCGCCTGCGAGCTGAGCTGCGCCGTGGTCAGGAACGGATCGATGGTATTGCGCTGTACCACCCGTGCGCTGGTGGCATAGTTGACGCTCGCGGCGAAGCGCGTCCGGCTGTTGAAGCTCTGGGCGTGGCTCCAGATGATCTGATCGGAGTGCGCCGGGGCATCCAACTGGGTGAGCCGGGAGTAGGACAATCCGCCCTGCACGAAACGATCGAGCCAACGGTAGTGCAGGTCGCCGCGCAGCGAGAAGCTCGTCCCGGCAAACCAGTCAGCCGAGCCGAGGAGGTCGACGTAGTCGTTGAGCACCAGGTAGTACCCGATGTTCGACACGTGGCGCCGGTAGCCGCGGGTGGGGCGCACGAGATCGTTCAGCCCGAATCGGGGCACCAGGATGCCGCTGCGGCGGCCGGGGCGGATGTCCTGAAAAATGAAAGGGAGCCACATGATGGGGACGTCCCGCACATACAGGACGGCGGGCCGCGCGACCATGACGGTCTTGTTGAGCCATTTCACCTCACCGGCGGCAAAGTGATACCCCGGCACGGGCCGATCATCGGAGGTGATGTTGCTCCTCGCGCCGTACAAGCGGGTGGAACCAGAGTCCACGGCGAGGTTGCCACGCATGAACCACCTGGCCCCACCCTGCTGGAAGTCGGTCAGCGCTTCCGTCACCGTTCCGCGCCGGATGCAGGTGTCGTAACGCATCCCTTCCCCGACGAGGATGGTGCCCTGGTCAAACAGCCGGGGAGCACCGGCGGCATCGAGCCGGCAGCTCGACTCCCGGTAGTGCACCGAGTCGGCTTCCAGCTTCGTGCCGTCCCGGTCCACGAGCGCCTCGCCCGTGAGGATGATGGTCTCGCTGTCCCCGAGCACCACCAAGGTGTCGGCCACGTACTGGGTGATGCGGTAGCCCGTCAGCTTGAGCAGTGAGTCGAGCACCGGGTCGCTCGGCGGGAAGCTGCGTGTGGGCCCGGTCGGCAGTCCCAATCGCCGGGCGGTAGCGGAATCGATGGGTCGACCCGCCGTGAGGGCCGAATCGAGCGCGCGGCGAGCCGAGTCAGGCTGTTGGTTCTGTGCCCCCAGTGAACGGGGGGCGGCCGCCGATGCGACGAGAAACGCCGCGACGAGGGTGGCGGCCGCTCGCGCGGCGGCGCTGGCCCGCCGGCGCGTCACGATCCAGGAGCACCAGATACTCAGCTCGTAGAGCAGCAGCAGCGGCACCATCATCATCAGCATCGAGAGCGCGTCCGGCGGCGTGAGGAACGCCGCGAGGGCGGCGGCCCCCAGCAGGGCGAAACGCCGGTTCTTCCGCAGGCCGGTCGGCGTGACGGCCCCCAGCACCGTGAGCAGAATGACTACGAGCGGAAGCTCGGTGATGGCCCCGAACGCCAGAATGATCTGTGCCGCGAAACCGAAGTATCGATCCGCGGTGATGATCGGCTGCAGCGCCTGATTCTGAAACGCCAGCAATACCGCCAGGGCGCGCGGGAGGACCAGGAAGTACCCGCCCGCGGCTCCCGCGGCGAACAGCAACACGCCCGCCATCAGCGTGGGCACGATCAGGCGCTTTTCCCGTTCGTACAACGCGGGGGCGAGAAACGCCCACAACTGAAACAGCACGAAGGGAGACGCGATCACCAGACCGATGATGAAAGCGAACTTGAGCGTGATGAAAAACGGGTCCGTGGGGCTCGTGTAGTTGAGCCGTCCGCCCGGGAGGTGCGGGGCGATCGGTCGCATGAGCAACCCGATCACGTCGATGCGCTCGACGATCACCCAGCCGATAATCGTCGCCAGCACGATCGCCAGCAGACTGTACAGCAGACGCCAGCGCAGCTCCTCGAGGTGATCGAGGAACGGCATTTCGCCGCGATTCGACGCGTCGGTCACGGCGGGGGGCTAGCGCCCCAGGGCTTGCAGCTTGTCGCGCGCGAGGTTGACTTCGTCGGAGCGGGGATATCCGGCGACCACGCGCGCATAGAAGGTGCGCGCGGCCGCTTTGTTGCCCCGCTGCTCGGCAAGCAGCCCCAGTTTGTACAGGGACGATGGCGCCCGCGGCGAATTCGGAAAGCGCTTCACGACCTCCTGGTACACCGCCGCCGCCGAGTCGGTGTTCTCCGGCGCGAACGACTCCCCGATAAAGTAGAGGGCGTCGGCGGCCCGGTCGTCGTCCGAATAGAGACGCAGAAACTCGCGGAAGCCGAGCCGCGCGGTCGCGAAGCTGCCGCGGCGGTACTGCTGCAAGGACAGGTCGTACATCTGATCCGCGCCGAGCGGGGCGACGGAGGAAGGCGGGTTGCCAGCCGGCGGCATGATGCCGGGACTGTCGGCCGGCGCGACCGGACTGGGGGCGATCGGCGCCTGGGTGGCGATCCGGCTGCGCAGCTCCGACAGCCGCTGCTGACTCTGCCCGGTCAGCTCCTGCAGGGTCCCGAGCTGTTGCTGTACCGCCTGGAGGTCGGTCCGTACGTCGCCGCGGATCTGGGTGAGGGTGGTCTGCTGCGCGACGAGCGCGGCCTGAAGCGCCGCGAGCAGCCGGATCAGCGAATCGCGCTCGGCGCGGCGCGCGCTGTCGGACCGGGACAACTCGCTGCGCAGCGCCTCGACCTGGAGCTCGACTTTCCGGACGTCACCCCGCAGGGCACATCCGACCACGAGCCCGAGGCCGAGGAGCCACGCACGTGAAAGCGGCACGCTGATTACGGCTTCTGCAGCATGTCACCGCCGCTCAAGATCTCGAATTCGCCCCGGCGGTTCTGCGCCCAGGAGTCTTCGTCCTGCCCCATCGCCATCGGGCGTTCCTCGCCGAAGGAGGCTGTTTCGACGCGCGATGCATCGACGCCGTGACTCACGAGGTACTGCTTCGAGGCAGTCGCGCGACGGTTGCCGAGCGCGAGGTTGTATTCGTCGGAGCCCCGTTCATCGCAGTGCCCGCTGATGCGGATGCGCAGATCGGGGTTGGCGTTCAGAATGGCCACCTTCTGATCGAGCGTCGCGGCATCGTCGCCGCGAATGTTGGCCTTGTCGAAATCGAAGTGGACCATGGCCGCGAGCATGTTGCGCACCTCCGCCGCGGCCGCGGCCACCGAGGCGCTGGAATCGACGGCTCGCTGGCGCGCGATGCGCTCGGCTTCTTCTTGCTCGCGACGGGCCGCATCGGCTGCGGCCGAGTCCGCGCGGGCCCGTTCGGCGGCGGCGATTGAGTCGGCATTGGCCTGCGGCGCCGGTGTCTGCGGCTCGGGACTCTTGCCGCATGCCAGCAACGTCACGCCGAGCCCCATCAGGATCAGCGAGGGAACGCGTTTCATCGTGGATGTTCTCCCGTTCAGGGGTTGGCGGAGGCAGTCTCCGCTATTCGTGGAGACCAAGCCGGCAGCCGGGCGCCACTTTGCTGCAGCAGCGGACGAATACGGCCAGTCTCCAGATCGATCACCCATAACTGCCGGTAGCCGCTGCGGTCTGACACGAAGGCCAGATGACGGCTGTCCGGCGCCCAGGTGGGGTCCTCATTCCGTCCGAGCGACGTGAGCTGTCGCACCGTGCGACTGCGCACGTCGAGCACGAACACCTGCAGAGTCCCGCCGACATCTCGATGGAAGGCCACCGACTGCCCGTCGGGAGACCATTCCGGCGCGTTGGACGACCCGGTGACCCCGTAATCAAAAGGGGCGAACAGCTGCTGGTCGGTCCCGTCCGCGCTCATGACGTACACTTGCGGCAGCCCGGGCCGGGTCGAGACGAACGCGATGCGATGACCATCCGGGCTGAAGGTCGGAGACAAGTTGTCCGAAAAGCCTCCCCTGGTCAAGCGCTGGGGACAGCAGTTGTCGCGCGCATTGACGGTATAGACGTCGGTGCCGTCTTCGGTCGCCCGACTGAACGCCAGGGTCAGTCCGTCGGGGGAGAAGGCCGGCGTGAAATCGAGCGTCGCGCCGGTGGTGACGACGCTCACACGCCGGTTGGTCGCGACGTCCTGCATGAACAGCTGCCCGTGTCCCCCCGAGAACTCCATGTAGGCGAAGCGACGACCGCCCGGCGCCCAGGCCGGCGACATCGCCTGCCGATCGGTGGAGGAGACGAGTGTCAGGTCGGCCCCGTCTTGGTCAATGCGATAGACCTTCCTGTCCTTCACGAACAGCAGCCGGGTCGCGGCGAACCCGGGCGTGCCGAGCGCCGCCTGGACGACCTGATCTGCGATCCGGTGCACCGCGAGGCGAAACCCCGAGTCCCCGGCGGCCACCAGTCGTTGGCGGAACGTGCGGCGGATTCCCCCGCTCCCGACGTCGTACACCACGACCACCGAGGTATCACCCGCCACCCGTACTTCGACGGCGAAGTCAGCGCCGAGCGCCTGGTACAAGGCGTAGTTCAACCCCTGGGCGATGCGCGGACGCCCGGAACCGCCGGCCGCTGGCCGGGTCGTTCCCGCCTCTCCGAGTCGAATCGAGTCACCGCCGGGAAGCGTGATCACCTCGAAGCGATCGCTGTAGTCGAGGTCCCGATTGAGAATGGCGCGGACCGAGTCGAGCGCGGGTTGGGGCACGGGAAGGACGACGAGCCCGGGTCGCACGCCGGGCCGGTAGATGATGCCGATCCGCACGCCGCGATCGATGGCAGCGGTATCCTGGCCAGATAGGCGGAGGGGCGGGTGAGCGGATAGCACGAGCAGCGCGAGCAGCGCCCTTCGATGCGCGATCATTGGCGCTTGCCGGAGAAATAGAAGCGCACGAAAAGCACATCCGGGATCCACCCATCGGGAAGCTCGCCGAACGACGTGTACTTCCCGGCCTCCTCGACCGCACCCTGCGCCTCGAGATCGAACGCGAAACTGCCCGACCGTTTCACGAACTGCAGGCCGGTGACGGTGCCGTCGCGATGCACCATGAACGACACCTCCGCCTCGAGCGGCGTGCTCTCCGTCGGTCGCTGCCAGCGCCGCAGCACCTGTGACACGATGTTCTGCAGGTACTCGGGGTGCGGAAACTCCACCCCCTCGGTGCTGACGGTAGCGGCATCGCTCCCGGTGCTGGGCGCCTCGCCAGGCGCGCGCGGCCGAGGCGCCGTGCGGGGCGCGGCCTCCCGCTTCTTGGTGTCCGCCACCCGTGGGGGGGCCACCGGTGAAACCGCGTTCTGCGGCGGCTTCCGGGTCGGGGCCGGGGGCTCCGGCGACGCGGCCTCGCGCTGCACGGCGAGCGGTGCCGGGCGCGACTCAGAAACGAGGTCGGGCGCGGCGATGAGGCGGACCTGGTAGGTGGGCGGCTCCGAGCGAGCGCCGGTAGCGGAGACAAGAAACACCGCCAGTGCGACGCCATGGATGCCGATCGTGCCCAGCAATCCGAGCGGGACGTTCGCGCCGATCCTGGGCGAGCGCGTCACGGGGCAAGGATCTCCGGCTCGGCCACCAGACCGACATCGCTCACCCCGGCGCCACGGATCACCGCGAGCACCTGCACGACGGTGGCATAGGAGACGCGCCCGTCGGCACGCAGATAGACCCCGGTCGGGCGCCGGCTGCGCACGAACGCCGGGAACGTGGCGCGAAAGTCGTCATACGACAACGATGATTGATCGAGGAAGATCCGGCCGCTGCGGTCCACGGTCACCACAAGGCCCGATTTCGGCTCGATGGGACGGGCCGCGGCGCGGGGAAGCCGGACGTCCACACCCCCCTGCATGATGGGCGCGGTGATCATGAAAATGATGAGCAGCACGAACGCCACATCGACCAGCGACGTCACGTTGATGTCCGCGTTGAGCGGCAACTCGCCGTGCCCACGCAGACCACCACCCTTGCCGACGAGCCCCGCCATCTAGAGGCGACCCTCACGTGCCAGGCTACCGATGATCTCCTGCGCGAATCCCTCCAGCTCGCCGGCGAACAGGCCCAACCGGTTGACGAAGATGTTGTACGCCATGACGGCCGGTACGGCGACCGCGAGCCCGGCGACCGTCGTGACCAGGGCTTCGGCGACCCCGGGGGCCACCGCCGCGAGGTTCCCCGAGCCACCGACCGCGATCCCGATAAAGGCGTCCATCACGCCGAGCACCGTGCCGAGCAGGCCGAGCAGCGGACTCACGGAGCCGAACGTCGCCAGCCACGGGATGAAGCGCGCCGCGGCGTCGCGCTCGGCCGCTACCTCCTTGGCCAGGACCATGCGCAACGCCTCGAGCTGTGTCGTGGTCAGCGCCGATGCAGCCACGGCAGGGACGGCAGAATCCTTGAGGAGACCTGGCTTCAAGTGCGAGAAGAACTGCACACCCTCACGCAGCAGCCGATTGTACGGGCTGGGCGGCAACCGCACCGCCGCGTGATAGGCTTCCTCGAGTCGTTGCGCCTTTTCGATCTCGCGCATGAAACCGTCGGCCTGGCGCCGCATGGAGCGGAATTGCCACCACTTCAGGATGATCAGATACCAGGACACAAGCGAAAACACCACAAGAATCGCGAGCACGATCTTCGTTTCGCGACTGGAGGTGAGCACCAGCTCCCACGGCGAGGTGGGGACAGCCCGTCCGACTTGGAGCAGCACCCTAGCCCTCCGCGATCCAGCGCACGGTGCGCGCCAGTCCCTCAGGCAACGGGACCTGAGGACGCCAACCCAGCTCGCGCGCCGCTTTCCCCACGTCCAGCGCACTGCGCAGGATCTCACCCGCGCGGGCCGGCGCACGACCGATCTCGCACGCCCGGCCCGTCGCGGCGGCGATCAGCTCGGCGAGGCGGTTCACCGTCGTTTCGACTCCGGTACCGACGTTGTAGGCGCGCGCGTCGAGCGACGTGAGCGGCGCCAGCGGGCGCTCCGCGGCCAGCACGTTCGCGGCGGCGACGTCCTCGACGTACACCAGGTCCCGCGTTTGCTCGCCAGAACCGTAGATGGTGATCGGCTCCCCCCTCAGCATGCGCCGGCCGAAAATCGCCACGACCCCGGCTTCCCCATGGGGGTTCTGCCGCGGCCCGTATACGTTGCTGTAGCGTAGCGCCACGGCCTCGAGGCGGAACAACTGTGCGAACGTCGCGAGATAGTACTCCGAGGTCAGCTTGGCGGTCCCATACGGGGACGCGGGGAGTTTCTCGGCGGTCTCCGGGGTGGGCGCCTTGGCGCCGTCGCCGTACACCGTCCCCCCCGAGGAGGCAAATACCACACGCCGCACGCCGCCAGCCCGAGCGCCCTCGAGCAGATTGATCAGGCCCAGCACGTTGACCTGCGCGTCGAACACGGGGTCCTCCACCGAGCGGCGCACGTCCATCTGTGCCGCATGGTGATTCAGGATCGTGAACCCCCCGGACGCCGCCAGTGACCGCGCCTCAGGCGAACGGACGTCCGCCTGCACCAACGGCACACCCGGCGGCAGGTTCTCCCTCCGCCCCGAAGACAGATCGTCCAGCACCGTGACCGCGTCCCCGGCCGCCTGATAGGCCCGTACGAGGTGCGAGCCGATGAATCCGGCGCCACCAGACACCAACACCCTACGCGTCATGCGCGAGCGATCTCCATCGGGTTCACCTGTGCGGCCGCCGGGCGCCGACATGCGAGCCGCAGCGCCCTTCGCGTGAGCAGTCCCGGTATGAGCGGTATCCCGTCCACCCGGGCGCCGGTCGAACCCGGCGTCCGGGATCGGAAGTCGTCAGGAGGGCATCTTCTTGATCAAACGCACCGGCATACCCGGGGTGAGTGCGGGGTTCGCCATGCCGACCACGAGCGCCGATGCCGAGTGCTCGCGCGTGTGCACGACGAGCACCTGTGCACGCACTTCCTCGGAGCGCGCCCCGATATCGCCGGACGCGGGACGAAACGCCTCGAACACATCACCCATGGCGACGCCGTCGGCGCGGCCTTTGTCGATGAAGACAACCTGCATCGGGCTCGCGAGCACGTGGCGGTCCCGAAGCATGATCAGGCGCCCCTCGAGACCCTGCTCCACTGCGGCCGGGCGCACCTGGCCCGGGTCCTTGAACGGCTCCAACGGCAGGGCGATGCACTCGCCCCGGATGCGGCCGAACTGCATGATCACCTGGGCCAGCACCTGATTGGCCTGCACCGCCGTGACCCGCACCACGCCCTGCGGCACCACCACATCGCCCCACGGATCCAGCTCACGATCGATCCGGGCGACCAGCAGCGAGTCGCCGATGTGGTAGGACGCCTGGGGAGGCGGCTTGATGGCAATTTCGTCGAACAGGCCCGCGACCGTCGGATCCGCCAGCACCGGAATGGAAGGTTTGGCGGTATTGCCGATCACCTTCGCCCATGGCAACCGTTCGCCCTCGGTCAGGAACCCGGCCGAGTAGAACTCGCCGCGCCGAACGGGGCGGTAGATCTGGTGCGCGTAGGCACGCAAGACGTCCTGCACCTGTTGCTGCGGCGCCGCCTGGCGATCGAAGATCGTTTCCGAACCCTCCGGCTCGGATGGCGGTGGCGGCAATTCGGCCACGAGCGTCGTATCCGGCGCGGGCAGCGCCGCGACCGTGTCCGCGGCTGCGACCGCGGTGGTGTCGACCGGCATGGTGTCCGCGACGCCCTGCGCCACGGTCTGCGCCGTGTCAAACGGAGCCTCGGAGATCCCACCAAGATCCAGGACTTCGCCCGGATAGATCCAGTGCGGGTCCTCGATCACGCCGGTGTTGCGCCGGTAAATCTCGGGCCACAGCAGTGGATCGGCGAAGTATTGCTGGGAAATGGACCAGAGCGTCTCGCCGGTGACCACGACATGGCTGCCGGCGAGCGGCACGGCCGTGGTGGAGTCCTGCGCGCCGACAGTCGCCGACATGAGCGGCAGGGCGACCACCACGGCCAGCGCGATACGGCTAGAAGGGCAGATCGTCGTCCTCCTCATCCAGCGCCTCCGGGAACGCGTCGAGCGACTCGGTCTTGCCCTCGGGCGTGACTTTCGCCGCCGCCTTCGAGCGGGCGAACTCCCCCGAACCCTCGCTCCCGGCCCCTCTGGGCGACAGCAGAATGACCTCGCGCGCGATGATCTCAGTCACGTAGCGGGTCTGCTTCTCACGGTCTTCCCAGGTGCGGTATTCGATCCGCCCCTCGAGGTAGATCTTGTCGCCCTTCTTCATGTACTTCTCGGCAAGATCGGCGAGCTGGGCACCCTTGTTGTTCCAACAGATCACGCGGTGCCATTCCGTTTTTTCCTGCTTCTCGCCCGCCGGGCTGGACCATTGCCGACTGGTGGCGAGCGACAGATTGGCCACACGGGACCCGTTGTTTGTGCTGCGGACTTCGGGATCGGCCCCCAGGTTGCCGATCAGGATGACTTTGTTCAGGCTCCGGCTCACAGCTGCCTCCAGACGATGCGCGGCGGGGGCCAAGGATGCCCCACATTATATGAAGCGCAAGTCATTCTGTCAATCAAAGATACGCCACTTGTACCATTCCTACGCCGAGGCCAAATCTGCCGCAATGCCGGCCCGCAGAATGACCGCGTCCTCGACCGGTCGTCGGTAGTACCGCGGTCGTCGACCGACCTCTTGAAAGGCAAACGACTGATACAGAGCGCGGGCCGGGAAGTTCGATTCACGCACCTCGAGGAAGACCGAACGCACCGCTGCGCCCGCAAACGCCGCGAGGAGGGCGCCGACCAGGGCCCGCGCGACGCCATGGCGGCGGGCGGGCGGCGCGACGCCGACGTTCAGGATCTCGGCTTCGTCCAGCACCGACCGTCCGACAACGTATCCGATCAGCGCCGCGTCCGTTTCCGCCACGAAGATCGACATGCCGACGGCGAGGCACTCGGCGAAGTCACCGGGCGACCAGGGGTCGGTGAACACGATCCGTTCCAGCGCGACCAGCGCCGGAACATCAGCCGCTTGCGCGGGACGGATCCGGCAGGGGTCGTCCGTGACGGGCTTCCCAGCGAGCCTGCGCTTCAGCCTGGCGACCGTATTCCGGCTCGGCCGTCGAGAGGTCCTCGAGCCACCGACCGGCCCCTGCACCCGCCTGGAGGGCGAGCAGCGAGACGGCGGCAGGCCGGAGGACGGCGGGAGAGAGGAGTGGCATCCCCGACCAGGATTCCGCGAACGCGGCGTGGTGCATCGTGTCGGCCACGACGGCGCGCGGCCGCACCGGCGCCCGCGCGACCAGGTCCTCCGGCGTCCCGACACCCGGAGCGACGATGGTTTCAACCCGGTCGCGATGCACGACATACATCGCGCCAAACACTTCCCCGCGCAGGGCGTCGATGCAGGACGCGATCGGCACAGCGCCGACGATCGCCGCGGCTCCCGCTGCCGCCGCGAGCAACGAGGGAATGGCGAGGAGGGGCAGACTGCGCTCCTGCGCCAGCCCTTTCGCGGCGGCCCAGCCGATCCGTAGCCCCGTGAATCCGCCCGGGCCGTCTCCCACCATGATGCCGGCCAGATCGGCCGGACGAAGGCCGAGGGGTGAGAGACAGCGGTCGACGAGCTCGATGATCGCCGCGGCGTGCACGCGCGGACCCGCCAGCTGGGTAACGCTCTCGAACCCCGGAGGAACGCCCACCGCGATGGACGCCAGATCGGTCGCGGTGTCGATCGCGAGCCAGCGCGCGCTCACCGCTCCTCCAACACCCGAAATACGGGATCGGTGTCGTGGCTCAGGTAGAAATAGCGATCCAGCGGCGGCATCATGTGGCCGGCCTTCTCCGGCCACTCGACGAGCAAGATGGCCCGCTGCAGCAGGATGTCGTCGAGGCCCAGGTCCCGCGCCTCCTTCGAGGAGCGCAGGCGATAGCAGTCGACATGGCAGACCGGGCCCGCGGGCGATTCGTACTGGTGCACCAGGGCGTACGTCGGGCTGGTCGCGGGCACGGCGGCGCCGAGTCCGCGACAAATCGCCTGGACCAGGGTCGTCTTCCCGGCGCCCAGTTCGCCGGAGAGTCCGATGATCGCAGGCGAGCGGAGGTCCCGGCCGAGGTCCTCACCGAACCGGTTGAGTTCGTCCTCGCGCAGGCGCACGACGGCCTCCTCGGGGCTCGAGCCCGGCCTTGAGCTCGAGCAGGTGATCACGCAGCAGAGCCGCCTGCTCGAAATCCAGCGCCTCGGCGGCGGCCTGCATCTGGGATTCCAGCAACCGGATCATCGCCTCCCGCTCTGCGGCATCCGTAGGGCGGCGCGCCGGCGTCTCGGGCACCCGGCTGCCGCGGGCGTCCGCGAAGCGAGTGACGAAGCGGATGTCCCCGACCGACTTGACGATCGATCGCGGGATGATGCCGTGCTCCGTGTTGTATGCCTGTTGTCGCGCGCGGCGGCGCGTCATTTCGTCCAGCGCGCGCTGCATCGAACCGGTCACCCGATCGGCGTAGAGGATAGCCTTCCCATGGAGGTTGCGCGCGGCTCGCCCCACCGTCTGGATGAGCGAGCGGTCGGACCGGAGAAAGCCCTCCTGATCCGCGTCCAGCACGGCGACGAGCGAAACCTCCGGCAGGTCGAGCCCCTCGCGCAGCAGATTGATCCCCACCAGCACGTCGAACTCGCCCAGCCGAAGCCCCCGGATGATCTCGACTCGCTCGATCGCGTCGATCTCCGAGTGCAGGTAGCGGACGCGCACTCCGTGTTGCTGCAGATAATCGGTGAGATCTTCCGACATGCGCTTGGTGAGCGTGGTGACCAGCACCCGTTCACCGGCGCGAGCCCGTTCCCGGATCTGCGTGAGCAGGTCGTCCACCTGACCCTGCACCGGGCGGATCTCCACCTCCGGATCCACCAGGCCCGTGGGGCGAATGATCTGCTCCACCACCACGCCTTCCGAGAGCTGCAGCTCCTTGTCTCCCGGGGTGGCGGACACGAACAGCATACGGGGCACCAGCTTCATGAACTCGTCGAAGCGCAGCGGGCGGTTGTCGAGCGCGGACGGCAGACGAAATCCATAGTCCACGAGCGTTTGTTTGCGCGAGCGATCCCCTTCGAACATCCCGCCGATCTGCGGCAGCGACTGGTGCGACTCGTCGATGATGCACAGGAAGTCGTCGGGGAAATAATCCAGCAGGCAGCTCGGACGCTCGCCCGGCTGCCGGCCGGTGAGGTGCCGCGAGTAGTTCTCGATGCCGCTGCACCGCCCCACTTCGAGCAGCATGTCGACATCGAACAGGGTGCGGGATTCGAGTCGCTGTGCCTCGACGAGTTTGTTCTGGACGCGCAGCTCGGCCAGCCGGCCGGCCAGCTCGGCCCGGATCGCCGTCACGGCGCGCTCGACGGTGGCCCGCTCGGTGACGAAGTGCGTGGCCGGGTAGACCACGGCCCGCCTGAGCGGGGCGATCGTTTGTCCGGTGAGCGGGTCGATCTTGGTGACGCGCTCGACGGTGTCGCCCCACAGCTCGATCCGCACCCCCTGTTCGTCGTACGCCGGGAAGATCTCGATCGTGTCGCCGCGCACCCGAAACGTCCCGCGCTCGAACGCCACGTCGTTTCGCTGATAATTGATCCGGACCAGATCCTCCAGAATCGCATCCCGCCCACGCACTTCACCACCCTCGACGGTGAGCAGGAGCCGCCGATACGCCTCGGGGTCGCCCAAGCCGTAGATCGCCGACACGCTGGCGACGATGACGACGTCGTCGCGCTCCAGCAGACTCGAGGTGGCGCGCAGCCGCAGGGCATCGATGTCGTCGTTGATCGACGAATCCTTGGCGATATACGTATCGGTCGCCGGAACGTACGCTTCGGGCTGATAGTAGTCGTAGTACGAGATGAAGAATTCGACGGCGTTACGCGGAAAGAACGCCTTCAACTCCCCATACAGCTGCGCGGCCAGCGTCTTGTTGTGCGACAGCACCAGCGTGGGTCGGCCGTGCGCGGCGACGACGTGCGCCATGGTCATCGTCTTGCCGGAGCCGGTCACGCCGAGCAGGGTCTGGTAGCGGTCTCCGCGCTCCAGGCCTTCCATGAGCGATTCGATAGCGCGCGGCTGATCCCCGGCCGGCTCAAACGGTGAAACGAGATCGAAGCGCATCCGCGAATGATAACCGGGCCCAACACCCTCAGGTGGTCGTGCCCGCGTCGCGGCGCGAGATTCCCGTCACACCTTTCACCCGTCGCACCGCACGCAGCACCTTGTTCAGGTGCGTGTGGTTTTCCACCTCCACCAGCAGGTGGCCGAACACAGCGCCGTCCCGGGACGAGAGCTCGGCGTGGCGGATATTGGTGCCGGTCTGGTTCACGGCCTCGCAGATGTCCGCGTACAGCCCGCGGCGATCCTCGCCCTCCACGACCAACCGGACCACGAACGTCTCGCCCTGCGATTCCTGCCAGTCGATTTCCACCCGCCGTTCGCCTTCCGCGGAGAGCGGCAGCAGATTGGGACAGTCGCTGCGGTGAATCGAAATGCCCCGTCCCTGCGACACGTAGCCGACGACGGCGTCGCCCGGAACCGGCTGGCAGCACTGCGCGTACCGCACCATGAGCCCGTCCACACCCTGAATCCGGATGCCGCGGCCCAGCCGCAGACGTTGGATGACGCGGCCGAACGCCGTGGGTTTGGGGGCCTGCAAATCCTCCACCGGCAGATCCGGGAACAGCGCCCGCATCACCTGTCCCAGGGCGACGTCGCCACGTCCCAGGACCGCTTCGAGCTGCTCGGCCGTGCCGACCGACAGCGTCGCCGCGGCCCGGGCGAGCCGCTCGGCGTCGGGCGGCGCCAGGCGCCGGCGACGCACTTCGCGATCGAGGATCTCCCGCCCCAGGGCCACGCTGCGGTCGTGCTCCTCCTGCCGAATCCATTGACGGATCTTGTGCCGCGCCCGCCCCGTTTGCACGTGGGCGAGCCAATCGCGTGTCGGCCGCGCCTGAGGGCTGGTCAGGATCTCGACCGTGTCGCCGTTTTTCAGGGGGCGATGCAGCGGCGCGATGCGCCCGTTCACGCGGGCGCCATGGCAGCGGTGACCGACCTCGGTGTGGACCACGAACGCGAAATCGATCGGCGTCGCCTCCTTGGGCAGGCGCTTCACGTCGCCCCGCGGCGTGAACACGAAGATCTCGTCCTGATACAGGTCGACCTTCAGGAACTCGAGGAATTCCTCCGGGGAGTGCGCGTCCTGCTGCAGCTCGAGCAGCTGGCGGAACCACGCGAGGTGGCGGTCGAGCTCGTCGGGGGCTTTGCCCTCCTTGAAGAGCCAGTGCGCCGCGATCCCGTACTCGGCCGTGCGGTGCATGTCGCGCGTGCGGATCTGGATCTCGTACAGCTGACTGCCGGGCCCGAAGACCGTCGTGTGCAGCGACTGGTAGCCGTTCGATTTCGGGCTCGCGATGTAGTCCTTGATGCGCTCCTGCAGCGGCGTCCATTGATGATGGATGACGCCCAGCGCGTGGTAGCAGTCAGCCACGGAGCTCACGAGCAACCGCATGGCGAGGAGATCGTAGATCTCTTCGAAGGGCTTTTCGCGCCGCTTCATTTTCTTGTGGATGGACCAGAGGTTCTTGGGTCGCCCGGTGATCTCGACGTCGGTCAACCCTGCCCGCCGCAGCTCTTCCTCCAGGGGCGCGCGCAACCGCTCGATGGTCTGGTCCCGCTCGTTGCGTTTCGCCTGGATCTTGCTGGCCAGGGGTTGATACGCTTCGGGATCGAGGAACCGGAACGCGAGGTCCTCCAACTCCGACTTCATACTCGCCATCCCGAAGCGATGAGCCAGCGGGGCGTAGATCTCTTGCGTTTCCTGGGCGATGCGACGCTGCTTGTCCTCCGTCAGGTGCTCCAACGTGCGCATGTTGTGCAACCGGTCGGCCAGCTTGATGATGATGACCCGCGCATCCTTGGCGATCGAGAGCAGCAACTTGCGATAATTCTCCGCCGCCGCCTCTTCCGCCGAGCGGAAGGTCAGCCCCGAGAGCTTGGTGAGACCGTCGACCAGGTCGGCGACCTCGGTACCGAAGTCGCGGCGGATTTGGTCCAGGGAGACATTGGAGTCCTCGACCACGTCGTGCAGCAAGGCGGCCGCGATCGTCGTCGAATCCATCTGCTGCTCGGCGAGAATGGTGGCGACCGCCACGCTGTGCGACACGAAGTCGTCCCCGGACTGCCGCTTCTGCCCGGAGTGAGCCTGGGCGCTCGCCCGATAGGCGCGCGTCACGAGGTCCAGGTCGATGCGCTCCAGCAGCGGCGCGACGGCCTTGGCCAGCTCGGGGGCGAGGCTGGGCGCTGTAGTCGTCACCCGTGGAGGATGGCGAAGAGCGCGCGCCCAGTCAACGCGACCTAGAGTAACCCCGCTTCCGCAAAGCTCGTATAGCGCTCCCCGCCGACGACGACGTGGTCGTACACCGGCAAGTCGAGCAACCGCCCCGCCTCGACCAGCTGCCGGGTGACCGCCCGATCGTCCGTGGAGGGGGTGGGGTCGCCGCTGGGGTGGTTGTGCACCACGATGATCCCCGCCGCCGCTTCGGCGATGGCGGCCCGGAATACCTCACGCGGGTGCACCAGTGAGCTGTTGAGGATCCCGCGCGTAATGAGGAGGTCCGCCAGCACCTGGCTCTGGCTGCCCAGCGCGAGCACGTGAAACTCCTCGACCGCGAGGTCCCGCAGCCGTGGGGCGCAGAGCCGGTACACGTCCGCCGGGCCCCGGATACGCTCGGGGGGTGGCTCCCGTTCGACGCTCAACCGGCGTCCAAGCTCGAGCGCGGCGGCGAGGCGCGCCGCCTTGGCCCGGCCGATCCCCAGTGTGCGGGCCATTTCGATGGCCGGGCGGCCGGCCAGTCGGGCTAGCGATCCATCCACTCGGGCGAGCAGCGCCCCGGCCACGTCGAGCGCATCGCGTCCCGTGCATCCCGTGCCGAGCAGGATCGCGAGCAGCTCCTGAGCAGTAAGCGCACCAGTCCCCAGACGCCAAAGGCGTTCCCGGGGCCGGTCGCTCGTAGGGTGTTCGGCGAGGCGAAGTGGCACGGTGCAATCTATGGCGATGCGGCGAGCCACCCGTACCAGAAGTACGCGAGTGGGGGCTCGGTTTTCGAGCAACTAGCTCATGCCGCTCCGTGGCATTTCTTGAATTTCCTACCGCTGCCGCAGGGACACGGATCGTTGCGGCCGATGCCCGCATACGGATTTGAGGCGGGCACGCCAACGGCCGGCGGCGCCCCAGCCGGTGGCCGAGGACCGGTGGCCGTCCCGCCGCTGACCAACCCGTCGGCGTCGGGTTTGCGAGCCACCATCGGCACGGCCTTCCTCGGCGCGGCCAGGCCGCCGAGCGGCGCCGTCGTCGTGCCAGCGGTCCCGCGCGGCGGCCCGAACTGGATTTGTAGCTTGAGCCACCGCTCGGTGAAGGTGCTGCGCAGGTCGTCGATCAGCCCTTTGAACATCTCGAACGCTTCCTGCTTGTACTCGACGAGCGGGTCCTTCTGTCCCCAGGCGCGATACTGAATGGCGGCGCGCAGCTGATCGAGATCGTAGAGATGGTCCTTCCATTTCTCGTCGATCACGCTCAGCATGATGTGCGCGAGTGCCTGCTCGCCGAGTCGCACGGCCCCGACCTTCACCTCGACGTCCTTGAAGTGGGCCAGTTTGGCGTCGAACGCGGTCCGGCCAGCCTGCCGGGCGGCGCTCACCAGGGCCCCGCGCTCCCTGATCTGGTGTGGATCGGTCAGGCCGGGAACGGAGAGCAGGTACTTCTGGAGGAACTCGGTCTCGATCAGCTCCCGATCCCAGTCGGCCGGGTCGCCGCCCGCGGTGTGCTCGCCCACCGAGCGCTCGACCGCGGCGTCGATCATCCGGAACGCTTCGGCCTTGAGCTCCTCCCCGCCTTCGAGGGCGTACAACCGCTGGGAATAGATGACCTCGCGCTGCTGGTTCATGACGTCGTCGTACTCGAGCAGCCGCTTGCGCGCCTGGAAGTTCTGGATCTCGACGCGCTTCTGGGCCTGGCTGATGGCGCCCGTCACCCAGGGGTGGGTGATGACCTCGCCCTCCTCGGCGCCGCCCTTGTCCATCCAGCGGGCGATCCGGTCCGACCCGAACAGCCGCATCAGGTCGTCTTCCAACGAGAGGTAGAACACACTCTGGCCGGGGTCGCCCTGCCGCCCGGAGCGACCGCGCAACTGGCGGTCGATGCGGCGCGCCTCGTGCCGCGCCGTGCCGACGATCACCAGCCCGCAGGGCGGATCGTCGTTGCAGCCGAGCTCCTTGATCCGCTCCGGCGTCAGGTCCGCCGTCTCGAAGGCCTGGCCGAACGCCGGCTCGCCGCGGGCGCGGATGCCGCACACCTGACACTGTTTGACGCCGGAGCCGAGTTTGATGTCGGTGCCGCGGCCGGCCATGTTGGTCGCGATGGTGATCGAGCCATGCTGCCCGGCCTGGGCCACGATCTCGGCTTCGCGCTCGTGGTACTTGGCGTTCAGCACCTCGTGCTTCAATCCACGGCGCTTCAGCATGCGGGACAACGTTTCCGACACGTCGACGCTCACCGTCCCGACCAGCACCGGAAGGCCGCGCTTGTGGTGGCGCTCCGCCTCGTCCACGATGGCGTTGTACTTCTCCCGCCGCGTCTTGTAGATGAGATCGTGATTGTCCACCCGACGCACCGGCCGGTTGGTGGGAATGACGACGACGTCCAGCCGGTAGATCTGGAAGAACTCCGTCTCTTCCGTTTCGGCGGTGCCCGTCATGCCGGCGAGCTTCTCGTACATGCGGAAGTAGTTCTGGATCGTGATGGTCGCGAGCGTCTGCGTCTCCTCGCGCACCGCCACACTCTCCTTCGCCTCCACCGCCTGGTGCAGGCCCTCCGCCCAGCGCCGGCCGGGCATCAACCGGCCGGTGAACTCGTCCACGATGAACACCTGGCCGTCCTGCACCACGTACTCCACGTCCTTTTCATACAGGGCGTGGGCCTGAAGCAGTTTGTGGATGATGTGCAAGATCTCGCTCTTGGCCGCGTACTCGGATTCCACGATGCGGCGCCGCTCAAGCTTCTCCGCCGCCGAGAGCGTCTCGTCACGGTCGATGGAATGGACTGCGTGCGAGATGTCCGGAATGACGAACAGGACCGGGTCGTTGGGCGACATGGTTTCGACGCCCTGGTCGGTGAGGTGCACCGAGTGGCCGCGCTCGTCCATCACGAAGTAGAGGTCGTCTTCGATGTCGCGCATGGATTGTTTCGACGCGGACTGCTTGCGGTCGGCCAAGCGGTCGAGCTCGACACGCTGCACCAGCGCCTTGACCCCCTGCTCGTTCAGCAGCTTGAGCAGCCGCTTGTTCTTCGGCATCCCGAGCTGGGCTTTGTACAACATCTTCGCCCCGTCGTACTGGGTCTTCTCCTCGGCCAGCAACGGCTCGGCCTTCGCGATGAGATCGTTGATGACCGCTGTCTGGCGTCGCACGAGCTGCACGACCTGGGCGTTGTAGAGCGCGTACTTCTCGTCCGACTCCGCCCCCACGGGGCCGGAGATGATGAGCGGGGTGCGCGCCTCGTCGATCAGGATGGAGTCGACTTCGTCGATGATCGCGAAGTGGTGCCCGCGCTGCACCCGCTGCTCCAGCGCGAACACCATGTTGTCACGCAGGTAGTCGAAGCCGAACTCGTTGTTCGTGCCGTAGGTGATGTCACAGCGGTAGGCGGCGATGCGCTCGGGCGTGGACGGCTGCGTGTCGTCGATGCACCCGACCGTGAGCCCGAGCCACGAGAACAGGTGGCCCATCCACTGACTGTCGCGCCGCGCCAGGTAGTTGTTGACGGTGACGAGGTGGGCGCCCTTCCCGGCTAGGGCGTTCAGGTACAGCGGCAACGTGGCGACGAGGGTCTTGCCTTCCCCCGTGGCCATTTCGGCGATCTTGCCCTGGTGCAGCACGATGCCGCCGATCAGCTGCACGTCGTAGGGCACCATGTCCCACGCAAGCTCGTGGCCCGTCACCATCACCTTCGAGCCCAGCAGCCGGCGGCAGGTTTCGCGCACGGTGGCGTACGCTTCGGGCAGCAGCGCGTCCAACGCCGCCTGCAGCGCCTTCGCGTAACGCGCCTCGGCGGCGCCCAGCTGGTCCGCCAGCCGGGCGCGCTCGTCGGCGTCGGGGCAATCGTGCTTCTCCGCCTTCAGCCGCTCGACCTCGGCCGCCAGCTCGCCCGTTTGCTCCACGATGCGGGCGCGGAACGCCGCCGTCTGGGCCTGCAGCACGCCGTTGCTCAGGTCCTTGAGACGGGCCTCGTGCGCGTGGATCGCATCCACGAGCGGGCGAATCCGCTTCAGCTCGCGCTGGAAGCGGGTCCCGATCAGTTTCGTAAAGAGGTGCTTGACCATCCGTCCTCGACTATCGGTACAGCCCGTGCGCCGCGATGAACTCTCGCACCGCGTCGGGCACGAAATAGCGGATCGACCGGCCGGCGGCCACACGCTGGCGCACCGCCGTCGCCGAAATATCCACGCCGGGAATGGCCAGCACCCGCCGGATCACGGGAGAGGCGGGAACCGTCCACCCAGGGCGGGCGAACACGACCACATCGGCGAGCTCGGGAAGGGCCGCTGCCTCGTGCCAAGCCGGCATCTCTTGCGCCGCATCCGCCCCCAGCAACAACGTGAACCGGCTCCCCGGCTCCCGCAGCGCGAGGGCCCGCAGCGTGCGCACCGTGTAGGACGGCGCGGGGAGCTCGAGCTCGATGGGCTCGACCGCGAGCCGGGGATTCCCCGCGACCGCGAGCCGAAGCATGACCACTCGCTGCTCGGGCGACGCGCCGTGCAGCGATCGCTTAAACGGTTGCTCGCGCGCGGGCACCAGTCGCACACGCATTCCGAGCGCCTCCGCGGCGACCTCGGCCACCACGAGATGGCCGAGGTGGACCGGGTCGAATGACCCGCCGAACAGCGCGTCCACGCGCTCAGCGCGCGGCGCTGTCGGGCGGGCAGGACCGCTCGATGCCGTTGGCCTGAGGGTAGTAACGATGCAGGTGTGCGCAGGTCTCCCGCAGCTCGTCCCGATACCCGATCACGCGGTAGCTGTCGGCCAGACGCACCATGGCATCCGCCGCGCGAGGCGCTTCCGGATAGTTGGCCACGACGTCCTTAAAGTAGATGATTCCGGAGTCGTAGGCGCCCCGTTTGAAGTAGAACAGTCCGTTCTTGTACGCCTTGTCGGCGAACCACTCCCGCAGCTGGCGCACGTGCAGCTGCGCCCGCGCGGCGGCGTCGGAGTCGGGATAGCGGCCCGCCAGATCCTGGTAGATCGCCAAGGCGGCCTGGCCGTAACTCGGGTCGAGCTCGGGCTTCCGCCACAGTCGCAGGTTGGCGTCTCCGGCGCGCAGCAGCGCGAGCGGCGCGTACGCGCTCCCCGCGAAGGAATCCGCGGTCTGGCGGAATCCGCGCGCCGCCTCGAGGAGCTGTCCGGTCTGGAACTGTGCTTCAGCCACCTGGTAATGCACCTCCGCGAGCGCCGGGTCGTTGGGCGTCAGCTCGAACAGCAATCGGCGAAAACTCTGCTCCGCGCGACTGAACGCCCCCCGGCGCAGCTCCGACCGCGCACGCTGCAGCAGGAGCTCGGGCGCGGGTCCGGGCGGGGGCACGCGATTGTGGCCGCCGCATGCGGCGAGCAGGCACAGGATCAAGGGTCGAACGATGCGCATCGCTCTCACGGCTGAGTGGGAGGAGGTTCGCTGTCGGGTCTGCCAATCGCGTTGAGCTTTTCCTGCGCCCGCTGCGCCAGGGAGTCCCCCGGCACACCGCCGATCAGCGCCTGCTGGTACAAATCCACCGCACCGGCCACGTCACCCCGCGCGAGGGCGACATCGCCCAATCCCAGGTACGCCGCGCGGGCCACCTCGACCGCCGCCCCGGGCGTCGCCGCGCGACGGAACCACTCCTCGGCGTCGTTGGGGTGGCCGGCGGCGAGCGCCGCGTCTCCGCGCACCAGCGCGCAGCGGGCGACCCCTTCTCGAGCAGCGTCCTGCACGGTGAGCTGACGCTGGCGTCGCAACACGCCCTCGAACACCACGGTGGCCGTCGCGCAATCGCGGGCGAGCGCGGCCGCTTCGCCGTAGACGTACAACAGGGAATCGGCCGTACGGGCGTCGAGTGCGGTGGCGATCGCCGTGGGCAAGTACGCCAGCGCGTCCGCGGTGTTCCCCGCGGCCGCCGCGTCCAGGGCCACGATCCGGGCGTACGGTCCCAGCGGTCGACTCGGAGCCGCCTCCCGCAGCCCCTGCAGCGCGGCGGCCAGGGCGCCGCGATCGTTCGCGGCTACCGCGGCTCGGGCCGTGCGTTCCAATCCGTCGGCCGACTCGTCGGTGCGTGACTGATCGGCGCGGGCGAGCTCACGGTACTGCACGGCGGCCACGCGCAAGTCGCCGGTGTGCAGCGCGGCGAGGGCCGCCTTCGCGTGCAATCCCGCGCCGCCAGCGCCGGCGCGCAGCCCGAGCTGGTATTCCGCCAACGCATCGGGGTAGGCGGCGGTCGCATACCAGCGATCACCCAGCACCTCATGGTCGGCCGCGCTCTTGGCGCACGCGAGCGTCGTCGCGAGCACCGCAAACGTCATCCCGCGCCTCACGGCTCCTGGAGGCGCCCCGTCGCGCGTGCCACCAGCTCCGCCGGGGGGCCGATCGCATCGCCCCGGTCGAGCATCGCCAGGTAGGCCTCCACCCGCGGGTCCTCGGGCCGGCGCCGCCGGCAGTCCTGCCACACCACACGGGCGGAAAGGCCGTCGCCGCTCAAGTAGCACGCGAGCCCCAGCATCGCGGCGGCGTCCTGGAAGTTGGGGCGCGAGCGCACGATGATCTCGAACTGCTCGCGCGCTTCGAGGACGCGCCCGGCCTGCAGCAGGAGGCGGCCCAGCTTGTAGCGGAGATCGTGAAAATCGGGGCCGAGCGCCAGCGCCGCCTGGTACTGACCGATCGCTTCGCGCATGCCGCCCGCCTCGACGTAGGCCTCGGCCAGATGCGCGTGGAGATTCGCGAGCTTCGCGGCGAGGTGCGTCGGAAACCCGAGTCGCGACTTTCCGCCGATCTGCCCGGCGCGCCGCAGCGAGTCCGTGGCCTCCTGCTCGCGACCCAGATCGTTGAGCACCAGGGCGCGGTGCACCAGGGCTTCGACGTATTGTGGGTTGAGCTCGAGGGAGCGATCCAAGTGAGCGAGTGCCTTTTCCGGCTGGCCCACGAGCGAGTAGCACAGGCCCAACATGTGCTCGGCGTCGGCGTAGGTATGCCCCACGGCGACGAGTTCTTCGAGCAAATGGATGGCCCCGTAGTAGTCCTGAAGGGCGAATCGCTCACGCGCTTGATCGACCCTGCGTTCAGGACTCGCGTCCATGGACCTCCCGATACCAGGCGACGAAGCGACGAAGGCCTTCTTCAATTCCCACTTTCGGCCGGTACCCCAGCTCGCGCTCGGAACGCCGCAGGTCCGCCGCCGTCAGCGAGACATCCCCAGGCTGATCCGGACCGCGCTCGATCACCGGCGTCCGGCCGGCCGCCGCGCCGATCAGCGCGATCAAGCGGTCCAGCCGCACCCGCCCACCACCGCCCAGATTGAATACCCGCCACGGCTCGATTTTGCCGCTGCCCGCCCGCGACGTCCACTCCAGCGCCGCCTGGATCCCGTCCACCACGTCGGAAACATACGTGTAATCGCGCTCGCTCGAACCGTCGCCCCGCATCTGAATCGACTGGTCGGCCACAATGCGCGCCGTGAAGCGGTGGATCGCCAGATCGGGCCGCTGGCGGGGCCCGTACACCGTGAAGAAACGCAGGCAGGCGATGCGCGTCCCGTAGAGATGTGTGAACGCCCGACTCACCAGCTCTCCGGCGCGCTTGCTGGCGGCATAGGGCGAGATCGGCTGGTCCGCCACCGCATCCTCGGCAAACGGCGCCGGGGTCGACTCTCCGTAAACCGACGAAGACGATCCGAACACCACCCGGGTGATGCCTCCCCGCCGGGCGAGGTCGAGCAGGCGGGTGGTGGCGCTGACATTCGTTTCCATGTAGCTGACGGGATTGTCGAGCGACGGCTGCACCCCTGGTTTGGCCGCGAGGTGGATGATCGCCTCGACGCCATCGAGCGGGAGCGGATCGCGCTCCACGTCGCCCTCCGAGAACGAGAAGCCGGCGTGGCCGCGGAGCGCAGAGAGGTTGCGCTCCTTCACCGCGCGAGGATAGAAGGGATCGAAGTTGTCCACGCCGGCCACCTGATGACCGGCGGCGAGGAGCGCCTCGCACAAGTGCGACCCGATGAAGCCGGCAGCGCCGGTGACCAGCAGCCTGCTCATCCGCTTTGCGTCTCCCGGAAAAAGGCGATGGTCCGGCTGAGGCCCTCGTCGAGGCTCACCCGGGGCTCCCAATGAAGCTGCTCCCGCGCCCGCGCAATGTCGGGCTGCCGCACGCGGGGGTCATCCTCGGGCAGGGGCCGATGCACCACCACGCTCGCGCTTCCGGTCAGGGCCAGCACCCGATCGGCAAGCTGCCGCACCGTGAACTCACCCGGATTCCCGAGATTGGTCGGCTCGGCGGTTCCCCGCTCGAACAGTCGCACGATGCCGTCCACCAGATCGTCGACGAAGCAGAACGAACGGGTTTGCGAACCGTCGCCGTACACGGTGAGCGGCTCATTCCGCAACGCCTGAATGATGAAATTGGACACGACTCGTCCGTCGTGCGGTCGCATGCGCGGTCCAAAGGTATTGAAGATGCGCACGATGCGGGTGTCGAGCCCATGGAAGCGATGATACGCCATGGTGATTGCTTCGGCGAAGCGCTTGGCCTCGTCGTACACGCCGCGTGGGCCTACGGGATTGACGTTGCCCCAGTAGCTCTCGGGCTGCGGATGCACCAACGGGTCGCCGTACACCTCCGACGTCGAAGCGAGCAGGAACCGGGAGCGCTTGGCGCGGGCGAGCCCCAGCGCCTTGTGTGTGCCGAGGGAACCGACCTTCAGCGTCTGGATGGGCAGCTCCAGATAGTCGACCGGGCTGGCAGGACTGGCGAAGTGCAACACGCCATCGAGCGGCCCCTCCACTTCAATGAAGGTGGTGACGTCGTGCCGCACGAATTGAAATGCGTGGTGGTGTTCGAGGTGGACGAGATTCGCCGGCGTGCCGGTGATGTAGTTGTCCATCCCGATCACCCGGTGGCCATCCGCCAGCAGGCGGTCGCAGAGGTGAGATCCGAGAAAGCCCGCCGCGCCCGTTACGAGGATGCGCATACCAGCGGGCGACCGATGCAATCGTAGGTGAAGCCCAGCTCGGCCAGACGCGACGGCTCGTACAGGTTGCGCCCATCGACGATGAGGGCCCGCGACAGCGATTGCTTGACGCGTGCGAAATCTGGATTGCGGTACTCCCGCCATTCCGTGACGATCGCCAGCGCGTCGGCCCCGGCGAGGGCATCGTACGCGCTCGTCGCGTAAATCACCCGGTCTCCCAGGTGGTGGCGGGCCGTTTCGATGGCGGCCGGATCGTGGGCGCGGACTTGCGCCCCCGCGCTCAACAGGGCCTCGATCAGCACCAGCGCCGGGCTCTCGCGCACGTCGTCGGTCTCGGCCTTGAAGGCGAGCCCCCAGACGGCGATGGTGCGACCCGAGAGCTTCCCCTCGAAATGCCGAGACAGCTTCTCGAACAGCACGCGCTTCTGGCGCTCATTGCCGGCCTCGACCGCCTTGAGCACATCGAGCGACACCTGTCTGCCTTCGGCTGTCTTGACCAGGGCCTTCACGTCCTTGGGGAAGCACGAGCCGCCATAGCCGGGCCCCGGGAAGAGGAACGCCGAGCCAATGCGGTGGTCGGAGCCGATCCCCTTGCGCACCAGCTGCACGTCGGCGCCTACCGCTTCGCACAACTGGGCGATCTGATTCATGAAGGTGATGCGGGTGGCGAGCATCGCGTTGGCAGCGTACTTGGTCATTTCCGCCGAAGGGACGTCCATGAACACCAGCGGATTGCCGGTGCGCACGAACGGTCCGTACAGCTCCTCGAACGCGCGCCGCGATTCCGCGTGGTCCACGCCGACGATGACGCGGTCCGGTTTCATGAAGTCGTCGACCGCGGCCCCCTCCTTGAGGAACTCGGGGTTGGAGCAGACGTGGAACTCCGTCTGGGTGTGGCGGGCGATCTCCGCCCGCACCAGCTCCGCGGTGCCGACCGGGACGGTGCTCTTGGTGGCGACCACCTTGGGCCGGTTCATGTGCTGGCCGATGGTGCGCGCCACGGCCAGGACGTGTTGCAGGTCCGCGGAGCCGTCTTCATCGGGCGGCGTGCCGACGGCGATCAGCACCACGTCCGCGGCTTCAATCGCCCCGCCCACGTCGGTGGTGAACTGCAGCCGGCCGTCACGCTGGTTGCGAATCACCAGCGGCTCGAGCCCCGGCTCGTAAATAGGAAGCCGGTTCTCCTTCAGGCTCGCGATCTTCTTCGCATCGACGTCGGCGCACAGCACGTCGTTGCCGGTCTCCGCGAAGCAGGCGCCGACCACCAAGCCGACGTAACCCGTCCCGACCACACAGATCTTCACTGCTGGCTCCCCGGTGCCCGGGGCAGCGCGTGGCGCGTATCGACGACGACGGGCGATTCGCGCCCCACCAAGGCGTAATCGACTGCGGAGTGATCGGTGACAACGACGACGCAGTCGACGCCGCGCAGCGTCTGGGCGGTCAGCGGCACCGACGTGAGCTCGACGCCATCCTCGTGCAGTTTCGCAACGTGGGGGTCGTGATAACTCACGACCGCGCCGCGGCCCTCGAGCAGCCGGATGACATCCAACGCGGGACTCTCGCGGATGTCGTTGATGTCCTTCTTGTAGGCCACACCGAGCACCAACACCTTGCTGCCGCGCACCGCCTTGCCCTGCTCATTCAGCCGGTCGGCGACCCGCGCCACCCAGTACTCGGGCATTCCGGCGTTGATCTCCCCCGCCAGCTCGATGAAGCGGGTGCGGTAGTTCAGCGTGCGCATTTTCCACGCGAGGTAATGGGGATCGAGCGGGATACAATGACCGCCCACCCCCGGACCCGGCGTGAATTTCATGAACCCGAACGGCTTCGTCGCCGCGGCGTCAATGACCTCCCAGACATCCACGCCCAGCTTGTCGCACACGATCGCCATTTCGTTGACGAGGCCGATGTTGACGCTGCGGAACGTATTCTCGAGAATCTTCACGAGCTCGGCCGCCTCGGTGGACGAGACCGGCACCAGGCGCTCGATCGCCGGCTGATACAGCGCCATAGTGACCGCCAGACAGCTCGGCGTGATGCCCCCGACCACCTTCGGCGTATTGCGGGTGCCGTACCTGGGATTGCCGGGATCCACCCGCTCGGGGGAAAACGCGAGGAAGAAATCCTCGCCCACCTTGAGGCCCGTCGCCTCGAGGGACGGCAGCATCAGCTCGCGCGTGGTGCCGGGATAGGTGGTCGATTCCAGAATGACCAGCTGGCCGCGCCGCAGCGTCTGCTTGATCGATTCCGTCGCCGAGATCACATAGCTGACGTCGGGATCCTTGGTCTTGGATAGCGGCGTCGGGACGGCGATGGTAATCGCGTCGGGCTCGGACAGGCGTCCCAGGTCGGTGGTGGCCGAGAATTTTCCCTCCTTCACCGCCTTGGCGACGGCGTCCGACGGGATGTCCTGGATGTGCGAGCGGCCCGCGTTGAGCCCCTCCACGACCCGCGTGCTGATGTCGAAGCCGAGTACACGGTAGCCGGCACGGATCAGCTCCATGGACAGCGGCAACCCGACGTAGCCGAGGCCCACGATCCCGAATACGGCCGAGCGGTCCTGCGCCTTGGCCAGCAGTGCGTCACGAGGAGTCTGCGAAGCCTGAGTCATAACGAAACCGGTGTTCCTCCGTTCGCGAGCGAGCGTGTGGCCGCTTCGAGCACTCGGACCACACGCACGCCGTCGGCGGCGCCGGCGCGCGGCTGGTCCGTCCCGCGCGCCACACGGACGAAATGCGCCAGCTCGGCGGCCAGCGGCTCGACGTTCGCGATCTTGGGAATGAAAATGTCGCCCTCGCGGACGGCGAGGCTCTCGCCCCACGAGGCGTACTCCGGGGGCCGCGTCACGCCCTTGTCGTAAATGCGCAGCTTCTCGCGCGGCTCCATGTCGTCGAACACCACCATCTTCTTGTCGCCCACCACGGTCAGTTTCCGTTCCTTGTGGGGATCCAGCCAGGACAGCTGCACGTGGGCCAGCGCGCCGCTGGCGAATTCCATGTGCAAGAACACCACGTCCTCGACGCCCGGCCGCAGGTAGCTCGACCCCTGCGCGGTGACCCGAACCGGGGCCTCCCCTAGCAAATGCAAGGCCACGGAGACGTCGTGGGGCCCGAAGCTCCACAAGGCGTTTTCATCGGCCCGCACCTGCCCCAGGTTCACACGCAGGCCGTACATGTAGAGCAGGCGCCCCAGTTCGCCCCCGGCCACGAGGGCCCGCAGCGCATCCACCGCCGGGTGAAACAACAACAGGTGGCCGGCCAGCACCGGGACGCTCCGGGCCGCCGCAGCCTCGGCAACGGCCTGGGCGTCGGCCACGCTGAGCGCGAACGGTTTTTCCACCAGACACGGCTTGCCGGCCGCGATGGCCCGGCGTGCAAAATCGGCATGGGTCGTGGCCGGCGAGGCGATGACGACCGCTTCGACCCGCTCGAGCAGCGTGCCCACCTCGGCAGTGACGAAGGCGCCCGGGTATTGCCGGGCCACCGTCGCGCGCACCGCGTCGCTGGTGTCGCACACCGCCGCGAGCTCGGCATCGGCGAGCCCGGCCACGGTCCGGACGTGGTTTCGGCCCCAGGCCCCGGCGCCGATGACGCCGAGCCGCAGCCGACTCACCGGTAGAACTCGCGGATCGCGGCGATCACATGGTCGATCTGCTGCTGCGTGAGCTCCGGAAAAATCGGCAGTGAGAGCACCTCTGCGGCGGCCCGTTCCGACTGCGGCAGACTG
Source organism: uncultured Gemmatimonadaceae bacterium (assembly GCA_964599725.1). GTDB lineage: Bacteria > Gemmatimonadota > Gemmatimonadetes > Gemmatimonadales > GWC2-71-9 > DASTHG01. The sequence continues at coordinate 36,854 of CAZRGT010000044.1, read as the reverse complement.
CCCGCCGCGTAGCCCAGATCGGCAAAGCACGGCTGTCGGTGCAGCGGAATCGGATAGTAGATCGCGCTGCCGATGCCCTTCGCCTTGAGGTGAGCCTGCAGCGCGTCGCGCCGCTCCACCCGCAGCGTGTACTGATGGAAGATGTGGTCGTTCCCGGGCGCCACGACGGGCGGCCGGACCGGCCCCAGCCCCTCAAGTCCCCGAGTGTAATAGGCCGCGTGCTCACGCCGCTTGGCCGACCACGCCGCGAGATGCGGCAGCTTGGCCAGGAGGACGGCCGCCTGCAGCGTGTCGAGCCGCGAATTGGTGCCCACTTCGTCGTGGTGGTACTGCTTTGCGCCGCCGTGCAGCCGCAGCTTCCGCAGACGCTCGACGGCCGCGTCGTCCGAGGTAACCATCATCCCGCCGTCACCCCAGGCACCGAGGTTCTTGCTCGGGAAGAAGGAAAACCCGGTCACCCACCCCAGCTCTCCCGCCATCCGCCACTCGCCGTCGATCGACCGCCGCGCCCCGATCGCCTGGCAGGCGTCCTCGATGATCACCAGTCCGTGGCGCGCGGCCAGGATCATCAGCCGTTCCATCTGGGCCATCTGACCGTAGAGGTGAACCGGGAGGATCGCGCGCGTGCGCCGGGTGATGGCGGCTTCCACGGCGGCCGGATCGATGTTGAACGATTCCGGCTCGATGTCGACGAACACGGGCCGCCCACCGGCGTTGTGAATCGCTCCGGCCGTCGCGAAGAACGTAACTGGAGTGGTGATGACTTCATCGCCGGGACGGAGATTGAGGGCCTTCAGCGGCAACAGCAACGCGTCCGTGCCCGAGGCGCAGCCGATGCCGTGCCGGGCGTGGGACACCTCGGCCACGCGCGATTCGAGTTGCGCGATGGCCGGGCCCATGATGAACTGCTGGGACTCGATGACCGCCTGCAGAGCGGGAAGGACTTCGTCCCTAATGGCCCGGTACTGAGCGACCAGATCCAGCAACGGCACGTTCACGTCGGGCTCTATCCGCAAAAGAGGCAACAATTTACACAGATGGAGCCGGTCAGGCAATCGGGCGGAGGACGCCCCCGCTTTCTTCGTAGGCGGTGGCGCAAACCGAGCAGCGGGCAGGACCGGCCGTGATGGTCAAACGCTCCCCGCATTGGCACATCCAGCCGACGCGGCGGGCCGGCACACCGACCATCAGAGCGTACGCGGGAACGTCGGTCGTGACCACGGCGCCCGCGCCAACGAAGCTGAAGGCGCCGAGCGTTACGCCGCACACGATCGTCGCGTTGGCCCCGATCGAGGTCCCGCGCCGCACCAACGTGCGTCGGTACTCGTGTTTGCGCGACACGTGGCTGCGGGGATTGAGCACGTTGGTGAATACGCAGGAAGGGCCGCAGAACACGTCGTCCTCGAGCTCGACCCCCTCGTAAATCGAGACGTTGTTCTGGATCTTGACGTTGTCGCCAATCCTGGTGCCAGACATCACGACGACGTTCTGCCCCAGGTTGCAGCGCGCGCCGATCACCGCGCCCGGCATCACGTGACTGAAATGCCAGATCTTGGTGCCGCTGCCGATCCGGGCGCCCTCGTCGACGAAACTCGAGGGATGGACGTAATAGTCCGCCACCTAGACCCCGAGGACTTTGATCTCGAGCTCCAGCTCTACGCCCGTCTTCTTGGCCACGGTTTTCCGGACGTGATCGATCAACTTCAAGACGTCCGCCGCGGTCGCCGTGCCGGTGTTGACGAAATAGTTTCCGTGCAGGGTAGATACTTGCACGCCGCCCAGGCGGAAGCCCTTCAAGCCCACTTCGTCGATCAGCATCCCAGCCGTCTTGTTCCCGCCCGGGTTCTTGAACGTCGACCCGGCGCAGGGCAGATCGAAGGGCGTGCCGGCCTTGCGCCAGCGGAACAGTTTCGCCTGCAGCTCCTTGAGCTTGGCCGGCGCTTCCTCGCCGAGGCTGAGCTTGGCCTCGAGCACCACGACCTCGCCCAGGTTCGAGCTGCGATACTTGTATGAGATCTGCTTGCGCGGGATGGTCCGGACTTTCCCCCTGCCGTCCATTACGGTCACTTCGGTTGCGATCTCGGCGAATTCCGCCCCGTGGCAGCCGGCGTTCATGTAGACGCCGCCGCCCACGGTTCCGGGGATGCCGATAAAGCGCTCCACGCCTGAGAATCCCGCCTCGGCGGTCCGGCGGGCCAGAATAGGGGTCGCCATGCCGGCGCCGACGATGGCGATCGCGCCTTTCATCTCGAAGCGATCGAGCCCCTTCCCCATCCGGATGACGATCCCCGGGAACCCGCCGTCGCGCACCAAGACGTTCGAGCCGAGACCCAGCACCAACCACGGCAGCCCGCGCTCGCGGGCCATGTCCAGCCCGCGCGTGATGTCCTCCACGTCCGCGGGCAGGAGGAGGTAGCGGGCCGGCCCGCCGATGCGCCAGGTCGTGTAGCGCGCCAGCGGCTCGTTCTCGAGCATCCGCCCATGGTACTTCACCTTGGGCGTGGGGGGGGGGTCGGCTTGCTCGCCGCCCCCGCCTTTGCGGTCGCCTTGGGCGCCGGCTTCGCCGGCGGCTTGGCTACCCGGCCGCCGGGTGCGGGACGCGGCTTGGCGCCGCCACGCCGACCGGCGTCGGCTCCGGATTTCCGACGTTCTTGCTTTCGTGCCATTCCTGTAGGCTCCTCACGCTACCCCGGCGGCTTCGCAGCGCGATGATTGCATCGCATGCGGCGCTCGCCGCGGACATCGTCGTCGTATACGGTACCCGGTGCACCAAGGCGGCGCGCCGGATCGCATAGTCGTCCCGCTGAGTGAACTTCCCCAGGGGCGTGTTGATCAACAGCTGAATCTCGCCCGACACGAGCAGGTCGATCGCGTTGGGCCGCCCTTCATGCACTTTCGCCACCCGCTCGGCCGGGACGCCGCGCGCCCGCAAGTAGCGCTGGGTCCCTTCGGTGGCCAGGATCCGGAATCCGAGCTCGTGGAACCGACGCACGATCGGCACCACGGTCGGTTTGTCCGAATCATTCACCGTGACGAACACCGCTCCCTCGAGCGGCAGGCTCCCGTCCGCCGCGATCTGCGCCTTGGCAAACGCCATCCCGAAGCTGTCGGCAAAGCCCATCGCTTCCCCGGTGGATCGCATCTCCGGGCCCAAAACGGTATCCACGTTGGGCAGTTTGGTGAAGGGGAAGACCGCCTCCTTCACCGCCACGCCGGGGACGGGAAGCTCATCGGCCAGGCCCAATTCGTCCAGGGTCCGCCCCGCCATGACGGCGGCCGCGAGCCGGGCCAGCGGAACCCCCGTCGCCTTGCTCACGAACGGCACCGTTCGCGACGCTCGCGGGTTCACCTCGAGCACGTAAACCACGCCGTCCTTGATGGCGTACTGCACATTGATCAGCCCCACGACCCCCAGGGCGGCCGCGAAGGCCTGCGTGTAGCGCCGCAACTCCTCGACCTGCCGGTCGCCGATCAGATAGGGAGGCAGCACGCAGGCCGAGTCGCCCGAATGGATGCCGGCGTCTTCGATATGTTGCATGACGCCGCCTATGACGCAGCGATGGCCGTCGGCGATCGCGTCCACGTCCGCCTCGAAGGCGTCTTCCAGGAACCGGTCGATCAAAACCGGATACTCGGGGGCGACCCGCGCAGCCCGCTCAAAAAACTCACGTAACGAGCCCACGTCGTAGACGATCTCCATGGCGCGCCCGCCCAGCACGTAGGACGGACGGATCAACACGGGGAAGCCAATCCGCTCGGCGACCTGCACCGCTTCGTCGACCGAGCGCGCACTCCCGTTGGGCGGCTGGTTGACGCCGAGCCGGCGGGCCAGCTGCTCGAACCGCTGGCGATCTTCCGCCGTGTCGATGGCATCGGGCGACGTCCCCAGGATCCGGACCCCGGCCGCGGCGAGAGCGGTCGTCAATCGCAGTGGCGTCTGCCCGCCGAGCTGGACCACCACGCCGCGTGGCTGCTCGAAGCGAACGATCTCGATCACGTCTTCGAAGGTGAGCGGCTCGAAATACAGCTTGTCCGAGATGTCGAAGTCGGTGGAGACCGTTTCCGGGTTCGAATTGATCATGATGGTCTGCAACCCGAACTCCCGGAACCCGAGCGCGGCGCGCACGCAGCAGTAGTCGAACTCGACGCCCTGCCCGATGCGGTTCGGCCCGCTGCCGAGGATCACGACCGCGCGATCCCCCAGCGGCGCCGACTCGTTCTCGTCGTCGTAGGAGGAGTAGAGATACGGCGTGGCAGAGGGGAATTCGCCGGCACAGGTGTCGACCGTCTTGTAGGCGGGCCGGATGCCCAGAGCCCAGCGCTGCTCGCGCATGGCCGTTTCGCTCGTTCCGCGCAACACGGCCAGCTGCCAGTCCGAGAATCCCATCCGCTTCATCGTGCGCAGCTCGCCGGCGTGCAGCTCGGGCAGCGCGGCGAAGCGGCGCTCTGCGTCGAGCAGCTCTTCGAGCTGGTACAGGAACCAGGGGTCGATCCCGGTCGCCTGGGCGATGCCCTCCACCGGGAGACCTGCCTGGAGCGCCCGCTTGATCTGGAAGATCCGCTCGGGCGTAGGCGTGCGCAGCGCGACGCGCAGATCTTCCGGAGCGTCGCTCGTGAGCCGGTCGTCGGCGAGCGCGGTCCCCACCACCCATCCGGGTCGACCCGTCTCGAGCGCCCGCAGTCCCTTCTGGAACGCCTCTTTGAAGGTGCGTCCGATCGCCATCGCCTCTCCCACGGACTTCATCTGGGTCGTGAGCCGGAAGTCGGCGGTGGGAAACTTCTCGAACGCGAAGCGCGGCACCTTCACCACCACATAGTCGAGCACCGGCTCGAACGAGGCGGGCGTCGTGCGGGTGATGTCGTTGGGCAATTCGTCCAGGGTATACCCGACCGCCAGTTTCGCGCCGATGCGCGCGATCGGAAAGCCGGTCGCCTTGGAGGCGAGCGCGGACGAGCGGCTCGCCCTCGGGTTCATCTCGATGACCAGCATCTCGCCGTCGGCCGGATTGACGGCGAACTGGATGTTGCACCCACCCGCCGCCACACCGATTTCGCGGATGACGGCGATCGCCGCGTCGCGCATCTTCTGGTACTCGCGGTCGGTCAACGTCATGGCCGGGGCGACGGTGATCGAATCGCCGGTGTGCACGCCCATTGGGTCGAGGTTTTCAATCGAGCACACGATCACGACGTTGTCGCGCCCGTCGCGCATCACTTCGAGCTCGAATTCCTTCCAGCCGAGCACACTCCGCTCGATGAGCGTGGAGCGCACCGGCGAGAGCTCGAGAGCCCGGTCCACCATCTCCTCGAACTCGGCCTGGTTGTAGGCGATGCCGCCGCCGGTGCCCCCGAGCGTGAACGAGGGACGGATGATCGCCGGGTACCCGGTGACGGCCACGGCGTCGAGCGCCTCGGCCGGAGAAGTGACGGTGCGGCCGTCCGGCGTCTGGAGCCCGATGCGCCGCATCGCCGCGGCGAACTCCGCCCGATCCTCCGCCATCTGGATCGCTCGCGCCGAGGCCCCGATCAGCTCGACCCCGAACTCGGCCAGCGTGCCGTCCTTGACCAAGGCCATGGCGACGTTGAGCGCGGTCTGTCCGCCCATCGTCGGCAGCAGGGCGTCAGGCCGTTCGCGCTCGATCACCTTGCGCACCCACTCCGGTGTGACCGGCTCGATGTAGGTACGGTCCGCCAGCTCCGGGTCGGTCATGATGGTGGCGGGGTTCGAATTGACGAGGATGACCTGGTACCCTTCCTCTTTCAGTGCCTTGACCGCCTGGGTCCCCGAATAGTCGAATTCCGCCGCCTGCCCGATGACGATCGGGCCGGAGCCGAGCAGCAGGATACGATGCAGGTCAGCTCGTTTGGGCATCGAGCACGTCCTGGAGCATTTGATCGAGCGACCGGCGCGGCGCCCACCCGGTCGCTTCGCGCAGCTTGGTCGAGTCTCCCACCAGCCAGGGCACGGCATCCGCCCGGATGTCGACCGCGTCCACCTCGAGGATCGGCTGCCACCCGCTCAGCGCGCAGAGCCGCAGCACGACGTCCTTCAAGCCGACCGGCTCCCCGGAGGAGACGTTGTAGACCTCGCCCGGCGTGCCATCGGTGAGTAGCCGCAGATACGCCTCCACCACGTCGGTCACGTGCAGAAAATCCCGGACACCGTCCAGCAAGCCGGTCGCGATCGCTGGAGCGCGCACGCGCCGCGCCATGAGGACCCGGCGGGCGTACTTCGGGATCAACGCCCGCTCGCTTTGACCCCGGCCGGTGTGAGGCGAAGGGCGCGCGATGACGACGCGCAATCCGGCCCGGCGCCATTCCACGAGCGCCGCCAGCTCGGCGCCCATCTTGCTCGAGGCGTACGCGGAGACCGGCGCGGGCGACTCCGTTTCCTTGCGCGGCACGGACGGGCCGGGACCGTACACCTCGACGCTCGAGACCACGAGCACGAGGGGATCGGCGTCGCCGGCCCGCTTGGCTTCCGCCAGCGCGCGCGTGAGCCGGGCGGTGCCCCCCGCGTTCTCGTTCCAGGCCCGGCCGGGGCTTCGCTCGGCCACGGTCACCCAGCTCACCGCCGCCAGATGGGCCACCGCGTCCCACCCGCCTTCCGCGACCCGCCGCACCGACTCGTCGTCCGCCAGCTCCAGCGGCACCCAGGTGACCCGGTCGCGCTCCGCGGGCGTGAAGCGCGCGGCGCGATGATCTTCCCCGGGCCGGAAGGTGCCCACGACGACATGGCTGTCCGCCACCAGCCGGCGGGTGAGCCAGGAGCCCACGAACCCGTCGGCTCCGGTGACCAGAACCTTCACGCCAGGCGTGCCATGTCCGCGTCCACCATCATCCGCACCAGGTCGACAAACCCCACCGTGGGACACCAGCCGAGCTGCCGGCGCGCCTTCCCGGGGTCCGCGAGCAGCACGTCCACCTCGGCCGGGCGCACCAGCGCCGGATCCACCGTCACGTACTGCTCCCACTCGAGCCCGACGTGCGCGAACGCAGCCTCACACAGCTCCCGGACCGTGTGGCACTCGCCGGTCCCGATCACGTAGTCTTCGGGAGTCGGCTGTTGCAGCATGCGCCACATGGCTTCGACGTAATCGCCGGCAAACCCCCAGTCTCGGCCCGCATCCAGGTTGCCGAGCCGAAGCTCCCGGGCCAGGCCCTTGGCGATGCGCGCCGCGCCGTGCGTCACCTTGCGAGTCACGAACTCGAGCCCGCGTCGCGGCGACTCATGATTGAACAGGATGCCGCTGACGGCGTACAGCCCGTAGGACTCACGATAGTTGACGGTGATCCAGTGACCGTAGACCTTGGCCACCCCGTACGGCGAACGCGGATAGAACGGCGTCGTCTCCCGCTGCGGTGTCTCCAGAGCCTTGCCGAACATCTCCGAGGAGCTGGCCTGATAAATGCGGGCTTCGGGATGCGCCAGTCGCACCGCCTCCAGGAGACGCGTGACGCCCAGGGCGGTGAATTCTCCGGTCAGCACCGGCTGCGTCCACGAGGTGGGCACGAAGCTCTGCGCCGCCAGATTGTAGACCTCGTGCGGCCGGGCATCGCGCACGACGCTGGTGAGCGAATGCTGATCGAGGAGATCGGCCGGCACGATGTGCAGACGCTCGAGCAGGTGCCCGATACGCTCGTAGGAGTCGTGCGACGTGCGGCGCACGACGCCGACGACTTCGTACCCCTTCTCCAGGAGCAGCTCGGCCAGGTAGGAGCCGTCCTGACCCGTGACGCCCGTGATCAGGGCCGTGCGGCGGGGTTGTGTCGCCTCACCGTCGCGCTTAGGTTTCCCCGCCGTTTCCCCACCGCGACCGCGGGCCGGGGGTTGGTGCGCCGCTTTCATTCTCGGATCGACTCATGGCTCGAGTGTGCGACATCTGTGGCAAGGGCCCCGCCACGGGGCACAACGTGAGCCACGCCAACAACAAGACCAATCGCCGCTGGTACCCCAACCTGCAGCGCGTGCGCGCGCGGGTGGACGGCGCCACACGCCGCCTGCGGGTGTGCACCCGCTGCCTCAAGTCGAACCGGGTCACGAAGGTCGCTTGAAAAAAGGGGGACCCGCCGGGTCCCCCTCGTCGTCGCGCTCACCGCGCTCCCCGCCCCTCGCACTCCGTCACTCACTCAGCAGCTCGATCCGGGCCACATCGGCGCCGTCTCCGGGTCGGTGACCCAGCTTGACGATGCGCGTGTAGCCTCCGGGACGCGCCGCAAAGCGCTTCCCGAGCTCCGTGAACAGACGGTGCGTGACCTCGCGATCCTTGAGCTTGCGCTCCACCAGCCGCCGCGCGTGCAGATCGCCGCGGCGCGCCAGCGTGATGAGACGCTCGGCGTAGGGACGCAGCTCCTTTGCCTTCGCCTGCGTCGTCTGAATCCGGTCATGCCGAAACAGGCTGGTGGCGAGGTTGGCGAGCAGCGCCTTCTTGTGGCTCGCCGTGCGGGAGAGCTGTTTGCCCTTGGCCCGGTGCCGCATCTACTCGTCCCCGCTCTCCGTGGCGTGCGCCATCGGCGTCGCCCCGGGATCGACGACGCGCATCGTCCCGTCCTGATCCTCGAACCGCATCGCGAAGTTCAATCCTTCCCGGCGCAGCAGCTCGGCGATCTCCCCCAGGGCTTTCTCGCCGACGTTTTTCACCTTCAGCAGATCGCCCTCGCTGTACTGCACCAGATCGGCAAGCGTGCGAATGTTGGAGTTCTTGAGCGAGTTCACCGACCGGACCGAGAGCCCGAGATCGTCGATGGAGCGCGCCAGGGAGGCCGCGAGACCATCCGCCGCCGTTCCGCCGGCCAGGGGCGACTCGGCCGCGACCATCGGCACTTTGCCGAAGTCGACGAAGAACCGGAAGTGCTCCTGCGCCAAGGCCGCCGCGTAGGCGACGGCATCCTCGGGCGAAATGGTGCCGTTGGTCTCGACCGAGATGGTGAGCCGGTCGTAGTCGGTGCGCTGCCCCACACGGGTTTCCGCCACGGTGAAATTGGCGCGCCGGACGGGATTGTAGATCGAATCGACGCGCACCACGTCCACCGGCAGGGCGCGATCCACCGGATGCCGCTCGGCCTCGACGTAGCCGCGACCCTTGTTGACGTACAGATCCCCGAAGACATCCCGATCATCCTGCAGCGTGAAGAGCAGCTGATCCGAGTTGACGATCGACACCGCGGAATGGGCTTCGATGTCGCGGGCGTACACCGGCCCAGCCTTCTCGCGGCGCACGTGCAGCACGGCCTCGTCAACGTCGGGGTCGAGCACCAGCGTGAGCTGCTTCAGCCGCTGGATGATCTGGTGCACGTCCTCGACCACCCCGGGGATGGTTTGGTGCTCGTGCACGACGCCGTCCAGGCGAAACGCCCAGACCGCGGCTCCGCGCAGCGAGGACAGGAGCATGCGGCGCAGCGAATTGCCGAGCGTGTGGCCGTAGCCGCGCTCCAGCGGCTGCAGGCGGAACTCGGCGGCGTTCGGGTTGTCTTCCCGCTTGGTCATTTCGACCAGGTGCGGTCGGACGAGCCCCGACAAATCAAGAGTCGTCATCACTTGGAATAGAGCTCGACGATTAGCTGTTCCTGGGCGGCAATCGGAATCGTGTCGCGCGTGGGCCGCTCGGTCATGCGCCCCACGGCCTTGTCCGTATCCACTTGAATCCACCGGACCGGCTGGCCACGACCGAACTGCTCGAGCGCCAGCTTCACGGGAATGATCTCGCGGCTCGCGTCGGCGACCTTCACCTCATCACCGGGGCGCACGCGATAGGACGGCACGTCCAGGGTGCGACCGTTGATCAGGATGTGGCGATGGCGCACCAGCTGCCGCGCCTGCCGACGCGATATGGCAAACCCCATCCGGTACACCATGTTGTCCAACCGGCTCTCGAGCGCGATCAGGAGCGCTTCGCCCGTCACTCCGGGCTCCTTCAGCACGCGCTCGAACACGTTGCGGAACTGCCGCTCCGAGAGCCCGTAAATGCGCTTCACCTTCTGCTTCTCGCGCAGCTGCTTGGCGTACTCGGACGCCTTGCGCCGCCGGCCGGTGGACTGCCCGTGCTGCCCGGGGGCATACGCCCGTCGCTCGATGGCGCACTTTTCCGTCAGACAGCGTGTGCCCTTCAAGAAGAGCTTCGTGCCCTCGCGGCGGCACAGTTTGCAGGCGGGACCGGTGTAACGCGCCATCGCTCAGACCCGCCGCTTCTTGGGCGGCCGGCACCCATTGTGAGGAATCGGCGTCACATCCCGGATCGAGCGCACCTGTAACCCGGCGGTGGCGAGCGCCTGGATGGCCGACTCGCGGCCCGAGCCGGGCCCCTGCACGCGCACATGCACGCGCTTCACGCCAAGGTTCGCCGCCTCGCGGCCCGCCTGCTCGGCGGCCACGGTCGCGGCAAACGGCGTCGACTTTTTCGATCCCTTGAAGCCCGCCTTTCCGGACGAGCCCCAACTGATCGTGTTGCCCTGCATGTCGGTGATCGTGATGAGCGTGTTGTTGAACGTCGCGGTGATGTGCACGACGCCCTCGGCCTCCACGACCTTCTTGGCGCGCTTCGCGCCCGTTGCTTTCGCTTGTGCCATGCCCGCCGTTTACTTTTTCAGGGTCGGTTTCTTCTTGCCCGCAATGGCCCGACGCGGCCCGCGCTTGGTGCGCGCATTCGTGTGCGTCCGCTGGCCCCGCACCGGAAGCCCTTTGCGGTGCCGTCCCCCGCGGTAGGTCCCGATGTCCATCAGCCGCTTGATATTCATCGCGGTCTCGGTGCGCAGCGCGCCCTCGACCTTGTAGTCCCGCTCGATCACCTGGCGCAGCCGGGCGACTTCCGCGTCCCGGAGGTCACGCACCCGCGTGTCGGGGCTCACCCCCGTCTCCGCCAGAATCAACTTCGCGTTGTTGCGGCCGATCCCGAAGATGTACGGCAGCGCGTATTCAATCTTCTTGTCGCGCGGCAGGTCGATACCAGCGATCCGGGCCATGGCTCAGCCCTGCCGCTGCTTGTGCTTGGGACTGCGCTTGCAGATCACGCGCAACACGCCGCGGCGCCGGACCACTTTGCAGTGCTCGCAGATCGGTTTGACGCTGGTACGCACCTTCACTTCTAGCCCACTCCGGGAAGAATGTCCAATTGAGCCTCGTATTGTAGACAGGCTCGTAAGTTCCCGCAAGGGGACAACATACGGCGGTTCAGGGGCCCGCACGCAGCTCGACGACGGCCCATCGGTCCCCCTGCCGCCGCAACCCCACGAACACGGTTTCCCGTCGTTCCTCCGCCGTCCCCGCGATCGTGTAACGTCGTACCAGCTCCACGTATCCCCGACCGTCCCCGACCTCCCGGGCGACCGCGATGTCCACGCCCCGCTCGACCGAGGTCCGGAGGTAGCGCGCCAGCAGCTCGGCAGCCTGGTTTCGTCCCATCGCCGCGGACGGGTCGGCGCCCGGAATCTGCACAATCACCCCGGGGCTGCCCTGCAACAGCGCCACGGGATCGTGCGCCAGCCAGGCCTGCCGCGCTCGCTGGGCGGCGACATCCAGGCCGCCTTGCCCGGCAAGACCGCCGGGGCCGGCCAGGAGGAGGAGGCCGAGCCACCGCTTCACAGAGCCTCCGCGATCTGCCGGTAGACGAGTGAAGGGTCCGGAGCTCGAGTGATCGGTCGACCCACGACGAGGTGGGTGGCTCCGCGACGCACGGCCTCGGCCGGCGTCACGGTGCGCGTCTGATCGTCTCCGGCCGATTGCGGCAGCCGGATCCCGGGGATGACGATCCACGGCGCCGGGCCCAGCGCCTCCCGCAGCAGGGTCAGCTCTAGCCCGGAAGCGACCACGCCCCGCAATCCCGCATTCAAGGCAAGACGGGCGAGACGCGCTGCCTCGAGGCCCAGATCGGGTACGCCACGACCCAGGATCTGCTCCGCATCCGCCGGCGCGTGAGACGTCAACAGAGTGACGCCGACCAGCGCCAGGTCCGGCCCGGCGGCGCGCGCGGCCGCCGCCAGCACTTCATGACCACCAAGACAATGCACCGTCGCCATCGCGACACCCAGGTCGCGCGCGGCCGTCACGGTTTCCGCGACGACGCTGGGGATGTCATGCCACTTGAGATCGAGAAATACCTGCACACCGCGCTGGGCGAATTCGCGAACCAGCGTGGGACCTTCGCGCACGAACAGCACCGGCCCGACCTTGGCCCACTGGAGCCGCGGGAGCCGGTCGGCGAGGGCGAATGCTTCGCGACCGCTCGCCACGTCGAATGCGACGACCAGCTCAGCCATCGGCCAGCGCCCGGGCGACGCGATTCGGGACCCGCGGGTCGGCGAGCGCGGCCGTGCCGATGGCGACCAGCGCGGCGCCGGCACGGAGATACTCGCGCGCATCGTCCGCCGTGCGGATGCCGCCCACGCCGATCACCGGAAGATCGACCCGCTCCCGCACGCGTTGCGTCGCCAGCACGCCGATGGGCAGCAACGCCGGCCCACTGACACCGCCACACCGACTGCCGAGCCGGTCGGCGAGCGCGCCCGGGAGCGTGTTCACGAGGCTCACCGCGTCGGCGCCCTCCTGCTGCGCCACCCTGGCCATGGCGGGAAGGTCGGGAAGGATCGGGGACAGCTTGATGACGAGCGGCTTCGTGGTGCAGCGGCGAGTGCGTCGCACCAGCTCGGCCAGTCCCTCCGCAGTCGAGCCGAACTCGAGGCCCCCCGTGGCGGTGTTGGGACAGGACGCATTGATCTCGAACGCGGTCACGCCAGCCGTGTCCGAAAGGCGCTCCAGCACCCGCTCATAGTCCGCGACTGTGGCGCCCGCCACGTTGACCAGAACGCGGGCCCGCACCAGCCGCGCGGCCAGCCAGGGAAGATCCTCGACGGCCACGATGTCGAGACCGGGATTGGCCAACCCGACGGCATTGAGCATGCCGCCGGCGAATTCGGCGACGCGCGGTGCGGGGTGCCCGCGACGCGGTTCGGGCGTGACCGCCTTGGTCACGATGCCGCCCAGCGCGTCGAGATCGATCACCCCGTCCACTTCCCGTCCAAACCCCGCCGTGCCGGCCGCCAGCAGGACCGGGTTCTGAAATCGAGTGCCGAACAGCTCGACCGCGGTCAGGGACGATCCTCGGGCCCCCGCGGTCCCGGACGCGGCGGGGCAACGCGGAGCGTGAGCGCGCCGGGGACCGGCGCCTGCGGTCTGGTGACGCCGAGCGCCACCGCCAGGGAATCCTCGAGAATCTGGAACGCCGGGCTCGCCTCACCCCGGAACACCATGGTGTAAGGCGATCCGGGATAGCGTGCCTGCAGCACGGCGCCGACCGAGTCGAGCGTTTCCGCGTCGAGCTGCCCCGCCGCGATCAACGCCTTGGGAGCGAACAGAGACGCAGGATGACGGTCGGCGAACCGTCGAAACAGCGCCGCTGCAAGCGCCGGCGCGGCCAGCGTGTCGCGCGCCAGCTCGGCCGCGCGAAAGGCCTCGACGTCCGAAGCATCGTCGCGCTGGACCGCTGCGATCTGGAGCTGCAGTTCCCGGGAATCAGCCAATGCCGCTCCTCCGAGTGCGGCCGCCACCCCTGCCAGCTGCTCCGAGACCGAATCGAGCTCCGCCGAGGTGCGCACCCGGGCGGTGTGCAGCCGCACGTCGCGGACGCGGGCGCGCCCGGCTTCCACGGAATCGGGGACCAACGCGACAGCGTGTGCGTATCGCCCGGCCGCTCGATCCGTCAACCGCGCGGCGCGCAGCCGGTCGCCGTCAGCGATCAGCAACCGGGCGCGCGCTCCGTCCGGCAACCGTCCCCAGGCCAGCAGGCGGTCCAGCCCGTCGGCCGCCGCGGCGGCGCCGGCGACTCGACCGAGATCGTCCAATACCTCGGACCACCGCGCTTCGTCTCGATCGCGCCGGGCCACGCTGTCGATGAGGCGCACCGCCCGATCCACCTCACCGGCCGCGACGAGTGCCCGGACCCGGGCCGGCGCGGCCTCCGCCCGCTCGGAGCGGGCAAATCGATCCGCCGCCGTCGCCGCGTCGCCGCGTGCGAGTGCGATGCGACCCGCCAGGTACGCCGCGCTCGAGCGGCGGCGGCCATCCCCGGAGGCGAGGAGCGGGACAACCAGCTGTTCCGCCGCCCACGTCTCGCCCTGTCGCAGGGCGCATTCGGCCGCCACAAGTTCCGCGCGCGCGCGCAGAACGTCATCGGCGACCCCCTGCAGGGCCCGCGTCAGCGGTCGCGCGGCGGCCGCACAACTGCCGCTCCGGGCGAGTCCTTCTCCCTGCAGCACCAGGGCATCGTCGGCCCAGCGACTGCGCCCATGATGCACCAGAACCGATTCGGCTTTGATCGCCGCGCGGCCCCACGTGAGACGGGCTTCGGCGTCCTGGCCGCGCTCCTCCATCCGTTGCGCGTCGCGCGCCAGGCGCTGGGCGCTCCACATGCCGTTGTAGTAGGCGCATCCCGGCAGCCACAACGCCAGCAGCGCCGGCACAGCATGACGACGCCGGATCACGGCGCTCCCCCGATCGCCAGCTTGTGCTCCAGCTCCAGGAAATAACCGACGATCCCATCGGCGATCGCATTGGCGATCTTGCGCTGCCCCAGGGCCGACGCTAGGAAGGCGCCGTCGCGCTTGTTGCTGGAGAAGCCGGTCTCGACCAGGATCGCCGGCCGGCGCGCGCTGTTCAGCACATAGAAGCCGGCCTGCTGCACGCCGCGGTCGACGCCGGGGTGCACGCCCGCCACCCGCAGTTGCACCAGCTCGGCCAGGCGAGCCGACTCCCGCAGGTACTCGTTCTGCTGCAGGTCCTTCACGATCGTGGCGAGATCGCCCTCCACCGCCTGGGCGTCTGTGGACTCGAAGCGGATGGCGTCATTCTCCATCCGAGCGACCCGTCGCTGATCTTCAGTCTTGGCGTCCGACAGGAAATAGGTCTCGACCCCGTTCGCCACCGTCGTGCGCCGCCCGGAGGGCATCGCATTGACGTGCAGGCTGACGAACAGCTCACAGTCCTCCCGGCAAACCCCCGCGCGGTCGTGCAGGTCGATCAGCGTGTCGGTGGTTCGGGTCAGCGCGGCCACGATGCCGCGCCGCTGCAGCTCGGCACGCAACAGCCGCCCGATGCCGAGGTTGACGTCCTTCTCGACGACCCCGTTCGGGAAGAACCGACCCGGATTCCCCGGATCTCGCCCGCCGTGTCCGGGATCTACGACCACGGCGTGACGCTGTCGCAGCCCAGTCAGCGGGTTCGGCGTCGCGCGCACGACCGGGGTCACGACAAGCGGCGCCGGAGCCGGGGGAGTGACATGCGGCGGAGCGGCCGCCCCGGGGAGCGGACTTTCGGTCAGAACACCGAGTGTCGGGTCCCATCGGAACCGGTCGCCGAACACGCGCGGCACGCAGTCGGTGAGCCAGACGAGCGGCAGGAACAGCGTGTCGCGCGCGATGTAGGATTCGTCCACCAGCTGGCACATCCGGGTGCCGATGCGGGCGAACGGCGATCCCATGGCGAACACGAAGCCGACGCCGTGCAGCACTACGACGGCGCGCGAGCCTTCGATGACCACCGCGAGGTCGAGCGGGCCCGTGACGAATGGAGCGGCGATCGCGGCCCCCCGCTCGCGATTCACCGGGACGGCCGTTTCGCCGCGCGGCGTCGCGATCCGCACCGTCTCGGGCGGGGCAACGAGCGCCAGGAGCACCGCCGCAATCATCGGCGGCCCCGGAACTCGCGCGCCAACTCCCGCTCGGCGGTGCGGCGCTTCAAGTCTTCCCGCTTGTCGTGCAGCTTTTTGGCCTTGGCGAGCGCGATCGCGACCTTCGCGAGGCCGTCCTTGAAATACAACTCGAGCGGAATGAGGGTCAGGCCTTGCTGCGTGGTCGCGCCGATGAGCTTGCGGATCTCGCGCTTGTGCAGCAACAGTTTGCGCGAGCGGGCGGGCGGCGGGTTGTTGTAGCTGCCGTGGATGTAGGGTGAGATCGTCAGTCCTTCGAGCCAAAGCTCCCCACGCCGCAGGTGTGCGTAGGCTTCGCCCAGGCTCGCCTT
The DNA here is from genome assembly GCA_964599725.1 of uncultured Gemmatimonadaceae bacterium. GTDB lineage: Bacteria > Gemmatimonadota > Gemmatimonadetes > Gemmatimonadales > GWC2-71-9 > DASTHG01. Next base: position 20,848 of record CAZRGT010000044.1, on the reverse strand, counting down.
CCCATCCCGCAGCGACTTCACCTCGGTGCCCGTGAGCACCAACCCCGCCTCCCACGTTTCCAGGAGGTGGTAGTCATGACGCGCCCGTGGATTGCGCGCGATGGAAGTCTTGTTCAAGTCGCCAGCGCAAGTATAGAAACCGCGGTGTGAGGGGTCAAGCCGAACATTGACTTGAGGTTATACCGCGGCCTATACTTCGCGTTCCACAATCGCCGAAGTGGTGGAACTGGTAGACGCGCTGGCTTCAGGAGCCAGTGGGCGCAAGCCCGTGGGGGTTCGAGTCCCCCCTTCGGCACTCTCCGCTAATACTTTGGGACACCAGAATCCACATCGGTGGACCACGCATCAATCCCGCCTGCCAGGCTGCGGACACTGGGAAACCCCGCCGCACGCAGTATCTCCGCAGCGTGGCGTGACCGCACTCCATGATGGCAGTAGGTCACGATCTCGGCGTGGCCGTCCAGCTCGCGCACGCGGGCCGGGAGCTCACCGAGCGGGATGAGCCGAGCCCCCTCGATGCGCGAGATCTCCCACTCGAACGGCTCACGGACATCGAGCAACTGCAGGCTCGGCTTGCGATCGCGCTCGGCACGCAGCTCGACGGCGCCGATGTCCATCCCTTCCCGCTTCCCTCTGCCCCCGTCCCCGACGCCGCAGAACGCGTCGTAGTCAATCAGCTGTTTGACCGTTGGATGCGGTCCGCACACCACACAATCGGGGTCTTTGGAGAGCGCGATCTCGCGAAACTGCAGTTTGAGACCATCGAACAACAGCAGGCGTCCAATGAGCGAGGTCCCCGCGCCGGTCACCAGCTTGATCGCCTCGAGCGCCTGGAGGCTGCCGATCACCCCGGGCACCACCCCCATCACGCCGCCCTCGGCGCATGACGGGACCAGCTCCGGAGGGGGCGGCTCCCGGTACAGGCAGCGATAACACGGCCCGCGCTTGGCATCGAACACGGAGACCTGGCCGTCGAAGCGAAGCACCGCCCCATACACGTTCGGAATTCCGAGGAAAACGCAGGCATCGTTGACGAGGTAGCGGGTCGGGAAATTGTCGCTGCCGTCCAGAACCAGATCCCAGCCGCGCAGCACGTCGAGGCCGTTCGCCGCCGTGAGGCGAGCGTCGAAGGTTTCCAACGTGACGTGTGGGTTGAGATCCACGAGGCGGGCGCGCGCGGATTGGAGCTTCGAGACCCCGATGGCTCCGGTCCCGTGCAACACCTGTCGCTGCAGGTTGGAGCCATCGACCACGTCGAAATCCACCAAGCCGATCGTGCCGACACCGGCCGCGGCCAGGTAGAGCGCCGCCGGTGAGCCGAGTCCGCCGGCCCCGACGATGAGCACGCGCGCGTGTTTGAGTCGTGCCTGGCCCTCGACCCCGACTTGCGGCAGGATCAAGTGCCGCGAATAGCGGATCAGCTCTTCGTGGGAGAACTCGGGCGGAGCCGGCATGCCCCGAATATAGGCACAGGCCGGCCCGCCCCTTTGGCCTTACTGCGACAGCAACCCGACGACGCCGCCGGCCACGTTCATCCGGATCAGCCACGCCCAGAACGTCGCGTTCATCAAGGGACGCGCCTTGTCGTACCACACGCCGGTGCCGAGCGTCGAAAGCGCGATCGTGGGCAGCCACAGCGCCGTCGCGAATTCCATCCCGGCGAGCGGACCGCCACCGGCAACCCAGAGGCTCGGGGAGAACCGCGCGTAGAGGTAGGTGAAAATCAGACCGAAGGCAATCGACAGCAGAAACGACTTCACCATCATCGGCCCCATGTTGATCGCCTGACCAGCCGGGGGCGGCGTCACCTGGTTTTCCATCCCCTTCATGAACACCTTGCTCCACAATACCCAGTCGGCGAGCCACGCGGCCACGCCGGCGATCAATCCTACCAGCCACCAGTTCATATCACGGTCTCCGTTCCAAAGTTGTAGTTCAACCACCGCCACCGATGCCGCGGACTCCGATCTCCGTCATGGCGCGCAGGTCGAGCACCTGGTCGAGCTCCTTGCCCTTGAGCATGCCCTTTTGCATCAACAGCTCGCGCACCGAGAGGTTCTTCTCCACCGCCTCTTTCGCGAGCTTCGCCGCCTCCGCGTACCCGATCTTGGGCGCCAGCGCCGTCACCAGCGCCGGAGAGCGATCGAGCCAGTGGGCGCACATGGAGCGATCGGCCTCGATACCCTCCACACAGCGCTCCGCCAGCACGCGGCTGGCCGCCGTGAGCAAGGCGAGAGTGACGAACAAGTTGTGCGCCACGACCGGCATCATGACGTTCAGCTCCAGCTGGCCGGCTTCGGCGGCAGTCGCGATCGTCACGTCGTTCCCGATCGCCTGGAAGCACACCATGTTCACCATCTCGGCGATCGACGGATTGACCTTGCCAGGCATGATACTCGAGCCCGGCTGCACCGCCGGCATCCGGATCTCGGCCAGGCCGGTGCGCGGACCGGAGACCAGCAGTCGCAGATCGCTGGCGATCTTGCCCAAGTCCACAGCGAAGGTCCGCAGGGCCCCGGAGAGCGCGGTCGCGTCGCCCAGCGACTGCATCAACTGGACGCGGTCCTGGCCTTCCCGCAGCTCGAGCCCGGTGATCGCGCGGAGGTGCTTCACCATCAGGGCGGGATAGGCGGGTTCGGCGTTCAAGCCAGTGCCCACCGCCGTCCCGCCGATCCCCAGATCGCGCAGGTCGTCCGCCGCCCGCGCGATCCGGTCGCGGTTCCGCTGCACCGTGTGGCCATAGGCCGTGAACTCCTGGCCCAGCCGGATCGGCGTCGCATCCTGGAGATGGGTGCGGCCCGACTTGAGGACGTCGTCGAACGCCGTACCCTTGGCCAGAAACGCCGCGGCGAGGCGGTCGAGCGCCTCGAGCATCGGGGGGATGAGACTCAGCGCGCCGAGGCGAATCGCCGTGGGAATCACGTCGTTGGTGGACTGCGCCATGTTGACGTGATCGTTGGGATGCACCGGCTGGTACTCGCCGCGCTTGCCACCGAGCAGCTCGTTGGCCCGGTTGGCGAGCACTTCGTTGGCGTTCATGTTGTGCGACGTCCCGGCGCCCGCCTGATAGGGATCCACCACGAACTGATCCCGGTGCTGGCCGCCCAGGATCTCGTCGGCGGCGCGCACGATGGCGTCGGCGCGCTTCACGTCGAGCCGACCGGTCTCCTGGTGGGTCAGCGCCGCCGCCTTCTTGATCCACACGACGGCATCCACGAACGCCGCGGTGGGGCGCAGGCCCGAGATGGGGAAATTCCTCCGGGCCCGCTCGGTCTGGACGCCGTACAGCGCCTCGACGGGAACCGGTAGCTCGCCCAAGGGGTCACGTTCGACACGCGTCGCGCTCATCGTCTCGGTTCGCTCCGCCCGACTTCCGTCGGTTTCGAGCCACGAATCACCCATGGCAGAGGCTTCCATTCTACGTCAGGATCGGTCCGAGTGCTTGCGCCGAGCCCAGCCAATCGTGACGAGCTGCTTCGCCGCACGGACGCCGAGCGAGTGGATCATGAGGTACACGCCGGCCACGGTCAACAGAATCACCGAATAGAGTCGCCACCAGAGAAGCATCGACACCGCGTGGCGGCCGAAGTCTCCCGCGAACCCCGACAGGAACACCACCTCGATTCCGCCACCGCCCGACGGCAACGGCACCAGCAGGGGGGAGGCCTGGAGCGCCAGGGCCCCAAATACCATCTGGCCGAACGGCGGGGCGTCGGGCATGCCCCAGGCCAGCGCCGGGAGAATCAGCGCGCGTGCGACCAGGCTCACCGCCGTCAGCACCGCATTCACCGCCTGGACCCACAGCGGCGCCCGCCGCACGTGGGTCAGCGCGACGCGCCACTGGCGCCGCACCCGGTGCCGGATCGCGCCCGGCTTGGCCAGGCGCTGGATCAGATAGATGATCAGGAGCGCCCCCAACGCGACGAGCTCAATCATCACCAGGTCGGTGGCGACGTGACGGCGCAGCCAGTGCTGCGCGGCGAGCCGCCAATCGGGGACGTAGTGCACCACCAGGACGCCCACCAGGATCAGAAACACGGGCCACTCGGCCGCGACCTCGACGCCGACGGCCACGAGCGCCGTCACGGGCCGCAATCCGGCCTCGGTGAGCCCGGCGAATCGGGCCGCTTCGCCTCCCAGCCGATTCGGAGTGAGCGTCGCGGCCGCTTCACCGTAGAGGTTGAGGCGCACCGCCGGCCAGAACCGCAGGCCTCCACCCGATGTCCAGGCGGCGAGCTGAATGCGCCACGCGCGCACGACCACGTCCAGCGCCAGGGCGCCCAGCGCCAGCAGATGGGCGATCACGTCAGTCCGAGCAGTCGCCCAACGGGTACATGAAACCGCAATTCGCGCAGGGGTTCTTGCAGCCCCACGGCTTGGGTCGCACGGGGGCCCCGCACCGCAGGCAGGTCGCCGGCGGGCGGTCTTCAGGACGCGGCTGGAAAGGCGCCGGTGAGGAAGGGGTTGGTGCGGCGCTCGGCGCCGATGGTGGTTTCCGGTCCATGCCCGCTGTACACAATGGTGGAATCGGGCAGAACCAGCAACTCCCGCTCGATACTCCGGATCAGCGTCTCGGGATCGCCGCCCGGCAGGTCGCTGCGGCCGATCGACCCCTGGAACAGCACGTCGCCGACGAACACCACCCCCTCACCCACCAGCGACACGCTCCCCGGCGAGTGCCCCGGCGTATGACGCGCCTCGAAGCTCAGCCCGCCGACCTGTACCCGCTCGCCATGCGCGAAGGGCCGATCTGGCGGCGGCAGCGGCGGCACCGCCCGCAATCCGAACGCGGCGGCCTGCTGCGGAACGCGATCATACAGCGAACGGTCGGCCGGATGCAGGAAGATCGGGGCCGCGGTCGCCGCGTGGACCCGGGGCACGCCCAGAACATGATCGATGTGCGCATGCGTCAGCCACAGCGCCACCGGCTGAACCGCGGCCTGCTCCAGCTGGTTTAGGATGAGGCCCGCTTCTTCGCCAGGGTCGATAACGGCGCACTGACGGGCCGCCTCGTCGATGACCAGGTAGCAGTTCTCGACGAATGCGCCGTTGGGGATCATCACGACCTTCATGGAGCGGCCGTGGGGACGGGTTTTTCCTGCTCGCGCAGCGCGGCGAGGTATTTCTCGACGGCGATCGCCGCGGTGGTGGCATCGCCCACGGCGGTCGTGATCTGCCGGGTGAGCTGGCTGCGCACGTCGCCCGCCGCGAACAACCCGGGGATCGACGTCATCATGCGCTCATCGGTGATGAAATAGCCCGCCTCGTCGTGGCGTACGTGGCCCTCGACCAGCCCCGAGTTGGGCGTGAAGCCGACGAAGATGAAGACGCCGCCGACCGCGAGCGATCGCGTGGCGCCGGTGACCGTGTCTTCAAGCTCCAGGTGATCGGTCCCCTTCTCGTTCCCGCCGATCTCGATCACTTTGGCGTTCCAGACCATCTCGATCTTGGGATTGGCGAACACCCGTTCCTGGAGGATCCTCGACGCGCGCAGCTGGTCGCGGCGGTGCACGATGTAGACCTTGGACGCGTAGCGGGTGAGGTAGTCGGCTTCCTCGACGGCCGCATCGCCCCCGCCCACTACGGCGAGCACCTCACCCTTGAAGAACGCGCCGTCGCACACCGCGCAGTAGGAGACGCCTTTCCCCGCATACTCCTTCTCGCCCGGTACGCCGAGCTTGATGGGCGTGCCGCCCGCGGTGATGATCACCGCCGGGGCGCGATAGGTCCGCTCCCGCGCGGTGCGAACTTCGAACCAGCCGTCGGCGACCTTGCGCACTTTCTCCACGGTGTCGGTCACCAGCTCCGCCCCGAACTTCCTGGCGTGCGCGGTGAATTTCTGCGCCAGCTCCCACCCCTTCACGCTCTCGAACCCGATGTAGTCCTCGATCACGTCCGTGTTCAGGAGCTCGCCGCCAGGGGCCCCGCGCTCGATAGTGAGGGACTTGAGCATGCCGCGCCCCGCATACATCGCGGCGCACAGCCCCGCGGGGCCGGCGCCCACGATAATCACGTCGTACGGCTGCGTGCCGTTCTCAGGCATCGATACGCCATTCCATTTGCGGAGGATCCCCCTCCCCCGCCAGGGCCCGCGCCAATCGGGCGCGGAACTGCACCGTATCGAACTCGACGGCCGGGTGCTGACCTCCCGCCAGCTTCGCGAGGGCCGCCGCACCGACGTTCACCACACCGTGGCGGTTGCCGCGCGCGCGGTGCAGCAGCGCCGCCGCCGCCTGGATCAGTCCCTGCCACACCCGCCGCTCCGGCTCTTCAATAATAGAACGCCAGACGGTTTCCAAGGCTTCGTGCGCGAGCCAGAACTCGCGGGCGTTGAACAGGGTCCGCGCGTTTTCCAGATGGGCGCGGCGGTCCTCAGGGGTCACGGCAGATCCGTCCCGATTCTCAACAGATTCACCGCTCCGTGGCACGAGCTCACCGTCCCCACCAGCACCAGGGCCTCTGCCGCCGCCCGCGCCGCCTCCGCCACGATCCGCTCCCCCTCCAACACCTGCTCGACCGCGAATGTCCCGACGCCGTACACATGGTGCTGGCAGACGAACAACGCCGGTCCGGCCACTACCGCCCCATCCACGTGCAGCCGCCGGGCGAGATCGCGCAGGGCGTCGGACATCTCCCAGGTACGCGGCTGGCCGATCGCCGGACAAAGCGCCGGCTCGATGCAGTGAGTGGGACAGATCCAGTCGGCGAAGGAGACATAGCGGGTGCGATCGGGGCCCGTCCGGTCGTAGGGCACCTCGAGGCGGCCCGGCACCGCGACCACCTCGAACCGCCGGTCCGGGAAGCGCGTGCGGGCGCGTCGCACCAGCCATTCGAACATGAGGTGCGGCATGTGCGGCGAGGGGACGATGTAGTCCTGCTCGTCGGCGGAACGCGAGGGCCGGCCCGCCGAGAGGTAGCGGTCGAAAAAACCATCCCAGTCGCTGGTGGCGAACATGCGATCCGGCGCGTCCGGGAGCTCGACGCGAGCGCGGCACCGGTCATCCCGATCCACGATCACCACGGTGCGATACGTCGCTTTGCCGCGCTGCTTGGCCCTGGCGAGCTGGGTAGCGTAGAACGTTCCGTAGCAGCCGCCCCCCACGACGATCACATCGCGCATGCGGGCGGGAGCGGACGGATCACTCATCGCACCAGCCGGCCGCCGTCGACCGGCAGCACGACGCCGGTGATGTAGTCGTTGTGGAGCAGAAACAGGACGGCCCGCACCACGTCTTCCGGGGCGCCGAGCCGCCGCAGGGGCGTAGTGGCCACCAGGCGCTCGCGCGCCTCGGCGGGCCAGTCATCGGGCGGGAACACGGCGCCGGGCGCCACCGCGTTGACAGTAATCTCGGGCGCCAGCACGCGCGCGAGCGCCTGGGTGAGCATGACGAGGCCGGCCTTGGTCACGTTGAGCGGCAGGTACGACGGCCACACCTCGAACGCCGCGAGGTCCGCGAGATTGACGATCTTGCCGCGCGTGCGCCGCAAATGCGGCGTGGCACCCTGCGCCGTAAAGAACGCCGCGGACAGATTCAAATCGAGCGCGTCGCTCCAGTCGGCGGCGGTAATCTCGCCGAACTCGCGTCGCCCCATGACGGCGGCGGAATTGACCAGGATGTCCAGACGGCCAAACGCGGCCGCGACAGCGTCGGGCAGTGCCCGCGCGGCCGCCGCGTCACGCAGGTCCGCCGCGAACTTCCGGGCGGTGCGCCCCGCTTCGCGCACCAACCGCGCCGTGGTTTCGGCACCGTCGGCCGACCCGCGGTAATGGACGGCGACGTCGCACCCGGCGCGGCCAAGGCCCACCGCGATCTCCTGCCCCAGGCGCCGTCCCGCGCCGGTGACGAGCGCGACCCGACCGGCAAGATCCATGGACTCTAGCCCGCCCGGGCGGTGAGGGGCAGAATCTGCCCGGTCAACGCGGCGGCCGCGTCCGAGACGAGCCAGCACACGGTGCGCACCAGATCGGCCATCTCCACGAAGCGTGCGGCCGCGCCCATGGACTGGACGTTGCCCATCGTCCGTACGGCGTCCGGCGCGAGCGCATTGACGCGGATCTTGTCATCCCGCAGCTCCCGCGCCAGGGCGCGGGTCAGCGCGGCGACCCCTCCCTTGGCCGCCATGTAGGCGGCGAGGTTGGCCTGCGGATGGAGCACGGCGATGGACGCGAAGTTGACGATGGCGCCCCCGCCGCGACGCCGCAGCGAGGGGACGGCCGCCTGGCACACGCAGTACACCGTGCGGAGGTTGATCCCGAGCTCGCGATCGAGCGCGCCAAGATCGGTCGCTTCGAATGCGCCATGGCTCGTGAGCCCGCCCGCGACATTGACGACGATATCGAGACCCCCGAACCGGGCCTCCGCGAAGCCGACCGCCGCGCGCGCGGCATGCGGCTCGGTCAGGTCCCCGGGGGACGCGGCGGCTTCCACCCGCGCCGCGGCGAACTCGCGCAGTCGCTCGTCCAGCGCTTCCGCGCTGCGGTCGGCGAGGACCAGACGGGCGCCCGCTGCGCCGAGCGCGGCGGCGACGGCGTGCCCGATCTGCCCCACCCGGGCGACGCCGGTGACGAGCGCGACGCGACCGACGAGATCAGCCGCCACGCCCCCCGGCCTCCACCGTTTCCAGGATCAGATCCACCGCCGGTGCCCCGCGCTGCGCGAAGCGCACGGTGCCGTCCTTCCCGATCACGTACACGGTGCGCTGAATCCCCTTCCCGTCTTCTTTGAGGGCGTGATAGGCCCGGGCGACGGCCCGATCCGGATCGGACAGCAGCGGGAAATTGAACCGCATCTTCTCCGCGTAACCCCGGTGGCTCTCGGGGCTCGCCGGGTTCACGCCAAAGGGCTGGATCCCGGCCCGCTCGAAACTCTTCATCTCATCGCGCACGGCGGAGAGTTGGCGGTTTCACCCGGGGGTGTCATTGCCGGGATAGAAGATCAACGCGAGGTGCCCGCGCTGCAGCACGTCGGCCAATCGGTAGGTCTGTCCGTCCGAAGCCTGCGCTTCGAACAACGGAGCCTCGCTCCCAACCTCCAATACGTCGCTCATTGCGCCTTTCTCCTTACGATTCTCCCCCAGACGCCTTCTCCCTACGCCGCTCCAGATCTTCCAGCCACTCCATCGGTACATCCATCCCCCCCAGCGGGGCATGCGCCAGCGCCGCATTCTCCTCGCCGTGCCAGTCGGAGCCCCCGGACACCGCCAGGTCCAGCTCACGAGCCAGCTTGGTGAGGCGGGCTTCCACGTGCCGGGGATGACTCGGATGGCGCACTTCCACGCCGTCCAGGCCGTCGGCCTTGAACGCCTTGAGCTGGGCGGCGTGCCCGCGGTCGCCCAGATGGGCGGCGACCCCGAGGCCTCCCGCGCCGTGAATCAGATCGGACACCTCGCGCAGCGCCGGCAGCGGTTTGTCGACGAACGCGGGGCGACCGCGTCCGAGGTAGCGATCGAACGCTTCTTCGAAGTCTTGCACCGCCCCCGCGTCCACCAGCGCACGAGCGACGTGCGGGCGGCCGACGGCGCCGCTCCCCGCCTGGAACGCCAGGTCCTCCAGGTCGATCTCGACACCCAAGCGCTGCAGCTTCTCGACCATCTGCGCGCCCCGCCGCTCGCGCGCGCCGCGCGCGTGCGCCAGAAACGCATCGAGCGCGGGATCGCCCATGGGAAGAAAATAGGCGAGCAGGTGCAGCTCTCCCCACGGCGCGCGCACGCTGAACTCGCATCCCGGCACGACGCGAACCCCCAGGGGCCGCGCCGCCGCGGTCGCGGCTTCGATCCCGGCCAGCGTATCGTGATCGGTGAGCGCGAACGCGCTCAGGCCGACGGCGTGGGCATGCTGGGCGACCGCCTCGGGGCCGACCTGGCCGTCCGAGGCCGTAGAATGGCAATGCAGATCAACGTGCGCCGTACGCGCTCTCCGGGGCGGTCCACGCCGGCTGCGACTGGCGGAACAGGGCCAGGAGCTGGCGGTCGGAGAGCTCGCCGAGCGCCGCGTCGGTGCGTCGCGCGCCCGTGGGCGTGTAGCGGGTGAAGCGGCGTTTCTTGTCCGGACCGGTCCCGAGCTGGAACAGCAGGCTGTACTCGTCCTGCCCGTACACGGTGCTGCGGCCGGATGGACTGACCTCCCAGCGCTCGCCATCGATCACCACGATGCGGCGGGGCACGTCAGGCCTCCATCGCGGCGGCCGGGAGCGCCACTTCGGACCACAGCTCCCAGGCGTCCGGCGCGTAGGTGACCAGACTCTGCAGCTTCTTCTCGAGCTTTGTCTCCTCGGGCAGGCGCGACGCCTGCGCCCGGTGCGACATCTCCGTAGGGCTCTCGGAAAACTCGATGAACAACCGCGGGTCTTTGGCGTTGCGAAACAGCCAGATGCGCTGCCCCCGCGCGTCCGCGAATTGGGCCAGCTCGCGCAGTGTGGCGAGGTAGTCGGCCTCGTTCGCGGCGGCGACGCGGACGCGCGAGGCGGTGAGCACCTTCGGCATGGTCAGACCGCTCCTTCCGGGAATTCCTGCAGCATCTTTTTCACGTCCGCCAGGAACCTGTCGGCATCCGCGCCGTCCACCACGCGGTGGTCGTAGGACATCGTGAGCATGCCCATGGTGCGGACCGCGATCGCGTCGCCGCCCTCGGGCCCGGTGATCACCTTGGGCCGCTTCTCGATCGTCCCGACGCCCAGGATCGCGACCTGCGGCTGGTTGATGATCGGAATGCCCGCGTAGGGTCCGAACCCGCCCGGGTTCGTGATCGTGAAGGTGCCGCGCTGGATGTCGTCAGGCGAGAGTTTCTTGGTGCGGGCCCGCTCGCCCAGATCGCTGATCGCCCGGGCCATGCCCAGCAGGGACAACTCGTCGGCATGCTTGATGACCGGAACGATCAAGCCCCAGTCGAGCGCGACCGCGATCCCGATGTTGACGTCGCGCCGGTAGATCGTGCTGTCTCCGGACACGGCCGCGTTGACCACCGGGTGCTGACGCAGATGCTCGGCGCACGCTTTCGCGATGAACGCGAGGAAGGTGAGGTTCACCCCGCGATCGGCGTAGGATTGCTTGTGCGCGGCGCGGAGCTGAGCCACGCGCGAATAGTCGATCTCGAAGAAGCTCGCGACATGCGCCGACACACGGCGCGACAGGATCATGTGATCCGCGGTGATCCTGCGGATCTTGGACCAGGGCTCGACCCGATCGCCGGGCCAGGCCTCGGCGGCGCGGTGCTCGATGGCGCCGGCAGGGAGCAGGGAGCGGGAAGCGGTCGTGGCGGCGGCCGGGGCACGCTCGATATAGCCGAGGATGTCGTGCTTCGTGACACGTCCGGCGAATCCCGTTCCCGGGATCTGCGAGATGTCGAGCCGGTGCTCGGACGCGATCTTGCGCACCAGCGGCGTCGAGCGGCGGCGCAGGCGCTCTTCGGCGGTCTCGGCGCCGTCGCCCTTCGGGGGGACGGCGGACGTGGGACGAGGAACGGGTGCAACCGTGGCGGCCGGGGCGGCCGGGGCGGCCGCCGGAGTCGCGGGCTGAGCGACCGGGCCCGGCGCGGGAGCGGCCGCGGCGACCGGCGCGCCCTTTTCAGTTTCGAGCACGGCCACGAGGGTCTGGACCGGTACCGTCTGCCCCTCTTGCACCTTGATCTCGGCCAGCGTTCCGGCCGCCGGCGCCGGGATCTCGGCATCGACCTTGTCGGTCGAGATCTCGAACAGCGGCTCGTCGCGCTTCACCTGATCGCCGAGCTTCTTGAGCCATTTGCTGAGCGTGCCCTCGGCGATGGATTCGCCCATCTGGGGCATGAGAACGTCTATGCGTGCCATGTAGCGCTCCTTAGACGTCAGACCTCAGACGTCAGCTCTGTTGTCTGACGTCTGAGGTCTGATGATTTCAGTATCCCGCCAACCATCGCGCCGCTTTCACGATGTCTTCCGTCTGCGGCAGCACGAAGTCTTCCAGCGTCGGCGCATAAGGCAAGGGGACGTCGTGCGCCGTGACGCGCGCGATGGGACCGTCCAGCCACTCGAAGGCCTGCTCGTTGATGCGCGCGGCGATCTCGCCGGCCAGGCCGCCGGTGCGGGTGTCCTCGTGCACGATCAGCACCTTGTTGGTCTTCTTCACCGTGGCCATGATGGCATCGTCATCGAGCGGCAACAAGGTGCGCAGATCGACGATCTCCACCGACAGGCCGTCCTCCTTGACAAGCTGGTCCGCCGCTTCGAGCGCCTTCCACACTGTGGCGCCGTACGTGATGATCGAGAGATCCTTCCCGTCCCGCGCGATCCGCGCCTGGCCGATCGGCGTCAGGATCTCCTCGCCCTCGGGCAGCGTCTCCTTGATGCGGCGGTACAGCCACTTGTGCTCGAGATAGATGACGGGGTCCTCGTCGCGGATCGAAGCCTTGATGAGGCCCTTGGCGTCCCGCGCCGTGGACGGGTAGACGATTTTCAGACCCGGCGTGTGGAAGAACGCCGCCTCGGGGTTCTGCGAATGGAACGGGCCGCCGCGTACGTAGCCGCCGCACGGCCCGCGCACCACCATCGGCGTCGACAGTCCCGCGCGGTAGCGCGCCGTGGCGACGTAGTTGGTCAACATGTCGTAGGCGCACGAGATGAAGTCGATGAACTGCATCTCCGCCACCGGACGCATCCCCATGTGCGCGGCGCCCGCGGCGGCACCGACGATGGCCGCTTCCGAGATCGGCGTGTCGATCACCCGGGCAGCTCCGAATCTCTTCTGGAAACCGTCGGTCACCTTGAAGGCGCCGCCGTAGGCGCCGATGTCCTCGCCCAGCATGAAGACGCGATCGTCGCGCTCCATCTCCTCCCACAGACCCTGGCGCAGCGCCTCGAGAAACGTGACTTCTGGCATCACAACCCCCGGAACCAGAGCCGCGGCGCGGCCTCGGGGTGCGCATACACACCGGGCAAGGCCGTCTCGGGCGGCGGGAGCGGCTCGTTCACGCACGCATCCGTCGCCTGGTCGATCTCCTCTTGGGCCGCGCGATCGATCTCCGCCAGCTCCGATTCCTCGGCCCAGCCGTTCTCTCGCAGCTGCTTGATGAAGCGATCGACGGGGTCGTTGTCCCGGGCCCAGCGCTCGATCTCGTCCTTCGGCTGATAGGACTGATCGTCGTGCTCGGCATGCCCTTTGCGACGGTACGTCTTCACTTCGATGAAATGCACGCCCTTGCCGCGCCGCGCGCGCTCGACCGCGTGCCTGGTGGCGGTATGGACCGCGATCACGTCGTTGCCGTCGACCGTCACGGCATGCACGCCGTAGCCCTTCGCCTTGTCCGCCAGATGCTTCACCGCGAATTGCCCTTCGGGCGGCGTCGTGTACGCCCAGTGATTGTATTCGCCGATCACCACGAGCGGGCAGCGCTGCACGGCCGCGAAGTTCAGGCCCTCGTGAAATGTGCCGGTGGACGTCGCGCCGTCCCCGACGTACACCAGACCGACGCGCGGCTCACCGCGCAGCTTGAAAGCGAGCGTGACTCCCGCCATCACCGGCACCATGTCGCCCAGATGGGAGATCTGGCCGAGGTAGCCTCTCTCGAGGTCGTTGAAGTGCAGGTTCAACTCGCGGCCGCGGGTAGGACTCTCGGCCTTCGCCATGTACTGACGCAGGATCTCGATCGGCTTGGCCCCCATCACGAGCATCGAGCCCAGGTTTCGGATCAGCGGAGAGAGCACATCGCGGTGGCGGCCGCGGTCCAGGGCGTACGCCGAGGCCACCGATTCCCCTTCCTGGCCGAGCGAGCGGAACAGGCCGCCGATCACCTTGCTCTGGCGGTACAACGCCACCAGTCGCTCCTCCAGGGTCCGCGTCAGGCGCAGATAGCGGTACATCTCGAGCAGCTGCGGCCGCTCGAGCTCCGCCGGCAGCGCGGGCGACTCGGACCTCGTGTCGGGTACGGAGTGGAGGGGCATTCAGCTAAATTATAGTGGGCGGGAAGGTTGGGTGGGGGCACGAGGAGAATCAAGGAGGCCAGGGCATCATATGGCGAGCGCGAAATTCAAGGTGAGCGGCATGACCTGCGGCCATTGCCGCCACAAAGTGGAGCACGCCCTGAAGCAGGTCGACGGGGTGTATACCGCGGTGGTGGACTTGCAGGACGGCGAGGCCGAAGTGGATTTCAACGACGACGAGGCGACCGCACAGCAGCTCATCGCGTCGGTCGCGCGGGCCGGGTACGCAGCCACACTGATCGGCTAATACGCGCCGCGCAGCTCGTGTGCCGGCTCGACCTGCCGGTGGACCTCGGCCAGGAATCGTTTCCCGAGCTTGTCCAACTCCGACTCGCCCACCTGATCGGTTTCCACTTCGACAAACGTGTAGTGCCCACCCTCCGCTTTCGCCGACACCGTCACCTTGCCCAGGCCGCCCCGATAGGTGAGCCGGCGCGTCGACTCCTCGGCTGGGGCGAGCCGCACGCCGAAAAACGTCCTCGCCGCCGCGAGCACGGCATCCGGAGACAATGGGGTCCTATGGAAGTGTCGCATACGACGGAGTGTAGCGCCTCAGCCGCAGGCTGTTCAAGACCACACTGAGACTCGACCAGGCCATCGCCGCGCTCGCGATCACCGGCGAGAGCAGCAGCCCGGTGACGGGATACAGCACGCCGGCGGCCACCGGGATGCCCAGCAGATTGTAGATGAACGCCCAGAACAGATTCTGCCGGATCGTCCTCAAGGCGCGCCGCGACAGCTCGACCGCCGTCACGACCCCCCGCAAATCGCCGCGAATCAGGGTCACGTCGGACGCCTCCATCGCGACATCGGTGCCGGTGCCGATCGCGATGCCCACCTCCGCCTGCGCCAGCGCCGGCGCGTCGTTGATCCCATCGCCCACCATCGCGACCGGGCCCCCCTGCCGCTGCGCCTTTTTCACCAGGTCGACCTTCTGCGACGGCAGCACCTCCGCGACCACATCGGTGATGCCGACCTCCTTGGCGACCGCCTGGGCCGCGTTCTTGGAGTCGCCGGACACCATCTGCACGGTCAGGCCCATCGCCTGCAGGCGCGCGATCGCCTCGCGCGCCGTCGGCTTCACCGGGTCGGCGATCGCGATCACGGCATGCACCGTGTTGTTCACCACGACCACGATGGGCGTGCGCCCCTGCGCGGACAGCCGGTCGGCATCCTGTGCCAGGCTGCCGAGCTCGAGGCTGCGCTCGTGCGCGTGCCGCGCCGAAATCACCTCGACGATGCGCCGATCCACCGTCCCGCGCACCCCGCGCCCTTCCATGGCCGCGAACTTTTCGACCGGCAACAGCAGCACCATGCGATCCGTGGCCGCCTTGACGATGGCCTGGGCGATGGGATGCTCCGAGCGCTGCTCCACGGAGGCGGCCCAGCGGAGCACTTCACCGGTGGCCACCGCGCTGCCGTCCGGTTTGCGCGCCGCGACGATGTGCGTGACCGTGGGCTTGCCTTCGGTGATCGTACCGGTCTTGTCGAGCAGGACGGTGCGGACCTTGGACAGCTGCTCCAGCGCCTCGCCGCCGCGGATCAGGACCCCATGCTCCGCCGCGCGCCCAGTGGCGACGAGGATCGCCGTCGGGGTCGCGAGCCCGAGGGCGCAGGGACAGGCGATGATCAGCACCGTGACGAGCGCGACGGTCGCGTACAGGAACGCCGGCGCGGGCCCGACGTCGAACCAGATCACGAACGCCGCGATAGCGATGGCGATCACGATCGGCACGAACACGCCCGCGACGCGGTCGGCGAGCCCCTGGATCGGCGCCTTGGACGACTGCGCGTCCTCGACCAGCCGGATGATCTGCCCGAGCGCGGTGTCCTTGCCCACGCGCGTCGCCCGGAAGGTGAAGCTGCCGGTGGTATTCAACGAGCCGCCGATGACCTCATCGCCCACCTTTTTCATGACCGGCATCGGCTCGCCGGTCAGCATCGACTCGTCCACCGCGGAGCCGCCTTCGGTCACACGGCCGTCGGCTGGGATGCGCTCGCCCGGCTTGACGACGACCAGATCGCGCTCCTCCACGGCGGCCACGGGCACGTCGTGCGACGTCGAGCCGCGCATCACGTGCGCCACGGCGGGCGTCAAGGCGGCCAGCTGCCGGATCGCCGCCGACGTCCGTCCCTTGGCCCGCGCTTCGAGCAGCCGGCCGAGCAGGATCAGGGCGATGATGGCGGACACGGTTTCGTAGTAGACGTCGGCGGGCAGGCCGGCGCGGGCGAACAGGCCGGGGGCGAGCGTCGTCGCGACGGAGAACAGGAAGGCGGCGCCGGTCCCGACGGCGATCAGGGTGTTCATATCGGCGGTGCGGTGCCGGAACCCGCTCCAGGCACCGGCGAAGAACTGGCGACCGCACCACGCCAGCACGGGAAGCGTCAGGGCGCCGAGCATCAGCTTCAGCCGCTGTGGCTCGGCGACCAGGCTCGAGCCGTCGGCCGCGGCCCGCAGCCGCATCGCGAGCGGCATGAGCAGCCGGCCCAACACGTCGACGGTGCGAAGACCCGCGTCATGTCCGGCGTCACCCGCCATCAGCAGCATGGCGCCGAGCATCGAGACGACGGCCACGACGGCGGCCAGGGCGAACTTCCAGCTGAGCACGCGCACTTCGCGCTGCCGCGCGAGACGCTCCCGCTCCACCGGATCTTCGGCGGCGATCGGCTCCGCCGTCCGGAAGCCGGCGGCCCGCACCGCGTGCTCCAGCTGCTCCGCGGTCACGACGCCGGGTACGTAGGTGACGGTGACCGCCTCGGTCGCCTGATTCGCCACGGCGCGGATCACTCCCACAACGCCGCCCAGCTGGCGCTCCAGCCCGACCACGCTCGGCGCGTAATGCAGGTCGGTGATGCCGAACGTCATGGTCGCCTGGCCGCACTGGTAGCCGGCGTCGCGCACGGCCTGCGCCAGCCGCCCCACGGCGGTCTGCGTGTCGTCGTATTCGACGGCCGCCTTGGCAGTGGCGTAGTTGACGCTCGCCCCGGACACCCCGGGCGCGCCGCCCAGCGCCTCCTGTACCGTGGCGGCGCAGCTGGCGCAGCTCATCCCTTCGATGGGCAGGGTGACGCGCTGCTTAGCCATGAGACGGGTGCGGCGACGCGGCAGCCCGCCGAGCCGAGCCCGCGGGCTCGACCACCAGCAGGCCCTTGAGCATCGACATGCCGCAGCGGAACGGGTACTCGCCAGGCTCGGTGGGCGTGAATTCGATCGAGGTGGTTTCGAAGGCGGGCAGCCGGGCGTTGATGCTGAAGTGCTCGAACACCACGCGCTCCGAGCAGTCCGCCGTCTCGTCGCGATAGAACAGCAGGCGGACCGGCTTACCCGCCTGCACGAGGATCGTGTCCGGGGAATAGCCGCCCTTCACGGTGATCGCGATCTCCTGGACGCCCCGCGTCTGGCGGGCGGCCGCCGCGGGCCGGCGGGAGAACAGGAAATACCACAGCACCCACGTGACGGCGGCTAGCCCTAGCGCGCTGACGACGAGCTGCGCCGCGGTCATCCCGGCCGCCTTACCTGACCTCGATGCGCATCCGGTAGAAGGAGCGCCACACAAACACGATCGCGATGGCGAGGAACGCCGCGGCGAATGCCCGGGTCACCCCCAGGCCGCGCTCGGACGTGAGCGAGACGGCGAGCTCCACGGCGAGCAGGCCGAACAGGGTGGTGAACTTGATGATCGGGTTCATCGCGACCGAGGACGTGTCTTTGAAGGGGTCGCCCACCGTATCACCCACCACGGTGGCATCGTGCAGCGGCGTGCCCTTCTGCTTGAGCAGCGTCTCCACGACCTTCTTCGCGTTGTCCCACGCTCCCCCGGCGTTCGCCATGAAGATCGCCTGGAACAGCCCGAACAGCGCGATCGAAATGAGGTACCCGATGAAGAAGTACGGCTCGACGAAGGCGAAGGCGAGGGTCGCGAAGAACACCGTCAAGAAGATGTTGAACATGCCCTTCTGCGCGTACTGGGTGCAGATCTCCACCACCTTCTTCGAGTCGGCGACCGACGCTTTGGCGCTGCCCTCGAGCTTGATGTTCGCCTTGATGAACTCCACCGCGCGGTAGGCGCCGGTGGTGACGGCCTGCGTCGAAGCGCCGGTGAACCAGTAGATCACCGCGCCGCCCGCGATCAGCCCGAGCAGAAACGGCGGGTGCAGGATCGACAGCATCTGCAAATCAGACTGCAGGCCGTGGGTGAGCGTCAGGATGATCGAGAAGATCATCGTCGTCGCCCCCACGACCGCCGTGCCGATCAGCACCGGCTTCGCGCTGGCCTTGAACGTGTTCCCCGCGCCGTCGTTCTCCTCGAGGTTCTCCTTGGCCCGCTCGAAGTTCACGTCGAAGCCGAAGTCCTGCTTGATCTGGGCCTGCACACCGGGGATCTGTTCGATGACCGACAGCTCGTAGACGGACTGCGCGTTGTCTGTCACCGGGCCGTAGGAGTCCACGGCGATGGTGACCGGGCCCATCCCCAGGAACCCGAACGCCACCAGCCCGAAGGCGAACACCGCCGGGGCGATCATCAGGCTCCCCAGCCCCATGGTGCTGACCCCGTAGGCGACGGCCATGAGCAGCAGCATCGTCATGCCCAGCCAGAAAGCGCTGAAGTTCCCGGCCACTAGACCTGAGAGAATGTTGAGCGAGGCACCGCCCTCCTTGGAGGACGTCACCACCTCCTGCACGTGCCCCGAGTTCATCGACGTGAACACCTTCACGAGCTCCGGGATGATCGCGCCGGCGAGGGTGCCGCAGGTGATCACGGTCGAGAGCTTCCACCACAGCGTCGGATCGCCGCCCAGCTCGGGGATGAGCAGCCGGGAAACGATGTAGGTCAGCGCGATCGACACGAACGAGGTGAGCCACACCAGCGTGGTGAGCGGCGCCTCGAAGTTCATCCGGTCAGCGTTGGCGTACTTGGCGCGCGTCACCGCGGCGTTGATGTAATACGACAGCCCGGACGTGACGATCATGATGATGCGCATCACGAAGATCCACACGAGCAGCTGGACCTTCACGAGCGGATCGTGCACCGCCAGCAGGATGAACGTGATCAACGCCACCCCGGTCACGCCGTAGGTTTCGAACCCGTCGGCGGAGGGCCCCACCGAATCGCCGGCGTTGTCGCCGGTGCAATCGGCGATCACGCCGGGGTTGCGCGCGTCGTCCTCCTTGATCTTGAAGACGATCTTCATCAGATCCGCTCCGATGTCCGCGATCTTGGTGAAGATGCCGCCCGCCACGCGCAGCGCGGCCGCGCCCAGCGACTCGCCGATCGCGAAGCCGATAAAGCAGGGCCCCGCGTAGTCGCCCGGAATGAAGAGCAGGATGACGAGCATCAGGATGAGCTCGACCGACACGAGCAGCATGCCGATGCTCATCCCGGCCTTGGTGGGGATCTGGTGACAGGGATACGGCTTGCCCGACAGGCTGGCGAAGGCGGTTCGGGAATTGGCGAAGGTGTTCACCCGGATCCCAAACCACGCCACGCCATAGCTGCCGGCGATACCGACCAGACTGAACAACAGGATGATCGCCACCTTGGCGGTCGGATAGCCGTGGACGGCCACCCCGGTCGCGTCCACAGTCGGAGCGAGGAAGCCGAAATAGATCGCCGCGATCGTCCCGATGAACACCCAGAGCACCAGCAGGAACTTTCCCTGCGTCACGAGATAGGTCTTGCAGGTCTCGTAGATCAGCTCCGAGATCTCGAGCATCGCTGTGTGGACGGGCAGGTTCTTCAGCTGCGTGTAAATGACGAGTCCGAACACGAGACCGAGGGCGCAGACGAGCAGCCCCCACACCAACAGGTGGTGCCCGTCGATGCCGCCGAGGAAGGTGGCCTGGTGAAGATCCGGCAGGATCAAGCTGGCCTCTCCACCCGCCGCAGCGTGGGATTGGGCGACGGGGGGGGGCGCCGCCGGCGCCACGGAGTCGGTCACGCCCTGCGCGTGGACCGGCGTGGCGACGAGCGCGCCCGCGCCCGTGGCGAGGGCCAGGACGAGCATCGTGTCGAGCCGCGGCAATCGCATTCCGCATCTCCTGAAGGTCATGTGCTGGGACGGCGGGCGCGGAGTGGCTCCGGCGCGTGGCTACTTCTCCCCGTACTCGTAGTACTCGACGCCGAGGTGGGTGATCTGGCCTTCGCCCATCAACCACCGCAGGGTGTTCTTCAGTTTGGTCTGCTGGATGAACAGATCGTGCTCCGGATACAGACCCGGGGCCGTTTGCGGGCTCTTGAAGTAGAAGGAGAGCCATTCCTGGATGCCGGCGAGGCCGGCGCGCTGCGCCAGATCGAAAAACAGCGCCAGATCGAGCACGATCGGGGCGGCGAGGATCGAGTCGCGGCACAGGAAATCGACCTTGATCTGCATCGGGTAGCCCAGCCACCCGAAGATGTCGATGTTGTCCCAGCCCTCTTTGTTGTCCCCGCGCGGCGGGTAGTAGTTGATCCGCACCTTGTGGAACACATTGCCGTACAGCTCGGGATACAGATCGGGCTGGAGGATGTACTCCAACACACCGAGCTTCGACTCTTCCTTGGTCTTGAACGACTCGGGGTCGTCCAGCACCTCGCCGTCCCGATTGCCCAGGATGTTGGTGGAATACCAGCCGGCAAGCCCGAGCATGCGCGCCTAGAACATCGGCGAGAGCACCGTCTTCATCATGGTCTGCCCGGTCTTGAAATCCTTGCCGCACACCGGAACGTTGCGGTCCCGAGCCATGTCCAGCAGGGCGGGGACATCCGTGGTGAGATTCGGCGCTCCGTTGGCGAACGGCACGCCCGCCTGCAGCGCCGCGTAAGCGTACACCTGGCTCGGCGCGATGTCCGGATCGTTCTTCATGAGGCCGCACTCGAAGTCCTGCAAATTCATGTGTACGCCCGTCGGCCTGTGGAAGA
>CAZRGT010000043.1:0-91884 GCA_964599725.1 uncultured Gemmatimonadaceae bacterium | reverse complement strand
GCCGCAGGCGGCGCTGTTGCGGGCCGTAGGCGAGCGAGATGTCCAGCGCTTGCGCGGCCGAGGGCGCATCGATGCGACCTGCGCGTTGCTCGTCGCCTCCAGCGTGCCGCTCGACCAGCTGGTCGCCGAAGGGCGCCTGCTGCTGGATCTCCGGGAACGCATCGGGTTCTTCGTCGTGGAGATCCCTCCGCTCATCGAGCGCCAGGTCGATATCCTGGTGCTGGCAAACCACTTTCTGGAGCAGCGACTGGCCGCTCGACCGGACCAAGTCGCGCTACGCTTTGATCCCGAGGCCAGCGAGCGCCTGTTGACGTACCGGTGGCCTGGGAACGTGCGCGAGGTGGAGCGCGTCGTGGCCTACGCCGACGTGCACGCCGACGGAATGGCTTGCGTCGGCGTGGAGCATCTCCCGCTGCCGGTCCGTGAGGCGCCGGTGGAGGCGGTCGATGCGGCGACCCGGGCCGAGGTCGCGCAGTGGATGCTCGAATGGCAGGGGAATCGCGCGAAGGCGGCGGCGCTGCTGGGCATCCATCCGCACACCCTCGACTACCGGGTGAGGAAAGCCGGCGATCGCCACGCCGTCACAAGAAGTCCTCGCGAAGAATCAACGACTTAGCCGTGGTATTGTGCCGAACTGGACCCGAGTGGGCCTCGCGCGATGAGGCAGGGCAGTTCAGACAGAAGCGGGGTGTCTCCGGAACGCCGCCCCCTACCATCTAAAGAAGGGCTCACTCACACTCGATGCGTTCCACCGTCATCGGAACGTTGGCAGACGGCGCTCCGAGGTCGTCCGTGAAGTACGTAGCAGTTCCCTGATATCTCTTGTCGCCATCGCCGTGGAGGCTAAAGACGACTTTGATCCCGCTGAAGGCCGCGTCCCACACTACCTGCACCGTGTCGTCTGAAAGCAACACCCAAAACATCAGAGCATAGTACGACGCTCGTTCGCCCGGGGCTGGCCGGGCCAGCAACGGCGTCGTGCCCACCACATTGCTGGCTCGTGCCAACTCGACTGTCGTGAGCCAGACTCTCCCCTCCATGCCACGTACCCATCTCTGGCTTTCCCTCGTGTGACTTGCGCGGAAAGCATAACAACCACTTATCTCGTTCAGTCGCTCCGATGTCGAGTACACCTGGGCGAGGACACGTGACGAAGCGCTGACCTGAGCACTCAGCAGCAGCACGCTAAGCTGAAACGAGAGCTTTCCACAGGTTGTTATTGGCATCCAACCCTCTGTGTGATCCGCTCCGTCAGGACAAGGTGGCCTGGGTCGGGAGTGCCACGGGCACTTAGGGCAAGATGCATCCCCTCGTGCGCCGCAATGGCACAGACCCTTCGACCACCAACGACAGTTCGCGAGCGTCGAGCTCTGACCTCTCCCCAAACATCGGCGCGAAATGATAGAAATTTGGTTCCCACCGCCCCGCCCAAAGTGAGCACCTGTCCCCCGTCGGCCGTGGTTGTCGGGTGAACATACACGTCACCCAAAAGCGCAGCGCTCGTCAACGATTCGTTGCCCGCTAGGAAGAGGTCAAGGGTGGCTGCGTCTCCCTTGAGAGTCGCCTGACTTCCCACAAAAATGAGGTCCCCTGCGGCTGCTGGATCGTCTACCCTGACGGCCGGGACGCTTTGATATTCCTCATCTCCGTTGGGGCACCGAACCTTCACGAAGACCAAGGCGGTATCGCTCTCGGCACACAATCCGAATGGATCCCCGAGATTGACCGGGTCCCCGCTCGCGAACCCATATTGGTTTATCCCCCCCGCGATCCCAATCGGATCTTCCTGCGTAAACCGCCCGCTCGCCGGATCATAGTATCGATTCCGCCGGTACAACATCCCTGACCCATCCCGCCCGTTCGACGGCAAGCTCCCGATCCAGGTCCGCGTCATCCCGGCGTATGGATCCGACGGCCGGTTGTAGTAGACCCCCTGGCCCGCGGGCCAGGCAATGAGCGTGCTGGGCCCCCCCGGCAGCTGAGCGTCCGCCGGGCTGCCGGTCGGCCAGCTGCTCGCCTCGGCCAGCCCACGCCAGTTGTAGTGCAACACCCGCGCGTCCGCGAACCGGTTGTCCAAGACCGCGACCGGGGCATCGATCCCGAGCGCATGGACGTAGCGGACCGTGCCGTAACTCGGCGCCCCACCGGTGAGGACGTCGAGCCCGCTGGTGCGCTCCTCGACCAGCACCTGATCCCCATCCCACACCGTGCGCTGTAGGTAGGAGATGCACGTCGTGGCGTCGGTGCAGGCGAACCACATCCCGCTGTTGTCGCGCCGCGAGCGCTCCAGGACCCGGCGGCCCAGCGCGTCGTACCAGTTCTCCCCCCACCCGTCGCCCGCGGTGTTGTCCTGCTGGCTGACGGCGAGCCGGTTATCCACCGTGTAGTAGGAGGTCGTCGCCCGCTGCGTCCCCGTCGCTTGGCAGTCCACGTGCACCTCTCCGGAGCGGATCACGTTGCCGCCGGCCGCGGGGCCGGCATCGCCGGTCTGGTAGAGGGTATCCCGGTAGGGCGGATAGCCGCACTGGGCGGGCAGGTCGCCGCGCCGCCACGTGAGCAGCCCATGGGCATCGAACGTGCTGCGCTGCGGCGGCGTGGTCGTGCTGGCCAGGTTGCGGGTGTGACTGTACCACACGTTGCCGAAGCCGTCGGGGCGGAACTCCTCCGCCTCCCAGTTGCCGGTGTTCAGCTCATATGCCTCGGAGGCAAGCACGGCGCCGAGGCCGTACGCGGTCGTGGTGCGCTTGTTGAGGTGGTTGAGCGCGGCGCTCTGGGTGCGCGCCTCGAGCACTCTGGCCTGCGCGTCGTAGCGCAGCGTATCGAGCTGGAGGAAGCCTCCGGTCCCGGTCAGCCGCTCGCGCCGGGTGAGCCGGCCGTCGGCATCGTAGCGGTGCGATTCCTTGATCCCGGGCGTGCTCGCCCCCGCCGTAGGGAACACCTTGAGACTGTCCAGGCGGCCGGCGGGCGTGTAGGTGAGCGCGTAGCGGCGGCCCGCGGCATCGCGCACCTGGGCGAGCGCCCCATTGGCCGGGCTATAGGTGTAGATCAGGCTGTCGTTCGGGGCCGGAAGAAACAAGCGCGTCCGGCGGCCATCCCTGTCATAGGCGTAGCGCAGCACGTACACGTGGCCGAAGAGGGCGTCCAGGTAGTTCCGCACCCGCAGCGTATCGGTCTGGAGCAAGCCGTTGGGGAAGAAGCCGCGTCGCACCTGGGCGTAGCGGTTGTCGGCCCGGACCTGGTTGCCGGCGACGTCGTAGGCGAAGGTGCTCGTGTCGGCCGGAACCTCGAGCGAGTCCCCGGTAATGTTGGGGAAGTTCGGCACCCGCATGAGACACGGGTTGCCGCCGATCGGCCCGGACGCGTGCCCCTGGCAATCGGTGCGCGGGTACCCGCGCCGCGGTACGACCCGCTGGCTCACCCGGTTCAACGCGTCGTAGGTGGTGGTGACGTCACCCGGCTGGTACCGCTGGGTCACCGGGTTGCCGGCGGCGTCGTACACGAAGCTCGTGGGGCCAGACCCGAGCTTATTGCTCAAGAGCCGACCGGCGCCATCGTACGTACGCAACTCAATGGGCCCCACCGGGGTGTGCGCCGCGGACGATGTCACCTGCGTCAGCCGCCCTTCCTTGTCGTAGGCATTCTCGACGGTCAGGGTATCGGCCGAGATCGTCGTCGTGTCGCGCGGCACGAACGTGAGCGTATAGGTGCCCGCGGGGGCGCTGGTCTGGGTTTTCGTCACTTGGTCGGCGAGGTCGTACCAGGTGCGGGTCCTGCGGAACAGCGTCTGGAGGCTGTCGAGCGGCGACCGGCTGAGCGTGTCGCGGCCGACGTTGTCACGGCCCACGGAATCGCGGATCCCGAGCGGCGACACGGTCGAGCGCAGATTGCCGCGCGCGTCGTAGTTGTAAGTGGTGACCGGCGTGGCGCCTGGCTCCTTGGCCGTGGCGAGCAGTCCGGTCGCGGCAACATACGTGAAGTCGGCCTGGTTCCCCGCGGCGTCCTTCTGCCACAACCGGTGCCCCGTCGCGGCCTCGATCCCGATCACCGTGCTGTCCAGCTCCGGTGGGACCACACGCGTGACGGCATCCCACGCCGCATCCCAGACGTAGCGGGTGATCGCCGCCTGGCCGGTGACGGCCACGGCGCCAGAATCGGTGACCGTGTCCACGTGCGCCCGCGCGTCATAGTGGGCCCGCATGACGCGGCCGTTGGGCTGCTCGACGCGTGTCACGAGCGCCGGGAACGTGGCATTGGCCCGAGTGAGCTTCGTCTCCTGCCCGAGGGCGTTGCGGATGCGGCGCGGCCCGAAGCGGTCGAACCAGAGCATCGTCGAGTCGCCGACGTCGGTGCGTGGGCCGTCGAGCAGCGCGTAGGCCTGGGCGGTGTCTACGGCGGCCGCACCGATGAAGCCGACGCTCTCGAGCGGACGCGCCAGAGCCACGATGACCGGCTGGCTCGAGCCCGGATTGAGGCTGTCTTTGACCACCTTCCCGGCCGCATCGAAGAAATAGCTCGCGACCGTACTCACGCGGTTGGTGCGGGTCTTGATCCGGTTGGTGTACGCGGCATCGTAGGCGAAGCTCACCGTGCTCGTGTCGGGGTCGTTGAGCGCCGTGACCTGGCGACCGCTCAAGGTGAGCGTGACGAGGCGATTGGCGACCGGCCCGGGGGCGGTCACCGTGGTCAAGACACCGGAGCCGTTGTAGGTGAAGCGGTACGTGATTCCCTGAGCGACCGGCGGGATCTTCAAGGTGTCGAGCCGAGTCGTCGTGCCATTGTATCCGAAGCGGGTCGTATCGTGCCTGAGCCGGCTCACCGTCCGCACGTGGCGACCCTGGGCGTCGAACCACACCTCGGCCTTCGACGGGAGTAGACGCACGTATTCCGTGCCGATCTTTTTCAGGGTGTCGGGCCGGTCCACCGCCGCGGCGTACCAGATGTTGGTCCCGGCGGATATGTATTTTCGCGCGCTCCCGTCCCCACCGACCCACAGCATCGAGTCGAGCCGCAGCCGCTCGAGCCCGGCCAGCCACCACCCAGCGCCGAAGTTGCTCTGGGAGCGGTTCACGATGACGAACTGTCCCGACGGCACCGGGGAGGCGCTGAGTGAACTCCCCGGGTAGAAGTTCCTCACCTCGAGCGTGTAGGAGTAGAGCCCGGTGGAGTCATTGAGGGCGTCGTAGCCGATGACGATGCGACTCGCCCGCCCCGGGCTGAACGCGCTCCCGGTCCAGCTGGCGGTGTCCTTTGCAACACCGTTGAGTTTCAGAATGGCCTGGACCGAGTCCGGGTTCGCGGCACTGGCGGGCAGGGTGACCTCCGCGGCCACGAGCGGGTAGGGGTGGGCTTGGCCGCTCGAATAGAGCAGCACCGGCCCGCGCG
The DNA here is from genome assembly GCA_964599725.1 of uncultured Gemmatimonadaceae bacterium. Lineage (GTDB taxonomy): Bacteria > Gemmatimonadota > Gemmatimonadetes > Gemmatimonadales > GWC2-71-9 > DASTHG01. The sequence goes on along the minus strand of CAZRGT010000043.1, from coordinate 86,502 downwards.
CGCGTCCCATGGTGCGCACCACGGGGAGCCCATGGGCCAGGCGGAGATCACCGCATTCCGACGCGGCCCCGCCCGCCAGCGCCACGGTGAGACAGAGGTCCCGCTCGACGCTCGTGCCGGGATTCACCGTGCTCACGTTCACGGTCGGCGCCTGGGCCGTCCCCGTCGCGAGGTTCACCCAGCCCGAGTCCTTGACGCCGGCGTCGTTCGACTTCGTCGCGGTCACCTTGATGGTGCCGGTGGTGGACGCTCCGCCGGAGGTGTAGCTCACGGTCGCCGTGCCCGCGGCGCCCGCCGCGAGGGTCAGCGACGTGGGCGCGACCGTGCAGCCGCTCGCGATGGCGCTCCCGCTGCAGGTTGACGCGAGGTTGTACGTGTTCTGCGCCGTGCCGGGGTTCTTCACGGTGAATGGGTACGAGGCGCTCACGGCCGGCAGCACGCCGACAGGTTTGGCGTCCGGCGTCACCGCCACCGCGTAGCCCGCCGACGCGGTGACCGCGAAGTTCACCTGCCCCGTATTGCTGGCGCTCGCGTTCGAGGCCAGGAGACGGACGTACACCGATCCGGTGGCCCCCGTGTTGTAGGTGACCGTCACCACCGTGGTGTCGAGCGAGGCGAGGGTCGTGCTCGACTGGCTGACGCTCACGCACGTGACGCTCGCCGGCGCTTGGCAGGTGAGGGTGTAGGTATCGCTCGACGTCCCGACGTTCCGGACGGTGAACGCCTGGGTGAATCCGTTCGAGAAGCTGCCGCGGGTGGGACCGCTGCCGTTGGCGGGGGTCACGGACACCGCGTGCGCGACATTGGGCCAGATCGTGAAGTTCAGCTTCCCGGGCGCCAGCTCGTTCCCATTGACGACCAGCTGGATCGATCCGGTCCCGCTGGCCCCGGCGTTGAGGGAATACCCGACGCCGATGTTCACCGACTGGCCGGCCGTCAAGACCTGGGTCGTGAGCGGTGCCGTGGGACAGACGATGTTGGCGCTCGCCAGGCACGTCAACACGTACGTGTGCCCGATCACGTCCGGGTTGCTGAGGACGAAATTCCCGGTGTAGCTCGTGCTCGTGAACGCCCCTTTGGTCCAGCCGTTGGCGGGCGTCACCCCGGCCGTGGCCGTGCTCACCGGGACCCAGAACCAGCCGTTGTCGCTGGCATACGTCCCGGCCGCGCCCAGGTAGACACGCCCCGTGCCGATCTCGCTCGTGCTGTACCCCACGCTCACGCCGGTCGAGGCGCCGCCCGCGAGGGTCACCGAAGCCGGGCTGATCAGGGTCGGGTTGCAGGTCACATTGCCCGTGCCGGAGCATGAGAAGTTGTACGTGTCCTGCGTGGTGCCCGTGTTCTTGACCGTGAAAATGACGGCGAAGTTCGTCCCGTTCGGCTGGCGAGGCAGCTCCTCACCACTGTCGGGCGTCACAGCGACGCCGTAGGAAACGACGGGGATGGTGAAGGTGCCCGGGTCGCTGCCCGTCGCGTTGGTCGCGGTCAGCGTGAGCGTCCCGTCCCCGTTGCCCCGACGCTGTAGCTGGCCGTCGCGGTCGTTTGGGTCCCCCCGGACAAGGTGACGCTCGTGGGGTTCGTCCCGCTGCACGTGACATTGCTCGACCCGGTGCAGCTGAGCGTGAACGTCGTGCTCGTCGTGCCGGCGTTCTTGACCGTGAACGTCTCGCTATAACCACCCGTGTTCGTGACGCGATTGGGGGCCGTGCCGCCATCCGGGGTCACCTGCGCGGCCGGCACGGGAACGTTCCAGGTGCCCGCGTCGAGCCCCGTTCCACCCTCGGCCCAGAGCTTTACATAGCCCGCGCCGGGCGCCCCCACGTTGTAGTAGACGTTGACATTGATCGAGGCGCTGGGCGCCAGCGTCACCTGGGTGTAATCCTGGCCGGTCGTGGTGATGTTCGTCGAACTCTCGCGTGTCAGCGCGAAGGTCACGGTTGAGGACTGCGTGTTCGTCACCGTGAACAGGGCGGAGTACCCGTTCGTAAAGGGGACGCGAGGTGGGGTGCTCGAGCCGTCGGGCGTTACCGTCACGCCTGGTGGCGGGCCAGCCGAGTCGTGCCGTGCTACGGCGGAAAGCATCGTGCCCGCAAGAGCGAGGGCCAGTGTCCGAGCGGCGAGAGCGGATCGAGTCACGTGACGCTCCGGTTCGGGTATGGGACGGTAGGCACGATCAGAGCGCCACACTGCGGACGCTGTCGGAGTCAACGCGCGCTTGGCCCCAGCTGGCCCATGGGGTGGACGCGTCGCCGGGGGTCTGCTCGCGACGCCAGCAGATCACTTCGCCCGTCACGATGGCCCACCGCTGGTTGCGACGGAGCGTGCGCACCACGAGCGGCGGATTCGTCGCACAGTCGGTCGAAGGACCCACCCGGAGTTCGACTCGTACCGAATCCCACTGCGTGTTGCTGAGCACGAGGATGCCGTTCGCCACCGCTTGGGCCTCAGCGCTCCTGGGTGTCAAAGCGGAGAGGAGGATCGCCAGCAGGGCGAGGGGGGTCAGGGTCAGGGGAAGAAACTGGCGGGCCACGAGACGACTCCGAGCAGAGGTCACCCACCCCTAGGCACGCCGCGTGCCGCGTGACGCCACGGCCCGCCTCTCGACATCAACTCTCACCAGCGGAACGAGATGGGTGCCGCCGACCGCTCGGACGGGGTTCGGCCGTATCGGTGGTCATGCACGGTTCGAGCACGAGCCGTTTTCAGCGAAACGTGCATCGGGTGCACTCCCGTGCTCAAATCGCGAAAGCGGGATGCACGGTTCGAGCACGAGCCGATTTGAGCGAACCGTGCATTCGGGACAGTTTCGGGCCGCTCGCCGACCCCACGCGGCGCGATTGCCTTCTTCTGATTCTGCGGTCGGGCCGGGCTCATCGGGCGCTGCATCCCTCGGCACGTGGCGTGCATTCACTCGGGTGGCTCACACCGGGATCTCACCTGCCCATGAGCACGACGCTCGTCTCCAAGCTGCCACTCGCTGAGTCGTTCGAACGGAGCGCGGTGACGTAATGTCTGTGCTTGACAGGTAGCGCGGGGCGGAGTCGCTTATCCGATGCCAAGTCTTGCCGTCGAATCACCACAGGGCTGCATCGTGCCACAGTCGCCGTCGCAGTCGCCGCACACGTCCCTCCTGAGCACGGCCGTCGTCCTATCGCCGGCCATGGTCGAAGTCGTGCGACAACTACACGCCTATGCTCCGGCGAGGACACCGGTCGTATTCGTGGGAGAGACCGGGACCGGGAAGACCTTCTTCGCCCGCGCGCTGCATGAGATGAGCGGGCGTGACGGCGACCTGGTCGAGATGTGTGCCGGAGAAATCAGTCCGGGCGTGGCCGAGAGCGACATCTTCGGTCACGTGCGCGGTGGGTTCACGGGTGCGGTGCGCCCGCGTCCTGGGTTGTTCACTCGGGCCGGGACGGGCACGGTGCTGTTCGACGATTTCCACCTCCTGCCCAGCTCCATCCAATACATGTTGCTCGGCCCGTTCGACACCGGTCGCTATCTCCCCGTGGGCGCGGACCGGCCGCTGCCGCTCGGGTGCCGCATAGTCATTGGGATCGGGGAGCATCCGGACGACCTGGTGGCCAAGGATAGGCTGTTGAAGGACCTGCGGTATCGGCTGGGGCACTGCATTATCCAAATGCCCCCGTTGCGGGAGCGGCGCGAAGAGATCGCGTCGCATGCCCAGCAGTTCCTCCAACTGGCTCCGGCGCTCACCGGCGTGGAGGGCGGTCCGACCGTGTTTGCGCCTGAGGCGATGCGGGCGCTCGAGGCCGGGACGTATCCGGGGAATCTGCGGGATCTACGGGAGGTGGTGGTGCGCGCCTACCTGCACGCCAGGGTCGAGGGCGGGGACGAAGTGCGACTCGAGCACCTGCCGCCGGAGCGGCAGATCTCGCTCAGGTTCGAGCGCCGGAGCGATCGCGCCACGCAGCTCCGAGTCGTGTCGTGGGCGTTATGGAAGACGGGCGATCGGGTGCGGGAGGCGGCGGAGCTGATAGGCACGACCCGGAACACGGTGGGGGCCCTGCGGGCGGAATTGCTGGCACGGCGGGGGGTGAGGGGGTCGGGGGAGCGGGCGGTCAAGGCCGTACCTCCCGCGTGAAGGTTGGGGAAGAACGTGCCTTTCGGCCGAGCTTCCTGTTCGATGATGCCCTACGAGCGGTTTCGGGCGTGGCAGGCGTGCGATGCGTTGGTGATCGCCGTCTATCGCGTCGCGCGATCCTTCCCTCGCAATGAGCTTTATGGGTTGACGGGCGCGGCGAGCGGCGTTTTCGGCCGCGGCGAATATTGCGGCAGGATCAGCAAAGGGGGGCCCGGCCGCCTGACCGGCCGGCCGCCTGACCACGTGGCGTCTTTACGAAGCGCTCGGCAAGAAACGGGTGCCCCCGACCGCCTGACCGGCCGACCGCCTGTTTTCGTAGTTGATCGGGGCAAACCGGAACACGTTGGGCGTTGCGCGTGGAGTTGGTCGCGCCGAGGACTCGCTCAGTGGCTCACCGAGGTCGAGATCGAGAATGCGGTTGGCGTCTCCACCGTGAACGCCTACAACCGACCTGCCAAGACGAAAGAAGCCTCATCCTTACTTCGCTTAGTCGCCTGAGAATCTCAAGTAGAGATGCGGCTCGTCACCGCATCTTTCGGCGAGATGCCGTACCTCTTGGAAGACGCGCTTCTGGTCAAGAGTTGTGGCCTGGCCTCGAAGGCGATCCCACTCCGCCAGAAACTGCGTCATCTGAAGCCGGTTGAAGACAGTCTCGCCGTATGCATCGATGAACCTGAGGCATTGATAACTCGCGTCTCTGAGCTCCGGGAGCAGCGGATCCAGGACATGCGGATCGCACGCGGTTTCTTCGATCACCGCGCCTTCCTCGTCTTCGAGTCTGACCGTGCAAATGCCCATCGAAGAGCTTCCCCCACCGAGGACTATGGTCCCCCCGGATGAGCCGTTATCAGCTTGCCGTTGGGATCCGTAACCACGGTATACACAGATGTTGCCTGACCCGTCGCCCTGTCAACTCCGATCTCAGAGCCCGCGTCGACCACTCGAACCAAGTTCCCATTTGCTGCGACAGTCGGGGTGACATCTTCAGCTGCTTGCACTAGTTTTTCGATGTTCACACCACGCCCAAATTTGCTGCTGTTGCGTGCCAGGCTTTGTGCACCGTGCTTCCTTACGATATGGCTCACGGCCTTTCGCCCGATCGTGATTCCCTGTCTCCCACCTGGGACGGCCGCGAATACGAACTCTGCGGTCAGGGCCACAGCGCCCGCAGTGCTGCCACCCGCGGCATCCTTCGCTGCGCGGTCAACTGAAGCGAGACCAGTGAGCTCTAGCGCGGTCGACCCCAGCGGGGCCAAAACACGACCGACGAACCCGGTGCCCTGGCTTGCTGCCCACATCTTGTCTTCCCAGCACTCGATGTCGTGCCATGGGCACAGCCCGAATGGGTCGCTGAAGTTTACAGGGTCGCCATTGGCGAAGCCATATAAGTTCAGTCCGCCCGCGATCCCGATGGGATCTTCCTGCGTAAACCGGCCGCTTGCGGGATCAAAATAACGGTTCCGCCGGTAGAGCAGCCTCGTTCCATCCTCCCCGTTCGCCACGAGGCTCCCCACCCACGTCGGCAGCGGTCCGCTCACCTGCTGTGGGGGCCTCAGGTAGTAGACGCCCGCGCCGGCTGGCCAGCTGATCGTCGGGCTCGACTGCCCCGGCAGGCTGGCGTCTGCCGGGGTGCCGTTGGTCCACCGGCTCGCCTGGCCCAGGCCTCGCCAGTCGTAGAGGGGCACGCGTCCGTCCATGCCCCCCCGCGAATCCAGAATCTCGAGCGGGCGGTCAAGCCCGGCTCCATGGACGTACCACAGCGTCGCCAAGGGCGCCGTACGCACTTCACCGAGGATCTGATCCCCATCCCAAACCGTGAACTGATCGAAGTTGCTGCAGTCAAAGGTCGCGCTGAACGAGTGACAGAGCGAGTCCCGCAGCGCGTGAATCACCACGCGGCGGCCGAGGGCGTCATAGCGGTACTCCTCCCAGGTCCCGTCCTGGTCGTTATTCTCGAACCAACCGTAGCGCTGCACGACCATCAGCCGGTTGTCGCCGCGATAGTAATTGCGAGTGGCGACCTGTCGACTGTAGCCCTGGTTGCTGACGATGCAGTGCCGGTTGGCTTGGTCGGCATTACGCACGTTCCCCGCGTTGTCGAACGTCTGGGCGAGCGTGTCACGCCGAAAGGCGTCGCTCGTGCAGGTGGCGGGAACCTCATCCCGCAGGGTCAGCGCCCCGGTGGGGATGCTGTACTTACTCCAGTGAGGGAACTCGGCCCCGGTGGCCGTGATGCTCTTGTTCCACCACACGTTCCCCAGCCCGTCATTGCGATACTCCTCCGACTGCCATGTGAGGAGGCTCACGTTGTAGACCTCCGAGCCCACCACGGCACCTAGGCCGTCGTAGGCGAGGGTGATTCGCTCGTTCGTGTGCCCGGCGGCGGCGTCATGGATGCGCGCCTCGATCACCTTGCCCCGGGCATCGTAGCGGAGCGAATCTGTGTCCCCAGTCCCACCGTTGCTCGCCCGCACACGCCGTATCACTCGCGCATCTGCGTCGAAGATGGTCGTCTCCCGAATCCCCCACGGCTGGCCGGCTCCTGGATAGGTGAGCAGCGTGTCGAGGCGGCCCGCCGAATCATAAGCGAAGGCGAAGAGTCGGCCCTGAGGGTCACGGATTTGCGTCAGCGCTCCGAGGGCTGAGCTGTAGGTGTAGGTCATACTGTCGCCGGCCACGAGGGGCAGCCGCACCCAGGTGCGACGGCCATTGCGATCGTAGCCGTAGCGGATGCCGTACACGTATGGAAAGGTTGTGCCGACGATCGCGCGGAGCCGCTGCGTGTCGGACTGGATCGCGCCGTTTAGATAGTACGTGCGTGAGATCTTTGCGTCACGACTATTGGCCGTGAGCAAGTTCCCCATCACGTCGTACGTGAAGGTGTTCGTGTCCGCCGCGATCCGGTACCCGGTGCCGTTGTTGGGATAAAGCGGGAAGCGAAGGCCGCAAATGGGATAGGTGTAGGGCATGGTGATGTGGCCGGCGCAGGTCGTTTGCGCCTCATCGACCTGCGGGACAACCCGCTGTGCCAGGCGGTTCAATGCGTCGAATGTCTGCGCGACCTCGGTCCCGTTTTGATAACCCAAGCCGATCGGGTTGCCCGCCGGGTCATAGTTGAAGCTCGAGGGACCGGAGCCTAGCTGCTGGCTGACCAGCCGGTTCGCAGCGTCGTAGAGCCTAAAATCCGACACTCGGATCGGGAGGAAGCCATAGTTCGGGAGTGTGGTTACGGAGACGACACTGTTTAGGTTCCCCTCCGGATCGTAACCATTAGTTACTACCAATGTCTCAGCGGCAACAGGCATCGTGTCCGGCACAAAGCTGGTCGCCAGATCCAGTTGGTACGGCATTGCCGGCCCAGTGGTCGTGGTCTGTTTCACCCCATCCGCCAGGTTGTAGACGATCCGCTGCCGTTTGACTTTGTTGTTGGGTGGTGGCACCTGCGCGCTGTCGATCGGGGTGATGAGGAGCGTGTCGCGCCCCAGGGCGTCGGTGAAGGTCACCGTGCGGAACCCGATGGGGGTCCAGGTTGAATCGAGGTTGTTGCGCACCGCGTCGTAGTGGAACGAGTCGGCCTTCACGGCCGCTGGGAGGCGGATACTCGTAAGAAGCCCCGTGGTCGAGCTGTACCCGAAATTCACCCGGCTCATCGAGCCCCGTCCGTCCTGCTGCCACAAGCGGTTGCCGTTCGTCGAATTGTAGAAGATCACCATGCTGTCCTGCTCCGGTGGCACGATCCGCTCCACCGCGTCCCAGGTCATGTTCCATTCGTAACGCGTCGTGGCCACCTGGCCGTTGACAATGGTCCCCGAATCGGTAACGGTCTTCACGTGGCCGCGGGTGTCATAGGTCGCCCGCACCACGCGCCCGTTGGGCGACTGCACCCGGGTGACGAGAGCGAGCCACGTCGAGTCGCGCCTGAGGACCGTCTCGGCGCCCAAGGCGTTGCGGATGCGACGCGGGGCACCGAAGCGGTCGAGCCAGAAGAGCGTCGAGTCCCCGACGTCAGTGCGAGGGCCGTCGAGCAGCGCGTAGGCAAGCGCCGTGTCCACCACGGAGCCGAGCGGCGTGTTCGTGAAGCCTTTGGATTGGAGCGCGCGGACGGTGGTCGTGATGGCGAGCCCGCTGGGGTCTACCGTGCTGCCCGTGGCCTTGCCGCCGGCGTCGAATGTGAAGTTCGTCACCGTGCCACGCCGGTCGGTACGCGAGATAGCGCGGTTCGTCACCGAAGCGTCGTACGCGAAATTGACCGTGGTGCTGTCGGGGTCTCGAATGGCCGTGACTTTTCCCACGCTCATCGTGATCGAGTCGACGCGTGCTACGGCTCCCGCTGGTGGCGCGACCACCGCTTTGATGCGTTTGGGCGTCACCGTTGTGTCGTAGACGAACACGTAGCGCGCCGCGGCGCTCGTGGGCGGCACGGTGATTGTATCCAAGAGCCCTGCGGCGAGACCCGAAGCTCTGTAATGGAAGCGCGTGGTATGGCCGAGACGGTTGACCGTCGCGGTGTCGCGACCCAGCGCGTTGAAAACCACCTTCGCCCCACCGGGGAGGTAGCGGGTGTAACAGCCACCGTCGAACTTCAGCGTATCCGGGTGGTCGACCTTGGGTGCGACGTATACGTTGGACGAGGGTGATGGCTGCCCTGTAACGCAGTTGGTCAGGGGCTGCGTCGCGACCGCTGTATACTGCCGGACACTGCCGTCCCCCCCCGTCCACACCTTCGTGCTCGTGTTGAGCTGCTCGAGCCCTGCCAGCCACCACCCAGCCCCGAAGGGGCTGTTCTTGCGGTTCACGATGACGTACTGCCCGGTGGTGGTTTGGGTCGGCTGCGCCGCGGTGCCGTACCAGCTCACGACCTCCAGGGTGTAGTTGTTGATGACGGTGTAGTTGTTGCTGTAGACACCGTTCGTGTCGGTGAGGGCATCGTAGCCGATCACGACCCGACTGGCCCGCCCAGGACTCATCCCGCTTCCGGACCAAGACGCCTTGGCCTTCTGGATGCTGGCGACCAACAACCGCACCACGATGCTGTCTGGATTGGCGGCCCCCGTCGGCAGCGTCACGTTCCCCGCCACCAGCGGGTAGGGGTGCGCCGTGGCGCTCGAGTACTCGAGCATGGGGACCCGCGTCTTACCCAGGGTGCGCATCGCCGGGAGCGCATGCGCGAGCCGAAGATCGCCGCACTCCGACGCGGCGCCGTCCCCGAGGGCCACCGCCAGGCAGAGGCCCCGTGCGAGCGTGCCCCCGCCGGAATCGGCAACCACCACCGTCGCGGGCTGGGCCGTCCCCGTGGCGACCGTGACCCACCCGGTGTCCTTCACCGCCAGGTCGACGCTATGGGTCGCGGTGAGCACGATCTTCCCGGTCGTGCCGGTCCCCCCCGACGTATAGCCCACGGTGACCGTCCCCGAAGCCCCGGACGCCAAGGTGAGCGCGGTGGGTGAGCGCGTGCAGGTGCCCACGATCGCTGCGCCGGTGCAACTCACCGTCATGTTGTACGTGCTCGAGGCGGTGCCGGGGTTCCGGACCGTGAACGGCCGGCTGGCGCTGGCGCTGACCAGCACCCCGACGGCCTGACCATCTGGCGTAACGGCGACGGCGGTGGTCGAGCTCGCGGCCACGGTGAAGCTCCAGCTCCCCGTGGCCGAGGACGATGCGCTCCCGGCCTGGAGTGCGATGAAGCCCGGCCCGCTTGCCCCGGTGGCGTAGGTGATGGTGACGTTGGAGGAGTCGAAGGCGTTGAGCCCGGGCGTGATCGTCAGCGTCTGACTGGTGCACGAGACGTTGCCAGCGGGCTGGCAGAAGAGGTTGAAGGTGTCCCGCACCAGGCCGACGTTCTTTACGGTGAACGCGGCGGTGTAGCCGCTCGTGAAGGCGGTCCGGTTGGGTGCCGTCGCGCTCACCGGGGTCACGATTGCCGCGTGCGGCACCTTGGCCCACGCGGTGAACTTCCAAGCGCCCGTCCCGAGTGCCATGGTCCCCTCAGCCGAGAGGCGCACCCAGGAGGTTCCGATCGCGGACGTCGTGTTGTAGGTCACCGTGACGATCAGCGAACTGCCGGGCGTCAGGGTGGCCACGGTGGCGGATTGATCGGTACAGACGATGTTCGTGCCGTAGCAGGTGAGGGTGTAGGTATTCGTGCTGGTGCCGGTGTTCGTGACCGTAAACTGGGCGGTAAAGCCACTCGAGTCCGCGAAGCGGTCGGGGCCAGCACCGTTCGTCGGCGTGACGGACACCCCGCCGGGGGGAACAAGCGGATCGGGGCTCACCCGACTATCGCCCGACGCGGGGCGAGCAGTTAGGCCGGTGAAGGCAGCCAGCCAGACGCACAGCCTCAAGGCCCGAGCACCGGCCGAACGATATGAGCGCATGTCAAGCTCCACGTGAGAAAAGGGCCTGAAGAGCGGCTACAGGTTGACGTCGACGGCGGCAGCGGGAGAGAGCGTCGGCCGCTGCCAGGTCGTCCACAAGGCGACGAGGGCCCCGGGGGTGGCCTCGCGTCTCCAGCACACCGGCACATCCGAGACCACCGCCCACGTCTGTCCCTTGCGGAGCGGCCGAATCGCCGCGAGCTCGTTCAGGTCGCAATTGTCTGCGCTGCCGAGCCGGACCTCGACCGTGACCGCGTCCCACTGGAGATTGTGGAGATTGAGCTGGCTGGCGGCCGGGAGCGCGGCGGGCGACACCCGCGCGGGGATCGCGAGCAGCGCGGCACTTGCGAGCGCAGCGGCGTGGGTGAAGAGAACGAACCGGCGAGCCATGAGACGACTCCGGGCAGAGGTCGCCCTCTGCTAGGCACGCCGCGTGCCGTCCGACGACACAGCCCGCCTCTCGACATCAACCCTCACCAGCGGAACGAGATGGGTGCCGCTGACCGGTAGGACGGGTTTCGGGCCTATCAAGGGTCATGCACGGTTCGAGCACGAGCCGTTTTGAGCGAAACGTGCATCGGGTGCAGTCCCGTGCTCAAATCCCGAAATCGGGATGCACGGTTCGAGCACGAGCCGAATTGAGCGAAACGTGCATTCGGGACCCTTTCGGGCCGCTCGCCGACACCCCGCGGCGCGATTCCCTTCTCCTTCTCTGTGGTCCGACCGGGCTCATCGGGCTCTCCATCCCTCGGCACGTGGCGTGCACTTGCTCGGGTGGCTCACACCGGGATCTCGCCTGCCCATGAGCATGACGCTTGTCTCCAAGCTGCCACTCGCCGAGGCGTTCGACGCGGTCTACCTCGAGCAATGGAGCATCCTACCGCTCGAAGTGGACGGCGAGCGGCTGCGGGTCGCCGCCGCCGGGGAGCCCGCCATCGAAGTGCTGGAGGACCTGGAGCTGTCCTACGGCGTGCCGCTGGAGCTTGTCTCGGTATCCCGAGAAGAGCTGCTCGAGGGCATCCGGCGTACCTATGCGGCCGCGGAGTCCGTGGTCGAGCTGGTGCGGGACCTGGATGCCGAGCTGGGGCCCGCTGCCGAGGCCGGCGACGACCGGCTGAGCGACGCCCGCGATCTGGCCAACCAGCCCCCCGTCATCCGGTTCGTCAATCTCCTGATCCGCGAGGCGCACGACGCGCGGGCCTCGGACATCCACCTCGAGGCGTCGCGCGAGGGGCTACGGGCGCGGTTCCGGATCGACGGCGTGCTGGCCGACGTCCCGAGCCCACCCAAGGGCGTCCAGGCCGCGGTGGTGTCGCGCGTCAAGCTGCTCGCCGAGCTGGATATCGCCGAGCGGCGGCTGCCGCAGGACGGGCGCATCCGCGTGCGGCTGGAGGAACGGGAGCTGGATCTGCGCGTCTCGACGGTGCCGACGCTGTACGGCGAGTCGGTGGTGCTGCGGCTGCTCGACCGTGGCGGCCGGCCTGTGGCCTTGGAAGAGTTGGGGATGGACCCGGCGACCCTTGAGGTGTTTCGCCGGCTCGCCGAGAAACCGCACGGGATCCTGCTCGCCACCGGGCCAACCGGGAGCGGCAAGACCACGACGCTGTACGCTGCGCTAGGGCTTCGTCAGCGAACCGCGGAGAAGATCATCACCGTGGAAGACCCGGTCGAATATCACCTCGACGGCGTCACCCAGGTCCCGGTCAACGTGAAGGCGGGGATGACGTTCAGCGGTGCGCTGCGCAGCATTCTGCGGCAGGACCCGGATGTGCTGATGGTGGGCGAGATGCGCGATGTCGAGACGGCCGGCATCGCCATCCAAGCCGCGATGACGGGACACCTCGTGTTCTCCACGCTCCACACCAACGACGCGGCGAGCGCGATCACGCGGTTGGCCGACCTGAAGGTCGAGCCCTACCTGATCGCGGGCACGGTCGAGGGCGTGCTGGCCCAGCGGCTAGTCCGAAGGATTTGCCCCGATTGCCGCGAGCGGTACCGGGCCGATCCGAGCGCCGTAGCGCTGCTCGCACAGCAACCGGTGGGCAAGATGACGCTGGCGCGCGGCCGAGGCTGCGCGGCGTGCCGGGACACGGGCTACCGTGGGCGCACGGGGATCTTTGAGCTGCTCGTGATGACCGACGAGATGCGGCAGACGCTACTCAAGTCCCCCAACTCGGCGGCGCTGCGAGAGCTGGCGGTCACCCAGGGAATGACGACCCTGAAGCAGGACGGATGGCGCAAGGTGCAGGCGGGGATCACGACGGTCGAGGAGGTGCTGCGTGTGGCGGAACACTGACTACAAGGGCGTGGTGAGTGGTGGGTGGTACGTGACGGTCCGAGGCGGGCATTCGGCTCGCACCGGAAAGTACCACTTACCACATACCACGCAGTTCGTTCATCGAGGGACCGGCTTCACGTTGATCGAATTGCTCGTCGTCATCACCGTCATCGCCATTCTCGCGGGGCTCGTCACGCCGATGGTGTTTCGCAACGTGGGTGACGCGAAAGTCTCGGCCGCCAAGGCCCAGATCGAGCTGTTCGCCCTGGCGCTCGATGCCTATCGCCTGGACAACGACTACTACCCGGCCACAGCCCAGGGACTCGAGGCGCTGCGGGCGCAACCGGCCGGAGAGCCGGAGGCCCGCAATTGGCGCGGGCCCTACCTCCGCAAGGCGATCCCGTTTGACCCCTGGGGGCGTGCCTACGTCTACACATGCCCGGGCGCGGTGAACCCGTCGAGCTACGACCTCGTGTCATTTGGCCGAGACGGCCAGCCCGGCGGCACCGGGGAGGACGCGGACGTGACGTCTTGGGGGAGCGGGCCGTGACACCATATCGCTACCGCGCCGCTCGTTCCGATGGAGCGATGGTCGCTGGCGTAATCGACGCCGCGAGCGCCGAGCAGGCGAGCGCGTTGGTGGTCGACCGCGGGTTGTTTCCTGTCGCCCTGTCAATCGACACGGACGGAGAAAGCCGCCGCCCGAGCGCGAGTCGCCAAGACCTGGCGATCGCTTTCCGTAGCATCGCGGCGCTGGTCGGCGCGGGCGTGCCGCTGGAGCGAGCCGTCGCGGCGAGCGAGTCGCTCACGAGGGGCGCCCTACGCCAGACACTCGACGCCGCACGCGAGGAATTGCGTCAGGGGAAGAGCTTCGCGCAGGCGCTCGCGGCCGGCCGCGGCGCGGTACCGGGAGTCGTCCTCGGCATGATCGGCGCCGGCGAACGTGGCAGCCAGCTCGGCCGAGCGCTCGAGCAGGTCGCGACCCACTTGGAGCAGGAGGCCGAGCTGGTGGCACGCGTGCGTCAAGCGCTCGCCTATCCACTGCTGCTCGCCGTCGCCGGGACGGCCTCAGTGCTCGTGATCGGGACCGTGGTGGTCCCGCGGTTTGCCGACCTGCTCGGCGACCTCGGCCAAGAACTGCCCCTGGCCACCCGCGCCCTGCTCGCCGGTTCGAGCTTCCTGTCGCACTTCTGGATGCCGCTCGTTGCCCTGGGCGCTGCCGGGGTGTGGGCAGTGGCCGAATGGGCACGGCGCCCGGCTGGCCGGCTCCGGCTCGACGAGGCGCTGCTCTCGCTCCCCGCGGTCGGGAACCTCCGCCACGCCCTCGCCACGGCCCGGGTCACCAGAGCATTGGGCGGGATGCTCCGGAGCGGCCTGCCGCTCCTCGCGGCCCTCGACGCGGCGCGCGAGGCCGCGGGCGACACCGCCGTGGCCGCTCGTCTCGCCAAGAGCCGCGAACGCGTGGCGGGAGGCGCGCCGCTCGCACCGTCGCTCGAGCGCGAGGCGGCCCTCAGCTACAGCGCCCTGCAGCTGCTCGCGGTCGGCGAGTCGAGCGGGCAGCTGGCCGAGATGGCGCTCCGCGCCGGCGACCTCGCGGCCCAGGAGGCGGAGCGTGGCCTGAAGTCCCTCGTCACGATGCTCGAACCGGCGCTGATCATCGCGTTCGGGGGACTGGTCGCGTTCGTCGCTGCGGCGCTGCTGCAGGCAGTCTACTCACTGAGGCTCGCATGATGACGAGGGGAGCGGGGAGAGGGGAGCGGTCGAAGCTGGGGTTCACGCTCCTCGAAGTAGTCGTCGTGCTGGTTATTCTCGGGCTCGTGCTCGGCATCAGCGGCTTGGCGCTTGCGAGTCTCAAGGCCCCGCGCGAGTCGGAGCGGATACGAGCGCTTCGGGCGGCTCGAGCCGAGGCTATCCGCACCGGTAGACCGGTGCGCACCGTAACGAACCACTCCCCACTCCCCACGCCGTTGTTTCTTCCCGACGGCCGCGCCCTCGGCCCCGGCGTCGACCCCCTCACCGGAGCCCCCCGTGACTCGGCGCGCTGAAAGCGGCGTTGCTTTGCTCGAGGTACTGGTCGCGCTGGTGATCCTCGCGACCGCCGGGACCGCCCTGGTCGAGCTGGTCGGCGCCGGATTGAGGTCCGAAGCAGATGCACGCGTGCGCGAGACCACCCTGGCTGCCGAGCACCGTGTGCTCGCCGCGATGACGCTCCTCAGGCGAGAAGATCTCGATCGCCGGCTGGGCCGGCGTCAGGTGGGCGAATTCTCCGTGGGTGTCGAGCGGCCGGAGCGGACGTTGTACCGGATCGCGGTGGCACCGGCGGACCGCCCCTGGGTGGAGGACCTGGTGACCGTCGTGTACCGGCCGGAGTTGCCCCGTGCCCCGTAACGCCGGCTTCACCCTGATCGAGGTCATGGTGGCCCTCGCCATCGGCGGCCTCGTCGTGCTCTGTGCCGAGCGACTGTTCGCCGGCGCGGGGGACGGTGCGCGCTTGCTGACGGAGGCGCGAGACCGGCTTGACCACGACGCGAATGCGCGCCGCTGGCTCGATGCCACGTTCCTCTCGCTCGCGGTGGGGGATAGCGGGGCCATCGGGTTCATGGGGGATCCCGACCGCGTGCGCTTCACCGCGTGGCAGTTGACCCCCGGTGGCTGGTTCGAGCCGCGCCACATCGACCTCGGCTTACGTGACGGACGGCTCGCAGCCGGCGTCTCTCCCGGGGAGGCGCTCACCCTCGTCGACAGCGTTACGGATCTCGCCGTCGATTACCTGCTCGAGCCTGGCGCGGACACCCGCTGGGTGCGGCAATGGATCTCGCCGGTCAGCGCTCCCCTGGCGGTGCGGGTTCGGATCGAGCGAGTGGGGAGCGGGGAGCGGGGAGCGGTCACCGACACACTGTTGCTCCTCATCCAGGAGCGCGGATGAACCGCCGCGGGTTTGCGCTGCTGGCCGTGCTCTGGGTCCTCACCGCCCTGACCGTGCTGACCGGGGTGGCGCTCGGCGTTGCCCGTACGGGGTGGCAGACTACCCGCAATCGCGTGCTGCTCGCTCGCGCCGGCTGGGCGCGCGAGGCCTGCGTCGAGATCCTGCTGGCGCGCTACGCGCAGGATCCCTCGGTGCGACGGGTGGACACGGTGGACCTGGGCCGCGGCACCTGGTGCGTGGCGGCGCTCGAAGATCCCGCGGCGAAGCTCAATGTGAATGTGGCGGAGAGAGAGAATCTGTTGTCGGTCGTCGGTCGTCAGTCGTCGGTAGTCGACTCCGTGCTCCAAGCTCGTCGGCGGGGGCCGATCTATGATCTGCGGCAAGTTCCAGGCATGGACTCCATGCTCGCGGCGCGGCTTGCGCCGTTCCTGACGACCCGCGGCACGGGAACCATCAACGTCAACGCGGCGCCGCGTGAAGTGCTGGTGACACTGCCGGGGATGACCGAGGAGAGCGTCTCCCTTCTCGTGTGGCGCCGGGAGAACCGCCGTCCATTGTCGAGCGCGGACGAGTTGGCGGGCGCGCTCTCTCCCTCGGCTCGCACCCGGTTCTTGGCGGACTACGCCGAGTTCGTTCGTCACGCGGTGTTCGCACCGCAACAGCTCGTGGCGCTCGTTGACGGCGGTGTGCACGGCACGGCCTTGACGGCCCGCGCGATGCTCACCGTGGTTCCGGCGTCCGGGCGCCTGGCGGTCATCAAGCGGGAAACGGAATGAGATGGCCTGGCCGTGCAGGATCGCTGCGGCTCCAGATCGGTCGGGAAATGATCCGAGCTGTGGCCGACCAACGCGGTCGCGTCACTTGGGCGGGAGAGGCGGGCTACACCTCACTGGAGGATTTGACCGACGCTATCGCGCGCCTGGCAGCCGAGCCAGCCGAGCCTTGCCGTCACGTGAGGGTGGCTCTTGAACGACCGCTGGTACAGCTGCGCACCCTTCGTGATCTCCCACCCGTAAAGGAAAAGGAGCTGACGCGATTGGTAGCGCATCAAGCCGGCCGGTTCTTCCGGAAGAACGGCACGCCGCTCGTCACCGCCGCCGTATGGGTGAAGAGCGGCACGGAGCAGGTGGTGCACGCCGCGGCGGTCGAGGAGCCTGTGGTTGAAGCCATTGTCGCCGGCGCGCGGGCGGCGGGGCTCGCGGTATTGTCGATCGCTCCGGCCGAGCGTGATCACGGCCTACTGCTGTTACCGACCTCCGAGCGCGCGGCCCGGGCGCGGGCTGAGCGGAGCCTCCTACGAAGACTGGGAATCGCCAACGCCGGCGTGTGGACCCTGGTAGCCGGACTCTTCGGCGGACGACTGCTCTGGGAAGGTCGGTCAGTCGAGCGCCAGCTCCAAGCGCTCCAGGCGCCACTCGCGGCCGTGCTCGCGGCTCGGCGCGAGCTACGCGATGCCGGGGCGACGCTCGGAGCCCTGGCGCAGGCAGATCGAGACCGCGCCAAGAGCGTGGCGATGCTCGATGCGGTGACCGCGGCGTTGCCCGATTCCGCAGTGCTCACCTCGCTCGCCTGGCACGCCGATGGCTCAGGCTTCGTGACGGGCGCGGCACGACGCGCGGCTCTTGTCCTGGCGCGGCTTGAGCGGGCCCACGCGCTGCCCGTGCCTCGTTTCGAGGGGGCCATCGTGCGGGAGACGGTCGCCGGCCGAGAGTGGGAGCGGTTCACGATTGTGTTTGGAGCGCGGTCCCCGCCATGACCGGGCGAGATAGAAGGGCCCTCCTGATCGGCGGCACGGTGGTCGTGGCTGCGGTATTGCTGTTGCGCATTCTCCCGTGGGGGGCGAGGCACGCGCTTGCCGCACACGCAGCCCTGCGTGAGCGGGCGACGTTGCTCGTCCACGCGCAACAGGACCTCGACGACGCGAGGCTGCTGCGCGACTCCGCGGCCCGGATCACTCAAGCGCTCGTCGGGCTCGCGCCGAAGCTCCTGAGCGGGACGAGCGCCGCCGAGGCGGGCGCGGATCTCGCCGCCCAACTGAACCTCGTCGCGTCCCGCAGCAACGCGAGAGTCGAACAGGTCGACCTGGTCCCCGATATCGCTCGCGCGGGTCGCCTGTCCCGCGTTCGCGTGCATATCACCCTCGAGACCGACATCCGCGGCCTGGTGCAGGCGTTGCACGCGATCGCCACGGGGAGCGCGGCGCTCGTGGTGCACGAGCTGCGCGTCAGCGCCCCCGACCCGGCATCCCCCGAACGGTTGCCAGAGATCCTCAAGGTCGAGATGACGATCGGCGGATGGTTCCTCGAAGCCAGAAATCCTTATGAGGGTGGGAGGTGAGGTTGAGACTGGCGCTTGGTGGAGTCCTATCCCTCGGTACGCTCCTCGCGGTGCGACTTCTGGCCTTCCCGCTCGTGCGCGCCCGCCTGCCCGCCCCGGCCCGAAGTGAGCCTACCTTTTTGAGAAACGACCGCCCGGTCGACACCTACTCTGTTGCCGCGGCTACAGTGTCACGGAACCCGTTTCGTCTGTCGCGCCGTCCCGCGGCAGCCGCCTACGATCCCCTCCGCCTCGCCGAGCAGACAGCGCCGCCCGTACCCAAGCCGGTGCTCCAGCTCGCTGGGATAGTGTGGGAAGGGGGCCGCGATCCGACGGCGCTGGTCGAAGGGCTGCCCGGTGTCGAGGGTGTTCGCGTCGTGCGCGTCGGCGACGTGGTGGCGGGCCTCCGGATCTGGGGCATCACCGCGGACGCGGTCCGCATCACTGGGTTGGATACGACGTGGGTGCTGAGGGTGAGGGAGCCGTGGCGGAACTGAGGTCGGATCGGCGGATGGGCGGATGGGCGGGTGTACTCCTTGCGGCGGTGTTCCTATCCGCCTATCCGGCCATCCGTCTATCCGCCCAAGACACGACCTCCGTCCGAGTCACAAATGACAGTCTCACCATCCGATTCGTCGAGGCCGACCTGCGCGCCGTGATCCAGGCGCTGGGCCGCTATCTGCCCAAGCCCGTGCTGGTGGCAAACGTTCAGGCCGCGCGCGTATCGCTCGAGACCCCTACCCCAGTGCCGCGCATCGCTATCCCTGGCCTACTAAAGGGGCTCGTGGAGTCGCAGAGCCTCGACTTCACCGAGGATTCGGCGTTCTTCCGTATTGGGCCGAAGGGTCCTGAGGCGGGCACACCGTCGTCGGGCGGAACGGGACGGCGCGATACCGCTGCGGTGCAACTGTTTGTGATTCGCCTGAAGCATGCCCGCGCCGCCGACGTCGCGGCGACGGTGAATCAGTTATTCGGTGGCGGTGGGGAATTCTCCGGCTCGAGTGGCCTCTCCACCGGCACGTTGTCGGACGAGCTGCGCCGCAACGTCGTCCCCGCGGCTGGTGCGCAGCTGGCACCAGCACAAACGGCCAGCCCAACCGTCCGCCCGTCCGCCCTGACCGGCAGTGTCACCGTCGTCCCGGACGAGCTCACGAACTCCCTCTTGATCCGAGCCTCCCAGGCCGACTACGAGGTGTTGAACGAGGCCGTAGACCAGCTCGACATACGACCGCTCCAGGTGTTGATCGAGGTGTTGATCGTCGAGGTGCAGCACAACCGCAGCCTCGCCTTCGGGACGAGCTTCTTCCTTCCGCCCCAAGGCGTGGACAAGGGCGACGGCACCGTGGACGCGACAATCTCTGGGGCCAGCCTCGGCGACCTGGTGATCCGCCTCATGAACCTGGGCCACGCGCAGATCGACGCCACGCTCACCGCCGCGGCGAGCCGGGGGGATGTGGAGATCATTTCACGCCCGATCCTGTTGGCCTCGAACAACACCGAGGCTCGCTTTCTGGTTGGCTCACAGCGGCCGTTCGTGCAGGTGAGCCGCAGCCTGCCGACCGACACGCCGAGCCGCGACCAGGTGGTGCAGTACAAGGACGTGGGAACTCGACTCACGGTGCGGCCCACGATCAATCAGGACGGCTACGTCTCCTTATTGATCCAACAGGAGATCAACCAGGCGACGAGCGAGGTGGCATTCGATGCCCCGGTGATCTCGACGCGCGAGGTGGCGACGCAAGTGCTCGTAAGGGATGGGCAAACCATCGTGCTCGGGGGGCTGCGCGATCACCAGAAGGACGTGACGCGCGGTGGAGTGCCGATCCTTTCGGAGCTGCCAATCATCGGCGGGCTGTTTGGGAGCGCCAGCCGGCAGACGAGCGAGACCGAGCTGTATCTTTTTCTCACGCCCCGAATTCTCAGGACCGACGCGGATGCGGACAGCGTGACGGCGCCGAGGCTGCCGCAGGGGATGGAGCGATGAAGGCTCCCTATCGCGACTTCGTCAACGTCGCCGGCACAGTAGCCGTCGCCGGGGCTCGCAGCCGCGCCACCAGAACGGCTCCCACCGCGATCACCGCGACGCTCATCACCTGCGCGATCGTGAATCCGTGCAGCACGCGGTCGTCCTTGGCGCGCAGGAACTCGATCGCCAGCCGCTCCGCTCCCGCGATGACCAGGTAGCATCCGAACAGCCAGCCGGTGGCGTGGCGGTGCTCGCGACGATTCCAGAGCCACGCCGTCGCGAGCAGCATGAGGGCCGTCTCGTACACCTGGGTCGGATGCACGGCGACGACCTGCACCGGGTTCGTGCCCGGCGGGAACGACACGTGCAGCTGCGCCAGGTTGGCCACCGTCGTGGCGGGGAGCCCGTAGGGGAACCTGATCCCCCAGGGCAGAGTGGTCGGCAGACCGTAGTCGTCGCCGACCAAGAAACAGCCCACCCGGCCGACGGCGTACCCGAGGGTGAGCGCCGGCGCCACGAGATCGGCCGTGAAAGCGATGGGCACGCGGCGGCGCCAGCTGTTGAACACGACGCCCAGGACGCCGCCCAGGAACCCGCCATACCACACGAATCCCCCGCGACTGAACAGCGGCTCTCCGGTGAGCACTACGTACCAGAGCTTCGCCCCGACGAGCCCGCCCAGCACCGCCCCGATCACCACATCGGCCGAGAACTCCTCGTCGAGGGCGCGCCGTCGCAGCTCGAGCTGGATCGCCCAGCCGCCGCACACGAACGCCAGCATCATCATGATGCCGAAACCGGTGATCGACAGCGGGCCGACGCGGAAGACCAGCGGATAAACAGTCATGAAGGCGTGGGGATGTGGGGAGTGGGACTCGACGGTTCTAGACCCGGCAACGGTAAGTCAGCGCGGGCGTCGAGCGACCACGCACTGCGCTCCCCCTGGGCCAGGCGCCACCAGCCGGCCCGCGCGATCATGCCGGCGTTGTCCGCGTTGAGGCGTGGACTGGCCACGGCCACGCGCGCCTGTCCCCGCAACCGCTCGGCTGCGAGGGCCGACAGCGCACGGTTGCAGGCGACCCCTCCGCCCAGGACGGCCGTGGTGTACCCGGTGGCGGTGACGGCGCGGGCGAGCTTCGTGACCAGGACGTCCAAGACCGCGTCTTGAAAACCGCGGGCCAGGTCGGCGCGATCGGCGTCGAGGTTCGGGCTGGCGTGCACCGCATAGCGCAGCGCGGTCTTGAGTCCCGAAAACGAGAACTCGAATCCGTGATCGCGCATCGGGCGCGGAAACTTGAAGCGCGAGGGGTCGCCGGCGGGGGCCAGTCGCTCGATGGCCGGCCCGCCCGGATAGCCCAGACCGAGCAAGGTCGCCACCTTGTCGAATGCTTCGCCGGCGGCATCGTCGCGCGTCGCCCCCAGCAACCGATAGCGACCCCAGGCGGGAACGTCGAGCAGCAGTGTATGGCCGCCCGAGACGAGCAGCGCCACGAACGGCGGCTCGAGGTCGGGGTCCTCCACGGCGGGGGCGAACAGGTGTCCTTCGAGATGGTTTACGCCGATCAGGGCGCGATCGCCCGCATAGGCGAGCGCCTTGGCGTACACGACACCCGTGAGCAGCGCGCCGACCAGGCCCGGACCGGCCGTCACCGCGACGGCGTCGATCGCGCTCCAGGAGACGCCGGCTTCGGCGCGGGCGCGCTCGACCACGGCCGGCAGCGCGGCCAGGTGCGCGCGGCTGGCGAGCTCCGGCACCACGCCGCCGAACACCTGATGCACGTCCTGCGACAGGATCACGAGGCTGGCCAGCTCGGGCGGGCGCCCCGCCGCCCCCCCCCCCCCACGAGGACGGCGGCGGAGGTTTCGTCGCACGAAGTCTCGATGCCCAGAACGACGTCAGCCACGGCCGCTCCGGCGCCGCACGATGAGGACCGAATCGGGTGTCGCGTGAACGCGGACACCCTTCGGGGCCAGCACCGTGAGTCGCACCGTGGCGCTGTCGTTCACCGGCCCACCGAGGTGGACGATCACGCGGATGCTGTCCTTGGTCAGCGCCGCGATCGCGGCCTCGGACCCTCGCACCGTCACCGTCGCGCGGGCGGGCCGCAGCTCGTACCCGGTCAACGGCCCGGCGCCGCTTTCGATCGGCATCAGGTTGAACACGCGCTCGAACACGCCGGTCGTTGAGCCGCTGACCCGGACCTGCTTCGGCGAGAGCCGGACCACGCCGAGCGGGGTGGTATCGAGCGGCACGATGCCGGTGAAGGGCCCGCGCACCGGACCGAGCGCGGTCGGCTCGGTGGCCACCGACTCGATCGCGGCCAGCAGGCGGTCGGGCCCTACGACGCGCGCGAGGCTGGGCGTGATCTGGAGTCCTCCGTCCAGGGCCTGCCCGGAATCGGGGATCACCGTGACGCGGGCCACGATGGGGATTTCTTTGGTGCCCACCGGGTCGAGCTGGATCACCACTTCGCGCGGCCGGAAGTCCGCGACTTCGACGTTCGATCGCTCCGGGATCTTGACGCTCGACGGGAGCAGGGTCGTGATCCAGGTCGCGGTGCTGAGGGTCTCGGGCACCGTCAGCTCGATCACCCGGCGCATCGAACGCAGCCGGAGCAGCTCGGTGATCTTGCCGCGCAGCACGACCGTATCCAGGGTCGGCGGGCTCACGAGCATGCGGCCCGGCGGCACCCGGACGTCGAGACGCATGACAACCTCCTGGGTCACCTGGCGCTGAGCGGCCACCGCCACGTAGAGGATCACGGAGAGAAACAGCGCCGCCAGCTTGAGCGGCCAGTTGCGGAACAGCCCGCGCCGGGCCTCAGCGCTCATCGAGCAGCCGCCGGATCAGGATCTGGTTCACGGGGCTGTCCCACGCCGAGGCGCCGATCACCTTCTTCACGATGACCCCGTGGCGATCGATCACGAAGCTCTCCGGGACGCCGGTGGTCTGGTAGCGCTGCTGGATCGTCTGCGTGGGGTCATGCAGGATGTCGAAGCTCAACCCCATTTCCCGCACGAACGCGTTCACCGTGGTCGAGTCGCTCACGTCCACGCTCACGGCGACCACCCGGAAGTCCGTGCTGTCCAGCTGACGCGACAGGCGCTCGATGGCCGGCATCTCGACGCGGCACGGCTGGCACCAGGTCGCCCAGATATTGAGCAGGATGACCCGGCCCTCGTAGTCGGCGAGGCCGGAAGGACGGCCCGTTCGCAGGTTCATCGCGTCGAAGGCGGGTGCCTTGGAGCCGACGCCGATCAACCGGATTTCGGGAAGGATTCGGATCACGAGTGCCGCGGTGAACACTACCGCGAGGGTGCTGCCGGCCAGGAGCGTCCAGGTGCGCTGCGTGATCACACGATCACCGCGCAGCGCCGGCGCAGCTCACGCACCTCGCGCGCTGGATCGGCGCTCCCAAACACCGCCTGGCCGGCGACGAACGTATCGGCCCCGGCCGAGTGCGCGTCGGCGATGGTGTCGACGCCAATGCCGCCATCGACTTCCAGGAATGCCTCCGAGCGACGCGCGGTGAGCAATGCCCGCGCGCGCCGGATCTTGTCGGCGGATCCGGAGAGGAAGCGCTGTCCGGCGAACCCCGGGTTCACCGTCATGACCAGCAGCAAGTCGATATCCACCACGACTTCCTCCACCGACGCGAACGGCACTGCCGGATTGAGGGCCAGACCGGCGAGCATCCCCCGGTGTCGGATCGCAGCGAGCTGGCGTTGGACGTGCACCGTGGCCTCAGGGTGTAACGTCAACACGGAGGCGCCGGCGTCCGCCATCGGCTCGATGTAGTGCTCCGGCTCGACCACCATCAGATGCACGTCGATCGGCTTGTCGGTGAGGCGGCGCAACGTCGCCACCATATTCGCGCCGAAAGTTAGGTTCGGCACGAAGCGACCGTCCATCACGTCCACGTGCAGCCAATCGGCGCCTCCCTCCAGGACCGCCTGCACCTGCTCCGCGAGCCGCGCCAGATCGACCGACAGCATGCTCGGCGCGATGCGGATACCTCCCCCCCCGCGCTGCGTCATGGGACGCTCCGGGCCACGACGATGTCGATGATCGTCCCGGGGGCGGCGAGCGTGCCCGCCGCTGGGCGTTGCGCCACGATCGTCCCGGGGGTCGCGTCCGCGGTGCGTCGGCGGGTGACGCCGCCCAGCGCGAGCCCTGCCTGCTCCAACCGGGCGCGCGCATCCGCCGCCGAGAGGCCGAGCACGTCCGGCACGGTGATCGTCGGCGCCCCGCGGCTCACCACCAGCCCGACCCGCGCCCCGGGCGGTAGCGTCGCGCCGGCGGCCGGGCGCGTCAGCATGGCGAGCCCGGTGGGAACGGCGGCCTGCACCGACTCGACCTGGCTCGTCGTGAGACCGGCCGCGGCGATGAGCTTGCGCGCCAGCCCGGCATCGAGCCCCGCCACGTCGGGAACCGGCACCCGGGGCGGTCCCGCGCTCACCACCAGGGCGACGCGCAGATTGGCGGGGGCCACGACCCCGGGCGGCGGATCCTGCCAGATCACCGTGCCGGCCGGCGCGGTGGGATGCGGCTCGCTGCCGTTGTCGATGGTGCCGAGCCGCGCCGCGGCCACGTCCCGGCGCGCGTCGGCCAAGGACAACCCGAGGACGCGTGGCACGGTGCGCTGATGTGAGAAGAGGGGCGCGGGGAAGACCGCCAGGGCGGCGACGACGTACCCGGTGAACGCGGCGACGGCGAGCCAGACTACCCAACGGGCGGCCTGCTCGCGCCGGATCGGCGGGATACGCGGTCGCAGGAGTCGCAGCAGCCGCCATTCGCGCAGCGGCGGCATGTGGCGCCGGAATCGCATCAGCCGCGCCGCTCGAGCCGCACGGCGTACGCACCGTCGATGCCATGTTGCCAGGGCAGCGAGCGAAAATCACCTGCGGCCGTGACCAGCTCCGCGGGCACGGCGCCCCCCCCGGGCGCGGGCGCTCGCTCGAGCTCGGGATGACGGCGCAGGAACTCCTCCACTTGGTTCTCGTTCTCCTCCGGTTCGAGCGAGCACGTCGCGTACACGACGATTCCCCCGGGTCGTACCAGCGCCGCCGCCGCATCGAGCAACTTCGCCTGCCGTCGTACCAGGCGATCGATGGCGCCGGATGTGAGGCGCCAGCGAGCGTCGGGATGACGCGCCATGGTGCCGGTGGCGCTGCACGGCGCGTCCACCAGCACGGCGTCCCACCCGCCCGGGCGCCACGGGGCCGCCAGAAGATCGGCGGCCACGATGGGCACCGCCACTCCGGCGCGTCGCAGCGTGTCCTGGAGCCGGCCGAGCCGCTCGCGTCGCAGCTCTCCCGCCGTGACGTCGGCGCCGGCCCGGGCCAGCGTCACCGACTTTCCTCCGGGGGCTGCACACGCGTCGTATAATCTCGCACCGCGCGGCACGGCCGCGAAGCGGCACACGAGGACCTGAGCGGGATCCTGGACGATGAAGGCGCCCTCGGCATACCCCGGCAGGCCTGTAGGGAGCGGGGAGAGGGGAGCGGTCCCTGTCCGTGCCACCTCGAAACCCGCTGCGAACGGCGCCTCCTGCACGTCATAGCCTGCCGCTTCCAACCGGCTCCGGAGCGTGGCAGCATCCCATTGCACCGGCTGCAACACGAGCTTCGGTCGTTGATCGTTCCAGGAAACCAACCGAGCTGTCTCTTCTGGGCCAAACCGCTCATGCCAGCGCGCCACCAGCCAGTCAGGGTGCGAACTGACCGCTCCCCTCTCCCCGCTCCCCGTCAGTTTTCGCAGCGCCTGATTGACATACCGCGCGGCGGCCTCGCCGGCCACGGCGCGTGCCAGCTCGACGCTGGTGGACACGGCGGCATGGGGCGGGACGCGGTCCAGTCGCCACAGCTGGTAGACGCCGAGCCGGAGGATGTCCCGCAGTCGAACGTCGACGCTGTCGATGTGCAACGCTTCGTCGAGGGCCCGGCGGGTGCGGAGGACGCCGGCAGACAGCTCGTGCGCCAGGTGACGGTCGCGCGGCGACAGATTGTCGACGGCGCGGTCGCGGGCGGCGGCGAACGGAGTGCCGGCGTGGACGGCCCGCAGGATCTCGAGGGCCGCGTGCCGCGCCGCCGTCGCTTCGCTAATCCAGCAGGCCCTCGGCGGGGGAGGAGGGCACCGCGACCTCGCGACGCGGCATGCGACCGGCGAGGTAGGCCGCCCGCCCCGCCTCGACCGCGAGTCGCATCGCATGCGCCATCCCCACCGGGTCGCGCGCCGCGGCGAGCGCCGTGTTCATCAGGATCCCGTCCACGCCCTGCTCCATCGTGATGCACGCGTCCGAGGCGGTGCCGACCCCGGCGTCGACGACGACGGGGACGCCGAGCCGGCGCTTGATGATGCGGACGCTGAGCGGATTCAGGAGGCCCAGCCCGCTGCCGATGGGCGACGCGAGCGGCATCACGGCCGCCACGCCGGCCTCCTCGAGCCGCAAGGCGGTGATCAGGTCTTCGTTGGTGTAGGCCAGGACCTTGAAACCTTCCCGCACGAGGACGCGGGTTGCCTCGAGCAGCCCGGCCACGTCGGGGAGCAGCGTTTCCTGGTCGCCGATCACTTCGAGCTTCACGAACTCGTTGAAGCCGGCCTCGCGCGCCAGCCGGGCGTAGCGGATCGCCTCGTCGGCGCTATAGCAGCCGGCGGTGTTGGCGAGCAGGAAGAAGCGCTTCGGATCGAGGTGGTACAGGATCCCCTCGCGCTCGGCCCGGTCGAGGTTCACCCGGCGCACCGCCACGGTGACGATCTCGGCGCCGCTGGCCTCGATCGCTCCGACCATCTCGCCGTTGTTGCGGTATTTGCCCGTGCCCACCATCAGCCGCGACTGGAACGTGCGCCCGCCGATGGTGAACGGCGTGTCCTGGATCATCCACCACCCACGAAGTGCACCAGCTCGATCGCATCGCCGGAGGCGACGCGCGCGCGATCGAGATCGGGGCGACGCACGATGGCGCGGTTGTGCTCCACGACCACGGTGCGGGGATCGAGCTGGAGCAGATGGAGCAGCTCGAGTAACGTCGCGTTGGCCGGCACCGCGCGGCGATCGCCGTTGACGACGATGTCGATCGTGGCGGTGATCATGCGGCGTGCAGCGCGGCGAGCATCGCGCGCGCCGCGTCTCCCGGATGAGGCGCGTCCCACAAGGCCCGGATCGCCCCCGCGCCGTAGGCGCCGGCGCGTCGCAGCTCGGCGACATGCTCCACGGTGACGCCCCCGATCGCGATCACGGGCAACCCGAGGAGAGCGACGGCGCGCAGCGCGTCCATGGCCAGAGGGGGCGAGCCCGGATGGGTGCTGGTTGCGTACATGGGACCGACCACAAGATAGTCGGCTCCACCCGCGTGCGCGGCCTGCGCCTCGTTCAGGGAATGGACTGATCGGCCGATCCACCACTCGCTCCGCAGCCGCCGTGCTGCCGCGACCGGGAGGCTGTCACCGCGCAGGAGGACACCAGCCGCATCGGCGGCGAGTGCGACGTCGAGGCGATCGTTGACGAACGGGCGGATGGGCGGATGGGCGGATAGGCGGATGGAGAGTCGGTAGTGCTCGAGGCCGCTGAGCCTGCGCCCTCGGGCGTGAAACGTCAGGTCTGGGCCGGCGGTGGCCAATTGCTTCACGATCCGGTCCAGGTCCGGTCGCCCGGCGATGCGCTCGTCGGTCACCGCGTGGAGACGAGGGAGCGGCGGCCTCACGCGAATCGTTGGCCGACCCGGACCCCGCGCCCGCGGATCCAGTCGACGGCGGCCATGCGCTCCTTGCCGGCGGGCTGGACTTCCTCCACCACCACCGCGCCCTCCCCACCAGCGATCAGCAGTCGGCGGTCAGCCTGAATCACCTCGCCCGGCCCTGCGCTGCCGTCACCGGCGCTTGCTTCGAAGACCTTGATTTCGAGACCGTCGAGCTCGGTCCAGGCGCCGGGGCGGGGGTCGAGCGCCAGCGTCTGGCGGACGATATGGGCGGCCGGCGCGGTCCAGTCGATATGCGCCATCTCGCGCGTGAGCTTGGGAGCGAACGTGGCGTGCGCTTCGTCCTGGGGAACGAGCTTCAGCCCATCGCGCTCCCACAAGGCCAGCGCCTCGATCAGGGCCTGGGCCCCCATTTCGGCGAGATGCTCAGACAACTCACCCCCGGTCACACCGGGAGCGATGCGGTGTGGGATCTGATGCAGGATCGGCCCCGAGTCCATCCCGGCGTCGAGCTGCATGATGGTGACGCCCGTGGTTTCGACGCCGTTCAGGATCGCCCATTCGACGGGCGCCGCGCCCCGCAGCGCGGGCAGCAGCGAGGCATGCACGTTGACCATACCGCGGCGCGGAATGGCGAGCAGCTCGGGTTTGAGCAGATGGCCGTACGCGACGACGACGCCGACGTCGGGAGCGAGATGGCGGAGTTTCGTGAGCAGGGCCGGATCGGTGGGGCGCTCCGGCTGGAGCACTTCGAGGCCCTCCGCCTGAGCGGCGAGCTTGACCGGGGAGGGAACGAGCGTGGATCGGGATCGACCCTGCGGGCGATCGGGCCGGGTCACCACCGCCCGGACATCGAAGCCTTCCCCGACCAGGGCCCGGAGCGACGGCGCGGCAAACGCCGGCGTCCCGAAGAACACGACGACCACCTAGAGCTCGCCGGCCGGCTCCGGCGTGACCTCCTTCACGTAGCCGGCTTCACCCTTGCGTAGTCGCTTCCACTTGGAGAGCAGCAGACTGCGCTTCACGGCCGAGAGATGGTCCAGGAAGAGCACCCCGTCCAGGTGATCGATCTCGTGTTGGATGGCGCGCGCCTGGTAGCCCATGCTTTCCAGGCGGAACGGCGCCCCGTCGCGGTCCAGGGCGTCGATCACGACCCGGAGCGGCCGCTCCACGTCGCCGAAGATCTCGGGGATCGAGAGGCAGCCTTCCTCGGCGATGTCCGTCTCGACGCTCTTTTCCACGAGCACCGGGTTGATGAGCACTATCTGCTCGGGCGCGTCCTTGCCGACATCCACCACGGCGACGCGGCGCGTCTCGCCGACCTGGTTCGCGGCGAGTCCCACCCCCCTGGCGACGGACATCGTCTCGAACAGGTCGTCCACCAGCTCGCGCACGGCGTCGTCCACCGTGGCGACCGGCTCGGCGCGCTGCCGCAGCATGGGAGAGCCCAGCAGGTGCAGCTGGCGCAGACTCACGCGGACTTCTCGGCTCCTGGTCGGCTCACCACGTTCGCGATATTCGCTCGCAGCACGACCAGCTTCGACTCGCCGCTGCGAATAGTGATCTCATTGTCCTTCAGGTGGACCACCTCTGCCACGATGCCGCCGGAAGTGACGACCTGATCCCCCTTCTGCAGCCCGGCCAGCAGCTTTGCGTGCTGCTCCCGTTGGCGCCGCTGCGGGCGGATGATGAGGAAGTAGAAAATGCCGAAGATCAGCGCGACCTGAAACAACAGGACGCTGAGGCCGCCGCCGGACTGACCGGACGGCGCGAACAACAGGGCGAGCAAAGTCGGAGTCATGCGGGCTCCGGTTGTAGGTAGCGCTGGCGCCAGTCGGCGGCCCATGCGGCGAAGCGGCCCGACCCGATCGCCTGCCGCATCAGGCCGGCGAGTCGGATCAGGTAGCGGACATTGTGCAGCGACAAGAGACGCAATCCCAGCAATTCACGGGCGGCGAACAGGTGACGCAGATAGCCGCGCGTGTACGTGGTGCAGGTTTCGCAATCGCAGCTGGAGTCGAGCGGCTCCCGGGCAGCCCGATGCCTCGCGTTGCGGATGTTCAGGGGGCCGTCAGGCGTGAACGCCGTCCCGTTGCGCCCCATCCGCGTGGGGGCCACGCAATCGAACAGGTCCACGCCGCGCTCCACCGCCGCTACCAGATCCTCTGGGAATCCCACGCCCATAAGATAACGGGGCAGCGGCGTGGGGAGACGCGGCTCGACGTCTTCGAGCGTCTGATACATCACGGGTTTCGGCTCGCCTACGGAGAGACCGCCGATGGCGATGCCGCTCCAGCTGCCGGCATCGAGGGTACGCGCGAGCGCCTCCCGGCGCAGGTCGGGATGCGCGCCGCCCTGAACGATCGGCCACAGCGTCTGACGCCCGGGCGCAGTCGCGGACAGCTGAGCGTGACGCTCCGCGCACCGGGCCAGCCACCGCATCGTCCGCTCCATGGCGTCGCGGGCCGCGGTCTCATCCGCGCCACCCGGCACGACATGGTCGAACGCCATCGCAATGTCGGCGCCGAGGGTCCATTGGATTTCCGTGGCGCGCTCGGGGGTCAGGCGCCGTCGCGCGCCGTCGAGATGGCTCTGGAATTCGACTCCGTCGTCGTCGACGCGACGAAACCCTTCCAGCGAGAACACCTGGAATCCGCCCGAGTCGGTGAGCAGCGGCCGGTCCCATGCCATGAACCGATGCAGGCCCCCCAGCTCGGCCACGACGTCCTCGCCGGGACGCACGTGCAGGTGGTAGGTGTTGGCGAGCACGATCTGCGCGCCGATGGTCCTCAGGTCCGCTGGCGAGAGGGCGCGGACCGTCCCCTGGGTGCCGACGGGCATGAAGCAGGGTGTTTCGACCGTGCCGTGGGGCAGGGTGAGCGTGCCCGAGCGGGCGACGTCGGACCGGGCGGCGACCGTGAACTCGAACATCACGTTAGATGATCGCCATCGCGTCACCGTAGGAATAGAACCGGTACTTGGCTTGCACCGCCGCAGCATAGGCTCGCATCACGTGTCCATACCCCCCGAATGCGCACGCCAGCGTCAGCAGCGTCGAGCGGGGAAGGTGGAAGTTGGTGAGCAGCTTGTCCACCGCGCGGAAGGCATAGGGTGGATGAATGAACAGCGCCGTCTCTCCGCGACCGGCCCGGATCGCCCCCGACGCATCAGCGACCGTTTCGAGCGTCCGCACCACGGTGGTGCCGACGGCCCACACGCGTCCGCCGGCGCCCCGCCGCTCGTTGATCGTCGTCGCCGCCTGCTCGCCCACCGCGTAGGTCTCGGCCTGCATCGGGTGCTGGGAAAATTCCTCGACCTCGACCGGCTTGAACGTCCCCGGTCCCACGTGCAGGTCGAGCGTCGCGATCGCCACACCCTTCGCGCGCAGGGCGTCGAGCACCGCGGTGGTGAAGTGCAACCCGGCGGTCGGAGCGGCGACCGAGCCGTCGTGCTCGGCGTACACCGTCTGGTAGCGGTCACGATCGTCCGGCGTGGGGGGGCGACGGATGTAGGGCGGCAACGGCACGGCGCCATACTCGGCGATGGTGGCGCGGGCGTCGCGCGTCCCGACAAAGCGGACTCGTCGCAGGCCACCACCCAGGACCTCGAGGATCTCGACCTCGCTGTCCGGACCGAAACTCACCCGCCGCCCCGGTTTGAGCTTCTCGCCCGGATGTCCCATGGCGGTCCACGACCCGTCCGCGAGCTCGCGGACCAACAGGAGCTCCGCCGGGCCACCGCGCATCCCGCTTCCCCCTTCCCGCTTCCCCCGCAGTCTGGCGGCGATCACGCGCGAGGCGTTGAGCACCAGGACGTCTTCGGGGGCGATGAGCTCGATCAGATCGGTGAAGCGGCGGTGGGCGACCGCGCCGGTCGCGCGATCCAGGACGAGCAGGCGAGATGCGGAGCGGTCGGGGAGCGGCTCCTGAGCGATGAGCTCCGGAGGCAGGGGGTAATCGAAGTCGGAGGCGTGCAAATCAGGCGTCGAAAATCGTCGGCTGCTCGGTGGCCGGGTTTCGGGCCGGTGGTGGGAAACCGAAATGCCGATACGCGCCTGGGGTGGCGCACCGGCCCCGCGGCGTACGGGCCAGGAAGCCCTGCTGCATCAGGAACGGCTCGTACACTTCCTCGAGCGTGCCCGGATCCTCGCTGACCGCCGCGGCGATGGTGCTCAGCCCGACGGGGCCCCCCTCGAACTGCTCGATGATCGTTTTCATAATCCGGGCGTCCATGTCATCGAGCCCGAATTCATCCACGTCGAGTCGCTGCAGCGCGTCGACGGCTACCGGGCCGGTGATCGTTCCGCCGGCGCGCACCTGCGCGTAGTCGCGCACCCGCTTGAGCAATCGATTGGCGACGCGCGGCGTGCCCCGGCTGCGGCGCGCGATTTCCGCGATCCCCACCGCGTCGGCGGGTACGGCGAGGATGCCGGCCGAGCGCTTCACGATCTGCGCGAGATCGTCGGGCGGGTAATAGTGCAGCCGCTCGACGATGCCGAAGCGCGCGCGCATCGGCGGCGTGAGCAACCCGAACCGCGTGGTGGCGCCGATCAGCGTAAACCGCTCGATCTGCATCGGAATCGTCTGGGCGTGCGGACCGTCGGCGATGCGCACGTCGACGCGGAATTCCTCCATGGCGGGATAGAGGAATTCCTCCAGCGCCGGCCGCAACCGATGGATTTCGTCGATGAACAGGATGTCGCCCGGCTTGAGTCCCGTGAGCAGCCCCACCAGATCCCCGGGACGCTCCAGCACCGGCCCGGAGGTCGTGCGGATGTTCACGCCCATCTCCCGCGCCATCAGCAAGCCGAGCGTGGTCTTGCCGAGTCCGGGCGGACCGAAGAACAGCGCATGGTCGATCGGCTCCTTGCGCTGCCTGGCCGCGTCGATGGCGATCTGGAGCGATTCCTTGACCTTGGCCTGGCCCACGAACTCGTCGAGCCGCGACGGGCGCAGCGCCGCATCGGAAAGACGCTCGTCGGGGAGCGCCTCGGGCGTGGTCACTTCGTTGCGACTCACCCGCTGCCTATTTCCCTTTCGGCCGCGCCGACCACCGCACCGGACGCGCTTGCGCCGCGATCTCGTGCTTGGCGTGACACGTCACGCAGGCGTCCTGCGCGGTCGTGACGCCTGCGACCAGGAGCTTGCGATTGGTGGACCCGCAACGGGTGCAGATCCATTCGGCGGTCGTCATCGCATTCATGGGGGTTACTTGGTTGTGAGCACGCGCAGCGCCCTGCGCACCAGAGCCTCGGTGTCGGCCGCGCCGCCGTCGCCCGCCAGCGCCTGGCGCACGGCTCGATCGGCCTCGGCCGCGCCGTAGCCGAGTCGCTCCAGCGCGTGCAGCGCCGCTTCGGCCGGGCCGGTCACCGGTGCCGGGGCACCGCTCCCAAGCTCGCCGAGCTTGTCGCCCAGTTCAAGCGCCAGCCGTTCGGCGACCTTCTTCCCGATCCCGCTCACCGACGACAACGCGGCGATGTCTCTCTTCTGAATCGCCCGGGCTCCGCGCTCGGCGCCCAGCGTCGACAGGAACGCCACCGCGATCCGGGGGCCCACCCCGGTGACCGTGAGCAGTCGCCGGAACAGCTGCTGCTCGTCGGCTTCCAGAAATCCGTACAGCGCCCAGCCGTCCTCGCGGACGACCAGCTCGGTCGTAAGCGTGACCGGTTCGCCGGCGGCCGGCAGCCGCTCCATCACGCCTAACGGCACGACGACCTCGTACCCGACCCCGCCCGTGGTCTGGACGATCACGCGATCGACGCCTTTGGAGGCGAGGCGGCCGGAGATGGAGGCGATCACCCGCGGATCACGTGCGTCAACGCCACCGCCACGCCGTCCGCCGCATCGGCCGGCCGCGGAGCGTGCTTGAGCCGCAGCAGGCGGGCCACCATCGCGGCGACCTGCGCCTTGGGCGCGCCCCCCGCGCCGACGACGGCCTTCTTCACCGTTGCGGGCGGATACTCCGCGATGTCCAGGTGATGCTGCTCGGCGGCGAGCAGCACGACGCCGCGCGCGTGGCCGAGCACCAGGGTGGTGCGCACGTTCTTATGGTAGAAAGCGTCTTCCAGCGCGAGCGCGGTAGGGCGATGGCGCAGGATGAGATCGGTGATTCCGGCATGAAGTTCCGCCAGGCGGCGGGGCAAGGAGGCGCGTTTGGGGAGACGAATCACGCCACATTCGACGAGACGCCCGAACCCCGGCGTCCCATTGCCGTATTCGACGACCCCGTAGCCGGTGACCGAGGTCCCCGGGTCGATCCCCAAGACGACCTTCACGTCACCCGCCGACTTCGGCCATGGCATCGGCGTCGATGTCGAAGTTCGAGAACACTTTCGACACGTCGTCCAACTCCTCCAGCGTCTCCATGAGCGCCAGCAGTTTCTTGGCGTCCCCGCCGTCGACTTTGACCGTGCTCTTCGGAAGCGAGGCGATTTCCGCGCTCTGCACCGGCAACCCTTTGGCCTTGAGCGCATCCTGCACTGCGTGCAGGCGGGCGACCGGCGTGGTGATCAGGATCAAATCAGCGTCTTTCACGAGATCATCGGCCCCGGCATCGAGGGCCACCTCCATCGCGGCATCCTCGTCGACCTGGGTCGCATCGAGGGCGATCTGTCCCTTCCGGTCGAACATCCACGCGACGGAGTTCGCGGCGCCGAGGTTGCCGCCGTGGCGCGAGAACTGGTGGCGGATCTCCGCCACGGTGCGGTTGGGGTTATCCGTCGTCACCTCGATCAGGATCGCGGCGCCCCCGGGGCCGTAGCCTTCGTAGGTGACTTCCTGGTACTGCACGCCCTCCAGCTCGCCCGTGCCCTTCTTGATGGCACGGTCGATGTTGTCCCAGGGCATGTTCTCGGCTTTGGCGGCGTCGATGGCGGTGCGGAGGCGGGGGTTCCCGCCGGGATCGCCGCCTCCGGCCTTGGCGCCGATAGTGATTTCGCGAATCAGCCGCGTGAACAGCGCGCCCCGCTTCGCGTCGGTGACGGCCTTCTTCCGCTTGATCTGTTTCCACTTGCTGTGGCCGGCCATGGCACCCTCGCTGGCTGCAAGTTACAGCGTGACCATCCGCCTCCGCCACGGGGAGACTCTCTGCTGATGGGCGATTCGATCAAGGAGGGTCGAGCGACGGGGAGCCGGTCGGAATGGTGTCGGGCGGCACGTCGCCGGGCCGATGGGCGTCGACCCGTTGGACCAGCGACTCGAGCGACGGACGCCGCGGCAACCGGTGCATGGACATGGTTGCTAATGTACGCGCGCGTGCCGCGCCTCGATCGTCGCCGCCTGCACGGCGTCGGCGGCCTCTTTGCCGAGCACGTCCCGCGCCGGAGCCACCAGCTGGCCCAGGGCCACGGCGGCCGCGCCGGCGGTGCCGGGTTCGAGCTGAGTGCGCGCGGCCGAGAGCGCCCGCTTCAGCGGGGCCGGCAACGCGAGCCCCCCGAGTCGGGCCTCGAGCGCTTGAAGCCGGCGCCGATGGTTCTTGAGGCTCACGGGATGCGGCGGCAAGAGGGACTCCGCGACGCGCAGCACCAGCCACAGCGCATACAGCCCGTCCCGCGTCGGTCCGCGCTCCGCCTCGGCCACGAGGCCCACGAGCCGCGCTTCGCTCGCCGTCACCTGGCCGGTCACGCGACGAGCCGGGCCACCAGGGCGGCGACCTCGTCCGGGGCGATGTCGTCCAGGCAGCGGTGGTGTCCCATGGGGCAGCGTGGCCCGCCCATCGTGGAGCACGGGCGGCAATCGAGGGACCGCTGCAGCACCGCCGACCGGGACGAGTAGGGGAAGAATCCGAACTGCTCGACGGTGGGACCGAACAGCGCCACGACCGGCGTGCCGACGCCGGTCGCCAGATGCATGACGCCGGTGTCGCCCGACACGAGTATGCGCGCGCGGGCCAGCAAGGCCCCCGTCTCCTGAAGCGACAAATCGCCGGTCGCGATCTCGGCGTACGGCGCGAGCGGTTGCGCGGCGAGGCGATCGTCCTCCCCGCCGACCACCGCCAGGGCGAAGCCGTCCGCGCGTAGCCGCAGGGCCAGCGCCACCCACCGCTGCGATGGCCAGCGCTTCGTGAGATGGGCGGCGCCGGGTGCCAGCACGGCGAGCGGCGGCCCGGAGAGATGGTGCGCTTCGAGCCAGCGATCGACGCGTTCGCGCGCCGCGGCGTCGAGGAAGAACTCGGGGGGACCGCCGTCGGGGCTCACGTTCAGTCCGCGGGCTGCTTCGAAATACCGTTCCGCGACCGGGATCGGTCGACCGTACAGATTGATCTTGGTGGAGACGAGGATGCCGCGCACGGCCTTGCGCTTGGCGTAGCCGCGCCAGGAGCAGGGCACGAGGAGCCGCAGCGCGGTGCTGCGCAGGCTCCCGTGCAGGTCGAGGCCGTGCGTGGGACCGAGCGCGGCCAACCGGCGCGCCAGCGCGCGCACTGGCTCACCCGGCTCGAGCGCGACGACCTCGGACAGGTGCGGGTTCGTGCTCACGAGCGGCGCCATGGCCTGCTTGGTGACGAAGACGAGTCGGGCGTCGGGATGGCGGGCGTGGAGGGCGCGCACGAGTGGGGTGGTGAGCAGCACGTCGCCGATCGAGCTAAAGCGCACGAGGAGGAAGCACGACACCCGGGCAAAGGTACGGATGCGTTGCCCGGCTCCGCCAGCGCGACTAATTTTCGTGTTCGATGCCCCGTCCGAAGACCATTCTGTGGGTGGACGACGAGGTGGACGGCCTCGCCGCCCATCGCCGGTTCCTCGAAGAGCAAGGGTTCGCCGTCGAGCAGGCCGCGCATGGCGACGACGCGCTGGCGCTGCTGCGCCGCCAGCCGTTCTCGGTCGTGCTGCTGGACGAGCAGATGCCCGGCCGCCGCGGTCTCGAGCTGCTCACCGAAATCCGCGCCATCGACCCCGCCATGCCCGTCGTGATGGTCACGCAGAGCGAAGCGGATAGCACGTTGCGCGACGCGATCGGCGTCCAGGTGGACGACTACCTCGTGAAGCCGGTGCATCCGCGTCAGATTCTCGCCGTCGTGACGAGGCTGATCGAGGGCGATCGTATCCGGCAGCAGCGCCTCGCGCGGGACTTCGTGACCCGATTCCGCGAGCTCGAGGCGAGGCG
Organism: uncultured Gemmatimonadaceae bacterium; assembly: GCA_964599725.1. Classification (GTDB taxonomy): domain Bacteria; phylum Gemmatimonadota; class Gemmatimonadetes; order Gemmatimonadales; family GWC2-71-9; genus DASTHG01. The sequence continues at coordinate 49,738 of CAZRGT010000043.1, read as the reverse complement.
CGCCGGCGCGCTCGCCTGGCGCGAATGGATCGAGCTGGTGGTGGAGCTGGTGCGGTGGGAGGTGCGGCTCTCGGCGGGGAACGAGCCGGGCCTCTCGGAGGCCCTGGCCTCGCTCCAGGGCGGGTTGCGCAAAGACTTTGTGGAATTCATCCGCCACTCCTACCCCCGCTGGCTTGCCCACCCCGAAGGCGATCGCCCGCCGCTGTCGGTGGATGTCGGCGCCGAGTTCCTGGTTCCGATTCTGCGGTCCTCGAACCGTGCGCTCTTCGTAGTGGTGGACTGCCTGCGGCTGGACCAGTGGGAGATGCTGCGCGATCTGATCACGCCGCTGTTCGACGTCGAGGAGTCGCACTATTACAGCATTCTGCCCACCGCGACGCCGTTTTCCCGCAACGCCATTTTCTCCGGCATGTTCCCGATGGAGATCGCGGCGCGGCACCCGGACTGGTGGGGCCAGCCCTCGGACGAGGAGAGCCTCAACGCGCACGAGCAGCCGCTGCTGGCCGAGCAGCTCGAAGAGCTGGTCGGCCGCCCGATCCCCGTGCGCTACGAGAAGCTGTTTTCGGCGGCCGATGGTGGAGATCTGTTGCGGCGTCTGCCCGCGCACCTGGCGCAGGACGGCGTCACGGCTCTGGTGTTCAACTTCATCGACCTGCTCACCCACGGCCGCTCGGAGAGCGCCATTCTCTACGAAGTCGCGCGCGACGCCGCCGCGCTGCGCGCGCTGACGCGGACCTGGTTCGAGCGCTCCGCTCTGTTCGCGGCGCTCCAGGAAGCCGAGCGACGCGGCGTGCCGGTGCTCCTGACCACCGACCACGGTTCCATCCATTGCCAGACGCCGGCCACGGTATTCGCCAAGCGGGACGCCACGGCCAACCTGCGGTACAAGTTCGGCGAAGATCTGCGGGCCGAGGACGCGGACGCGGCGATCGCCGTGGACGACTTGAAAGCGTGGGGACTGCCGCAGCTCGGTCTGGGCGTTCGGCTGCTGCTCGCGACCGGCGACCGCTTCTTCGTGTATCCCACCAAGCTGCGCGAATACCAGGCGCGCTATCGGGGCTCGTTCCTGCACGGCGGCGTCACGCCGGAGGAAATGATCCTGCCGGTGGCGCTGCTCACGCCTCGACGCGCGTCTCGCGGCGGGCGTTAGATGGTCCGCAGCGCCCGTTTCGTCGAGCTGGTGCGGCCCTTCACTGGGCTCGTGGTCGCCACGATCACGGCCACGATCGTCGCGTCCGCGCTGGACGGCTTCACGTTCGTCCTGATGATCCCCTTCCTGCGCACGCTGTTCCATCAGCCGGCGATCGTCGCCGAGGGGGGCTCCGCCGTACAGGCGCTGCTCGCCAAGATCGCGGGGCCGTTCCTCTCGACGGGGGCGCCAGAAGTCGCGTTGCGCAACGTCGTCGTCGTGCTGCTCGTCACGCTCGTCCTGAAGAACGCCTGCGAATACATCGCCGCCATTTGGTCCGTGCGGATCCAGGAAGGCGTGGTGCGGGATCTGCGGGTGCGTCTGTTCGCGCACCTCCAGACGCTGTCGCTTGGCTATTTCCAGCGCACCAGGGCCGGCCAGACCGTGGCCCGGCTGATCACCGACGCGGACCAGGTGAAAACGGCGATCAGTGCGGCGCTGTGGTCGTTGCTGCAGAACTGCGTGATAATGGTCGTCTACCTCGCGATCATGTTCGGTCTGTCGCCGCGCCTCACCCTCGTGGCGCTGGGGTTCGCGCCGGTGCTGTTGTTCGTGATCCGGCCGCTGGTCCGGCGGCTGCGGCGCCGCTCCCGTGAAGTGGCGGCCGAGCGCGGCGAGCTGACGGCGCACGTGGGCGAAATGGTCAGCTCGGTGAAGTTGATCCGTGCGTATGTGGCGGAGCAGTTCGAGCAGAACCGCTTCGCCGCGCTCGCCAACCGGTACATGAAGCGGGTGCTGCGCGCGCAGCGCTTCTCAAGCCTGACGAGCCCGGTGAGTGAGGTGTTCGCGGGGATGATGATCGTCGCGATCCTCTGGTATGGCACGTTGCTGGCGCTGTCGGCCACGCGCGGGCTGGGACCCGAGGAGCTGATCACCTTCCTGATCGTGGCGTTGCGGCTGAACTCGCCCATCAAGTCGATCTCCAACTACCCGGCCATCATGGCGGGAGCGACCGCGGCGGGGGACCGGGTGTTCGAGGTCCTCGACCTCCCCTCCGAAGAGGCGGAGCGCCCGGGAGAAACGGCGGCGCGCTTCGCGGAGCGGATCGAGTACCGCGGCGTCTCGTTCGCCTACGGCCACGACGCGGCGGTGCTGCGCGATGTGGACCTCGAGGTGCGCCGGGGCGAGGTGGTGGCGATCGTGGGCCCGTCGGGCGCGGGGAAGACGACCCTGGTCGATCTGTTGCCGCGGTTTTACGAACCGACCAAGGGGAGCATTTTCCTCGATGGCGTGCCGATCACTCGCTACACGCGCGCGTCGCTCCGGTCCTTGATGGGGATCGTGTCGCAGGAGACGGTGCTCCTGAACGACACCGCGCTCGCGAACATCGCCTACGGCAAGACCGACGTGTCGCTCGAGCAGGTGCGGGCGGCGGCCCGCGCGGCCAACGCGGCGGAGTTCCTCGAGCGGCTCCCCGATGGATACCAGACCGTCCTCGGGGAGCGCGGCACCCGGCTGTCCGGCGGACAGCGCCAACGCATCGCGATCGCGCGCGCCCTGTTACGGGACCCGCCGATCCTCCTCCTGGACGAGGCGACGAGTGCGCTCGACACGGAGTCGGAGCGGCTGGTGCAGGAGGCGATCGACCGCCTGATGCAGCACCGCACCGTGTTCGTCATCGCGCACCGTCTCACGACCGTGCAGCACGCCGACCAGATCCTGGTGCTGGTCGAAGGGCGGATAGTCGAGCGCGGCACGCACGACGCGTTGCTCGGGCGCGACGGCATGTACCGGCGGCTCTACAACCTCCAATTCGGAACGCCGGCCTGATGCTGTCGGGCTTCACGCTCGTCCGGAACGCCATCAAGCTCGACTTTCCCATCGTCCCCGCCATCCGCTCGGTGCTCGAGGTGTGCGACGAGGTGGTGGTGAACGTCGGCGCGTCCGAAGACGACACACGCGACCTGGTCGCGGCGATCGGAGATCCGCGCGTCCGGATCATCGATCGCGTGTGGGACTTCACCAGGCAGAACATGATGATCTCGGAGGAGACCGAGCGGGCGATCCAGGCCTGCCGGGGCAGGTGGGGCATCTACATCCAGGCCGACGAAGTGCTGCACGAAGACGGCGCGCGCCTGCTCAAGGAGAAGACGGCCGAATGGGATGCGGACGAGCGGGTGGAAGGGCTGCTGGTCCGCTACCTCCACTTCTACGGCGGCTTCGACCTGATCGCCACGAATCGCCGCTGGTACCGGCGCGAGGTGCGCTGCATCCGGCTGGGCAAGGACATCCGGCCCTACCAGGGGGCGCAGGGATTCCGGGTCGGTCCGGACTTCCGGAAAATCCGTGCCCGTCCCACCGACGCCCGGATGTTCCACTACGGCTGGGCCCGACCGGCGCGGGCCATCCAAGAGAAGTTCGAGATCTCCAAGACGATTTACCCCTGGAGCAGGGAGCGCTCGGCGCGCGAGCAGGAGCGCGGGTATCTCGAATGGCTGCCCCTGCTCAAGCGGTTCACCGGGGCCCATCCACGGGTGGCGGAGGAGTGGATTCGGGAACGCCTCGTGGACGCCGAGCGGCGTCTCGGGCCGCGGCGGTTTCGGCCCGAGCACGTGCGCTTCTATCTGTCCGATTGGATCGAGTGGCTCACGGGGGTGCGCGTATTCGAGTTTCGGAACTACGAACTGGTGTGATCAGGTGATCCAGGGCGACGCCACGCCCGCCGGCAGCTCCCCTGTGTCGCACAGGTGTGTGTAGACCCGCAAGTACGCCTGCGCCATCACCCGATGCGTGAAGTGCCGCTCGGCGTGGGCCCGGCACACCTCCGGCTTGCGCGACGCGATGGTGCGCGACGCCTCCACCATCTCTTCGAGTGTATCGCACAGGGCCCCGACATCGCTCGTGAGCACCTCGGGGAGAGCGCCACGTTTCGTGGCCAGCACCGGCGTGCCGGAGAAGAGCGCTTCGATCGTCGTGAGTCCGAACGGCTCGTCCCACAAGGCTGGCATCCACAGGCAGCGCGCCCCGGCGAGCAGCTCCACCTTCTTCTTGTCATCCACCTCGCCCACGAAGCGGATCCGCGTGGAGAAGCTCGGTCGCCAACCGCCCGCCAGCATCAGCCGTCGATTCGTGCGTTTCGCGCCTTCGATCGCCCAGTGATAGCCCTTGGCGGCGTGCAGCCGTCCGATGAAGAAGTCGTAATCGTGCTTCTTCGTCTGGCAGCGGAACTCACCTGGATCGAGCCCGTTGTACACGAACGCCGTGGCGCCGTGTCGGGTCGCGTGGTTTTTCGAGAGGAACACGGCGTGAGGCGGCGCGGCTTCGCCTTGCTTCAGGTTGCCATGGATCGTCTGGAGAAACGGCAGGCGGCCGGGGATCCGCCGCACCGGAAAGTGGGCGTGCACGACATCGGTGTCTCTGGGGACCAGCGGGGCGAGATCGAACGCCTGGTCGCGCAAGCGTGGCGCCGCCACTTCGACGACCGACGCCTCCGGGATCTTGGTGCCCGGTTGCGCGATGAGCGTGACGCGATGCCCCAGCTCAACCAAGCCGCGCACCAGCGCCACCACGATCCGCTCGGTTCCGCCGTAGCCCTTCACCGGAAGACGGTGATGCGAAACCACGGCAATGTGCATCGGGGCCACAGTATAACTAGCTTCGTCGCATGCGCGACCCCCGGCTGACGATTCTGCAGCTCACGCATCAGGGGGACGGCGCGGGCTCGACTCAATCCATCCTCAATCTCAGCGAGCACCTGGCGCGACGCGGCCATCGCGTGCTGGTGGGCTGCCGGTCGGAATCGCTGCTGGCCCGGCAGGCGGCGGGCGCGGGTCTCGCGGTGGTGCCGCTCGACTTTCGTCGTCTCGCGCGCCTGGTGCGTGCCCTGGCCGCGGTGATCGTGCGCGAGCGCGTGAGCGTCGTGAACAGTCACGCGACACGCGACCGGCGCGCGCTGACGTGGTTGCGGTGGCAGGGACGGTTGCCCGCGGCGTTCGTCGTGACGCGCCGCACCATGCCGCTCACCTCTCCGGTCGAACTGTGGGCGGTGGGGCACACGGGAGACCGGACGATCGCGGTGAGCGGGGCCGTGGCGCTGGCGCTGGCGCGTCGCGGCCACCCCACGGCGCGGCTGCGGGTCGTTTCCAACGGGGTCGATCTCGCTCGCCTCGACGCCCCGATCCCGCCCGCGGACCTCGCGGCCGCCCGCGCCGCCCTCGGCGATCCGAGGGGCCGGCCGGTGATCGTGTGTGTGGCGCGCCGGAAACTCCAGGACGTCCTGCTGCGCGCCGCGGCCATGCTCGAACAGCCGGTGACGGTCGCCTGCATCGGGGTCGAGCCGGACGCGGAGCTCGCGACGCTCGCGGCGGCGCTGCCCGAGCGGCATCACGCCGTGTTCGTACCGTTTACGGAGCGCCCGCTCGCGTTCTATCACCTGGCCGCCGTCGCGACGCTCCCGTCCGACATCGAGGGACTGTCGCAGGGGCTGCTCGAGGCGATGGCGCTGGGATTGCCGGTCGTGGCCTCGGCCGTGGGCGGCAATCCCGAGCTCGTGATTGACGGCCGGACGGGACTCCTGGCGCCGCCCCGGGACGCGCGCGCCTGGGCCGAGCGGGTGAGCCGCCTGCTGGGCGACCCGGCCCTGGCCGATCGGTTGGGCCAGGCGGGGCGGGCGCTGGTGCGCCAGTCGTTCACGCTGGAGCGCACGGCGCAGCGCACCGAGACGGTGTACCGGGAGGCGGTGGCGCGTCGCCCGTTGCTCTCGGCCGACGACCACGTGTAGAGTTCAGAACGTCATGCCGGCCCCGCTCACGGTCGTCATCCCCACGCGGAACGAGGCAGGGCAGATCGGCGCGTGCGTGCGGCACCTCGCCTGGGCCGATGAAGTGCTCGTGGCCGACGGCGGCTCGACCGACGGCACGGTGGACGAGGCCCGGGCCGCGGGAGCCACGGTGCTCGCAGTCCCGGACGTCACGATCGCCGCGCAGCGCAATGCCGCCATCGAGCGAGCTCGAAACCACTGGGTGCTGGCGCTCGACGCCGACGAGCGCGTCGGGCCCGAGCTGGCCCGGGAGTTGGAGCGGCTGGTGGATGGAACGGACGGCCATGCCGCCTACGCGGTGCGCCGCAACAACGTCTATCTCGGCCGGCGCATGCGGCACGCCGGGTGGGGCGATTCCTGGGCGGTCCGGGTGTTTCAGCGGGACCGCCGCTTCGTGGAGAAGCGGGTGCACGAGGGGTTGGAGCCGGTGGCGGACGTCGGTCGACTGACGCATCCGTTGGAGCACACGCCCTATCGCGACCTCGCCCACCACGTGCGCAAGTTGGTGCTGTACGCGGAATGGGGTGCGTTGGACATGCGGGACGCGGGCCGCCGGGCCCGGGTGCGCGATCTCGTGCTGCGGCCGCCCTGGCAGTTCTTTCGGACCTACGTGCTCCAGCTCGGCGTGCTGGAGGGGTGGCGCGGGCTCGTCTTGTGCGGGCTCGCCGGGGTGAACGTGTTTCTCAAGTACGCCCGGCTGTGGGACCTTCAACGAAGCGTGTGATGGCCAAGACCTTTCTGCTGACCGACGAGTTCCCGCCCATCGTCACCGGCATCGCCCGCCTGATGGGGGAGATCGCGCGCCGCTACCCGAGTGGCGAGCTGATGGTGTCCACCGGCCAGCACCGCGATTCGCTCGAGATCGACGCGCGCTACGCCGCCACCAGCATCGACCGGCTGCCGCTCGCGTCGCGATCGCTGAAAGGGTTCGCCGGGCTGCTGTTCTGGTCACGCCGGGTGGTGAGTCTCGCACGGACCCACAAACCGCGCTTCGCCTGGGCCGATTCGATTCGTCCCGCCACCTATCCGGCCAAGTGGGCGCACGAGCGCCTTGGCACGCGCTACGGCGTGCTGGTGCACGGCGGCGACATGCTCAAGGAGCTGCACGCCATCCACCACACGCCGTTCGCGCGTAAGTCCGCGAAGGCGCTGTTGCGCTCGGCGGCGGCCGTCGTGGCCAACAGCAACTGGACGCGCGAGCAGGCGCAGAAGGTGCTGCGCGAGCTGGGGCTGGACCCGCTCGCGGAAAACGTGAAGGTCGTTCCGCTCGGCACCGATCCCGAGCAATTCCGCCCCGGGATCGATCCCAAGGACGTGCGCACCCGCTACCGACTGAACGGCGGCCGCTGGGCGCTCACCGTGGCGCGGCTCGAGCCCTACAAGGGGATCGACACCGCCCTGCGCGCGGTGGCCCGCGTGCGTAAGGAGGGGATCGACCTCCACTATGCGATCGTCGGGGTGGGAAAGAAGCGTGACACCTACCGCAGGCTCGCCGAATCGCTGCGCATCGCGGACGCCGTACGCTTCGTGGGCCCGGTACCGGACGCGGACTTGCCCGCGCTGTACAACGCGGCGGAGGTGTACCTCGGCGTGTCCCGCACCGACAAGCGGGTGCAGGTCGAAGGCTTCGGCGTCGCCCTGGCCGAAGCCGCGGCGTGCGGGCTGCCGGTGATCGCGGGTCGGAGCGGCGGGCTGGCCGAAGCGGTCCACGACGGCGAGACCGGGCTCGTCGTGGATCCCGACGACGCCGAGGCCGTCGTCACCGCGTTGGGGCGCGTCCTCGCCGATCAGCTGTTCGCGCGGCGCCTCGGCCAGGCGGGACGCAAGGCGGTGGAGACCTATTACAACTGGGACCGCGTGATACGGGATCTCCGGGAGATCGAAGCGCAAGTCGCTTGAGCTCCACGCTCCTCCTGACGTTCAATTTTCCTCCGCACGGCGGCGGCATCGCGCGCATGATGGGCGAAGTGGCCCGGCGCTATCCCCCGCACACCCTGGTCGTCTCGACCGGGTTGTACCCGGACAGCGCTCAAAGCGACGCGCGCTTTCCCCAGGTCATCGATCGGGTGAATATCCGCGCCACGCGCTTGCGCACGATCAACGGGCTCGCGCTCTGGAGCATGCGCGCCGGGCGGTTGACGCGACGTCACCGGTTCGACTTCACGTGGTGCGGCGAGCTGAAACCGGCCGGCTACCCGGCGTGGTGGATGGCGCGGCGGCGCGGCGTCCCGTACGGGGTCGTGGTGTACGGGACCGAGCTCCTGCTACTCGGCGCCAAGATCCGCCGCAGTCGCTTCAAACGATGGACCGCTGGGGGCCTCGTGGCCGGCGCGACCGTGCTCGTGGCCATCAGCACCTGGACCGGGAATCTGGCGCGCGCGGTCTACGAGCTGCTGGGGCGCCCCGATCTCGCCGCGCGGGTGCAGGTCGTGCCGCTGGGCACGGATCCGACGCAGTTCCGCCCGGGGATCGACGCGCGGCCGGTGCGGGCCAGGCACGGTCTCGACGGCGGCCCCTGGATCCTCACGGTGGCGCGCCTCGAGTGGCACAAGGGGATCGACACCGTCATTCGGGCACTCCCGGCCATCCGGGCCGCGCATCCCGGCGCCCGCTACGCCGTGGCCGGCGTAGGCCCGCGCCGCACCGAGCTGGAGCAGATCGCGGGGCAGGCCGGGGTGCGCCACGCAGTGAAGTTCCTGGGATTCGTCGCGGACGAGGAGCTCCCGGCGCTCTACAACGCCGCCGATCTCTACGTCGGGGCGTCGCGCTATCACGATCTCCTGGCCGAAGGGTTCGGCATCTCGCTGGTCGAGGCGTCGGCGTCGGGGATCGCGGTCGTGGGCGGCCGCTCGGGCGGCGTGGCCGATGCGGTGCGCGACGGCGAGACGGGCCTGCTGGTGGACCCCGAGCAGCCGGCGGCCGTGGCGGCCGCGATCAACCGATTGTTGGCGGACGAGACACTGCGCCGCCGCATGGGAGCCGCCGGCAGGCGCGCGGTCGAGACGTACTACAACTGGGATCGGGTGTGCGGGGATCTGATGCGAATCGATGAACAGTTCCGGCGCCGCTCCTAGCCCGACTTCCTCATCTCCGCCGTGTCCGGCACCGGCCGCGCGCTGATCGCATAGGTCGGGCAGTGTCGAATGAACGCGCCGCCGCCGGGCGACCATTCCTGCTCGGGCTCGGTGACCACCGCCTTGCGATCGTTGTCCAGCACGAACAGCCCGGGCGGCCCCTGGAACAGACAGGCGCCGCACCCGATACACCGGTCGCGCTCGACGTGCACCAGCACGCGGCGCTTGGGATAGACGCCGTCGTCTCCCGGCTGGGGCCAGGAGGCCGGCCGGTTCAACGCCTCGATCGTCGCGCGGTACCCTTCCTCCACCACCTCGCGCAGGTTGTCGAAGTTGAACATCGAGATATGCTCGACGCGCGGGTGGATGTAATAGACCGGCGGCGTGGTCCAGTGGCGCAGCCGCACCTCGAGCACCGACTGCATCGCGATTTCCGTCGCGCGACCAAAGACGGCGGCGAACCCGTCTTCCTGGGTATCGCCGCGCAGCGTGCTCGAGGCCGAGACGTCGGCGGCGAAGACCAGCTCGCCGTCCATGGCGCGCCCCGCGGAAACCGGCAGGTTGTCGAGCGTCGCGCCGTCCACGTAGAAGCGCCCGCGAATCTCGTGCGGCGGCAGATACCCCGGCAGCGCACACGAGGCGAACACGGCGTCGGCCACCGGAATGTCGTCGAGGCCGGGCAGCCCCCACAGCACCTGCATGCCGGAGTTGACGTCCACGGTGTTCATGATCACGGGCACGTCGAGATCCTGAAACCGGACGTCGCCGACCAGGCGCGCGATGAGCTGCGCCAGCGGCTCGCGCCGGAACAGCGCGGGCGAGCGCATGCGCTTGAACGCCATGTCGGCGTGCGCGATCTGGAACACGTCTTTGCGCTTGAGATTGACCGCGATGTCTTTCAGCTCGGGGATGCTCTTCCCGGAGGCCCAAGTGGCACCCACCAGCGAGCCGACGCTGCAGCCGACGATGTGGGTCGGCTTGTGCCCGCGCTCCAGCAGGGCCTCGAGCACACCCACGTGTGCGAGACCCTTCATGCCGCCGCCGCCCAGGACGAGCGTGTAGCGTGTGCCGGGGTTCACCGTCCGATCCGCTTGATTTGGCGCTCGAGTTCCGAGTAACGTAGTCGAGAACCCTATGCAAGCGCCACGCCTCTGGCTCCGCCTGGTCCGCGATCGCTCGGCCCTCGTCGGGCTGACGATCGTGATCGTGCTCACACTCGCCGCCCTTGTCGCCCCCTGGCTCGCCCCTGCCGATCCGGTGCACGGTTCGCTGCGCGACAGTCTGCGGGCCCCGTCGTACGCGTTCTGGCTGGGGACCGATGTCCAAGGGCGAGACATTTTGACGCGTGTCCTGTTCGGGGCCCGGCTGTCGCTCGCGGTGGGGCTCGTCAGCCAGAGCGTGGCCAGCCTGCTGGGTCTCGTGCTCGGCCTCCTGGCGGGCTACTACGGCCGCTGGCTCGACGCGCTGCTGATGCGCCTCGCCGACGTCACCCTCGCGTTCCCGTCGCTCCTGCTCCTCATCGCCATCGCGGCCGCCGTGACCCCGACGCTCCCGCTTGTGTTCGTGGTGATCGGGATCGTGGGCTGGGCGGGAATGGCGCGGCTGGTGCGGGGGCAGGTGCTGGCCTTGCGCGGGCTCGACTACGTGCAGGCCGCCCGAGCGCTCGGAGCCCGCGACGCGCGGATTCTCTCGCGCCATCTGCTCCCGGGCGTGCTTGCCCCGGTCACCGTGGCGGCGACGCTCGGCGTGGGCGGCGCCATCATGGCGGAAGCGGCGCTGTCCTTCGTGGGGCTAGGCGCCCAGCCGCCGACGCCCTCGTGGGGCGCCATGGTGGCCGATGGGCGCGATCTGCTGCGCGTGGCCCCGTGGGTGAGCCTCGTCCCCGGGCTCGCGATCGGCCTCACCGTGCTGGGCATGAATCTGCTGGGCGATGGTCTGCGCGACGCGCTCGAGGTGCGGACTTCATGACCGACGTCCTGGCGCTGCATCCGGCCAGCGTGAAGGCGCTGCGCGAGTCGCTGCGGCATTGGCGTGCGAGTGAATTCCCGTGGACCGCCGAGACGGTGTATCTCAACAACGCCGCCATCGGTCCCATCCCCGAGCGCACCCGGCGCATCCTCGATGCCTTCAACGCCAAACGAACGGCGCCGCACCTGCTGCCCGACCGCGATCTGTTCGCCGGGCTTCAAGCGGCGCGCGACGCCGCTGCCCGGTTGATCAACGCCGATACCGGAGAAATCGCGCTCGCGACGAACACGAGCTACGGCTTGAACCTCGCGGCGCGGGCGCTGCCGCTGCAACGCGGCGAGAAGGTCGTGCTGTCCGACCGCGAGTTCCCGGCGAACGTGTACCCGTGGCTCATGCTGCGGAAGCAAGGTGTCGAGGTGACGCTGGCTCCGTGCACGCCCGAGGGGTGGCCGGATGAGGACTTCTTGCTCGGGGCGCTGCGCGATCCCAAAGTGCGGGTGCTGGCGGTGTCGTTCGTTCAATTCTCCAACGGATACCGCGCCGATTTGAAGAAGCTGGGGACGGCGGCACGGGCCAACGGCACGTATCTGGTGGTGGACGGCATCCAGGGCGTGGGCAACTCGGTGCTCGATGTGCGCGACACGCCGGTCGACATCCTGGCCTGCGGCGGACAGAAGTGGCTGTGCTCGCCCTGGGGGTCCGGGTTCGTCTACGTGCGCAAGGAGCTGATCGGCTCGCTCGAGCCGGCGGTGACGGGGTGGATGGCGTTCGAAGGCACCGACGATTTCTCGCGCCTCACCGAGTACAACCCCACGTTCCGGGCCGACGCCCGTCGCTTCGAGATGATCACGCTGCCGTTTCAGGAGTTCTACGGATTCTCGCAGTCGGTGGAGCTGCTGCTCGAGATCGGGATCGCCCGGATCGCCGAAGCGACGCGCAGCCTCCACGAGTCCCTGTTCAAGTGGGCTGATGCGCATGGCGTCCGTGTCGTGTCGCCGCGTGACGACCGGCATCGCTCCGCGATCGTGTGCATCGCGCCCGGGAAGGCCGTGGAAGCCTTCCACGCGATCAAGCGGGCCCGCATCGTGTGCAGCCTGCGGGAAGGGGCGATCCGGCTGTCCCCGCATTTCTACAATACGGTGGAGGAGATGGAGAAGGTGTTGGAGGTGCTCGAAGGGATTGACTGAGGCGAATCAGGATTGGGCGATGCGCAACAGCCCGTAATCCTTCTTTCCCTTTCTCACCACGACATTCCGGCCGGCCAGCAGGTCCGCAGCTCCGAGCACGCGATTGGCGTCCGTCTCGCGTTGCTGATTGACGTACACGCCGCCCTGCTCGATCTGGCGACGGGCGTCGCTCTTGGACGTGACGAGCCCCACCGTGACGAGGGCGTCCACCAGGGAAAAACCGTCGATCGCGCTGACCGGCGCGGTCGGAATCTCGCGGGCGAGCACGTCGAAGGCTCCGGGCACGACCTGTTTCGGATCCCACTCGCTGAACAGGATCGCGCTCGCGGCCACCACCGACTCCATCACCGGTTTGCCATGGACGCGTTCCGTCACCTCGATCGCGAGACGGTGCTGGGCTTCGCGTTTGGCCGGATCGTTCCGATGCTGCTGCATCACGGCGTCGATTCCCTCCGGGCCGTCGCGCGTGCGCAGCGAGAAGAGCTTCAGGTATTGCTCGATGTCTCGGTCGTCCGTGTTGACCCAGAGCTGATGGAACTTGTAGGGCGACGTGAGCGCGGGATCGAGGTAGATCGCCCCGTCCTCGGACTTGCCGAACTTCGCTCCCGAAGCCGTGGTCAGGAGCGGGTGCACGAGGGCGTGTGCCTCCGCCGCTTCGACTCGACGGATCAGGTCGACCCCCGCGGTGATGTTGCCCCACTGGTCGCTGCCGCCGACCTGGAGCGTGCAGCTTTCACGTCGAAATAACTGAAGGTAGTCGTATGCCTGCAGCAGCATGTAGCTGAACTCGGTGAAGGATAGGCCCGCGTCGAGCCGCCCCTTCACGGACTCCTTCTGCAGCATCACGTTGATGGTGAAGTGCTTGCCGACGTCGCGCAGGAAGTCCATGAGGTTTGCGGACACGAGCCAGTCGGCGTTGTCGCGCAAGAGGGCGCGGTCGCCGTCGAAATCCACAAACCGCATCATCTGCGTGCGCATGCGCTGGAGGTTCTGGCGCAGCTCGTCTTTGGGGAGGAGGGGTCGCTCGGCGCGCTTCCCCGACGGATCCCCGATCAACCCGGTTCCGCCCCCCATCAACACGATCGGGCGATGGCCGCCGCGCTGCAGGTGATGCAACAGCATCAACGGGACCAGATTTCCGAGCTGCAGGCTGGGCGCGGTCGGATCGAACCCGCAGTACGCGGTGACGGACCCCCGGGCGAGATGCGCCTCGAGGCCGGGCGTCGCGTCGGCGACGAACCCCCGCCACTTCAGTTCGGCGAGCAGACCGGTCATGGGCGCGAATCGTAAGAGCGGCGCTTCGTGCTGGCAAGCGCCGAGGGCCTTCACTAGGTTGTAGCGTGATGGGTCCATTCGCGTTTCTGAAGCCACGGCTGACATGGGACATCCTGCTGTCCCGCCGCGGCATCGTAGGCGCGGCGGCGCTCGCCACGATGTTCACCGTGGGGTTCTCGTGGGGCGCCTGGTCGCGCGCCTGCGCCGGCGAGCGCTGCCCCAGCATTGCCCGCCTCACCACGGGGACGGGACCCCAGCAAACCTCCAAAGTCTACGCCGCCGATGGCCGGCTGATCACCGAGCTGGGCCTCGAGCGCCGCACGGTGCTGGCGCTGCGCGAGATCCCCGTGTGGGTGCGCCAGGCGTTCCTGGCCACCGAGGACAAGCGGTTCTATCGCCATCACGGCATCGACTACTGGCGCATCCTCGGATCGCTCAAGGCGAACATCTCGGCGCTGCGCTACACGCAAGGCTTCTCGACGATCACGATGCAGCTGGCGCGCAACATCTTCCCGGACCTGGGCCGCGAGAAAAAGCTCACGCGCAAGCTCAAGGAGGCCCGGGTCGCCCTCGAGATCGAGCACAACTTCCCCAAGGATACGATCCTCCAGATGTACCTGAGCCAGATCGATCTGGGGGCGGGGTCGCACGGCGTGGAGGCCGCGGCGCAGATCTACTTCGGCAAGTCGGCGCGCGACCTGAACGTCGCCGAGGCGGCCACGCTGGCGGCGATCCCAAAAGCGCCGTCGTTCTACAATCCGCGGCTGCATCCCGATCGAGCGGTCCGACGCCGCAACCTCGTGCTGGCGCTGATGCAGGACCAGGGGTTCCTCAGTCCCGAGGAGGCGGAGCAGTGGCGGGCGTATCCGCTCGTGCTCACGACCAGCCGCACCAACTACGGCGACGTGGCGCCGTATTTTGTGGAATGGCTGCGGACGCAATTCCTTGAGCCGCGCTACGGCCGCGACCTCTACGAGCGGGGCCTGCGCGTCTACACGACCTTGGATTTGGACATGCAAGAGGCCGCCGAGCGCGCGCTGGGCGCGCAACTCGACGCGATCGAGGCCGGCGTCTATACCAACGGTCGGTGGGATGAGCGGACCACCTACCGCGATTACCTCGAATTGTCCAAGGCCGGCGAAGAGCAGGACCACAGCGGATTCACGCCGTATCTGCAAGGGGCGCTGCTCGCGCTCGACGCGCACAGCGGCGGCATTCTCGCGATGATCGGCGGGCGCGACTTCGCCGATTCGAAATTCAACCGCGTCACCCAGGCCCAGCGCCCGCCCGGCTCGACGTTCAAGCCGTTCGTCTACTCGGCGGCGGTGCGCGCCGGACATCCGGTCACCGAGATCCTCGACGACACGCCGCTCGAACATCCAGTGCTCCAGCCGGACAGCTCGCTGTGGCAGCCCCAGGATTACGACCAGACGACGCTCGGCCCGATCCCGATGCGTCAGTCGTTGTACCTGTCGCGCAACCTGTCGACCATCAAGCTGGGGATGGCGCTGGGGGAGCAGACGGTGATCGGCGAGGCGCGCCGCTACGGCGTCACCACCTGGATCCCGCCCGTCCCGGCGATCCACATCGGGGCGCAGGGCGTGTACCCGATCGAGCTGATCGCCGCGTTCACCTCGTTCGCGACGGTCGGGACGCGCGCGCAGCCGTTCGGGATCATCCGGGTGGAGGACAAGGACGGCAACATCCTCTGGCAGCCGGCGATCCAGCGCGACGAGGTGATGGATCCGCCGCATGCCTGGCTCATGACCGACATGTTGCACGATGTGGTGCGGCGCGGGACCGCGGCGGGCGCCGTGTCGGGGGCGGGGTTCCAGTTCCCATCCGGCGGAAAGACGGGAACCACCGACGACTACACCGATGCCTGGTACGTCGGCTTCACCTCCCAGATCGTGGCGGGGATCTGGGTCGGGTACGACTTCCAGCAGCGCATCATGAACAACGCGGCGGGCGGCCGCATCGTGGCCCCCGCCTGGACCGAATTCATGCGCGACGTCTACGATCGTCGCTCGGCCCCGCCCGATTGGCCGCGGCCGGATTCGCTCGTCCCGCGCGAAGTGGACTGGAAGACGGGCTATCTCGCCACGCCGTTCTGTCCCCAGGCCGACCGGCACTGGGACTGGTTCTATCCCGGGACCGAGCCCCGCCAGTTGTGCCCCGTGCACGGCGGGCTGGGCCCCGTCACGCCCTAGCGTGATGCTCCGCATCCGGGCCGGCGTGGTGTATCCGGTCACCGCGCCGCCGATCGAAGACGGCGCCGTCCTCGTCGGCACGGACGGGCGCATCACGGCGGTGGGCCCGCACGGCAAGATCCCGACACCGGGCGACGCGGAGCGGCTGGAGTTCCGGGATGCGATTCTCACCCCGGGGCTGGTCAACGCGCACACCCACCTCGAGCTCACCCACCTGGCGGGCCAGAACGGCGAGACCAACTTCGTCCAGTGGATCAAGCGCATCCGCGAGCTCAAGGACGCCACGCCGCCCGACGCGTTCATCGCGTCCGCAGAGGCCGGGCTGCGCGAATGCTGGACCCGCGGCATCACGTGCATCGCCGAGACCGGGAGTACCGGCGCGGCGATGCAGGCGCTGGTGCGGTTCAGCGGGCGCGGCGTCGTCTACCAGGAAGTATTCGGGCCGGGTCCGGCGCAGGTGCCGCCCGCCATGGAGGAGCTCGAGCGACAGGTGCTGCGGCTGCGTCGCCTCGCGACCTCGATGCGGGCCGTGGGCGTATCGCCTCACGCGCCCTACAGCGTGAGTGAAGCCCTGTACCGCCGCGTGGCGCACTTTGCCCAGCAGGAACGGCTGCCGCTGGCCGTGCACCTGGCGGAGTCCCAAGAAGAATCGGAGCTGGTCCGCTACGGCGCGGGCCCCTTCGCCGAGGCCCTGCGCGGGCGGGGGATCGTGGTCGAGCCGCACCATTGTTCGCCGGTGCAATACCTGCGTGATCTGGGGGTGCTGCGGGCGGGCACGCTCGCGATTCACTGCGTGCAAGTGGACGCTGCCGACATGCAGACCTTGAAAACGGCCCGGGTCTCGGTGGTGCATTGCCCCCGCTCCAACCGGGCCCACGGCCATGGCACCGCGCCGTTCGCCGCGCTGCGGGAGGCCGACTTGACGGTGGGCATCGGGACCGACTCCGTGGTGAGCGTCGGGGATCTCGATCTCTGGGCCGAAACCCGGGTGTCGTGGATCGGGGCCGAAGAGGCGCTGCGGTTTCTGACGCTCGAAGGGGCGCGCGCGCTGGGGTGGGAGCGCACCATCGGATCGATCGAGGTCGGCAAGGCTGCCGACCTGGCGGTGTTCGGCTATACGCCGCCGCAGCGCCTGCCGCCGCCGCCGATGGCGCTGCTCACGGTGCTCGCCGGACGCATCGTGCACCGCACATGAGCGCCAAAGCGCGACGCCACGCAGCGATCCTGCGCATCGTCCGTCGCGAGGCGGTCGAGAGTCAAGAACGACTGCGCGACCGGTTGCAGGTGGAGGGCCTGGTGGTGACACAGGCGACGCTGTCGCGCGACATGCGCGAGATCGGGCTCGGCAAAGTGGCGACGCCCGGGGGCGGGGCGCGCTACGCGGCGCCGGCGCAGGGCGCCGCCGTGCGGACCGCGCTGGCGGAAGTGGCGCCGGCGTTGCTCGTTTCCGCGGATGGCACGGGTCCGCTCCTCGTGTTGCACACCGCGGCGGGTGCCGCAGCCGCGGTGGCTGCGGCGCTGGATGCGGAGGCCTGGCCCGAGGTGCTGGGCACGGTGGCGGGAACCGATACCGCCCTCGTCGTCGCCCGAAGCGAGCAGGCGCGCCGCGCCGTGCAGGTGCGCCTCGAGGAATTGGTAACCCCCGGTCTTGCCGAACGTTAGAAGTCAGAGTAGGATAGACGAGCCGCCCGTTCATGGTGAGCGTGGCGGCCATTTTTTCGCCGGGGGAAGCACACACCGTGCGCTGTCTCGCGCTCAACGCGTCATTCGAGCCCCTCACCATGGTGCCCGTACGCCGCGCCCTGCGCCTCGTGATCGACGGCAAGGCCGAGATCGTGGAGGCCGACCAGGGCGAGGTGATGCGCAGCGCGCGCCTGGAAATGCCGCGCCCCGCCGTCATCCGGCTCGTCAAGTTCGTGCACGTTCCACGCCGATTCCGGCGTCAGGTGACCAACACTTTCCTGTTCGCCCGCGACGAATACCGCTGTCAGTTCTGTGGTCGCCACCAGCATCAGCTGCGAACCCGCGAGTGCCTGACGCGCGACCACTTGATCCCGCTCTCGCGCGGCGGCACGAATGCCTGGAACAACGTGCTCACCGCCTGCTCGAGCTGTAACACGAGAAAGGGCAACCTGCTGCCCGAGGAAGTCGGCATGCATCCGCTGCGGCCGCCCTTCGAGCCGCACTTCGTGCACCTCGCGTGGGCCGTCCGCCGGCTCACGGTGATCCAGTCCCGGTACATCCGGCTCTTCTACGGAGCGGCGGTGCTGCGGACGCTCGAGGAGATGTAGCTCAGGGTCGCTCGGACGCCGCCGTAAACTCCTCGGAGCGTCCTTCCAGTGTCAGGGTGGGCAGCCCGGCGATCCGCACCAACGCGCGTTGCGCCCCGTGTGCCAGCGCGCTCCCGAAGCTCTCCCGCCCCGACACGGCCGGCGTCACGTCGCCCTTCAGCCACCGCGTCAACTCTTCCAGATCCGTGTCGTTCAACGTCGTCACCTCGAGGCGGCCCACGAGGTAGAAGCGCCCGTCCCCGCGTGGTTCGATGGACACTCGGTACGGTACGGCGAGCGCCGCGGCGAGATCCTCGGTGGTGTTGTAGCGCGTGACGCCGCCACCGGTTCGGATCAGGATGAACTCTTCCGCCAGCGGGTCGTGCCGGGCGACGGCGTCCCACTCGACGCCGGTGATGAAACGATCGAACCAGCTGGACCGCACCCGCCACAATTCCAGCCGGAAGTGCAGCCGCAGCGGAAATCCCGAGCGCAGGAGATCGAGAAAGCGGCCGTCATCGAGCAGGTGCGTGGCCTGGACACGGGCGACGCGCGCGTCGCCCGTCACGGCGAGCACGGGCGGCGCGTCCTGGGGCAGCAGCCGGGGCGCCGCGAGGGCGGCGAGCACGAGCCAGATCGTGAAGCCGCGCATGGCTAGAAGCGGTGCTCGAGCCGCGCCGTGACCCGCAGCGGCTGGCCGACGGTGACGGCCTTGGTGACGTAGAGGCCGAACCCGCCCCAGTCCACGCCCAGCCCGAGATCGGCGAGCCAGCTGGCGAGGCGGGGCAGCCGTCCCGAGGGAAGGCGGCCGGGCCCGGACCCGACCAGCCAGCCCTGGCCGGCGTCGCCGAACACCACGAAATCCGGACCGCGCAAGAATCGGGTCACGTAGCCGAAGCCTTCGCCCTCCCCTCCTTCCGCGTTGTAGCGGGTCCGGAGGGATACGTGACCCCGGTACTCCGCCTGCACCGCGATCACCCGATCGCAGGCCGCGAGGTTCGTGCCGGCGAACGGGCCGCTCGAAGCGGCCGCATTGCAGGCGCTCTGGCGGAACTCGTAGCCGGGAAGCGGTTCGGGGCCACCCAGGCTGAGCCGCTTGTGGATCGGCAGGGGATCGCCGCCGAGCCAGCCGCCCAGCACGAGCCGGAGATTGAGGCGACCCTGGGCGCTGATGCGGTTGTAGCGCCGCACATCGAAGAACGCCCGCGTGAAGCGATACGCGCCCAGCAGCGCGGCCGAATCCCGGATCGTGCCGGGGAATCCGGCGGCGGGGTGGGCATCGTCGCTCCGGCTCACGTCCACGATCCCGCGCACGAACCAGCCCGAGCTCGGCTGGTCGCGATCGTTGCGTGTGTCGAGGGTGAGGCTGGGCGCGATGGTGACGTAATTCCCGGCGTCGATCGGCGGGTTCGGACGCCACGGGAGCGAAGTCCGGGACACCGACCAGGGATCGCGTGCGTCCACGCTGGTCTGATGCTCGTGTCGCAGCTCGACGGCGAGCGAGAGCGGCACTTCCGCCTGCCACGTGAGCCGTGCGGCCGTACCGTTGTTGCGGTAGTAGTCGCGGTAGTCCCGGCGCACGAAGAACGCTTCCCAACCGACTTCGTTCGCCCGCAGGCCCCAGTCCTCCACCGGCGTGACGAGATCGAAAGCCCGCAGGGCGAGCGCTACGGGGCGCCGGTCGCCGACCCGGATCTCGGCGCGCACGCTGTAGCCCAGATCGCAGCATTCACGGTTGATCGAGCGCGCCGTGCGGAACACGCCGGCGGCGCTTCCGCGCAGTCGCACCCGGGACCCGAGCCTCACATCGACGGACGGCCCGGCCACGATCGGCAAGCCCTCGACCCGGTTGTAGGTGCCGCCCGTCGCCAGCACGAGGCTCGAGCGCGATTCGCCGCGCCCAAAGATATACCGCGCCGAGAGGCTGAGACGACGCCACAGGTCCGGGGCATGCACGAGAGTGTCGCCGATCAGCCGGTAGGGGAGCGGCTCCGTGTAAGCGCGCACGCCACCCTGGACCGAGTCGCGAGCGCCCAGGATGGTGCCGCCGATGACGAGCAGTTCGCCGGTGATCGCGGCGGTGGAATCGAGCACCGCGTTGCCGTTGAGCACGAGCAGCGAGCCGACGACGCGCCCGCCGACCATCGCCGGCCCGTTGCGGATCGCGACATCGCCCTGCCACAGGTTGCCCGCCGGGAGTCGCACCCGCCCCGCCAGCCGCGTCGTCGTGGGCGCGTTGTAGAATCGCACGGCTTCGCTCACCACGGCGCCGGGCAGCTCGGGCGGCGTGAAGTGGAGTCCGACGCTTTCGGGATGGATCACGATGGCCGTGTCCTGGGCCACGAGCGGACGCAGCGCGACCAACGCCGCGCACAACACCGGAATGACACGCATGGGGGATCTCACTCGGCGAGTTGGCGCGGCGGCTCGAGCCCGAGCCGGCGCATGCGGCGGTACAGGTTGGCGCGGTCCGTGGAGAGCCGGCGCGCCGCGTCGGCCACGTTGCCCTTGGCGGCGCTCAAAGCGGCGGCGATCAGCTGTCGCTCGTACTGATCCAGGGTCGCGGCCAGCGGCGTGTCCGCGGTTCCGACGGCGCGGGCCGCCGCCCGCGCCGCGCCCTCCGCCGGGAGCACGCGGGCGATGTCCGCCGCCGTGAGCGCGTCCCCCGAGGCCAGAATCGCGAGTCGCTCCACCAGGTTCGCCAGCTCCCGCACGTTGCCGGGCCACGCGTAGGTGACGAGCAGCTCGAGCGCGCCCGCGTCGATCGACAGCCGGCGGCCCAGCCGGGTGGCCTGACGGGAGAGAAAGTGCCGCACCAGCGGCGGCACGTCCTCCGCGCGCTCGCGCAGCGGCACGATGTGGACCGGCAGGACGTTCAACCGGAACAGGAGATCTTCGCGGAACCGGCCTTCCCGCGTGGCGCGGCCGAGTTCCTTGTTCGTGGCGGCGAGCACCCGCACGTTCACCGTGATGGGCCGTTCGCCGCCCACGCGCTCGATCACCCCTGTTTCGAGCACGCGCAGCAGCTTCGCCTGGGCTTCGAGGCCGAGGTCGCCCACTTCGTCGAGGAACAGGGTCCCGCCGTCGGCCAGCTCGAAGCGGCCCAGGCGCCGCTCGCTGGCGCCTGTGAAGGCGCCCTTTTCGTGGCCGAACAGCTCGGACTCGACGAGGTCGCGCGGGATGGCCGCGCTGTTCACGGTCACGAACGGCCGGTCGGCCCGGCCGCTCTTGCGGTGGATCGCGGACGCAACCAGCTCCTTCCCGGTCCCCGACTCGCCGGTGATCAGTACGCGCGCGTCGGTGGGGGCGATGCGGGCGATCAGTGTACGCAGCTCGTCCATCGCGGCGCTTTCGCCCACCAGAGGATCGGCATGCCCCAGGGCCTCGTGCAACCGCCGGTTCTCGGCACGGGTTCGGGACAGCTCGAGCGCGCCGCGCATGGCCACCAGCAATCCTTCCGGCGTCAACGGTTTCTCGAGGAACTGGAACGCGCCCAGCTTGGTGGCGCGGACGGCGTCCGAGAGCGAGGCTTTGCCGCTCATCATCACCACCGGGACGTCGGGGAAGACCCGCCGTAGCTGTTCCAGGGTGTGCAGCCCGTCTGGCCCTCCGGGCATCATCAGGTCGAGCAACACCGCGTCCGGAGGCGTCTCCCGAGCGACCGTCAGCGCCTGCGTCCCGTTGGCCGCTTCGTCGATGTCGTAGCCCTCGCCTTGCAGCAGCGCGCCGACCATGCGGCGGATGTTGGGTTCGTCGTCCACGAGCAGGATGCGCGGGCTCATGCGGGGAACACCAGCGTGAACGTGGCGCCGCCGCCCGCGGTCTCCGAGACGGCGATGGTCCCCTGGTGCGCGTCCACCGTCTGCCGCACGAGGGCGAGGCCGAGGCCGGTCCCATGCTGCTTGGTCGTGACGTAGGGCTCGAACACGCGACCCCGCAGCTCGGACGGAATGCCTGGGCCATGATCGGCGACCGCGACCACGAGGCCGCGTCCCTCGCCTGCGACCGTGACGTCGATCGTGCCGCGTCCACCCATGGCCTCGGCGGCGTTGCGAAACAGGTTACTGAAGGCGCGGCGCAACGGCTCGTAGTGCCCCTGCATCGTCCGACGGCTTCCGTTTGCGGCGACGTGCATGTGGACCTCGGCGGGGACCGCCGTGCGCCCCAGCTCCTCCAGCAGCTCCACGAGGTCCACCTCGCTCATCGGCCCCTCGGGCAACCGGCCGAAATCCGCGAATTCCTGCGCCAGCCGCTCGAGCCGGTCGGTCTCGGCATGCAGCACGTCCAGCGCCACTTCGGTCCGTGCGGCCGTGGCGTTGCGGGTCCGGTCCATCTGGTCCACCGCGATACGCATCGCGGTGAGCGGGTTCTTGATTTCGTGAGCCACCCGCCGCGCCACTTCGCGAAAGGCGCGCAGGCGCTCGCTTTCCAGCTCGTGCACGCGAGCGGCGTCGAGCGTACCGGCCATGTCGCGCAGCGCGAGACGCAACGCCGCGAATTCGGGCGCGCCGCGTGTGGGTGGGCCGGCGGGCAACGGCTCGTGCTGCCGGATCAGCCGCGTCCACCCGATCAGCTCGTCGATCGGCCGGGACAGCTGGCGCGACAGGTGACCGGCCACGCGTACGGCGGCGAACAGCACCAGGGTGCCGAGGCCCACGACCACGATGGCGAGACCGCCCGTGTAGTAGCGCAGATAGCGGTCGGCGCGGCGCGTGAGGCTGACGCCGCGTGACAACGCCTCGAGGTGCTCGCGCATCGCCGCGCGCGTGCTGGAGTCCATGCGCGTCGTATCCACTCGCTCCAGCATGCCGCGCGCCGAGGTGGCGACCTCCTCGAGCGAAGCGCGAGCGCCGGCGGTCGGTCCGAACGTGCGAACCGTGAGCACCCAGCCTACCACGGCCAATCCGGTGGGAACGGCGGCCATCAGGACCAGGACCAGGAAGATCCGGCGTCGAAACGAGAGCGGCATATCTTGGTGCAATCTAGGAGCTTGCGCCCGGTGCGACAAATTGACACGGAAAGGGAGCCAGAGGTCCGATGAAGAGTCACACTCACTACCTGTGGTTCAATACGAAGCAGCGCCAGGAGATCATCGACGTCACCGACCAGGTGGTGGAGCAGGTACGGGCGAGCGGGGTGCAGGAGGGGTTGGTGCTCGTTTCGGCGATGCACATCACCGCGTCGGTGTTCGTCAACGATCACGAGTCCGGGTTGTGGCATGACATTCTGGCCTGGCTCGAGGCCACGGTCGCCCCGTGGGATCCGTCCCGATACCGGCACAACGAAACGGGGGAGGACAACGCGGCGGCGCACCTGCGCAGCCTGACCGTCGGCCATGAGGTCTTGGTGCCGATTACGGCCGGCACGCTGGACTTGGGCCCCTGGCAGCGGGTGTTCTACGGGGAATGGGATGGGCAGCGGAAGAAGCGGGTGATCATCAAGGTGCTCGGGGAGTGAGGCTTCCCAATTCGACGCAAGTTGTTTAATATCAATGGTTCCCGATGGAGCCCGGAACCAGGGGCCGCTCGGGTCCCCCGATGGCGCCGGCTTCGAGGTGCGGAGCGAGCTCCGCAGTTTCGAGCCAGACAGCCAAACCGTGGATCCCCGGTTCCGCCGGACTCACCTCGCCGCGGCAGCGTCCGCGCGGGGCGCGAAATTCAGGCGACCGGCCAGACGCGCGCAGCGCGATGGCGGCGCCCACCACTGCTCGAGGCTCAGCCACCCGTGCGCAAGGCGTCTCTCCACCGATCGGGAATGGAGAGTACCGCCCTGGCGGCGCATGAGGCGAGACTCAGGAGTTCAAACTCAATCACATGGTAACCCAGCCGCACGCACATCTTGCCCGGCCCGCACACAAAGAACCCCCCGCCCACGCTCCCAACGCCGCGCTGCTGATCGATTTCGACAACGTGACCATGGGGATCCGCTCGGATCTCCAGACGGAGCTGAAGCGCCTGCTGCAATCGGAGATCATCCGGGGCAAAGTGGCCGTACAGCGCGCCTACGCCGATTGGCGCCGCTATCCGCAGTACATCGTCCCCCTCTCGGAATCCTCGATCGATCTCATCTTCGCCCCCGCCTACGGCTCGAGCAAGAAGAACGCGACCGACATCCGGCTGGCGATCGACGCTTTGGAGCTCGTGTTCACGCGTCCGGAGATCGGCACGTTCATCCTGCTGTCGGGGGATAGCGACTTCTCGTCGTTGGTGCTCAAGCTCAAGGAGTACGGCAAGTACGTCATCGGGGTCGGAATCCGGGAGTCCTCGTCGGACCTCTTGATCCAGAACTGCGACGAATACTTCTCGTACAACGAGCTGGCCGGGCTCACGAAGGAGAGCGACATCGAGCACGTCCGTCGCGACCCCTGGGAGCTCGTGGTCGAGGCGGTGAAACAGATGACCGCGCACAACGACGTGATGCGCTCCGACCGCCTGAAGCAGGTGATGCAGGAGATCGACCCCTCGTTCGACGAGAAGGACGTGGGGTTCTCGCGTTTCAGCAAGTACGTGCAGGAGGCGGCGCATCGCGGTCTGATCAGCACCACCCGGCTCGACAATGGCCAATACGAAATCGCGCTCGGTTCGGCGGCCCTGAGTGCCGCGGCGACGCCCGGACTCGTCGAGACCGCGCCGGCCGCGCCGGCCGCGCCGGCGCCCGTGCCCGCGCCCAAGAGCGGTCGCCGCAGCTCGCTGGTCGGCGACGCGTTCGGTCTGTTGAAGCAGGCGCTGGGCCGGATGGGCGGCGAGCAGCCCCTGACAGCCGAGACGGTGCGCGAAGCGATGAACGAGCTGGCGCCGGACGGGACCAGAAAGGTCGAATCCCGCAGCATGCCGAAACTGCTGCGGCAAGCACACGATGCCGAGTTGATCGACCTCTCCAAGGATGAAGCGGGCGACTACGCGGTCCGCGTGCGACATGAAGACGCCCCGCCCGAACGGACGCCCAGTCCGCCAGTTGTTGAGGAAGAGGAGATCGAGCCGCCGATGCCGGCGTCTTCGGCTCCGCCGCCCCCCTATTCGCGGCCCGGAGCTCCCGCGGGCGGCGTGCCGATCCGCAGCGCGCGGTTCCGGCGGGGCTCGCGCGGCCCGCGGCCGGCAGCGCCTGGCGTTCCGAAGGTGGGAGTGGTCGAGATGGATCCCAACTTCCGTTCCCGGATCGAGCTGATCCCGCCACGCCAATCGCAGCCGACGGCGGGTGAGCCCGCAGCGGGACGGGAGGAAGGGGAGCGTCCGCATCGGGAGCGTGGTGAACGGGGCGGGCGCGGCCGGGGCGGCCGCGGACGGAGTGGCCGTGGGGGGCCTCGGGAAGGTGGAGCCGAGACCCGCGGGGGAGAAGGGCGCGGCGGTGAGTCCGGCGAGCACGCCGCTCAGGGACGGCGGGGGGGCCGCGGGCGGGGTGGTCGCGGTCGCGCAGAGCGGAACGGCGAGGAGCGCGGCGAGTCGATGGTGGCGCGTCAGGCGCCACCGGTACGTCCCGCGCTGCCACCGGCGGCTGCGCCACCCGCGGCCCCGCCCGCGGCGCCACACCCGGAGGAGGGTGGCTCGTTCTGGACCCGGGTGAAACGCGGGTTGATCGGCGGCGAGTGATCCACTCGCCGCTGCCGCCGTCGTTCTACGCGCGACCCACACCCGAGGTCGCGCGTCGGCTTTTGGGGCAGATTCTCGTGAGCGAGATCGGCGGTCGGCGCGCCGCCGGCCGGATTGTCGAGACCGAGGCATATCTCGGTCCGCACGACCCCGCCAGCCATGCGTACGGCCATCGGCGCACGGCGCGCACGGAACCGATGTACGGTCCGCCCGGTACCGCCTACGTCCACTTCACCTACGGCATGCACTGGTGCCTCAATGCCGTCACCGAACGACGTGACTTTCCGGCGGCGGTCCTGATCCGCGCCCTCGAGCCGTTGGAGGGCCTGGCCCTGATGCGGCGGCGCCGCGGCCCGGTCGCCGATCGGGATCTGTGCGCCGGGCCGGCGCGTTTGTGCGCAGCCCTCGGGATTACGGGGAAGGAGAACGGCCGGCTGCTGGCGCGGGGACGACTGCGCATAGAACGCGACCGGCGCCCGAAGGCGCCGGTCGAGATCACAGGGCGAATCGGGATCACGCGCGCGCAGGACTGGCCGCTGCGCTTCGTGATCGCCGGATCGCGGTGGTTGTCGCGCTAGTGCGCGGTATTCACGTCTTCCTTGGAGCTGCCGAAGGCGTACCGGACGCCGCCCTGAATCGAGTGGGTGGAGCCCGCGAGCAGGAAGTTCTGCGATGCCGAGGTGAGCATGTACTGGCCGAACACCACGAACTGGCCCACGTTGAGCTGAACGCCGCCCATGAACCAGGCGACGGCCGTGCTCGAGGCGTCGTCGACGAGGCTCTGGGCCGCGATCTGGTCATTGGCCGTGGCGCACTGGGAATTCGGCGTGGTGTTGCTGCAGTCGACCACCGCGTCCTGCACGGTCACGATGGCGAACCCACCGCCCGCATAGGGCTCGATGCGCCGCTGCAGTGGGAACGCGAGCAAGCCGACGAACAGGCGGCGCACCTGGCCGAAGGTGGCGTCCCGCACGCCGGTCGCGGAGTTGGGATCGCCGACTGAGGAGAGGGCATCGGTGAGGAAAAACGCCTGCTCGCCGCCGATGTACAGGGCGGTTCGCTTGGCCGTGATCAGCCAGTGGGCACCGAACATCGGGTCGAGCGCATACCCTTGCCCGTTGGTCTGAAACAGGAACCCGCCGGCCTGGGCTCCCCAGTACCAGCGGTTGGAATGGTCGTTGACCACCTGGGAGGCGGCGGGGCGGACCGCGATCAGGGGGGCCATGAGCAGGGCGTACAGCGCCAAACGGGACATCGGCTTCATCGCACTCCTCCACGGGTTGCCTGACAGCGGTTGGCTGTCAGGACCCCCAAAATAGGAGTCGGCCGCCATTTGGCAAGCGGTAGGGCTCAAGCTAGGACGTTGCGGGAGTGTCGTTTAAGCCGCTGATCAGTGAAACTACTTGAAGTCAACCGGATTTACCGTAGATATGCCGAAAGTAAGTGTCGACAGTGTCGTTATAATGTTGTCATGATGTCCTAAATCAACTTGAGCTCCTTCCCCACCGTTTCGAACGCCTGCAGAGCGAAATCGAGGTCCTCGCGCGTGTGCGCCGCGGAGAGTTGACAGCGCACACGGGCGTGACCCTGCGGCACCACGGGGTATCCGAACCCGGTGACGAAGACACCGTGGTCGAGCAATCGGTCGCTCAGCTGAATCGCCTTCGAGGTTTCCCCCAGAATCACGGGCACGATCGGCGTTTCCCCTGGAAGCGGCCTGAAGCCCACCGCCTGAAGCCGTTCCCGGAAATACACGGCATGCTGGCGCAGCCGGACGACGCGCTCGGGATGCGCCTCCAGGTGGCGCACGGCAGCCAGCGCGCTCGCGGCCACGGTGGGGGGGAGAGCGTTGCTGAATAGCTGGGGGCGGGAGCGCTGGATCAGAAAGTCGGTCAGCGCCACCGGGCCGGCGGTGAAGCCCCCTGCGGCGCCTCCCAACGCCTTGCCGAGCGTCGACGTGATAATGTCCACCTGGCCGAGCACGCCGAAGTGCTCGGCGGTGCCGCGACCGGTCTTCCCGAGCACTCCTGTCGCGTGGGAGTCGTCGACCGCGACGATCGCGTCGTACTGCTTGGCGAGGGCGAGGATGTCCGGCAGCCGGGCGATGTCCCCCTCCATCGAGAAGATCCCGTCGGTGAAGATCAGCCGGCGCCGCGCGCCCCGGGCGGCCGTCAGCTGCCGCTCCAGGTCCGCCATGTCCGAGTGCCGGTACACCGCCGTGCGGCACTTGGTGATCGCCTTGGCGAGCCGGATCGCGTCGATGATCGAGGCATGATTCAGCTGGTCGGAGATGACGATGTCCTGCTCGCCCAGAATGGTGGCGCACAGCCCTTCGTTGGCGTTCCAGCAGCTCACGGAGGAAAGCGACGCCTCGCAGCCCACGAGACGGGCGAGCGCGGCCTCGAGATCGCGGTGAATCGTGAACGTCCCGCAGATGAACCGCACCGAGCCGGTGCCGGCCCCGTAGCGGTCCAAGCCGGCCTTGCCCGCCGCCACCACCTCCGGCTCGTTGCACAACCCGAGGTAATTGTTGGAGGAGAGGATCACGACTTCTCCGCGCCCCTCCATGCGCGATCGCGCACCCTGCGGGGTTTCGAGGTAGTTGAGGCGCTTGTACACGCCATCGCGCTTGAACTGGTCCAGCTCCGATTGCAGGCTCGCGGCGAAGCTCATGCGATCTCCAGAATGACCTTGCCGGCGTCTCCCGAGCGGATCGCGGCGAGCGCGTCGTCGATCCGGGCGAGCGGGAAGCGGTGCGTGATGACGGGTCGGGGATCGAGCAATCCGGTCGTGAGGAAACGGCGCATCTGGTGCCAGGTCGCGTACATCTTGCGCCCAATGACGCCGTACACCGTGATCCCCTTGAAGATGATCTCGTTCGCGAAATCGATGGGCACTTCGCCCTTGGGGATTCCCAGGAGCTGGACCCTCCCGCCCATGCGCGCGGCCCGAAACGCCTGGTGCAGCGCCTGGGGGATGCCGGACATCTCGCATACGACGTCCGCTCCCTCGCCACCCGTCTCCGCGGCCACGGTCTGCGCCACGTCCTCGCTGGCCGCGTTCAGGGTGACGTGGGCGCCCATGCGGGCGGCGAGCGCCAATCGCTTGGGGTTGACGTCCGACGCGATGACGCGCGCCGCTCCAGCCGCGCGCGCGATGCCCACGGCGAAACAGCCGATCGGCCCGCATCCCACGATCAGTACCGTGCTGCCGGGGATCTCGGCCGTGAGGACCGTGTGGAAGGCGTTGCCCATCGGGTCCATGACGGCGCCGACCTCGGTCGGGATGCCCTGCAGGGGCAGGACGTTGCCGCTCGGCATCGAGATGAACTCCGCGAACGCGCCGTCCCGGTCCACCCCGATGATGCTGGTATTCTTGCAGATGTGACCGTTGCCGGTGCGGCATTGCAGGCAATGGCCGCACACGATGTGTCCTTCGGCGGTCACGATCTGTCCCACCGCAAGACCGGTCACGTCGTCTCCCACCTGGACGATCTCCCCCGCGAATTCGTGGCCGACCACGACCGGGGGATGGATCCGCCCCTGAGCCCAGGGATCCCAATCGGCGATGTGCAGATCGGTGCCGCAGACGCCGGCGTGGCGGACCGCGATCAGCACCTCGCCCGGTCCGGCGACCGGCTTCGGCACCCTGGTCACGGTCAGGCCCGGAGCGCGCTTGTCCTTGACGATCGCCTGCATCAAATCGGGCATGTGGGATTGTGGTGGGAGACGGAAACGGTACGTGAGCCGGACCCGATCGGCTACTAGAGTAGAGGCGGGCGCACCGAAACGCAAAGCGGGGCCGGCGCGAACGCCGGCCCCGCTTTCAGCACCGCAGCGGCTACGTGCTCAGGCGCCTACGGGATGCGGATCCACCGGGAGCCGGCGGTGCACGTGATCGCCCGATTCCAGATCATCGTCGCACCAGCAATACGCCCAAATCCGGGCCGGGCGCAGCGTGCGCGGGCCGGTGCGGAGCACGATTCCGAGCGGTTCGTCGTCGGTGAGGAGCGGCAGGCTGGTCATTGATCTCACTCGTGGCTGGTTGTCTTTCCGCCAAGGAAAGGCAAGACGGGGGCCAGGCGGGTGAGACACATAAGTTATTTTGTGATATTCAGTTGCGTTGTGAGCCGGCGACAGGGAATCGTTACTCCGACACGTTCGCCTGCGTGTCGGACTGACGCGGAGCCTTGGTGGCCGCGAATCCGCCACGGCGGCCGCGGGGTCGGCGATCGATCTGCCATTCCGCATAGAACTCCAGCAGCGTATCGGTCCCGATGGGGATCACCTCCGCTGGCTCGTCCCCGCTCCAGGGAAGCACGACGTGCATGCCGCCCGGCGGCGTGCGGCTCTGGAGATCATGGACGAGCGCCTGGCGGACATCGGGCTCGAGCCCGGCGAGCGCAGCCGGATGCAGCACGGCGACGGTCACGGGGACGTCGGGCATCCAGTTGCCGAACTGGACCACCAGGGCGTGGAATCGTCCGGCGAGCTGTTCCGCCACCGCGCGCCCCTCGGCCGCCTCCACGGCGGCGAGGTCCTGGTCCAGCAACAGCACTTCCACGTCGTGCGCCGCGACGAACAGCGCCGCGGAGAGCGCCGCGGCGCCGACGACCACCGCCGCGTCACCGGGCTCGAGTCGTCGAGCGCACGGCACCAGCGGTCCCGCCGGCTCCAGCTCCCAGTGGGTGGGCGCGCGTTGCGCTGCGCGCAGGGCGCGGTGGCTGCGCGACCAGCGCTGGAAACTGGGGAGCCGCAGCCGTCGGGAGATGACGCGATCGACGTGCTCGAGCAGCAGCACCTCGGTGAGCAGGTACTGGTCGGCGGCGGCGATTTCCAGCTCGCGCACCGCTTCGTCGCCGATCTCGAGCAAGTGGACGCGCGCCAGCGTGTTCTTGTACTCCTCGATGCGCTGGAACAGGAACTCCTCGTACTCCTGGCGCAGCGAGCGAGCCGGCCGCCGCGGGCGGGGCGCGTGAGCGCCCTGGTCCAGGGCGCTCAGCATGGCTCGATGTGCACCGTGACCTCGGCGAACTGGAGGTCGCGCTCCAAGCGGCGCTCCACTTCATCCGCGATGGCGTGTGCCGCCGCGACGTTGGTCTCACGGTCGACGGCGATCGTCACCTCGGCGTACTTCGCCTGGGCGCCGCCGCGCGAGCGCGACGCCAGCCCGACGTCGAGCTTGGCGACCACGACGGCCAGATTGGCGACCAGGAGCCCCAGCAGCACGCGCCGGATTCGGGCGGTCCGGTCGTGCGCCTCGGGCCGGGCGGATGGCATGGGTGCAAGGTTGTAAGACGCGCGCCGGGAGTCAACTCCTTGGTACGACAGTCAGTCCACGCCCCTGAGCAACGCGCCCTTCAGGTACCCGGTTTCCGGAATGGTCAGGATTTCCGGGTGATCTCGGGCGGCGCCGGTCACGCGCACCAGCTCGATTCGGCGCCCGCTGTCGCAGGCGGCAGCGGTCAACATTTCCAGGAAATCGGCCCGGTGTACGTGGTAGGAGCAAGAGCAGGAGAGCAGCATCCCGGCCGGGGCGAGCAGGCGCATGGCGCGCAAGTTGATCTCCTTGTATCCCGCCAGGGCGCGCGCCACGCTGGCCTTGGTCTTGGCGAACGCCGGAGGGTCGAGCACGATCGTGTCGAACCGCTCTCGGGCCCGCTCCAGCGTGCGCAGCAGGTCGAACGCGTTGGCTTCGCGCCACAGGATGGTGGTGAGCCCGTTGAGCTCCGCGTTTCGCCGTCCCCGGGCCAGCGCTTCGGCGCTCTGATCCACCGCCATCACGCTGCCCGCCCGGCGCGCGAGGTGGAGCGCGAACGAGCCGTGATAGGCAAACACGTCGAGCGCGCGGCCCCCCGGCGGGACGTACGAGGCGATCAGCGCTCGATTGTCGCGCTGGTCGAGAAACGCCCCGGTTTTCTGACCGTGATGGAGCGCCGCGAGATAGCGCACGTCATGTTCCGTGACGACCACCTCCTCCGGCACGCGGCCATACGCGGTCTGGGTCAGGAGGGGCAGTCCTTCATGCCGTCGCACCGCCGAGTCGTTGCGCAGCAGGATGCCGTCCGGCTCGAGCGCGGTGCGGATGCCTTCCACCACCTCGTCCCGTACCGCTTCGAGGCCCGCGGACAAGAGCTGCGCCACGATGTAGGGGCCATAGCGGTCGACCACCAGCGACGGCAGGCCGTCGCCTTCGGCGTGCACCACGCGCACGGCGTCCGAGGGGATGCCGGTGCGCCGCAGGGCGGCGGCGCGGAAGCGGTCGGACCACCACGCCGCGTCGATCAAGGCGTCGTCAGGGGCGAGCAGCCGCAGCCGGATCTCGCTCCGGGGCGAGTGGAGCGCCTGTCCCAGAAACGCCCCGCGCCGGTCGGTCACGCGCACGATCCCGGCTTCGCCGCGCGGCTCGTCCACCACGTCGCTCCGGTAGATCCATGGATGCCCCGCGGCCCATCGGGCCGCACCCTTGGCACTGACGACCGCGGTTAGTTTGTCGGTGTTCATGAGCCTCGCCGATCGGCTGCGACTGATGGTGATCACGGACCCCGCGTTCCTCAAGGGGCGCGAGGCCGTGGACGTCTGTCGCGCGGCCGTCCGGGGCGGCGCGACCATGATTCAAGTTCGCTGGAAGGACGCTCCCGCCCAGGATCTGCTGGCGCTCGCCCGCGCCCTGGTGCTGGCGCTTCCCGTCCCGGTGCTGGTGAACGACCGCGTCGACGTCGCGCTCGCCGCGCAGGCCGCCGGCGCGCACCTGGGTCAGGCCGACGTGCCCCCGGCTGCTATCCGACCTCACCTTCCCCCGGGATTCCTGCTGGGCACCTCCGTCGGCTCCGCTCTCGAGGCAGAGCGGGCGCGCCAATGGCCGGTCGACTACTGGAGCGTCGGCCCGTGCTACGTCACCAACACCAAACCGGATGCGGGGCCGCCGCTCGGTCCCGAGGGGTTCGCGGCGCTGGCCCGGCTTGCCCCCTCCGGCCTTCCGGTGATCGGGATCGGGGGCATCGGCCCGGTGAACGCGACGGCGATCATCGGAGCCGGCGCGGCCGGCGCGGCGGTGATTGGAGCGGTGCTTGGCGCTGGGGATGTCGAGACGGCGGCGCGGACCATCAGGACGGCGCTTGGCTCCGGGTTCGACGCCCGCTCTGCAGCTCCTTGACTCGCCGAATCGCGGCGAGATGCTCCGCGTAGGTCACCGAGAAGATGTGCTTCCCGTCTGGTTGTGCGACGAAATAGAGAAACGGGGCCCCGGTCGGATAGAGCGCGGCCGCCAGCGAGGCACTGTCCGGCTGGCTGATGGGTCCCGGCGGGAGGCCGGGATGCAGGTAGGTGTTGTACGGGGACCGGATCGCCAGATCCCGCTCGTACACCCGGCGCGGGCGGCGGCCCAACGCGTAGACGACGGTCGGATCCGCCTGGAGCAGCATGCCGATCCGGAGGCGGTTGTGGTACACCGCCGAGACGTACTCCCGGTCCTGACCGAAGCGCACCTCCGCCTGGATGATGGAGGCCAGCGTCACGATCTGGTGGCGCGTCATCCGGAGCGTATCGAGGCGAGGCTCCCAGGCGGGCAGCCAATGGGCCAGGAACTGATCGGTCATCAGTTGCACCAACTCGCGCGCCGAGGGGTGCGGGCGGACGGTGTACGTGGTCGGATAGAGGTAGCCTTCGACGCTCGCGGCCGAGGCTGCAAGACCGAGATCCCGCAGCAGCACCGGATCCTCGGCGGCGGCCCGGAAGGAATCCAGGGGGACGTCCAACGCGGTGGCCGCCAGCTGGAGCACCTCGACGAGCATCAGCCCTTCGGGGACGGTGAACCGGACCAGGGTGCCGCGGCCGCGCCGGAGAGCGGTGACGATGTCGCTCCAACCGGCGTTCGGGTGAAACGCGTACGCTCCGCGCTTCAGGGTGCTGCCGAGTCCGCGGGCGCGCGCGTAGACGGTGAACCAGAAGCGGTGCGTGACGAGACCGTGTGCGGCGAGGGAATCCACGGCGGCTCGAAGCGTGGCCCCGCGTGGCACCGTGACCGCGACGCAGCCCGTCCCGCCGGCGTCGCAGGGGGTGGGATTCCCGTGACTGCACGCGAGCATGCCTGCGAGCAGAATGCGGAT
Organism: uncultured Gemmatimonadaceae bacterium; assembly: GCA_964599725.1. Taxonomy (GTDB): domain Bacteria; phylum Gemmatimonadota; class Gemmatimonadetes; order Gemmatimonadales; family GWC2-71-9; genus DASTHG01. The sequence continues at coordinate 16,113 of CAZRGT010000043.1, read as the reverse complement.
TGCGGATTGCGGATTGCGGAGTTGATGGCGACCCGCGGATTCCGCAATCCGAATTCCGCAATCCGAAATCGTTCTCACACCGAGCTTCCCTTGCGGCTGTCCAGAAAGTGCTGCAGCAGCAGTGTCGCGGCCAGTGCGTCGATGTCCCCGGCGCGATCCCGGGGCGTGCCGCCCATCTCGCGCACCGCGCGCCGGACACGGGCGGTGGTGAACCGCTCGTCCCACAACGTGACCGGCCGGGTGGAGCGGCGCGCGATGTCCTGGGCGAGGGCGCGCGCGGCGCGGGCCGGCGGCCCTTCGTCTCCGGAGGCGTCGAGCGGCAGCCCGACCACGATCCCCACGACCTGATGGGCGTCGAGGTGCGTGAGCAGGTCCTTCATGGGAAACCGCTTGCCACGGCGGCGGGTGAGGGTGCCGAGTGGCTGTGCGAGGGTCTGTGTTTCATCCGAGAGCGCGAGCCCGATGCGGCGCTCGCCCCAATCCACCCCCAACAGCCTCCCCATCGGCCTAGCTCTGCGACATCGTCGCGAAGAACTCCTGGTTCGACTTGGTGCGCTTCATGCGCTCGAGCAGGAACTCGATCGCTTCGACCGGCGGCATGTCGGCGAGGAAGTTGCGGAGCAGATACACCTTGTTCAGCTCTTCCTTGGCGAGCAAGAGCTCTTCCTTCCGGGTGGAGGTGCGCTGCACGTCGATCGCGGGGTAGACGCGGCGGTCGGCGATGCGGCGGTCGAGGATGACCTCCATGTTGCCCGTGCCCTTGAACTCCTCGAAGATCACTTCGTCCATGCGCGAGCCGGTGTCGATCAGGGCGGTGGCGAGGATCGTGAGCGAGCCGCCGCCTTCGATATTGCGCGCGGCGCCAAAGAACCGCTTCGGCTTTTGGAGCGCGTTGGCGTCCACGCCGCCGGAGAGGATCTTGCCCGAGTGCGGCACCACGACGTTGTGCGCGCGGCCCAGGCGGGTGATCGAATCGAGCAGGATCACGACGTCCTTGCCGTGCTCGACCATGCGCTTGGCCTTCTCGATCACCATGTCGGCGACCTGGACGTGCCGGTCGGCCGGCTCGTCGAACGTCGAGGAGATCACCTCGGCGCTCTTGACGTTCTCCTCCATGTCGGTCACCTCCTCGGGCCGCTCGTCGATCAGCAGCACGATGAGGTAGACCTCGGGGTGGTTTTCGATGATGGAGTTGGCGAGCTTCTGCATCAGGATGGTCTTGCCGGCTTTCGGCGGCGATACGATCAGGCCGCGCTGGCCCTTGCCGATGGGGCACAGGATGTCCATGACCCGCATCGACAGATCGCCGTCCTTGCGCTCGAGCCGGATGCGCTCCTCGGGATAGCGCGGCCGGAGGTTGTCGAACGCGACCCGGTGTTTCGCCTTTTCCGGCTCCTCGCCGTTGACCGTCTCGACCTTGAGCAACGCGAGGTAGCGCTCGCCTTCCTTGGGCGGCCGCACCTGGCCGAGGATCGTGTCCCCGGTGCGCAGATCGAAGCGCTTGATCTGGCTCGGGCTGACGTAGATATCGTCGGGCCCGTAGAGGTAGTTCCAGTCCGGACTGCGCAGGAAGCCGTAGCCCTCTGGAAGAATCTCGAGCACGCCTTCGCCGCGCAGCACCGTGTCGGTGTCGAGCAGCGATTGCTCGATGCGGAAGATGAGGTCCTGCTTCCGAAGCCCCGAGTAGTTTTGAATGTTGAGGCCTTCGGCCATCGCGTGCAGTTCCGCGACGGATTTGCGTTTCAGCTCAGCGATGTCCACGTGTGGAGAGACTCCATTGGGCTACAGGCGGGTAGGGAAACCCGTGGCAGGGTGGTGAATGTGTTGATCTGTGGATCGATGGAAGCTGTATGGGTTGTGCCGGTGTGCAGCGGCTATCATAGGGGTTCGCGTGGCCTCTAGTCAAGATCAAACGGTTCCGCCCGAGATCGCGCCGTATGCCGTCGCGTGGCGCTCGACGCTCCTCCGCGATCGGGAAGTCGTTGATGTGCTTGTACATCCGGCTCACACCGACCCCTCTCCGGAGCTCCGTCTCGCGCTCGCGCGGTGGGAAGGAAGCTACTACTGGTCCGACGAGCCGGGGGGGCGCTGGCTGATCCTGAGCCGGCGACGCGTGCTCCCCGCGGAACGGTGGTGGCAGCCTGTGCTGCTGTTTCTCGCGACGCTGGTGACGACGACCGTCGCCGGGAGCGTGCTGCGCGGCACCCTCGTCCTCGACGACGCCTGGGGGCTTCTGCGTGGACGCATCACCAGTATCGGCGATCCGGTCGCGGCCCTCGCCGGCGGACTCGTGTTTTCCGTCCCGCTCGTGGCCATCCTCCTGGCGCACGAGCTGGGGCACTACGTCATGGCCCGGCGCTACCAGCTCAATGTATCGCCCCCGTACTTCATTCCCGTGCCGTTGTGGCCATCGTTCATCGGCACCATGGGCGCGTTCATTCGCCTGCGCACGTTGCTCAGCGATCGACGCCAGTTGTTCGACGTCGGTCTGGCGGGGCCGATCGCGGGATTCGTGCTCGCCCTGCCCGTATTGTGGATCGGCATCCGCTGGTCGCATCCGCTGCCGCCGCTCGAAGGCGTGAGTGGAATGGTGCTCTGGGTTGGCGGCGACCGGCTGCTCTTGGGCGACTCTCCCGTGACGCTCGTGACACGCCTCCTCGTATGGGGAAATCGCGGACCGCTCGCCTTGCACCCGCTCGCCCTGGTGGGCGTGCTCGGGATGTTCGTGACCATGATCAACATGCTCCCGATGGCGCAACTCGATGGGGGACACCTGCTGTACGCGGCCCAGCCGCGGTGGCACCAGCGCGTCGCGCTGCTGTTCTGGATCGGGGTGCTCGGTCTCGGATACTGGTGGGCGGGATGGTATGTGTGGGCGGGTCTGGTGTTGGTGTTGTCCCGGGGCCGGCTCGATCACCCCAACGTGCTGGTCCCCGAGCGACCGCTTCCCGCGTCGCGGCGTCGGCTCGCCTGGGTGGCGTTGGCGCTGTTCGTGCTGACGTTCGCGCCGGTGCCGTTTAAGACCTGAAACTGCGTGGGGAGTGGGGAGTGGTACCTGACGGTGCGCCGCTGCGACTCAGGTCATCGCCGTCACGTACCACTCCCCACTCCCCACTCCCCACTCACATTCGCCATTGCGTAAGTCATGGCTCCATATAATCTTTCCCCAAACCAGCCACCGGATCGGCATGCCCGCACAACCGGCACGGTCTCAAACCCCGGCAGTACGCGAAGCAGTCGTTCACAATCTTCCCCCCATTCGATTCGAAGGACAAAGTGTCGCCGTTCGGCTCGCCTTGCGGCGCGCCGAGGATGGGGTGTGGCGCGGACGGATCCATTTCGGCGCCGAGGAGACCGAGCATGAGCGTACGACGGCTGAGATCTTCTGCGCGGTTTCCGAGCAGGATTTGTGGCTGGCCGTGCGGGACTTGCGGGACCACCATCTCCGCGATCTGTATCGCTCACTGCTGTAGCGCCGCGCCGGGTCTCGCCCGGCGTCATTGCCGCAGCTTCCAGGCCCGATATCCATTGAGGAAGTAGAGGCCGAGCAAGATCGCGCTGGCCGCACTCACGACGTACTTCCAAGCGTTCGGCGCGTCGCTGGTGGACAACAGTCCTTCGATCGAGCCCGCGATGGCGAGCAGAAACACGACGGCTCCCATCATGCGCATGGCGATGCGCCCGTCCACCACCAGGGCATCCACCCGGGTGCGGTCTCCCGGCGCGATCAGGGCGTGCGCCAGGCGGAACCCGGCGCCTCCGGAAATGAAGATGGCGGTGAGCTCCAACACGCCGTGGCCGGCGACGAAGGTGCCGAGGTAGCCCGCGGCCCCGTAGTTGGCGAACAGGCCGAAGCCGGTGCCGATTGCGAGACCGTTGAACACGAGGGCGAGCACCGTCAGGACGCCGGCCAGCATTCCGCCGGCAAAGGCCATGATGCAGACCCGGATGTTGTTGGAAATGATGGCCGCGGCGATGACCGGCCGCTCCCCGCTCTCGACCGCCGCGTAACCGATTCCCTCGGCCTGCCGCTCCGCCGCCTGCTCGGCGCGGCTCACCATCCCCGGTGGGATGATCTCCTGCGCCAGCTGCGGGCGCTCGCGCAGCATCACGAAGCCCACTGCCGCGGGGACCATGAACAACAGAAACGCCGCCAGCACGTGTCGCCACGAGGCCACGACCGCGGCAGGGAAGTCGGCGAGCAGATACTGGGCGAACGGCGGCCGGCGTGCCCCACGCCCGTGATACAGGGCCGAATGCCCTGCGGCCACCAGTCGCTCCAGATACGCCGTCACGTGAGGGTCCACGCCGTAGGTCCGCGCCCGGGCCAGATCGGCGGCCACTTCGCGATAGCGAGCGGAAAATCCCGGAATCTCGGCGGCGGGGAGTCGCGACAACCCGCCGTGCTCGAGACGTTGGGCGGCCGCGCGGAACGCTTCCCAGGTGTCGCGCTTGCGCGCGACGAACCGCTCGGCCGTCACGGTGGTGCGCCCGGCGCCGGCAGTGGGGCGCGTCGCGAACCGGCCGCGCCGCTTCTGCTGCTCGTCGGCGAACACGGTGGTGAGGTACGTCTCGGCGTCGACACTGCGCCGAGGCACGCGGAGCTCGAATCGTCGCGTCAACTCGGCGGCCATGCGCACGCGCACCGCGGGAATGAGAGCGTCCGCTCGCGCCAGGAATCGATCGAGCAAGGCGAACTCCTGCTCGGTCAGCTCCGGCGGCCCCAGCTCTGCCGCCTCGGGCGTCGGTGGCAGGGACGGGGCCAGGCCCCAGGCGGCCACCCGGTCCCGCACCACGATCGTGCCGGCGGCCAGATCTCCGAGCCGTTTGTTCGACGGGTGGGCGAACACGAGCACCAGGCCGGGCAGCGGGCCGAGCGGCACCAGAAAGTCCACGATCCGGATCAGATTGCGGACCGCGGCCGCGTTGGCCGTGATCGGGCGCCCGGTATCCAGGACGACCCGGACGCCGAGTACCCGCTTGCCGGGCGTGCGGCCGTCCCACAGCGCCTCGAACAGCGTGTAGTAGAGGAAGAAGTTCAAACCGGTGACGAGCACCACGATTGCGGTGCCCCAGCTGGCCCAACCGGTGGCCCATTCGCCCGACGCCCCCGCCGCGACGAAGAAGGCGATCAGGGCGATGTTCGCCACCGCGAGCGCCGCGGCATCGACCGCGGCCGCCGCGGCGCGAGTGCCGAGGCCGGCCAGCTCGAACGACAACGTGACGTGCTCGGGGGTTTCGACGCCGTGCTGTTGGCGCAGATCGAAGGGCTGCTGCGGGACTCGCGCGGGGGGGCTCACGTCCTCATCTTACCGCCTCTCACACCGGAAGGGCGAGACCATGGCGGATCTGCGGCCGATGGAATTCGGGGAAATCCTGGATGGCGCCCTCTCGTTATTCCGTCGTCATTTCGGGCTGTTCTTCAAGCTCAGCCTGACCGTGATGTGGCTGCCGCTGGCCGTCGGCCTGTATTGGCGTCTGCGCTTCTTCAATTTCCAGGGTGCGCAGGCACCGGACCAGACGCTCGCCGCCATTCAGAACGATCTCCTGCCGATCATGCTCTGGGGCCTGGTGCTGTTCGTCGTCTATGAATGCGCGCTGTTGCTGCTCACCGCCGGATCGATCCGGGTGATTTCCGACTCCTACCTGGGCCGGCCGCCGCTGTTCGCAGAAGCGCTCTCCTTCGGAGCGCGCAAGATCGTGCCCCTGTTTCTGGTCGGTCTCGGCAAGGGGCTGTTGCTCGCGTTGGTGGCGATCGTCTGCGGGGTCGCCGTCGCGTTGGTGGCGGTGGGCGGAAAGGCCGCGGGCACAGGAGTCGTGGCGCTGTTGGTGTTCACGGGAGCCTGCATGATGGTCTGGCTGCTGCTGTTCATCGCTTGCGGCTACATGCTGACGACACCGACGGTCGTGCTCGAGAACCTGCCCAGCGCGTTCGACGCCTTCGGCCGGTCGTGGGAGCTGACCCGGGGTGCGAAGCGCCGACTGCTCGGGTTGGGGCTCGTGGCCGTCCTCATCGCCAGCGTGCTGCCGGCGATCGTGGTCCAGGCGCTCGGAGCATTGATTCTGGAGATCGTCCCGGGCCTTCAGTCGGTCTGGGTGATCGTGTCCTCGTTCGTGTCCGTCATGCTGGCGCCGATCATCCCCTGCATCATGACGCTGGCGTACTACGACGCGCGGGTGCGACGCGAGGGATTCGACCTGCAGCTCTTGAGCGAGCAGCTGGGGAGCGGGTAGCGGTGCTGGCGGTCGTCCAGGCCATCCCGTCCGACTCGGTCCGGCGCGCCGTGCGCGAGGTGTTTGACCGGCCGGAGTACGAGTGGGTCGAAATGGTCCGACGGCACCGGCTACGGGACCTGTGGTGGGGGCTGCGTGATTGGCTGGCCCAGTTCAGCGTGCAGCATCCCACGGGCGCCAAGCTGCTGTTCTGGGGCGCTCTGCTGCTGCTCATTGCGCTCCTCGTGCATCTCGGCCTGACGATCTGGCGTATCTACCGGGCCACCATGGCGCCCACGCGCCCGGCCACCCCCGGCGCCGCGCCGGTCCTGCTCGATGCCCGCAGTCATGTGGCGCGCGCGGACGCGCTGGCCCGCGCCGGGCGGTACACCGAAGCGCTGGCGCATCGCTTCATCGCGCTGGTCTTGGAGCTCGATCGACGCCAGGCGCTCACCTTCCATCCTTCCAAGACGCCCGCGGAGTACGCGCGCGAGGCGCGTCTGGGCGATTCCGGGCGGGCCTCGTTCGCCGAGCTGGTGGGGCGCTTGTATCGACACGTCTTCGGCGCCGAGCCGGTCGACGAGGCGGAGTATCGCGACTTCGGCGCCACGGCCGGCGCGCTGCTGCAGCATGTCGTACCGCACTGAGATCGGGCTGGTGCTGCTGCTGGCGGCCGCGCTCACGCTCGCGATCCTCGCGAGCAGCGGTCGTCGCCGCGCCGTGCCGCTCGATGAGCCGGCGTCCACCTATCGGACCGGCCCCACCGGCGGGCGCGCGCCCTACGACGTGCTGGCGCGGCTCGGCGTGCCGGTGGAGCGCCGTCGCACGCCGCTGTTCGACCTCGCGCGGCAGGTACGCCGCCGGCCCGCCGTGCTCGTCGTGGTCGCCCCGGATCGGTGGCTCGCGCCCGCCGAGCGGGAGGCGGTGGCGCGGTACATCGGCACCGGTGGGGCGTTGGTGGCCGTGGGGGACGCCGGCGGATTGCCGCAGTGCCTCGGATGGGAGACCGCCAGGCCCGATTCCGCGGACCGCATCCGGCTGGACAGTGCGTTGGTGGTCGCTCCCCCCGGCGTGTCCCGGCTTCCTCCGGTGACGCGCGTGCTGCATCCGGTCGAGAAGGACACGGCGGAGGGCGTCACGAAGCGCGTCGCGGAGCTGCGCAAGCTGGGGCGGCCGGGCGGGCGGGGGTGGAGCGAGATCGGAGAATGCACGGCGGCCGTGGGATCCGGCGCCGATACGCTGCTCGCGACAGCCGGGGGCGCCCCGGTCGTGCTGCGGCTGAGATTCCGCGGCGGCGGCCGCGCGCTGCTGGTGGCGGACGACGCCTACTTTCGCAACGCCGCGTGGCGGGCGAGCGACGTGCCCATCGTCCTCGTGCCCCTGCTCGTGCCCCGGGAGCGGGGCCGGGTGAGTTGGGACGAGTATCATCACGGCTACGGATCGGGGGGCTCGCTGGTGCGCGCCCTGCTCGGGTGGATGGCGGGCTCACCGGCGGGCTGGGCGTTGTGGCAGCTGATCGCCGTGGCGCTGGTGTGGCTCGTGGTGACGGCGGTCCGGTTCGGACCGCCGCGGCCCGTACTGGATCGGCGCCGCCGCTCGCCGCTCGAGCACGTCGACGCATTGGCGGCGGGGCTCGAGGGAGCCTCCGGGACGGACACGGCGGTGGGACTCGTCGTGTCCGGGCTGCGGCGCCGGTTGTCGCGCACCGGTCAGCCGTCGCGCGGTGATTTCCGTCAGTGGCTCGCGGCGTTGGAGCTGGCGTTACCCGGTGCGCGCGGCCGTCAGGCCACCCGCCGGCTGCAGGATTTCCTGACCAAACCCGGCGGCGCCGAACGGATACTCGGGGCCGCCCAAGCCGTGGAGGACGTGTGGGAGGAATTGCGCCCGCGGGCGACGCCCGCCGGATCGTAGACGCGCTGAACCGGGTGGTGCTGGGCCAGGAGGCAGCGACGCGGGAAGTGGTCGTCGCGCTGCTGGCCCGCGGCCATGTCCTCCTGGAAGGCGTTCCAGGGACGGCCAAAACGCTGCTGGCCCGGACCCTCGCGCTGGTGCTCGACGTGCGGTTCCAGCGCATTCAATTCACCCCCGATCTGATGCCGGCCGACATCACCGGCGTGTCGATGCTCTCGGGCACCCATGAGTTCACTTTCCGCCCCGGGCCGATTTTCGCCGACCTCGTGCTGGCGGACGAGATCAATCGGGCGCCGGCCAAGACGCAAGCAGCCCTGCTCGAGGCGATGCAGGAGCGCACCGTGACGGTGGACGGCGTGAGCCACCCGCTGACCCCCGTGTTCACCGTGCTCGCGACACAGAACCCGATCGAGTTCGAGGGGACCTATCCCTTGCCCGAAGCCGAGCTGGACCGGTTCATGGTCAAGGTGGTGTTCGGCTATCCCCCGTCCGCCGTGGAGCAGGGGATCCTCACCCGCTACGTGGAAGGGTTCGAGGCGGACCGCACCGAGACGTATGGCGTGGGGACGGTGATCGATGCGCGGGGGCTCGAGGTGCTACGGGCCGCCACCGACGCGATCCGGGTCGAGCCGCAGATCACCGCGTACATCACGGCGATCGTACGCGCCACGCGGGATGCGGCCTCCATCACGCTGGGGGCGAGCCCTCGCGCGGCGGTGGCGTTGCTCAAGGCGTCGCGGGCCGCGGCGCTGCTCGACGGGCGCGACTTCGTCGTTCCCGACGACGTGAAGGGCCTGGCCCCGGCCGTGCTGCGCCACCGGGTGAACGTGGCGCCGGAGCTGGAGCTCGAAGGGGTGACGGCCGACGCGGCGCTGAAGGCGATCCTGGACCGGACCGAAGTGCCGACGGCGTGATTCTCCCCACCGGTCGGTTCCTGGCGGGTGGCGCCGCGCTTTCCCTACTCGGGTTGCTCGGGATGTGGGTCCCGGGAGCCCTGGACGTCATGCTGCTGGGTGACGCCCTGCTGCTTGCCCTGGTGCTGGCGGACGGGATCCTGGCCCCCGTCGTCGGTGTGGAGGCGAGCGCCGAAGTGCGGCCGCGGCGCGAATCCCCGCTTGCGTACTCACTGGGCCATCCGGTGGATGTCGTCTACACGTGGCGCAATGCGACCCGCCGGGGGGCGCGGCTGCGGGTCCGGGAGCTGCGCCCCGAGCTGCTGGGAGGACTACAGCCGCCCCGCACGCTGGTGGTGCCGGGCAGCAGCGAGGAGCGCGAGCGGCTCCCCGTGATTCCCGAGCGGCGCGGGCACGAGGTTGGCGGGTCGCTGACGGTGGATTCCGTGGGGCCGCTCGGCCTGGGTCTGCGGCGCGGCACCCTGGCGCTGCCGTGGGATGTGCGGGTCTATCCGGCGCTCACGGCGCTGCGCCGCCGCGCCGCGGTGGCGCAGGCGCTGCGGCGGCGCGAGCTGGGGCGCCAGCCGCTGCGGCGCCTGGGCGAAGGGCGGCTGTTCGAATCGCTGCGCGACTTCGTTCCCGGAGACGATCCGCGCCACGTCGACTGGAAGGCGACGGCCCGGCGCCGCAAACTCATCACGCGCCAGTTCGAAGCGGAGCGGCGCCAGCAGGTGTTCCTGGCGCTCGACGCGGGCCGCCTCATGACCGCCGACGTGGCGGGGACGGCCCGGATGGACTTCGTGGTGCAGGCGGCGCTCGAGCTGGCCTACGCCGCGGCGCAGCACGACGACAACGTGGGGGTCATGGTCTTCGCGGACGGCGTCAAGCATTTCGTGGCGCCGCAGCGCGGCCGCCGCGGCTTGAAGCAGGTGCTGGACGTGCTGGCGGAGGTGACGCCCACGCTGGTGGAGCCCGACTACCCGGGCGCGTTCCGCTACCTCGCCGCGCGCAACCGCAAGCGAGCGCTCACGGTGGTGTTCACCGACGTGATCGACCGGTTCGCCTCGGAGGCCCTGGTGGCGAATCTCGCCTCGCTGCGGCCGCGCCACTTGCCGCTCGCCGTGACGCTGCGCAACCCGGAGCTGGACGGCGTGGCCACGGCGCGGCCGGTCGCGGTGGCCGGCGCGTGGCGCAAGGCCGCCGCCGAGGAATTGCTGCGGGCCCGGGAGGAAGCCTTGTCCCACATGCGTCGCGCCGGTGTACTGGTGCTGGATGTGCCGCCCGAGCGGGCCGCGGAGGCGGTGGTAGACAAGTACTTGGAGTTGAAGCGGCGCGGACGCCTGTGATCCGCTGGCGATAGAACCCGTTGCTCTGTATGTTGATACACCATCATACCGACGGACTAAGGCCATGCATTCTCCCGTACGTGCCCTCGCGCTGGGCGCCGCCTGCGCGGCGATCATCGTTTCCTGCTCCGTGCCCACCGATAAGGCGCAAACCATAGGGGTCCAGGTGCTGCTGTCGGACTCGCTCGTCGCCCACGGCGTGCTGGGCCAAAACGACCGCGACCAGCTGTTCGCGTACGCGTTCCAGCTCGATGCGGCGGGAGACACGATCAAGCTTCCCAACGTCGAGCTCGTGTGGAGCTCGAACGAAAACGGGATCGCGACCGTGGAGGGTTTTCCGGGCGGTTACGCCGAGGTCACGGGCGTGGCTTCTGGACTGGCAACGATCTCGGCGCAGGCAGTGGCGTTCGAGCACGGGGGCTATGGGGAAGTGACGATCCGGGTGGCGCAGTCATTCGTGATCGACAGCGTGCGACCGAAGACCGTGCACTACGGGGACCAGCTGCGCTTCTACGGCGTCGGCATCCGGAATTTATTTGCGGTGGCGCTGGGCGGACCCGATCTGATCCGGGATTTCTTCTCCTTTGCCGGCAGCGAGGTGGGACTCGGCAGCGAGGCGTACTGGGTGCCATTCCCGAGCAACACCGATCGACCGTTCTACATCGGACCGGGGTTCTTCGGCCTGGCCGCCGATACGATCACCGTCTTGCCATTCGATCTGTATGAGCCGAGCGATTCGCAGGCGGTGCCGATCGACATCAACGGCCCGGGGGGACCGCGCAGCCTGTTTGGCTTTCCGGTCCTGTTCTTCAACCCGGCGCTGTACTACGAGCCGCTCACCGCGACGCCGTTTTCGGAAGACTGGTATTCGTTCAATCGCTCCGACACCACGCAGGCGATCAGCCTCCTCGTGTCCCCGGATTTCTCGAGCGACACGGCGTTCACCTACCTCGCCGACACGATCGTTTATGTGGGCGGCGGGTTCATCAGCCTGAACCAGAGCAACTATGTGCTCTCGCCCGGTACCGGGACCTTCAAGTGCGGGCCGAACTACTTCTTCACCTTCGTGGTGAGCCGGCCCCTGGTCACCGTCCACGCGTTTCGCGCCACGCCAAGCGCGCGGATGCAGTTGTTCACCGCGACGCGCTCGGATGGGGGCTACACCATCGCGGCCCTGCGCGGGTATTTCGTCGCCGATCGACGCATTGCGCCGGATCGGTTCGAGGAAGACGACCTGTGGTGTACCTATCCCGATCAGACCTTCGCCGCGTTGCCGCAGGACTCCACGTCACCGGCCCAGAAGCATATCGTCGTCGGGTTACCGGGTTTCGGGCAGAACGGACCCTGGCGCGACTCGACGCTCACGCTCGACAATCCCGGCGACATCGACTGGATCAAGTTCCGGGTGCAGCCGTCGCTGTTTCTGAGCGATACGATGGTGACGTTCGGTGTGAAATCGCTCCCGCTCGGCGCCTTCGATGCCTCGGACATCGACATCTTCATCATGCGGGCCAGCGACTTCGCGTTCATGGGGGCGTCGGAGTTTATCGGATCCAACGAGTCGATCACCGTGCCGCTGGCGCCGGACGACTACTACCTCGGCATCGCCGAGACGGCTGGTGAGCCCACGCACTATTCGCTCTGTCTCGTGAAGAGCGCCGTGGCCTGCACACCGCCGGGGGTGGCCCGCCCCGCGCAAGTGGCCCCATCGGTCCGGCAGCGGCCGCGGACGCCGCCGCACGACCCGCGCACGCCGCCGGCCGGAGCTCGCCTCGGTCCCGTGAGGGGGTTGCCATCACCGCTTCCGTAACGCAGTGCGTCAAGTGCCACACGGCGCTGCCCGATAACAGCCGGTTCTGCTTCGCTTGCGGGGCCGACCAGACGGGTGGCGACGCGGACGCTCAGGCGTCGGGGCCGATCGAGGTGCTCCAGGCCCGGCTGCAGCGTCTGGTCCAGGGCAAGTACGAGATCAAGCGGCTGCTGGGCAAAGGCGGCATGGGCGCGGTGTTCCTGGCGCAGGACCTGACGCTCGAGCGCGAAGTGGCGATCAAGGTCCTGCCGCCGGACTTCTCCAGCGATCCGCAAGTCATCAAGCGCTTCCAGCAGGAAGCGAAGACCGCCGCCAAGCTCGATCACCCCAACATCATCCCGATCTACCGGGTCGAGAGCGAAGAGGGCCTCAACTATTTCGTGATGAAGTTCATCTCCGGCACTTCGCTCGAGGATGTGCTGGACTCGAAGCAGCCGCTGACCGACGATTACCTCCAGCGCATCCTGTGGGAGGCCGCCTGCGCGCTGGGCCATGCGCACTCCCGCGGCGTCGTGCACCGGGACGTCAAGCCCGCCAACATCATGTTCGACCACGATGGCCGCGTGATGCTGACCGACTTCGGTATTTCCAAGGCGTTGCAGTCGGCGAGCGGGCTCACCGGCACCGGGATGATCATCGGCACGCCGCACTACATGGCGCCCGAGCAGGCCAAGGGGCAGCCGGTGGACGGACGCGCCGACCAGTACTCGCTCGGCGTCCTGGGCTATCGCCTGCTGGCGGGGGCGCTGCCCTTCAGCGGCGACTCGGTGCACACCATCCTGTACAAGCACATCTTTGAGGAAGCGCCGCGCCTTTCCGGACTGCGCGAGAACACCCCCAAATGCCTGACGGACGCGATTCAACGCGCGCTCGCCAAGGACCCCGCCGAGCGTTTCCCCTCCATGGAAGACTTCGCGACGGCCCTCTGGCCGGAGCAGCCGGTGTCGGCGACGGGGAAGGGATCGCCGCGACCCGTGGCGCGGCCCGCCGCGCGCGGTCCCGTCACGGCCGACACGCCGACCGAGCACGTCGCCGCGTCCGCCGGGGCGAGCGCGACGTCGGCGCCCACCGTCGGCCCCGCACGTCCGCGCACCCGGCCGGCGCAGAAGAAATCGTCCAAGGCGGGCCTGTTCGTGGCGCTCGTGCTCATCGCCGCCGCCGGTGGCGGCTACGTCGTCCTGCGCGGAGGCCAAGGCGAAACCGAGTCGCCGCCCACCACGGCGCCCGCGCCGTCCCCGGCGTCCTCCGATCTGGCGGTGACGGCGCAATCCACCGCGACGGCGACGAATCCCCCGGCTGCACCGGCGACGCCGTCGACACCCCGTCAGACCCGGCCGGCGTCGCAGAACCGGCAGCCGGCGCGCCAGCAGGCGCCCAGCCAGTCCGTGACGCCGCCCGTCGTGCAGCAACCGCCACCCGTGCAGGCCGCGGCGGAGGAAGTCGGGTACCTCTCGATCGACGCCGTGCCGTTCGGCGCCGTCTCGATCGACGGTGTCCAGGTGGGCGATACACCGCTCGATCGCTACCGGGTAAAGCCCGGCCTGCGCACGATCCGGATCGAGAGCCCTGGCTACAAGACGAAAATCGAACGCGTGCAGGTCGAGGCTGGCAACACGGTTCGCAAGCGATACACTCTGGAGGCGGAAGGATGAGGCCGATGCGACGTATACTCTTCGCGCTGTTCATGCTGCTCGGGCCCGGGGCCCTTGCCGCGCAGGAATCGATTCAGAATGCCACGCTGCGCCGCGCCATTCAAGCGTACGAGGCGCTGGACTTCCAGCAGGTCGTCGTCCAGGCGCGCGCGGCCCTGCGGGAACGGCTCAATAGCGCCGAGCGAGCCCGCGCCTACGAGCTGCTCGGGTTCGCCTTCAGCGCCACCGGCCAGCCGGACTCGGCGATTTCCGGTTTCAAGGAGGCGATCCTGCTCGACCCCGACCGCCAGCTCGACCCGCGGCGCGTGTCCCCGCGCATCACCGGGTATTTCAGTGCCGCCCTGGGCCAGGTGCTCGTGGTACGGCAGATGAAGGTCGACAGCGCCCGGTTCATTTCCGGGACGCCGGGTGGCGGAGTGCCGGTCCGGTTCACTGTGACGATGCCCGCGCGGGTGCGCACCCGCGCTATCAGCGGCCAGAACTCCCTGCTCGTCGACTCCAGCGTGGTGGCGGGAACGCTGAACCTGAAGTGGGCCGGGACCCTCGCGAATGGCGACCCAGTGCCGGCGGGGAGGTGGACCATCGCGGTCGACGCATTCGGCGCCGGGCAGAACACCTTCTCCGATTCCCGGGAAGTGCAGGTGACGGTCGGCGCAGTCGATACCCTGCCGCACCTCACGGCGCTGCCCGGGTACACCGCGCTTCCCGAAACCGAGATTCCGCCTCAGAGTGGCCGGCCGCTCGGCATCGCGCTGCTGTATACCGGGGCCGCGGGCGCCGGCGCGTTGGCGCTCAACAACGGCGACCTCGGGACCGCGACCAGCCGTGAGATCGGCGTCGCCGCCCTGGCCGCGCTCGTCACGGGGTTCGTGATGACGCTCAAGCGACCGGCGCCGCGGCCGGCATTGGGCAACATCCAGTACAACAAGCTGCTGCGCGAGCAGCTGGCGCGCCGCAACGCCGATATCACCCAACAGAATTCCCAGCTGCGCCGCCAGGTGCAGATCACGATTGTGCCGGTCGTCAGGGGGGCCCGATGAAACGCGCGCTCGTGATGGTTGGCCTGCTTCTCGTCGCGATGGCCGCCGCGGCATCCGCCCAGACGGTGAGCCTCGGTGTGCAGGGCGCGTTGGGCGACTATCGCGAGGTGTCGTCCAATCTGCGCTTCCGCGGCGCCGGCGTTGGAACGACGCTGTGGCTGCGGTTCCACCGGCTGAGTGCCGAGGGGTCGTTCAGCCGGGTGAGCTTCGATCCGCGCGACCAGAACAGCGGACTCACGGCCTTCAAAGCGACGCAGCTGGACGCGCGGCTCGGCGTTGATGTCGCGGCGGGGTTCACCGCCGAGGTCGGCGTGATGAAACGCACCATCGACCCCGACCTCACCGCACAGGAAGTGGGCGCCGGGCGCATCGGCGTGCGCTACTCGAAGCTTATCGGCCCCGGCGCTTCCGTGGCGCTCCGGGGCAACTACCTGGTCGGCGCCAAATTCACCGGTGAGGGAACGGCGGGCCTGGCGTTCGAGCTCGGCCTGCTCGTTTACGTCGGTCCGCAGAGCGGCCGCTACCGCTTCACGATGGACTATGGATTCCAGCGCATCGATCGCAAGGTCAACACCATATCCGTCCCGATCGAGCAGTCGCTGGTGAAACTGGGAGTGGCGGTCGGATTCTGAAGAAGCTTTCAGCTATCGGCTATCAGCTGTCTGCTTGGCCGATAGCTGATAGCTGATAGCGCAGTAGATTTCCTTTCCCATGCACGCCTACCCGCACGGCAACGTCTTCTACCGCAAGCTGACCAAGTCCCTCCCACGCATCGTGCGCGGGGAGGGTTGCTGGTTTGAGGACGCCGACGGCAAGCGCTACCTCGACGCCTGCGGCGGAGCGTTTGTGGCCTGCCTCGGCCACGGCAACGCCGAGATCGCCGCGACGCTGCACCTCTCCGTCGCGACGGTCAAGGGCCATGTCTCCCGACTCCTCGACAAGCTCGAGGTCGACAACCGCGTCCAAATCGCCCTGCTCGTGCAAGCCGCGGGCGAGCACTAGCAGGGTCGCGGACGGATCAGAGTGTCGCTCGCCCATGAAGGGGGCGTCTGCGCGGAGGCCGCTGTCGCTAGCGCGACGGACCAGCAGCAGCCGTCAACCCGCGGGTCGGGCCCGCGACCGCTTCGGCCACAAAGCAGTAGCGCCGCCACCGACGGCGCTTTGCGATTCCGCCGCCGCGGCGTGCGCGCTCCATGATCTCGCGCTCAAGACGGCGCGTGTCGTCCTGTGCGCGACGCTGTCGCTCCC